>JAZUKJ010000054.1:0-1995 GCA_045643225.1 Treponema sp. | reverse complement strand
GGAGTATGACCGCAGCCCTTGATTTCAAAAAAAGCTTTGTCAGGAGCAGTCACATCAGCGCAATATTTTTCCGTCAAAGGTCTTGAGCAAGTGTAATCCATTTCTCCGCTGATAAAATAAATTGGAACTTCAAAATCTGTTCCGTATTGCCAAATGTCAGTGAACTGTTCGGGAGTGAAAATAAAATCAACCAAGGACTTTTCATGCTTATACAATTTTTCAATCGAGGCTGCATCAACAAACATCCACCTCATGTCATCGATTCCAAGATACGGAGAAAATGCTCCCTTCAAAAATGCTGACTCCGCTACTTCAGGCTGATTATATGGTTTCATGAGATTTCTCAAGGCAAACATGGTGAAAAGATTTGGTCCGCTTTTAAAATCCTCAAAGGCTTTGTCCATTGAACTTGTGTCATCCCCTGATTTTATTGCGCAAGATTTTGCGTGTTCGTAAGCCTCTTTTTCTCCAACAGTAAAACTTGTTACCTGACCGATGCAAATGGTCTTTTCAATTTTTTCAGGATGGGCTTTTGAATATCTGACGGCCAAAAGAGTTCCCCAGGAATGACCAAGGATTGTAATTTTATTTTTTCCAAAACGATTGCGCCCATAATCAACAAGCGCATCAATATCACAAAGAAGCTGGGGGGCAGTTGCGGTCTTGTTTTCAGAATCAATTTTTTTATTCCGATAAAAAGTTCTTCCACATCCTCTCTGGTCCCAAGTGATATATGTATAATCATCAAGCAGATAATCCATGAAAGAATAATCCATCATTCCGTCAGGGCTGGCAGGTCCACCATGCAAAAGGATAACAACAGGATTATCAACATCTTTTCCCATCACCCTAATGAACTGTTCCTGACCATTCAAATCCACATAGCAATCCTCGTAAACAGGATTTTTTGCTCCAGAAAATGCTTTGATAAATTTGACATTTTTGATTCCAAAATAGGCGACGCAAAAAATAACCAGCAAACTTCCAACGACAATTCCAATCCACTTTATGATTTTGCCAGGAAGCTTTGTTTTTTTATTATTCTTGTTTTCATTGATGATTTCATTTCTATGTCCAAGGTGTATTCCGATGTGACCGATTCCCAAAATTGTCACCGCAATCAAAAGAAATGAATTGGAGCCATACAAACCCAAAACAAAAAATGCCAGCACCGGATATGTGGCACCGGCAACAGGGATCCCCAAAAAAGATGAATAAAAATCCTTCATCGTTTTTTCGCTTTTAAAATATCTGATCCAATAAAGTTCGTAACAGACCATCAAAAGAAAAGAGATGCCAAGAATTATCAGCGAGGATGTGGAACGACTTTTTGGATTAATATTGAAATCACTGAAAATCAATGCGAAAACCGTTACCAGCACCTGCCCGATTTTTTCAAACACAAGCAGCACTTTGTTTTCTTTTTCCACATATCCTTCATAACCTGCTGGCTTGTTTTTTGTCCAAACCAGATTCGGAATCATCAACATAAAAAGCCAAATCAAACCAATGTAAGAAAATCCAAAATGAAACACTCTAACATCCCCGTCTCAAAACATTTTAGCTAAACACTCTTAAAACATGTTACAGCAACTTCATTGTTTCATCAACAGACAGTCTAGGCACAAGATTGCTCATGACAGGCCACACATCATCCAGTAAAATCAAGGAACAAAGGATGCTATTATAATTTGAATCACAGTCGCAAAGTCTATGATTGCGTGTCCCACCGTTTCATTTAGCATAAAATTGCAGTGTTCAATCTTTCGAAAACAACATTTGAATTTCAGAAGGATTTTTTTAACAATCAAAGACCTAAAATTTTCTAATTGATGAGAGAGATAAATTTATAACCGACCCTGTCATAAATTCTGTGTAAATGGCAAGGTTTAATTAAAAACGGGAACACGCCCGTCAAAAAGAATCGCAAATTGGTTAACCGCCAGTGCCCAGTCCTTTATGGACAACGTCCAACGGGTGCTGGCGTTTTTTATT
>JAZUKJ010000053.1:0-30399 GCA_045643225.1 Treponema sp. | reverse complement strand
TTTCTTTTTTTGAAGGCTGCGCCTTCAAGGTACTTTTCATGTTCGGACATGGGGCAGCAAGGGGGGAGGCGGGTGCCCTACTCAGAAGCGAGCTCCCTCCTCCCTCCTTGACCTCCCACCTTCCGCGGCACTGCATAGGGGTTCGCCCCTATGTACCCCTTTGAATTTTCGGCAGGAGCATGTGTGTTTTTTTTTGCGGACCTTTTTTGTTCGGATGTCCTGCCGCTACGCTTTGTTTATAGACAAAGGCTTCGCCTTTGGAACTTTTGCTCACTGTGTGGTGGACGCTACGCTTTTCTTTTTCAAAGGCTCTGCCTTTGGGTCTGGTTTCTGTTCGGATGTCTAGCCGCTACGCGTTTTTTATAGACAAAGGTTTCACCTTTGGAACTGTTGCTTACTGGGGGCGTTGGTCTACGCCTTTCTTTTTCAAAGGCTTTGCCTTTGGGTCTGGTTTCTGTTCAGCAGTCCAGCCGCTACGCGTTTTTTATAGGCAAAGGCTTTGCCTTTGGAACTATTGCTCACTGGAGGGTGGAGGCTACGCTTTCCGGTTTCAAAGGCCTTTCCTTTGGGACTGTTGCTCACTGGAGGGTGGGCGCTACGCTTTCTGGTTTGAAAGGCTTCGGCTTTGGCATTTATTGGCAGAATACTTTTTGGGCGTATTTTACTGTTTCCATTGCGTCTTTTCCGTAGTAGTCGGCGCCTATCATGTCGGCGTATTCTTGGGTCAGGACTGCTCCTCCTACGCAGACTTTGCACCAGGGGGCTTTTTCTCTTAGTTGTTTTATTGTTTCAGCCATGGCCGGTACTGTTGTTGTCATGAGTGCGCTTAGTCCTACCAGCTGTATGTTTTTTGAGAGGACTTCTTCGACTATTGTTTCCGGAGGGACGTCTTTTCCTAAATCGATTACCTGGAAGCTGTAGTTTTCCAGCAGGACTTTTACGATGTTTTTTCCGATGTCATGGATATCGCCTTTGACTGTTGCGACTACCACCGCGCCTTTTGGTTCTTCTTTTTTTCCGCTCTGGTCCAGTTTTTCTTTGATTACATCGAAGGCATATTTTGCGGCTTCGGCGCTCATGAGTAGTTGCGGCAGGTATACTTTTTTTTCTTCGAATCCTTTTCCCACTGTATCAAGTGCCGGGATTATGTGTCCGTTGATGAGTGTCATTGAATCCAGGGTCTCAAGTAGACGGGTGGCTTCTTTTTTGCTTACATCTTTTAATCCCTTTATGATGGCCGTTTTTAATGGTGATTCGTCTGTGCCTTCCGGTTTTTGTTCCTGAGCTTTTGGTGCCGCCGGGTTCTGCTGTGGTACGTTTTGTGCCTGGAACTGGGTATATTTTTCCGCAAAGGAAATGTAGTTAAGGCACTGCTGGTCATATCCGGAGAGTGTGCAGAAGCAGGTCCAGGCTTTCATCATTTCCATCGAGTTTGGATTCATGATTGCGGCGCTCAATCCGTTTTGCATTGCCATCGTGAAGAACGTGGAGGTCACTATTTCGCGCAAGGGTAGTCCAAAGGAAATGTTTGATACTCCAAGGATTGTGTTTCCTTTTTTTACGGACTTAACATATTTTACGGTTTCCAGTGTGGCCAGGGCCGCCTTGTCATCTGATGATATGGCCATGGCCAGAGGGTCTATGATTATATTCTTTTGTGCAATCCCGTATTCGGCGGCGCGTTTGTAAATCTTTTCTACAATTGCTATGCGGCCTTCCGCGGTTTCAGGGATTCCGCCTTCATCCAATGTAAGGGCCACGACGATTCCGCCATATTTTTTTACCAGCGGGAATACGGAATCCATTATTTCCTGCTTTCCGTTTACAGAGTTTATCAAAGGTTTTCCGTTGTAAATCCTGAGGGCCTTTTCCATTGCCACAGGGTCCGAGGTGTCCAGCTGGAGTGGAAGTTCTGTTACGGCCTGAAGTTCTTTTACGACATTTTCCATCATGGCCACTTCATCAATTTCCGGGAGTCCTACATTTACATCCAGAACCTGGGCGCCCTTTTCTTCCTGTGTGATTCCTTCGTTAAGGATGTAAGGGATATCGTTCTGGCGCAGGGCTTCCTTGAACTTTTTTTTGCCGGTGGGGTTTATTCTTTCGCCAATCAATACAGGGGCCTTTCCGAATTCCACTACGCGGGAACAGGAGGTTATGGCGGATATGTTTTTATCTTCCGGATATTTGGTAACAGTTTGTCCTGATTTTTCCATGTCCCGGACCTTTTCTACCAGCAGTCTTATATGTTCAGGGGTTGTTCCGCAGCAGCCTCCGACAATCAGCGCACCTTCTTTGCAAAAGGAGCTTACAATTTCAGCAAATTCCTGGGCCGAAACATCGTAGACTGTTTGTCCGTTTTCGCTTCGTGGCAGACCCGCGTTCGGATTTATGATGACAGGTACAGATGCGGCCGCCGTCAGACGTGGCACTATGTGTTTCATCTGCTCCGGTCCAAGGCTGCAGTTCATTCCAAGGGCGGTTACTCCAAGTCCTTCGAGTACGGGGACCATCACTTCCGGGGAGGAGCCTGTCAGGGATTTTGCGTCCTGGTCGTAAACCGTTGTAACAAAAATCGGCAACTGGATTCCGCATTCTTCCATGGATTCCTTTGCGGCAATCACGGCGGCCTTGGCTTCGTAGACGTCGTTCATTGTCTCAATAAGAATCAGGTCGATGTCCTGCTTCAGTGCAATGTCAAAGGATTTTTTGAACAGGAGGACGGCGTCATCAAAGGAAAGGTCCCCAAGAGGTTTTAGCAGTTTTCCGCAGGAACCTATGTCAAAGGCAATGAAATGTGGCTCGCTGTTTTCTTTCTCTATTTTATCTCTTGCATCGTTTGCATTTTTTACGGCCGCCTCAATAATCTGCTGCAGGGTGTAGGACTGGATTCCTGAAAATTTTGTGGCAAAGGCTCCGAAGGTGTTTGTGTTTACTATGTTGGAGCCGCTCTTGAAATACGAGTAGTTTAGTTCAACAATATTTTCGCTGTGGTCGATGTTCCAGTTCTCAGGAAGCTCTCCCGGTTGAAGTCCCATTCCCTGCAAAACAGAGCCGGTTCCTCCGTCGCAGAATAGAACCTGTTTTCCTAAATATTTTTTTATATCACGCATTTTGGTCTCCCGTATAAATATATTCTCCGGTTTTATGAAGGGAACCTCTAAAAGTTGCAATCTTTAGAAACGCCCTGGAATTGTTTGGATTTTTATCGGCCAATCTTTTGAGGGGTATTGGGTTTTATTCCTACAAAAGCCGTAACAGATTTTTCTGGTGCCATGATAAGGGTGTCCATTAAGGTAAGTCCAATCCTTTTGCAATCCAGCAAACGGAAAAACAGTTTCTGGGTTTCCAATGGAACGTCGCCAAATCCGGGACTGAAGCGAGGACGGGCGGAGCAGTTTTCCATTTCCGCCATCTGACTGAACCTTTTGCAGAGGTTGTCGCAGTATTCCTCAATGAACATTGCTCCGGTGGCCTGCATTACCACTGCCCTGGAGGGTTCTATCCGTTGCGCCCGCTGAATCTCTTTGTCAATCTTTGGCCCCAGCGTCGCGGCAAATAGAAAAATGGATGTACACCCCGTCAGAAATTTTGAAAGCTGCTTGCTTTCTATTCTGTTTTCGTTGAACATTAGCGTCTCTTCGCAAATCTGCAGTGGATAACAGACATATACCGCCTGGGGCATAATGATTTTTTGGAACTGTTCAACCACTTCCTCCGCAACTTTCCCCACCGCCGGATCAGGATTTTTTCTGTCCCCAAGCCTGTAGCCCATGTAACGGAAAACTTCTTCCATGTCGGGTTCCAGGAGGGCAGGGGAAATTCGGTCAACAAAAACAGATGAATAGGTCATGGTTATTTAACTATGTGCGAAAGATTCTCAAGAATTTTTTTTGCGACTTCCGGCTTGTTCATTGAGTACACGTGGACATGGTTCACTCCGTTGGCAAACAGGTCAATAATCTGGTCCGTGGCGTAAGCAATTCCGGCCTGGGTCATGGCATCCTTGTCGTCGCCAAATCTGTCTGCAATGAATTTGAAACGTGGTGGCAGACAGGAGCCGGACAGTTTCAGGATACGTTCAATCTGCTTTCCGTTTGTGACCGGCATAATTCCTGGCAGGATTGGAAGTTTGATTCCGGCGGAACGGAGCTTGTAGAGATAGTTGTACAGAATGTTGTTGTCAAAGAACATCTGGGTTGTAAGGAATTCACAGCCGGCATCGATTTTCTTTTTGAGATTCTCAATGTCTTCCTTCTGGTTTGGAGAATCAGGATGGCCTTCAGGATAGCAGGCTCCTCCAACGCAGAATCCGCCAAACTGTTTTATATCTTCGGCAAGTTCGTTTGCGTAATGGTAGTCCAGATGGTCCATTGACATTCCCGCCGGAATATCTCCGCGGAGGGCCAGGATGTTTTCGATTCCGGCATCCCTTAATTTTTTTAACTGACTCTGGACCAGGTCCTTTGTTGATGTGATGCAGGAAAGGTGCGCCAGGGCTGTGACATTTTTTTTCTGGATTCCTTCCGCAATGGAGACCGTATATTCACTTGTTCCGCCGCCGGCTCCATAGGTTACGCTCATGAAGGATGGACTGGTTTCTGCTATTTCATCGATGGCCTTCTGGACTGACTCAAAGGCTGTGGTCGTTTTTGGAGGGAAGACTTCAAAAGAAAGGCTCGGTTCATCTTTTTTCAATATTTCACTAATTTTCATATATTCACCTTGAATAAAATTAACGGTATAATGATAGCATGAATAGAAACATTTTTAAACATGGTATGCTAATAATTCTTGCCGCATTCCTTTGCGGTGTGGCGGTGGCAAAAGATTTTCCTGTTTCCGTCAAGGATGGTTCGGGACAAACTGTTACCATCAGGCAGAAGCCTCAGCGAATAATTTCTCTGGGACCCGCCGCAACTGAAATCCTTTTTGAGGTTGGAGCGGAAAATCAGATAGCGGCCGTCAGCGATGTTTCGAATTATCCGGAAAAAGCGAAATCCCTTCCAAAAATTGGCGGATTCGATGCAAAGACCCTGAATATTGAAAAAATTGTTTCCTACAGGCCGGACCTGATTATAATCTACAGCGGGATGCATGATTTTTTGATTCCTTCGTTAAAAAAATTCCGCATACCGTATTATGTTTCCGATGCCAAGTCGATTAATGACGTGATTGCCGAAATCAAGAACCTGGCGTATCTGACAGGCCACAGAGCGGAGGGGGATTCCCTTGAAAAAAAGTTCGCCAGGGTTCTGGAGGACGTCAAAAAAGTAACAGTTTCTTCTGGAAACCGGCCCACCGTTTTTTGGGAAATCTACAGTTCCCCGTTGATGAGCGTAGGAAACAAATCCTTTATAAACGATGTAATATCGGCAAGCGGAGGAATCAATATTTTTTCTGATGTGGCCCAGTCCTATCCGGTGGTCAGTGAGGAAACGGTCCTGGCCTCGAATCCGAAATTTATTCTTCTGCCGGGGGACATGTATTCCAGTCCCGATGTAATAAAAAAACGTCACGGCTGGGACAAAATTGATGCCGTCAAAAATGACCGCATCGTGATTTTTGATGCAGATATTTTCACACGGCCGGGACCACGAATCTTTGATGCCCTGGTGGAGCTGAATAAAATCTTTTATGAAAAATAATTCTAAATCTGTCTTGGGGATTGCAGTCATGGGTGTCCTTTTGATTTTTGCATCCCTTGCTGCATTGTTCCTGGGCTCAGAAAAAATAAGTCCTGCTGATTTTTTCAAAAGCGGTGCGGACAGTTTTGAAAGGATAATCATTCTGGAACTGCGTTTGCCACGGGTATTGCTTTGCATCTTCTGTGGATTTTTGCTGGGTGGAAGCGGTGCCGTGTTCCAGGGATTTTTCCGTAACCCGTTGGCGGATTCGGGAATATTGGGGATATCATCCGGAGCAACCTTTGGAGCAATCGTCGGTGGATTTTTTCCTGTCGCTTCTTTTTCATTCAGATTTCTTTCCCCGATTGTCTTTTTTGCTTTCATTGGTGGACTGCTTTCCGGGATACTGGTTTTTGCTCTTACGCTGATTTTCAAGAAAGGTTCCTCCGTTTCCATGCTGCTATCCGGAACCGCCATTGGAACTTTTTTTTCCGCAATCTGTTCCCTGCTGATTCTGTTGAGGGAAAAAGATTTGTACCGGGTTTATTCCTGGACTATGGGCAGCTTTAACGGTAAGGGCTGGGACGAATTTTTTTTCTTTTTGATTCCTTCCGTCGCCTCGATTATTCTTCTGCTTGCCAGCGCACCGGCACTGGATATTTTGGGTGGGGGAGAAAGGACTGCCCAGACTTTGGGGTTGGACATAAAGAAGACAAAAATTTTCATACTATTTTCCGGTAGCCTTGCGACTTCCTGCGCCGTCTGCTCCGGTGGAATAATTTCTTTCGTCGGATTGATTGCGCCACACCTTATGAGAAGTCTGTTCGGGAGCCGGCACAAGTTTTTGATTCCCCAAAGCATGCTGGCAGGTTCCCTTTTGATTCTGGTATCCGATTTGCTTGCAAGAACCGTCGCCGCTCCATCGGAGATTCCAATAGGAATCATAACTTCACTGGTCGGGGTTCCTTTTTTTATTTCAATTTTAAGGAAGGAAACTTATGTTCAAAATTGAAAACCTTTGCGCCGCATATGACAGGAAGATTGTATTCCAAAATGTTTCCCTGGAATTAAAAAAGGAAACCCTTACGGCCCTCTGCGGATTAAACGGTAGCGGCAAATCAACTTTGCTTTCACTGATGTCAGGAATAAAAAATCCTGCCCTCACTATTTCCGGCCAGGTGCTGCTCAATGGTCAGAAAGTTTTAGGACGGAAGGAAAAACTTAACGCAAAGGATATTTCATATCTGGTGCAGGAGGAAACTTCTGTCTGGAATTTGACTGCAAAAGAGATTGTCGAGGAAGGCAGGTTCGTTCATAAAAAATGGTTCGAGGATTATTCCAAAAGTGACGAACGGCTTGTGGAAAAGATCATGGAGGAACTTTCGATTCTTGACTTAAAGGACAGGCCGGTCTCAACTTTATCCGGTGGAGAATTCCAGAAAGTCAGGATTGCAAGAAGTCTTGCGCAGGAAACGGACTACATTTTCCTGGACGAGCCCCTTTCGTCTGTGGATATTTCCTACACGAACAAGCTGATGAATCTTCTAAAAAAACTTTGCCGGGATGGAAAGACGGTTTGCATCTCCATTCATGACATCAACATCGCTTCGCAGTATGCAGACCAGATTGCGTTGATGAAAAAAGATAGAAGCGGAATCATTTGTGGCGAGCCGGAAAAAATGATGGATGAAAATTTTTTGGAACAGGCATACGGCACAAGATTTGAAATCTTTCTTCATCCTGTTACCCATAAAAAACAGGCCTGGTAACTTTTTGTCCCCGGATTTACAAATTTTTTTAACTTCATTATCATAGTCTTCCACGTTTAGTTGAGGAAAATCAAATGGAAAAGGAATTGGTTAAAGAAAACATTTTAGGAACTGAAAAGATTGGAAAGCTGTTAAGCAGGTTCGCGATTCCCGGAATTGTTTCCATGGTCGTTAACGCTCTCTACAATATTATTGACCAGATATTTATTGGCCACGGAGTAGGATATCTTGGAAATGGTGCGACAACCGTAATCTTCCCAATGACAACTTTTGCCATGGCCTTCGCAATGCTTTTCGGCGACGGTGCCGCAAGTTTTATGAGCCTTAAGCTGGGGCAGGGTGAAAAGGAAAAAGCAAACTGTGGTGCCGCGGCCGGAATCCTGGGCTTTGCTGGAAGCGGAATTATTATTGCCGTCATCTATCTGGTTTTTATGAGACCCTTGTGCGTCGTCTTTGGTGCATCTGAAGGAATCCTTCCATACGCGATGGATTATGGAAGAATAATAGCAATCGGTATTCCATTCTGTGCGGTGTGTGCAGGTGGGGCAAGCGTCATAAGAGCTGATGGAAGTCCAAAGTTTAATATGATTGGTCTGCTGACGGGATGCGTAATCAATCTTGTCCTTGATCCGATTTTTATTTTCATGTGCAAATGGGGAGTCAACGGTGCGGCCCTGGCAACAATTCTTGGACAGTTTGTAAATGCCATCATGAATATTTTCTATGTCTGCAAAAAAACGAAATCCGTCAGCCTGTCAAAGGATGTGTGGAAAAAATCTGTTTCGTATTTATGGCCAACAGCAAAGCTTGGTGTATCAAGTTTTATAAACCAGGTTGCGTTGGTTGTCGCGATAACAGTCCGGAACAATGTCCTTGGAATCTATGGCTCGCAAAGTAAATATGGCCCGGACATTCCAATTACGACTCTTGGAATCACCATGAAAACCTTTAACATAATTTTGTGCATCGTCCTGGGATTGTGTTCTGGTGCGCAACCTATTCTTGGTTTCAACTATGGCGCAAAAAAATATGACAGAGTGAAAAAGACTTTCAGATTGATTGTCATTCTTTCAACCGCCATTGCAGTTGTCGGATTCCTGTTCGCCCAGTTTGCTCCAATGGCAATTATCAGCATATTCGGATCCGGAAGCGATTTGTATAACGAGTTTGCCGTAAAGTGCATGAAGATATTCCTTATGCTGATTCCTTTGTTCGGAATAAACATTGCATCCGGAGTATTTTTCCAGGCCCTGGGATATCCTGTGCAGTCCTCCATCCTGTCTCTTTCAAAGCAGATAATTTTTCAAATCCCTGTAACATTGCTTATGCCTGTTTTCCTTGGAGTCGAAGGAGTCCTTTGGGCCGGTCCAGTATCAGATGTTGCGGCGTTTATACTTACCCTTTTCTTGATACTCTATTACTGGAAAAAAATATTTAAGGAAAAGGCTGAGTAAGATTATGGCAAAATTGTGTCATGACCTATTGCATTTTTTTTTCGGATGTAATAGTATGTCCTCATCGTAATTAACCGTTCCGTTAGCTACGACAATAAGCATGATAATAATGCTGGTGACCATGGCGTGGAGGCCACACCCGTTCCCATACCGAACACGGAAGTTAAGCTCCACTGCGCCGATGATACTGGGTTCGTCCCGGGAAAGCAGGTGGTTGCCAGCTTTTTTTTGTTTAAATAGAATCGTATAAAATCGCAAATCCATTTCCCCTTTCTGAAAGCGGACACTGTTACTGCTAACAAATTATTATCCCGGAAGAGCCTTGTTGCCGTAATCTTTCCTATTGAATATAGTTGTTGACCTGCGGCCGCATTTGATATAATAACTTCCAACCGAAAAACGACTCCTGATATTTAGTTGGGAGTTTTCTTTTTTGACGAGGCGGATATGAAAAAATTTAAAACTATATTTGGAGCCATGATTTTGATTGGCGCTTCACTGTTTTTTGCTGGATGCAATAAAAAAGAGTCTCCCGAAAATCAACCGGAGGAACTGAGCGAAGACTCTTCATCAACCGAAACGGAATCTGGTGATGAAGAGGATGGCTCCGGGGAACAGATACTTGTATCCTGGTCAGAATCGGATCTGGAATGTTACCTGACGGAAGCAAGCAAATGGATAATTGACAATTCAGATGCCTATGACTGTTTTGGCAAAGATGGATCCTTTATGGCAGGACTGATAGATAAAGGTGAATCAGTGTTTGGCGAATGGAAGGTCGTTTCCCCGAACACTGTCGAAATTATAATCAACGCCCAGATAGAGGACATGGTTATAAAGCACATCAGTCCGTCCTCCTTTGTATGGGGAAATGAAAATCATGTTTCCCGTTGCGAGAATTTAAATTTCAGTGAAAGCTTTATCAATCGCATCCTTCAATTTGAAGAGGAGCTGACAAAAAACTACGGCGAATATACAAAGACTTCCGACAACGGGGATGTTTATTTTTATTATGACGAACCTCTGGGAAAAATTGTAAAGACTGATGACGGCTCGAATGTAAATTACAGAGGCGAACCAATCATAGGCGAGGTGATGGGAAAATTCGCCGACGGTACTCCTATTGTCATTTCAAAAAGAACAAAGGAGTTGTACATAATAGAAGACAAATCGGACTACTGGTATTACGGTCTCTGTTATGCGGACATTGAGCCCTACGGTGGATGGGTCTATGGTGGATATCTGATTGATGACGAGAATTATGAAAATGAATTTAAAATCGATGATGAAGAGTCACTGGATGAGGACGCTGATTCTTCTGTTGATGTAAAGATTACGAATAGCAATTCAAGGTTTTTTGAAAACGGAAAAATTGTTGATACCATGTATGTGGATGCTACAGACGGATTGAAAGTCAGGAACAGTCCGAACCTGAATTCAAATAAGCTCTGCGGAATCTCTTACCGTCTGCCGGTCAAGATTGTGGCTGTCGGAAAAGATGAAACCATTAACAATGTCACCGCACCCTGGGTCGAAATCTTGATTCCCCGTTACGAATGGAAAGGGGACAAACCGGAATACGGATGGGTGTTCGGTGGATATCTTTCTAAAGAAATTCCTGCATATGCGGAACCTAAAAATGCACAGGAATTCAAACAGTATCTGGAAAGTTCCTACTGGCTGCTTACCTTTGAAAACGGAGGGGACGCTGTAATAAATCTCGGATGTTTTGAAAACAACAACGTGTATACATATGCGGAACCTTATGATATCAACCGTAAACAAATTTTTACCTCATTTGAGGCGGTGGGAAAAAATTCATTTTCTTCACGCGGCGCTTCCTTCTCCGATGCGGGTTCTGAAGTGGAGCAATATCTTTTTGTGCCTGGCACAACGCAACTAGACTTCGTCGATGAAGATTCCATGTATATTTCCATGACCTCGTATCCGGAAAAATTGTATGCATGGGAATTCAGGGGTTCCAGAATTTTCCCTGGCAAAGTAAATAATGGGCTTGGAAATATCATAGACCTTAACTATACCCTGAAAGATAAACAGATCTATGCAATCATTGGCGGAAAAAATATTCTGCAGAAATATATTGAAGAAAAAATAGATACAAAAGAGACAGTAAATCAGTTTATTGAAATCGGAATCTCTGCAAAAGGTACGGAATATGAAACGCAGTATCATGATTACTGGGATCCAATTATGAAGGCTCATCAAAAAAAGGTTAACGCAATGAATTAAGCTTGGACCAGGGGTAGCCAATATGAAAGATTTAACAATGAACATGACAGAGGGGAGCCCAGTAAAACTGATTCTAAAATTTTCTGTTCCCCTGCTGATTGGAAACGTTTTCCAACAGCTTTACAATTTTGTTGATTCAGTAATAGTCGGAAAATTTATCAACTCGGACGCACTGGCTGCCATAGGTGTGACCAACTCCATAACCTTTTTATTCTTTGCATTGTGCAACGGTTATGCTTCGGGCGGTGGAATAATTGTAGCGCAGAGTTTTGGAAAAGGCGATGACGCGAAAGTGAAAAACGAAATCCCAAATGTCGGATACATCATGATCGCAATGCCGATTCTTGTTGGCGGAATATCGTTAATATTTTTGAGACCGCTTTTGCACTTGATGAAAACTCCGGAAGGAATTTTCGATGATGCGCTGTCATATCTTCAGATAATGTGCGTGGGGCTTTTCTTTACGTCCCTGTACAATTATCTTTCTTCCATGATGAGGGCGCTGGGAGATTCCAAAACCCCTCTCTATTTTTTAATCTTCAGCTGTATTTTAAATGCCGGCCTTGATATGCTGTTCGTCTATGTCTTTAAGATGGGAGTAAACGGAGCCGGGATTGCAACGGTCATTGCCCAGTTCATTTCCAGTGCCCTGTGTATGTTCTATGCATTCAAATTCAACAGGTACTTTAAATTCAAAAAAGAGGATCTGAAAATCAACAAGGAAGTTCTTGGCCAGACCATGAAACTTGGAACGCCTTTGTCATTGCAGTTCTCTTTGATTGCAATCTCCTGCATGGCGCTGCAGAGTGTCGTAAATAAATTTGGAGAAGTCGCGGTGGCCGCATTCACTGCCACAAGCCGCATTGAGCAGATAATCCATCAGCCATATCAGACTTTGAGCGCAACGCTGTCAACTTTCTGCGGCCAAAACTATGGTGCAAAAAAGAATGACAGAGTCGTCACGGGCTATCACAAGACCCTCCTGATGATGCTGATTTTTACATTGATCATGCTTCCGTTGATTCAAATCTTTGGCCGCCAAATAACGGGCCTGTTTGTAAATGAGGAACCGGTCATAGCAATGGGAGCAAAGGCGTTACGAATCACAAGCGTTTTTTATATAGCCCTCGGATTAATCTATGTGGTCCGCGGAATTTTGAACGGTCTTGGGGACGCTTTTTTTGCATTGCTGAATGGCATAGTCGAAGTCGTAGGAAGATTCACGGTCCCTATCATCATGACGACCATTCCATTTATTGGAGTGTGGGGCATCTGGTGGTCGGTCGGCGTTGTATGGGTTTTCAGCGGGGTCACCGCATGGATGAGATACAAATCTGTTAAAAAAAGAAAAATACTGACCGGAATTTCCTGAAACCGCAAGTCTTGGGGATGCCCTGAACATTTATTCAATCGTAAAACTTTTATGGCTCCAGGCATCACGGTCTGGGGCTTTTTTTGTTTCAATAGAAATGGATGGCCTTGAGGCTAAAAACAAATTTTTAGGAATTTTTATCGTTTCTATTGACAGATACATTAAAACGTAGTATGTTACTATATATAGTAACGATAAAATAACAGAAATGCATACGGAGGAACAGATGGAAAAAAGAACTGATGCAATATATAAATGTTTTTCAAGTGAGCGGTACACTCCATATTCGCTGGCAAGAAAAATTGAAGCCAAGGCAATCCTTGAATCAGCCAGCTTTGCAAAAGGCCGTGAACGGTATTCAATTCTGCTGACCGAGGAAGCATTTAAGGTCGTCCAGGATGAGGACGGCGTTGCTTTTTTGATTGATGGCAACCGCATTCCATTTGATACATCAACC
Organism: Treponema sp.; assembly: GCA_045643225.1. GTDB lineage: Bacteria > Spirochaetota > Spirochaetia > Treponematales > Treponemataceae > Treponema_D. Next base: position 17,470 of record JAZUKJ010000053.1, on the reverse strand, counting down.
GTTGACAGCCGTGACGCAATTGGCCGCAAAAAGGATGCAGACATTCTTGATGCCCTCATGTATGTAGCGGAACAGAACCAGCATCCGGCATCAATTTCCGGAAAAGAGATTCCAATCCCTGCCAGCGGACTTGGATATTTGAGCTACGAATTTGCATCCAGATGTGACGACATAAAATTCTTTGAGCAAAAAGATGAATTGAAAATTCCTGAAAGCATTTTTATTGCCGGACACATTTATATTGTGTTTGACCATTTCACTGAAACGATGCACATCTTTGGATTGAACTACAATGAACATCAGATTGATTTGGAAGCCGCGGTCGAAAAACTTGTCAAGCGTCTTAACGACATGGATTTTTCATACGTGGAAGAACCTCCAACACATTTCGAATATAAAATGCTCACCGATATTGAAAAGTCAAAAGAGGAATACATTGAAAAAGTTGTTGCCCTCAAAAAACATATCGTGGCCGGTGACATAATCCAGGCTGTACCAAGCCGCCGTGTTCAGATTGAATGCAAGACCAGCGCCCTGACTGTTTACGGAAAACTTCGAAAAGTAAATCCATCCCCATACATGTTCTACATTGACTTTGATGATTTCCAGCTTACAGGAGCATCTCCGGAAAGTCTGGTGCGCGTAAGAAATGGAAAAGCCAGCATCCATCCAATCGCGGGAACAATTCACCGTGGAAAAACGGAAGCGGAGGATGAAGTCTTAAAACAGCAGCTGGTTTCAAATCCAAAAGAAAGGGCCGAACACCTGATGCTTGTTGACCTTGCCAGAAACGATCTGGGACGTGTCAGCAAAGAGGGCAGCGTAACGGTTCCACAGTTCATGGAATGTGAACTTTATTCTCATGTCATCCACATCGTATCAAATACGGAAGGGATCGTTAGGGACGATGTAAAACCAATCCAGGTTCTTAGAGCATCCTTCCCGGCAGGAACAGTTTCCGGTGCTCCAAAAATCAGCGCAATGCAAATCCTCAGCGGACTGGAAAAAACAAAGAGACGTTTCTATGCAGGCGCGGTTGGATATATCCAGTGCAATGGTGATTTGGATTTCTGTATCGCCATCAGAACCACATTGAAACAGGGAGATGTTTTCACACTTCAGGCAGGCGGCGGAATTGTTTATGATTCCGATCCTGAGCGCGAGTTTACAGAAACCTGTGAGAAGCTTGGTGCCTTAATCGACACGCTCACAAAATAGTTTTTACGGATCCAAAGGTTTAGTATAAATCAATATCGGAAATTAACTTTTATATAGGAGAAAAAAATGATTTTGTTTATCGATAATTACGACAGTTTTACATTCAACGTTGTCCAGGCATTTCAATCTGCCACGACAGAAGAAATTAAAGTTATAAGAAATGATGAATATAAATTGGATGAGGTCATAAAGATGAATCCAAATTATCTTGTGGTTTCACCGGGACCTGGAAATCCATCTTCAGCAGGAATCTCAAAAGAGGCAATAAAATATTTTGCCGGAAAAATTCCTATCCTTGGAGTCTGCCTTGGACATCAGTCAATCGCGGAGGCTTTTGGCGCAAAGATTGTTCAGGCAAAATTTATTAAGCATGGAATCGTAGAAAAAATTAATCTGGATGGAAAAGGTATTTTCAGAAAAATTGGAACCGCAGCAAATTTTACACGGTACCATTCCCTCGTAATCGATGAATCAACTTTGCCGGAAGAATTCGAAGTAACCGCAAGAGCCGACGACGGTGACATTATGGGTATCCGTCACAAGACAATGATTATTGAAGGCATCCAGTTCCATCCTGAAAGCATTGCCAGTGAAAACTGCCAGAATTTGATTAAGGGATTCCTGACTTATAGAAGAGAAAAACTTCCGGTAGATAATTACCTGAATCAGCTTATCAGAGGTGAAAGCCTAACAGAAGAACAGGCCGCAAACTTTATGGAAAATATTGCGGACGGAACAATGGACGAACGTCAGATGGCTGGAATCCTTGTCGCAATGGCCGCAAAAGGTCCTGCCGTTTCTGAAATGGTTGGATGCGCAAAGGCGCTTTTGAAAATCAAAACAAAATTCCCATGCACAAAAAAAGGTTTGGCAGAAATTGTTGGAACCGGTGGAGACGGAAAAGGCTCCTTCAATATTTCATCAATGTCAGCGTTGGTTGTCGCAAGTTGTGGCCAGCCGGTTGCGAAACATGGAAACAGAGCTGTGTCATCAAAATCCGGTGCGGCTGATTTCTTTGAGAATCTTGAAATCAACATCATGGCTTCTCCAGAAAAAACTGCAACGCTTGTTGACCAGCATGATTTCGGATTCCTAATGGCACCAATATATCACGCGGCCATGAGATATGCTGCACCAGTCAGAAAGGCTCTCGGAATCAAAACAATCATGAACATTCTTGGACCTCTGCTGAATCCGGCCGGAGCAGAATATGAAGTCCTGGGTGTTTATTCTCCAGACCTTCTGGTGGATTATGCCCGCGCCGCAAAACTGCTTGGAGCCAAACGCGTAATGGTAGTATGCAGCAGGGACGGTTACGATGAAATAAGTCCAATCGTTCCAACCGATGTTTACCAGATTGATGAACGCGGAAACGAAAGCCGCTATGTAATAAAGCCAGAAAGATTTGGAATCGAAGGATGCAGCGAAGATGAATTGAATGGCGGCAACGGTGCAGAAAATGCAGCACTGGCAATGGAAGTTCTAAACGGAAATGGACGCAAGACAATCAAAGCAGCCGTCGGATTAAATTCCGCAGCCGTTCTATATCTTTCTGGAAAGGCACCAAATTTGCTGGAAGCATACAAGATGGCAATTGATGCAATCGATTCTGGAAAAACCCTGGCAAAGCTTCAGGAAATCCAGAGCGCCAGCAAAAGCTTGTAAGGTCTGCAAATGAAAAATATTCTTGATAAAATCGTCGAAGAAAGAATCAAAAATATTGAAGAGCTGGGAATCGAATTTGGATTCCCGGTTCCTCAAAAAAGAACCAGACCGGTCCATCCGTTTATCCATAAAAAGGGTGCCATACTGGAAGTAAAGAGGGCCAGCCCAAGCAAAGGAGATATTGCTCCGGATTTGGATTCCTATTCCACTGCAATGGATTATTCAATTGCAGGTGCCAGGGCCATCAGTTGCCTTACAGAAAAAAATTATTTTAAAGGCACCCTTGAAGATTTGATGAAGGTCTGTTCCGCGGTGGATGCCTTTGAAAAAAATTCTGGCAAAGAAGGACCTGCGGTTTTGAGAAAAGATTTTTTGCTGAACGCAGAGGAAGTCGAGGTTTCATTCAGGGCAGGTGCGGATGCGGTTTTAATAATCGCAAGAATCCTTGATAAGGAAACCATGCTTGCGATGGTAAAAAAGACGGACGAGCTTGGCATGGCAGCCTTGATTGAAGTACGCAAGGATGAGGACCTTGAAAAACTTTCCTACGTGATTCCAAAGGTAAGCACCAGGAATATAGTCTACGGCGTGAACTCCCGCGACCTGAAGGATTTTACAATCGACCGGCTGATTCCAGCATCGATGCTCAACAAAATAAAAAAGATTGATTCCAATGCCAGAGTCGTTTTTGAAAGTGGAATCCTTTCTCCTCAGTCCGCCGCCTTCGCTTCCAGCATGGGATTTTCTGCGATCCTTCTGGGAGAGGCGGCCGCAAAGAATCCAAAGATGGCAAAAGATTTTACGGTTGCCTTTGAGCAGACCGAGGAAAATGCAAACGGAAAATTCTGGATCGATTATTCTGAAAAGAAATCAAACAAAAAAACATTCGTCAAAATCTGCGGGAATACAAATGTGGAGGACGCAATGTTTGCAACCAAATGCGGTGCAGATTTTCTTGGATTCATATTGTGGAAAAAATCTCCAAGAAATGTTGCCGCCGATCAGATTCGGAAAATCCGGAATGAGATTGCAAAGAATTTTTCCACGCTTCCAACCTTTGTGGGCGTCATAGTTGACCTTGACAGCAGTGAAACTCAGGATGCAAAACAGCTTGTGGAGGAAGGAGTTTTGGATTTGCTGCAGGTTCATACCTTTGACTCCGCAAAAGCGTTTATCCAGAATCCTGAACTTGCAAAGATTCCTCACTACTGCGCAGTAAATCTGACCAGCGAACAGGATCTGGAAAAATACGAGGAACTGAATAAACTTGGCGAGCCACGCATCCTGGTTGACGCGCAGACTCCTTCAAAAATTGGAGGAACAGGCAAGACGGTTGATGAACAGCTTCTTTCGACAATCAATGCGAAATATAGACTCTGGATTGCAGGCGGATTGAATTGTGAAAACGTCAAATCCATAACGCAGAAATTTGAACCAGAGTTAATCGATTTGGTTTCCAGTTTGGAATCGGCACCAGGAAAAAAAGATTTGGAAAAAGTTGAAACTTTTTTTAATTGCCTGTAACTTAGTATCGAATGGAGAATAAAATGACATATTCAAACAACGGTTTTTTTGATAATTTTGGTGGAAAATATGTTGCAGAAGTTTTGCGCCGTCCACTTGATGAACTGGACATTGCTTTCAAGGAAGCCATGTCGGATCCTTCTTTTGTAGCAGAACTTGAAACAATTCAGCGTGACTACATTGGACGCGAAACACCTCTCCTGTACGCAGAGACATCATCAAAAATTTTGGGTGGAGCTCAGATTTATATAAAACTGGAAGGACTTGCAAACACTGGCGCCCACAAAATCAACAACGCAATAGGGCAGTGTCTTCTGGCAAAACGGATGGGAAAGAAAAGAATCATCGCAGAAACAGGAGCAGGTCAGCATGGTGTAGCAACAGCCGCAGCATGTGCAAAGCTTGGACTTGACTGCACAGTATACATGGGTGAAGTCGATGTCCGCCGTCAGCAGCCAAATGTATCGACAATGGAAATGTACGGCGCAAAAGTTCATGCCGTTACTTCCGGAAGCAGAACCTTGAAAGACGCTGTCAACGAAGCAATGCGCGACTGGGCGGCAAATCCAGATTCAACCCACTACTGTCTTGGATCCGCTCTTGGACCGGCACCATTCCCGGATATTGTCCGCGAGTTCCAGAGCATCATCGGAAAGGAAGTCAAAAAGCAGGCCGAAGAAAGAAAGCTTGATGTGGAAGCAATGATCGCCTGTTGCGGTGGCGGATCAAATTCCATTGGATTTTTCAGTCCGTTCATCGAAGCAAAATCACCAAGACTGATTGCGGTTGAGGCTGGAGGAATTGGACCTGGTGTTGGAGAAAATGCCAGCCGCATGACAGGAAACGCAAGCCGCGAAGGAATCCTTCAGGGATACAAATCAAGATTCCTTTTGGATGAAGATGGACAGGCATTGCCAACAAGGTCAATCAGTGCCGGACTTGATTACTGCGGAATCGGTCCACAGTTGGCATCCCTTGGCCATTCAGGTAGAGTAGAATTCACATCAGCATTGGACAAGGAAGCCCTTGATGCTGTTAAATTCTTTGCAACAAATGAGGGCGTCCTTTTTGCAATGGAAAGCGCCCACGCTGGAGCAGAGGCAATCAAGCTGGCTCCTACTTTACCAAAAGACAAAGCCATAATCGTGAACATGTCGGGACGCGGTGACAAAGATATTTTCATAACCTGTCCTGTTTTCCGTCCTGATGAGTGGAGACAGTTCCTGATTTCCGAATTGGAACGACTTAACGAATCAAAAGATATCCACGATGCAAAATTGATGTAGAAATGAGTGAAACTCGCCGCAAGCATCGGGGTGTGTACCTCATCGGCACAAATCAACTTTTTATGGGAGAACAATTATGAATCAGAAAATAAAATTGATGAGTCATCTTGTTGCAGGCTATCCTACAGATGAACTTAGTTTTACTGCCGCAAAAGCTCTTGTTGACGGTGGTGCAGATATTTTGGAAATCCAGTTGCCATTTAGCGACCCAAGCGCGGACGGTCCAGCAATCCAGAGCGCCTGCACAGAAGTATTGCAGCGTCAGTACAAAACAGAGGACGGATTGAAGCTGATTGAAAAACTTCACAAAGAATTCCCTGAGACCCCTATCTACATCATGAGCTACGCAAGCCTGATTTATACACCAGGTGTGAAGGCATTTTGCAAAAGGGCTGCATCAGTTGGCGTAAAGGGAATGATTATCCCTGACCTGCCATTTGATTTTGACGAAGGACTCACCGAAGCCTGTCACGAAAATGGAATGATAAATATTCCTGTGGCGGCTCCAAGTATGAGCGCGGAACGTCTTTCAAAAATGGCCCACGCAGGTTTCCCGTATATCTATGCAGCACTGCGAACCGGTATCACAGGAACGGACACAAAAATTGATGACGCAACAATTGATTTCCTGAAAAAAGTAGGTGAGGGCGGATCGAAGATTTATGGTGGATTTGGAATATCCAACGGAACACAATCCGCGGCCCTGGGAAATTCAGTTGACGCTGTTGTGGCCGGCTCCGTATTTGTAAGACTCATTTCTGAAAACAAAGACGATGGGGCAAAACTGTACGAGGCTGTAAAAAACAAGGCAGCGGAAATCACCCATAAATAATTGCATCAAAAAAAATAAAAGGGAACCTCTATAAAATAGGGATTCCCTTTTTTTATCTGCCTTCAAATAAATCTTCCCGGCTAGTCCGATTCGATTTTATTCAACAAGGCTTCTACCGATTCTCAATCCATAGTTCGGACCGTTTTTGTACTCTTCCATTCGTTCGCCTCTGTAACCTGAAGCGGCCTTTATTGCCAATCCCCATTCCGACTGATAGTTGCAGCCTTTACGGATTCTGTAATTACCTGTGGTCGCTCCCATTGGATTTACGACTACACCGTTTTCATTTTTATAAAGGTCATCCTCTGCGCTTGGGGATTCCGCGTAACGGTCCCAGACCCATTCCCAAAGGTTTCCGGCCATGTCATAGATGCCCAGGGTGTTAGGTTTCAACAGTCCGGTCTGGTGAACAATGTCAGAGGAATTGATATTCAGCCAGGCATACCCGGCGACGGCATCATCGGTTGCAAGGCTCCAGTTGTTCAGGCTGGATTTTGACGCCATGGCAAACGTATAGCCGTCGTTTTCTAATCCCAGTGCATCCCCGTCTTCCTTGCTGTAGGTCAACTTTTTACTTGTAGTAAAACCTGGGTATGCATATTTAAATTCTCTGCTGTTTTTATTTCCGCCTCTTGCAGCAAACTCCCATTCGGCTTCGGTAAGGATTCTGTAACCGCCTTTCTTTATATCACACACCGCGTTGTCCCAGTCGGTATTATTGGTAGTTGGCACATCCGCCAAAGTCAAGTTCATCCAGTCCACACCATCGACGGAGTAAACCAGATCCTCTATCGTTCCACCGCTCAGGAGAGTCAGTTTGTTGCAGAAAGCGATGGCGACATACCAGCTGATTCCACCGGCCGCCACAAGTTCAGAATCTTCAGAATCCGCTGTCGTCTGCAAATCATATCTACAAAGATTATCAAAGACGGCCTTGAAGAGTTCGCGAGTTACCATGAATTTGCTTACCGAATATGGAGAAAGAGAAACGTTTCTTCCATTAACAAAGGCACCCTTGAAATCATTATGGTCGCCTTCCCAAATGTACTGAGACCACATAGAGTCAGAGCCTTCAATCAAGTATGAGCTTACCGGAGGAACAACGCATACTTCCGCTGTGTTGTCAAAAGATTTACCGTTTATAACGATTGCTGATTTTGAAACATCGCCGGAAACAAAATAGTCATACTCCGCGGTGATAATCAAATCCTCATGCACCGGTTCATAACTTTCGCCTGGCTTATATTTTTTTCCATTGATGTTCCAGGATACGAATTTTTTGTTCTTTGGAGCCGTGAAGGAAGAATCCATCAACTCCAACGAGGAATCATAATCGACTTCAAAATTTATATCGCTGCCTGAACCTTTGCCAGCCTTGTAAGTTACGGACCTTAGTTCCGGAGTCCATTTGGCGTAAAGGGTAACCGAAGTTCTTTTGTCACCGGCAGCCCATCCGGTAATGTCTTCGCCAGAGAAATCATCGGTCAAATACCAGCCACCAAAAATGTATCCAGTCTTGACGGCCGGCACAAGGTTTACATTTTCGGTTTTACTAAATTCACCAGGATTGGCAGAGTTGTCCGTGTCGTCACAGTTTTTATAGATAATGCTGAATTCAGTGCAGTCAATCCAATGGGCGAAAAGATACAAATCATGCCGTGGCATTTTTATGGTCTCGCCTTCAGCGTAGCTTGTTCCCCGTCCGTCGCGGCGTGAATTCCAGTAGGCAAATTTTTTGTCCTGTGGAATCTCATAAGGATTTTCTTTTACAGTAAAACTTTCGCCACTAAAGATTTCGTCCTCAAGAATTTCACCTTGCGCTCCATTTGGAAGATAAGACAAAAGATATAGCTGAGGCGCACCGGAATCGCCGGAGTCCGTTATATTGACCTTGCAAGAAGATAAAAAAAGAGTAGGTACAAGTGCCAGAAAAAAATAAAAAAGTTTAGAGGTTTTCATAAACATGCTCCTAAATCCAATACATTTCCACTAAACTTTATTAACTACCTATATTATAATCAAAATATCTATATTTGCAAACCAAAATTTATGAATTCTGTAAATATAATTTTAAACGTATCTCTTGATATATTATAGTTTTAGGTCCCAGGATTGCCCGAATCTATCCTACAAATCTTAAGAAAAGTCTTACCAAAGAGCAATATTTTAGAAGAAACCTAAATATGGAAGCTATATGACAAAAAGTATTGAAATCAATGCGCAGATACTTTATTTTTAAATATCATGGCAGGAAGAAGATTTCAGAAGTTCTTATTTTTTTTATTATTGATTGCGATATTTTTGATCCTTGTTTTTTTAGTTTCCAAGAAAAAATCTTCCCAGAAAAATGAAGAAAAAATCCCGGTAGTCCAGATTCAAAAGGCCCAGCGTAAAAGTCTGGTCGAATCGATTGTAATCAGCGGATATGTGGAAGCCCGTGACATGATTCCTGTAGTCCCCTTTGTATCGGGAACGATTTTGGAATATCCGGTACACGCCGGGGAGTTTGTCACAAAAAATACATTGCTGGCAAAAATTGATGACGCACCCTACAAGCAACAGTTAAGGCAAGCCGAAGCAGTCTATTCATCCGCCAGAAGCACATACAACAGGGTCGCACTTTTATACAGAGCCGAGGCAGCGACTCAGCAGAATTACGAGAACGCAAAATCTCAATACGAAGCATACAAGGCTCAATACGATTTAGCAAAACTGCAGGTCGATTACACCGAAGTCCGTGCCCCGGTTGACGGAACTGTGCTGGTGGCGGACATGGCGGTGGGAAGCATTGGAAATCAAAGCCAGCCAGTGGCGGTCCTTGCCGATTTATCCAGCCAGGTTGTCAGACTGAAGGTACCTGAAAAATATTTTGATTTGTTTATTCTGGAAAAAGAAAAACTTTCCATAAACGTCATTCGTCCGGCTGAAAAAAATATGTTCGAGGATGCGGAGACAACCGCCACAATCCAAAATATTGCCCCATACATTTCACCGCAGTCAAAAAATTTTGAAGTGGTTTGTACACTGGACAATCCGGGAGAAAGATTCAGACCAGGAATGTATGTGAAAGTCCAGGTCGGATATAGAACCCACGACAATGTGCCGGTCATTCCAATCCGGGCAAAAAAAATTGACGGCTCCGTTTATCTTTATGACTCCGATTCCCAGACCGTTCATTTTGTGGTTCCAGAAAAAATTGCGGATGATGGAAAAGATTTTATTGTTGAAGAAAAATATAGCGACAGTTTTTTTGTTGTGGATGGACAGAACTTTTTGTTCGATGGACAAAAGGTAAAACTTTATGAAGACGCACTAAAGGATGTCGGGTACGAAAAATGAAAGCTTCAGAATTTTCAGTCAAGCATCCGGTCATCATCACAATGCTGCTTATCGTTCTGGCGGCCTTCGGATTTTTTTCATTAAGCGGAATGCCAACAGAATTTATGGCCGACCTTTCTCTACCTCAGGCAATCGTGATTACAGTTTATCCAGGAGCCAGCGCCGAAGATGTAGAACAGGATGTAACAAAAATTCTTGAAGATGATTTTGTAACCCTTCCACATTTTAAAAGCGTGGAAAGTTCTTCCTACAATTCCCTCAGCTGGATTACCGTCACCTATGCAGATGGCTACGACCCGAATGACCAGCTGGTGGAATTAAGGAACAGAATCGATCAGAAAATGGATGAACTGCCATCCGGAATCCAGGGAACCCCAAGAGCCGTGGTCGGTGGAATCTCAATGATGCCAATCATCGCCTTTTCTGTGGAAGCCGGAAAAGATTCTGCAAGGGTAACAGATTTTATTAAATCCGAACTTACACCTCTTTTGACACAGATTGACGGGGTATCCCAAATTTCAACCGAAGGTGGAAAGGAACTGGAACTGAATATCAAACTTGATGTGGACGCGCTGACTTCAAAAGGAATCGCAGTCTCAGCAGTGTATCAGGTTTTGAATTATGGAAACGTAAATTATCCTTTGGGAAGTTCGATTTTTGAGGACAGAGAAATTCAGTTGCGCTATTCCGGTGGATTCAAATCCATTGAGGACGTAGAAAATCTGCCGGTCGGACTTGCCAACGGAAATGAGATAATCCGAATCAGGGATGTTGCAGACGTGGAGCTTGGATATCCCGAAGAAAACTATTCCGTATCAGATGGAGAAAATCCTTTGATAATTGTCAGCGTCACAAAACGTTCCGACGGTGACACTGTAAAAATATGCAAGCAGATAAAGAAGGTCCTGAAGGAGTGCGAATCATCAACAGGAGGAGCCGTAAAATTTCATTTGATTTCCGATGACTCAAAGCAGGTTAGCGCATCACTAAAAACTGTCATACAGTCTGGAATCATGGGAGTCATTTTTGCGGTCCTCGTAATTCTTTTGTTCCTTGCTGACTGGCGAGCGACATTAACAATATCCGTTTCAATTCCGCTTTGCATTTTGTTTTCGTTTATTGGATTAAAAATATTTGGAATCACTTTGAACCTGATGAGCCTTTCCGGTCTGGTCATTTCTTTGGGAATGGTCGTCGATGGTTCATCGGTTATGCTGGACCAGATTTACAGATACTACAAATTACGAAAATCAGAATCCGGAGAAATGATTTACACTGTAAACCAATCAATCTACAAAGGGTGGGACGAAGTGGCCGCATCTATTTTGGCCAGCGCCGCAACCACCATAGTTGTTTTTCTCCCGATTGCAATGCTAACAGGATTGATTGGAAAAATCCTTCGGCCTGTTGCAATAACAATCATCATGGCAATCGTGGCTTCATTTTTTGTTGCGGTAATTGTTGTTCCATATCTTTTGAAACTTCTGCTAAAGGAGTCCGGCGCAAAGATTAGAAACACCCCGCGAAAATTTGATGTGGTCATGGATAAAATTGAAGCAGGGTACAGACGGATTTTGAATGGGGCAATCCGAAACAGATTGCTTGTGATTGTAGGCGCAATTTTTTTGTTGATTTTTTCCGTGCTGATTACATTGAAACTTGGAATCGCATTTATTCCATCAACCGACACCGGCGAATTTTATATTTCCATGGATTTACCGATCGGTACAAAACTTGAAACCACAAAAGAAAAATTTAAGGTCGCCGAAAATCTTTTTTATAAATATGTTCCGGAAGTTGAGTCCGTCATTTTTTACGAAGGCCGCAGCAACACAAAAGGAATGCAGGTTCAGACTACATCCGAATCTGCTTACGCACATGTAGTTCTGGTTCCTGTCAAGAAAAGAAAAAGGGATGTACATGAAATCATGCTGCAACTTCAGGAAATATGGTCCGCGGTAATCCCTGACTCAAAAATCTCAATCGAAAACGGTGGATTTGATAAGCTGGTTGGCTACGCATCTGGCGGTGGTGGATACGGACTAACTCTTATTTCGGAAGACATGGACGCACTCTATAGGACGGCTTCAAATTTAAAGGCCTTTTTGGAAACCCAAAGCGATGTCGTTACAGCAAAGCTTGATACTGATTACGATACGGCCACAATGGTAATCGACATGAGCCAGGAATATTTGAGTTCCCTTGGACTTTCAAGCTATGAAGCCGGAATCACCAGTGCAATTCTTTTCCAGGGAATGAATGCCGGCCGTTTTAAGAATGAAGAAAACGGCGAGCGGTACAATATTCATTTATGTTCCAACGTCTCTGATTCAGAAATCACTGTCGATAAAATTTCCGATATTCACATTGTAACCTCTGGCGGGCAAGATGTTTCCTTTGGAAATATTTCTGACATCTACATCCAGAATTCAATATCACAAATAAACCATTCGGACAGAGCCAAAACAATCACAGTCAGCGCAACTCTTGTTTCTGAAAACACAGCGAATGTTTCCGCCGCAGTTAATGGCTACCTGAAAAGGAATCCACTTCCGAATGGAGTTTCCAGTAAGTCCGGTGGAATTATGCAGTTGATTGGTAGCATGGCATTGCCAATGATAATCGCAATAATTATTGCAATATTTTTGGTTTACACGGTAATGGTTATCCAGTTTGAAAAATTCCGGCAGCCGTTATTGATTTTGCTATCAATTCCATTCTGTATAATCGGAGTCGTTCTAGGATTGCTGATTTTTGGATCGACATTGAATCTGCTTTCACTGTTGGGAATAGTTTCATTGTCGGGTGTCGTCGTAAACAACGGAATCATTCTTGTTGATTATATAAACTTTTTGCGAAAGGAACGACGAGAACAATTGGCCAAGGAAAAGGGATTCCAAAACAAAGATGGCGAATGGAAAATTGATTTATCGATAGATGAAGAAAATTCACTTTTATTAAACTGTGTCCAGGATGGTGCGTCTTCCCGAATAAAACCAATCCTCATAACCACATTGACGACACTGCTTGGTGACATTCCAATGGCGGTCGCTTCCGGAGAAGGTTCGGAACTTTATGCACCAATGGGACAAGCCATAGTCGGAGGACTTTTGACCTCAACATTGATAACATTAATCATTATTCCTATTATGTATTATATGACAGAGCGGAAAAAGGATGCACGTGCAAAAAAATGAAGAGAATACTTTTATTGATTTTTATTTTTCAGTTAGGACTTATTTATGCAGAAGAAAACATCTCTGACCATACGGAAGTAAAAAACGAAACTTATTCCATTGAAGATTTAAAACAGAATTTATATATCAACAATCCCGAAATATTAAAACTGCAAAAGGAATACGACCGAAGCCTTCTTGACATAAAAGATGCAAAGGCAAACTATCATCCGACAATTGACTTGCAGGTGCTTGGAATGTACATGTTCAATCCACCAATCGGAGAAATATCCATAAATGTTGATGATATTATTGATTCCATAAATTGGCCTTCCGGAATCAATATACCAAGGACAGGAAACAATACTCCAATTAAAATTTACGATGGAATGGATAAAACTTTATATTACGCAAACCTCTCATTGACTCAACCGATTTGGACCTGGGGAAAAATAACAAATGCGGTAAAACTATATACAGAAATTTCTGATATTCAATTAATCAATTTGGCATCAAAAAAAAGTCAAATGGAAACAGAACTTGAATCTCGCCTTGTCAGTATTTTTTATATAAAAAAAATAAAAGCAATATTGGATGAAGAAAAAATTTATGCCTCTAGACTTTTAAAACTATCAGAGACCGCAGCCGCAAATGGAATGATGCTCAAGCAGGACGTAATTGAAGCAAGAATAAAGGCAAAAGAAATCGAGATGGCGGAACTTGATTTGAACGACCAAATCAATTCACAGCTTATTGAATTAAAAAGATTAACAGGAATTAACTTTCTTAGCCTAGAAAATATTGAATATCAATTTAAAGAAGGAAACCTGCAGAATATAATCAATTGCAACAGAAAAGATGTTGAAGAAACAGCCCTCTCTGGAAATCAGAGTTCAATAAAGATGCTTGAAAAAATGAAAGAGGTTAGGGCACTTTCAAAAAAGATTGCAGACGGTACCATTTATTGGAAACCGGATATTGCTTTAAAATTTTCGTTGGGATATGGAGGAACAAAGTTCCCATTCTTCCAGGATGGCTGGCAGGATGCTGACGATTATTCTGCAAATCTTTCATTGGGAATTAAAACTACAATCTGGGATGGCGGAAAAAAACTGAATGACATTTCAAGAAAGCAAAGCGAACAGCAGGCAGCCGAAATTGATTTGGCAGATGCAAAACTAAAAATTAAAAATACCCTGGAATCCCAATGGAACACAATCGACTTGTGCTCAATGAAAATTGAATATCAGGATTTAAAGATTGAAACGGCACAATCAAAAATAAAGCAGCAGGAATTGATTCATAAATCAGGTTATGGTTCAGAGACCGAAGTTCTGAATGCGAAAATTGATTTATGCAATCAGCAAATCGAAAAATATAAACAAAAAATTTCTTTGGCAATCGCAGTTCTGACCATCGAGCATCTACTAAAATGACAACCGAGGAACTCCGTTAAAAATGTTGAATGCTTCGGGATATATGACATAAAGAGGAATTCACTATCATGAGAAAATTAAAATTCATATACGCACTACTTGCCATAACTTTTCTTGATATATCAATTATCTCCGCAGAAACTACTGAATTGATAGTCGATTATTCATATACAAAGTCTCCCGGAAACTGGATAAATTATAAAGCAGAAATATCAGAAGATTCTGTGGACGTATCATTTTCTGTTTCGATATTAAAAATAGCGAATGACAAAATAGAACAAAATCACATGGAAAATTCTTTATCCTTCAAAGATGACAGTGCATTTTACAAACTTTCAGACATCAGATGCAATAAAAAAATATCGGAAAATGAATATGATTTTTTCGACTTCGAGAACAGTCTTACACTAATAAATGGTTCCCAAAAATGTGTATGCATAATCTCAAACTGGGAAGACTTATTAAATCATCCTGATTACCTACACGAACTAGATTGCCTAATGGAACTGCATATAAAAATATTATCACAGATAGCCGAAAGATTAAATTGCAAATGGACTGACATGTATTCGCAGATGGATAGATATCAATAAAAATTCTAAGGTCCACAACTTTTACATATGTTTTCCATTTCATAAGGAGATAAGGCTCAATGTTAAATAAAAAATTTTATTGACAGTAATATTATATAATGTTGATAATGTAAAATTGAGACTCTGCTATCAGTTCTGGACACTATTTGAAACATTATACTGGACTGAATCGCAGGTTTCTGATAAAAGTGCAGTGGCTTTTCGAAGGGAAGTGCTGAAGAAATACTAATAAAAGTTGGGGAATATGAATTTTAGAATAAGAAACAAAAAAGACGGTTTTTTCTTGTTATAGCTTTATTAATCAGTCCGCTGATTGCATTTTTTGTAGACCTACATAAGGGTAAAAAGAAACTAAGAGACTTCAACTTTCTCTTGTGGCTTGATACATTTTGCTTGATAGGAATTATAGTTTTTATAATTTTTGGATATCTATAGAAACAACTGACGTTGGCAGATTTCTATCTTCAAAGAACAAAACTTCTATCGTCCATTCTAAAAAAAATATAAATCAAGTAATGAATTAAAAATGAGGGAAAAATAAGTATGAAATATTTTTTGATTTTTCCTTGTCCTTTATTGCTACAAGGTATAGATTATTCAAATGCTGATTAAATACAGCCAAATTGTATTAAGCAATTTTGTATTATATGGTACTGGACTGAATCGTGGGTTTCTGATAAAAGTGTAGTGGCTTGGATGTAATTTGGATGAGATGATAAGATAAACTACAATTCACAAATTCGCATTTTGAGAGGATAACATTATGAATCTTCAGGATATCTTGAAAATAAAATCACATGCGAATGAAATCAATGAGTATTGTCTAAAAATTCAGGAAACAAAAAAATCAATTACAATAACCAATCCTTTTGGTTTTTCCCTGGCAATTGCTTTCTCCCACATCGAGGATGGGGTAATTTATCTGGACTGTCCCATTGATTTGTATTTTGGACTGCAACCATTTGTCCGCAAATGGTATGTCAATGAAACTGAAGGTCTTGAGAAATATTTATGGTATTACGCAATTCCAGTATTCAGTCATCTTCATGGTCCCTATAATCTGTCGGCAGATGAAATAAAAACTTTTGTAAAGAATTTCTTAAAAGATAATAATATTGAAAGTGATTTTTACGATGAGAAAAAAATAAACATCATCGATGGTCTTACAAAGCCTCTTCAATGTGCCGAATACACAATGGCCGTGTTTAATCTTAAACTGAACAAAAAAAACACATATGGAATAGGTGTTCAAAAAAATGGCAGCTTATTCTTGCTGAAATACAACAAAGATTTAGATGCGGCATTAAATTATTTTTGGTATCAGTTTACGAACGTCAGATCAGGAGGATTGATTTGTTTGGATGACACCTTAAGACGGTTCATAGATTTCGCAAAATGAAAATCGACCGCACATCTGTATAAATTGCAAAAACAATTCATGGCCTCACGAGGAGTTTAAAAAAGATAGAAAATTATATTGGAAGGAGTTTTGTTTCCTGCAAAAACAAAGTATCAGGATTTTGGTTTCATGGAGTAGAGCAAAGAAAAGTGATTACTTTAGAAGATTTGCGCTAAATCAACTTGTAATCTCCCTTGTTCATAACATGGAACAAAAGAATATGTTGATTTTTTCCTTGGAAAAAGAAATGTACCATCTGTTGCAAAAAGAAGCATGAATTACCAATTGGCAATTGCGGATGCCTTGAATGGAGTTATAAATGAAAGAAAAGATTGTGAACGCTAGAGACAGAAATCTGTTTTTAATTCAGGTTTTATCGATTTTTGTTGTCATAATATCAGGATATGTATTTGGATTCACCGAAGGTTTTTCAAAGCAAGTTGTGAATTACATTACGAATGAAACACTGAACACAAATGGAAACTTTTATCTCAGCAGTGCATTTATATTTCTATTGCCTTCGGTATTACTTATTCTAAACAAAAAGAGAAGTCGAATCAAATTATTTGATTTAATTATTTACATATCGAGTGTCATATTTCAATTCTCATTTGTATTGACGGGAGGCCAGGCCGGTAATTTGATTGACTGTATAGCAAAGGGAAATATTCCAGTTATTCTTTGGAGCTTTTCGTATTTTATTTTCACTATTTCGACAATCGTTAGATTTTGTTTTGCAAAAAATGCTGAAGGAGATATGAAAATTGAATTCAGGGATTTCATCAAACAGTTCAGAACGGTTCAGATAATTTTCTTGTCAATGATAATTGTTTCTACTTGGATGTTTTCTTTTACGAAAGGGACTCTGTGAAAACCTTTCTGTAAATTCCAAACATAGTAGGTTTGTGGTAAAGTAAACACAGGAGCCTACTATGGCAAAAGAAAAACACACACCACACAAAGTCGTAATGACAGAAGGCAAAAGAGACATCATCAGAAGTC
>JAZUKJ010000052.1:0-7314 GCA_045643225.1 Treponema sp. | reverse complement strand
GATAAAAAAAGGCTTCCTAAAGCCAAAGCCTTAGAAAGCCCTTTATGGGAACCTCTAGAAAATATTCTACAAAGAAAAATTCTCGTCAATCATTTCCATTTCGGCCGGCGCATCATCGTCACTCACGGAACTTTTCCAAGTCGCAGCGGCATGACCTTCCGCAACCTTCTTGAAATAATCCTCGACGGTGTTGGCAAGAATTGTTGGCGCGATAGGTTTAAGAAGATAATTTTCCGGATGAACCTCCATAACCTTCATGACAATCTTTTTATCATCCTTTGAGGTCAAGAAAATGACAGGGATATTGAAAGTTTCCTCTTCACTGCGCAGGATTCTGAAAACTTCCAGTCCAGAAACAACAGGCATCTCATAGTCCAACAAAATCAAATCAACAGGGCGTTCTTTCAAAAAGGATATGGCATTCATACCTGAGTTTGTAATAAACACGTTGAACTTTTTGGCCATTTCTGTACGCATTGAACGAAGGAAAGTCGTATCATCATCAACAATGAGGATACTTTTTCTTGATTTGTCTTCCTCTCCCTTGAATCCGGCCTCTACACCGCTAACGTCCTCTGAAAGTGAATAGCCTGAAAAAGCTAAATCCAGTTTAGTTACAAGGTCCGTCGTATTTACAGGGCGCTCAAAAGCTCCAGAAACGGAAGATTTTTGCAAAGTCCTATAAGACGCCTCTATCTCTATTGGATTTCCAATCAGGAATACATGGGTTGAAATATTTGCGCCGGCATTCTTAATCTTTTCAAGGAATGCAAGAACTTCCTGATACTTCGTATCATCACCATCAAGATAAACTATTATAAGATTCGGAAGGGAAGGCAAGGATGACACATCCCTAGCTTTAGGACGACAAAAAATAACTTCATAACCGGCAGCGGTTATATTTTTAACCATTGCGGCTACCAAAAAACTTTCCGGCGACTCACAGATAAATAAAACTCTTTTCTCCATTCCTTGTACCTACCTTGGTTTCCCCATATTTTCTAGAATCGTAAAGACATTGCTGCCTATGGATTCCATCATTATATTCTAATTCTTTAATATTTCCTTTAGGCCGTTAAAATCTGCACCTCTGGACAGCCGCTTGACTTCAGCAAATTTGTCAGCAACCTCATCGGGAAGAGCATATTTATCCACCTCTTCTATTATATTATCAATTGCATTAAAGTCAAATGCACCAGCGAACTCTTTTACAGCGGCCATAGCCTCATTGAATTTATCCACATCCAGAAGCTCCTTGGACGACTGATTTTCAGCCAGGGAGTCCAATTTTATGATATAGGACCTGTAAAGCTCCAAAAGTTCCGGTGTTTTTGCCGCAATGACCACCGCATTTTCTTCATCTCCACATTTTTCCAGATACGCGGCCTTCTCAGACAAATCCAAAGCGCCAATCAAGCGGGAAGAACTCTTAAGCGCATGGACCTGCACGGTATAGTTCTTAAAATCCTTTTGACGGGCAAATTTCTCTATGTCATCTGCACGCTTTCTTATATTAGCATAATATTCTTTTATGGCAACCATCAAGACTTCCGGTGAACCACAGTTTTGCAGAGCCGTATGCATGCTAATACCTTCCAGTGCGCTCAGTTCATCCTCAATGTTCCTCCGTTTTTGTGCGGCAGAATCCTCTCCGCTAACACTCTTTTGCTTTTCCGCCGGAATAAGGGAACTCAACAGATTTTCCAGCGCCTTGCTATCTACAGGCTTTGACAAATAATCCGTGAACCCTTCCCTCAGATAATATTCCTTTGCCCCGGAAACAACATTCGCCGTCAACGCAACACAAGGGACCCCTACGTTCAAATTGCCGTTCAAAGTCTGCATTGCATGGAAAGCCTCCACGCCACTCATTCCAGGCATTCTATGGTCAATAAAGATTGCGTCATACCTCTTCTTTTTTACCATATCAAGCATTTCTGCGCCACTCAAGGCTGAATCTATTTTTATTTCAGTCTGCTTCATTAGTCCCTGGAATACAATTATATTCATCTTGGTATCATCAACCACAAGAACCCTTGCATCAGGAGCATGGAACTTTTCATGATACTCAGTAACCGCGCTGAACAATTTGTTGTAACGCTCATTGAAATTACCAATTTTTTCCCACCATACAACCTGCTGAGGAATCTTAAAGGAAAATTCTGAACCTACGCCATAGGTACTTGTGACTTCCAGCCTGGAATCCATCATCTGCAGCAACATGCTTACAATATTCAATCCAAGACCGGAACCTTCGATTGTTCTGTTCCTGTTTTCATCAAGCCGCTCAAATTCATTGCACATGCGTCCCAGGTCTTCCTGCTTTATACCGATTCCAGTATCCTTGACGCACACCTTGAGCAAAATCTGGCCGTTATCGATTTTGTCGAACCCTATGTTCAGGGTCACGGAACCACGTTCTGTAAATTTTACGGCATTGTTAAGGATATTCAAAATGCACTGCTTTAATCTTAGTTCATCACCAAAAAGCTTGTGAGGAAGATTTTCATCAACATTTACAATAAGTTCCAGATTTTTATTCCGGGCACGCTGAGAAGCCATGTTTACCAAATCAGCAATGGTTGAACTGATTTCATACTCCATCAGAACAATATCCATTTTTCCCGTCTCTATTTTTGAGAAATCCAGAATATCGTTTATGATTTTCAGCAATGTCTCACCGGAAAGCCGTATGTTGTTCGCGTGCTCCCTGACATTCGCTTCACTTGTCTCACGCAGGATAATCTCATTCAGTCCAAGTATAGAATTGACCGGAGTTCTAATCTCATGGGACATATGGGCAAGGAACATGGTCTTTGCCTCACCCTTAGCCTTTTCGACTTCCCTTACCCGGTCCATCTGTTCGCTTTGATTCTTTGCGGCCCGGATATTGCTATTAAGAGTATGGGAACCAATAAGCATTCCCAGACAACTATAAATAATTGCCGCACCTACATCCAAATAAAATATACTGGTAGGCTTCATATTATAAGAAAATCCGAATACGGCAACACACACCAGAATATTTGTCAAAAAATTTACACGGAAAGTATAATCCAGAACCCAGACCGGAAAAAGTATCCTGAAAAGTCCCAGCATTACAAATGGTGCCGGAGTGTCAAAATTTAAGCTCAAAAAAATGGAAAAGGCAAATACCGTAAGAAACAGCATATACAGGAACGGCAACGGATGAGCCTTCAGCATATTTCTGGCAAAAACGGAAATCAATATTCCAGCCGCAAAGATTATGATGGCAATCACACAGGCTATACGGATAGGAACTATTCTCGTCGATTCTATAGAATTGTTGATTGGCATGAAGGACAATATGAATCCTGCAATCAGCAAAAAAAATGACAGCAGATTTAGGTTAATGAAAATCTGTTTGTTATAATCATTTATTTGTTCTTTTTTGTCCCTGAAAAATTCCCTTTCGCGCCCAGGTTCTACGCGTTCAAAAATTCTAAACTCCAAAATTTTCTCCAAAAAATGAATTCACTGATAACAATATGGAATTTTATTCCAGAATCCTCTTATAACGATAACACGGAATTTCGAATTTTTCAAATTTTAGATAAAAAAAAGGTCCCCTAATAAAAAGAGGACCTCCGCTTTAGTCAGGCTCAGGATTATTCATCCTTTTCCTTTGAAAGCATCAGATTTGTAAGGATTCCAAGAATCAAGGCACAAGCGACGGTTCTAATCTGGACTGCACCAAAATTAACGACCATTCCACCTACACCGACTATGAAAATGACGGAAGCGACAAAAAGATTGCGGTTCTTGTTCAAATCAACCTTCTGGAACATCTTGAATCCGGAAACAGCGATAAATCCATAGAGCGCAATACATACGCCACCCATAACGCAGCTAGGAATTGTTTCAAGGAAAGCAACAAGAGGAGAAATCAGAGAGAACACTATACAAAGTGCTGCACATCCCCAGATTGATATAGTTGAAGCGTTTCTTGTAATGGCAACACATCCAATTGATTCACCATAAGTTGTGTTAGGACATCCGCCAAACATTGTAGAAACCATAGTTCCAACTCCGTCTCCAAGCAAGGTACGGGTAAGACCAGGTTCTTCAAGCAAATCTTTTCCAATGATAGCGGAAAGATTTTTGTGATCAGCCAAATGTTCAGCAAATACAACAAATGCAACAGGAACATAAGCGGCAAACAAAGTCAAAAGGTATGTGCCGGTTATTCCCTTCAATCCTTCCACGCCACCAAGAACAAAGGTAAATTTAGGAAGAGCAAAGAAACCTTTGATTGCCTTGAACGCATCATAGTTGATAACGACCAGGGCTGGATTATGTGCCAGAGTTCCAATCAAAGCGAAAATAGATGCCGTTGCATATCCTGCCAAAATACCAATGATAAATGGAATAAGACGTCCAATCTTCTTTCCATAGGTTGAGCAAAGCATTGTAACCGCCAGTGTAACAAGACCACAAACCAGTGCAACCTTCTCATTTCCGCCAGCCACGCTTGATTTCATCAAATCGCCAATAGCGTTTCCGGAAAGCGAAAGACCAATGATTGCTACAGTCGGTCCAATAATTACTGGAGGCATCAGTTTATCAATCCATTTTACTCCGCAGAACTTTACCACCAACGCAATGATGACATAAACGGCACCAGCCATCATGGCACCAATAATGAGTCCCCAGTATCCAACCTTCATGGATGCAGCACCACCAAAGGCGCTCAGCATTGAACCAATAAACGCAAAGGAACTGCCCAGGAATACAGGGCTGGAGCTTTTAGTAAACAGAAGATAAACAACTGTACCCACGCCGGCACCAAAGAGTGCAGCAGAAGCAGATAGACCATTTCCTACAATCGCAGGAACAGCAATGGTAGCCGCCATGATTGCAAGGAGCTGCTGAATTGCAAAAAGAACAATTTTTCCAAAGTTAGGTCTGTCTTTGATTCCATAAATCAAATTCATTTTTTCCTCCAAAATATTCAACGGGATTTACCCTTAATTTTCACCAAAGTTTTTTATCCTAAAACGGTGCGCTCAATTTCAAACATTTGTGAGCGGTAAAGGCTTGAAATATTATGACCATAATCTGAAAGCAACTGGATAATATTCCGTGGATGCTCCTTTGTGTCAAAACCATTCAGGCGGTCCCCTGCATCACCAAGACCAGGCATTATGTAAGCTTTTTCATTCATGACAGGATCGAGCCACAAAGTATAGCAGGTACAGTTTTCCAGTGCCCGGGTGATTCGAATGGAACCTTTCAGTGTAGAGATGGTATTAAAGAACGCAATGGATTTTGGTTTTATTCCCTGGCTCTGCAGATATTTAACCACAGTAACAAGGGAACCTCCTGTAGCATTCATTGGGTCCGCAAAAATCAAATCTTTGCCGTCCAGCTGTTCCAAATTAAAGAAAGACTTATCCAAATCAAGGACATATTCCATATTGTTTTCATTTTTGGAATCATTTCTGCTGATTTTGAACAATGCAAATGGAGTGATATATCCATCGGAAGAAAATTCCTCAATCTCTTTTGAAACAATCATACTTGGAAGAAGCGCGCCACGAAGCATAACGCACATGACTGAATTATTAATCTTGTAATCGATATCAGGAATCTTGTGGACCGCATAATTCTGAACAGGGAATGTGACCGGAGTCTTTACAATTATGTGTCCCTTTTTATCTGTAGACTGATTTGTATAGGCCATGCGGAAAAGCATTTCGTAAGCCCTTTGACTGTAATACATAAATTCCTGATGATCAGTCTTTTCGTCACGGAGCTTTGCAATAACACGGCTTGCTTCGGCCTGGGCCTGTATTTCCGTTTCAAAGGAATAAACCTTTACACGTGGATGCTTTGAGCAGATTTTCTGCATCTCGTGTCCCATTTTGTCGTATCCTTCGATGATTTTATCTTCATTTACAGGCTCGAAATATTTCATGGTTTCCTTGAACATAGAATCCAAAGTTCCCAAATCTTTCTGGTCCTCATCAGTAAGATACCCGTCCAAGTCCTCAGCTTTTAAGATAATTTTATTGTCCATCATTCTCCTCGAATCCATCAAATCTTCACTTCATTTTATCACCATCTGCCTAATTTTATAAATAGGGTTACTTTAAAAATTGAAATTTTTAGAGTTAACCAATACTAAAATTCCAATTGATTTTTTCCTGAAAAAGTTTAGAATTCAAATGGGATTTGACATAGGGAAACCTGACGATACAGCAGTCTAAATTATTGGGAGTCTCTAAAAATCGCAATTTTTAGAGAGGTCCTATTATATTGCCCGCAGGTATTTATAATTTTTTTTATGATTGCCCGTCTCAAACTCTGGGAGCATTTTTTGAAAGACTATTTTAAGAAAATATTTAAATACAAAACCACATTGGCTTTGCTTATAATCTCAGTTTTATCTGCCATATTAATTTGCGGCAGAATAATGTATACCGGGCAAAAGTTTTTTTCGTTCATGCTGTGGAACCTTTTTTTAGCTTTCGTCCCCTGGTTCGCGGCCTCGATTGTATTTGTAAAAAACATTAAAAACAAACCTGCCATAATTTTTCTCATACTTTTATGGCTGGTATTCTTTCCCAACGCCCCATACATACTTACCGACCTGATTCACTTGGGCAAAGACAAGTCCATGCCTGTCTGGTATGACCTGATTATGCTGCTCAGCTTTGGTTTTTCAGGGCTTATCTATGGATTCGTAAGCCTCCAGATGATTGAAGAAAAAATAAAAACCATTTTCAAAATCAAGCACGCCAACATAACAAGCTTTTTTTTGATTTACATATCCTGTTTTGGAATCTATCTTGGAAGATTTTTGAGATGGAACACCTGGGACCTTGTTACAAATCTTAAAGCCGTCATGGGCGATGTCTTCCAGAGAGTATTTTTCCCTAGCGAATACCCAACGGCATGGGGCTTCACATTTCTTTTTGGAACCTTGCTGAATGTGGTCTATATTGTTTTTAAGCAGGACGAAATCAAAATCAACGAGCAGTAGTTTTTCCAGAAGCAAGCCATTTAAGTAGTGATTGAATTCTATTTTCTCACTACGTTATGAAAATAAGAGGACATACGAGCTGCGTTCGTTTGTCCTATAGGTAGTGATTGTATTCTATTTTCTCACTGCGTTTCGAAAATAATGGGACATCTAGGACTTGCCCTCCTATCCCTGGTTCCTCTCTCCGGGCCGGCTCCATTCACTGCCGCACACCTCCTGTGTGCTTTTCCTCCCGCAGGTCGGCGTTCATTCCGCTTCAAGTCCTAGCTGTCAATCTATCCTTAAAAATATATCTGATTTTAAATAAA
>JAZUKJ010000051.1:0-24230 GCA_045643225.1 Treponema sp. | reverse complement strand
ATAGGGTTTTTCTATAGTTTTAATGTTTTGCATAAATAATTTGCGGTTATATATCCTGTATATATGAACTCAAGCATTGATTCTCCTGTTCTTGCCTTAAGAATTGTTGCTTAATTTAAGATTTCTGCTTCCTGCTCCAATTTACAATTATTATTGAGCATAAATTGAAGAACATCTTTATATTCAGGTGATAGTTCCAGTATTTTTTGTAATCTCGATTTATCATTTTCAGATAATGGCTTCCAGTATGATTTATGATTCTGCAAGGTTTCGATATCCATATTTAGAGGAACAAAAGTTATTCCCGTCTTTTTAATTAAATGCTCAAGAATGTAGAATCCACCTGCATCGATATCTCCAAAGTGAAAAAATTTGGTTCCTGGATTGCAGTTATTCACACGCTTAATAAAATCCCTCTTTATAAAATTATGAAAACCACCAAGGTAAATTATAAGTTGATTCTTCGGTTGGAATTTATGGAAATTCGTAAGATTTTCAATTGTCACAACTTCCGCTCCTTGCAAATCTACAGAACGCAATTGAATAAGTGTTTTAGTGGACAATCCAATATCACCGTCAATTTTAGATAAATCAATAGTCTGTCCAAAATTCAATATACCCTTTCCCTTTACCATAACGTAAGTTGGAGTCCTTAAAATATTGTGCTCTTCAAGGACTGTATCTTTATCATCATATTCACCATATCTGTACAATAAAGAACGGACCTGAGATTCTATGGATTCAAGTTTTTTTGAATCATTGAACAATTTTACAGACAATTCACGAATAAATATTTCATCTATGTTTTCTAAAACAGCTTTTACAGCGGACAATAAGCTTTTATATTCCTTTACATCCCCATCAAAGAAGGCAATATTCTTATTTTTGGAAAGGTTATCTTTTTGTTCTATCAAGTAATCTGATAAAGGTTTATAAATATAAAAATCTATATCTGCAAAACTATCCCATATCTTTTGCAGGCTGTTGTTAGTCTCAAATTTTGGAGTTCGATTTATGAATTCATAGATTTCAGAAAGCTTAGAAAGTTCTAAAAAAACGGATTTAACTTTCCCACTTTTTTCCTTCTGCAAGTTAACAAATCTCTTAGATTCCAAATTCGATAATGTTGTATTTACCTCTTTATAAAATTCATATTCTGAATCATCATCATATTTGGAAAATAATTTAGAAATCTGAACCTTAAACGACTGCTGATTTTTATTCTCACCAATAAAAGTTTTACTTTTCTCGTAGGAATCAAGCAATGTGTTCAAAAGTTTTTGTTCTATTTTATTCGCCATAGTATTTGAAATCCTCCACAAAACTGGTTGTATCTTCTCTCATAACGGTCAGAACTGAATCAATATTTTCTTCTATATCCTGAATCTTTGGAGAAGGAGCAACAAGAATTGTCTGGAACTGAAGTTGATTAAAAAACATCATAACACTGGCAATACGTTGTTCATCCATATTGTTAAAAGCTTCATCGAGCATTAATAATCGAACAGAGTTCTTGTTCTGATATATGTTGTTAAGAGAAGCTGCCATAATTACATAGAAAGGAACCTGAGATTCTCCTCCACTATTACTTTTTGCTTTTGCTGAAAGTTTTTGAACAGTACCATTCTTCTTTGTGATTTCAATATCATAATCAAGATAAGTTCGATAATCTGTATATTCCCGAACAGCCTGATTGCTCGAATCTCCAGCTTTAATTTTTGTGAACAATTCATCAATCTCATCTTTATATTGGCTTTCAAAGTTTCCCGTAAAAAGATTTGATGCCCCCAAATTATCATCAGCCATAATCATATTGTACAGATTTCGTTTTTGACTATTTGGAGTAAGAACAAATTTATAAGTATCTTCCCCATAATTAATATCTTTAAGTGCTTTTTTCAGGTTATCAAATTCATATCTAGCACTTTCTATAGACTCCTTCATTTTAGAAAGGAATTCATTCTTAAAGATATCTTCACATTTTTCACGGGATACACGGATTATTTCTTCTGTTCGTACAATTTCATCGTTGTTTAGCTTATCAAACTGTGCTTTGTATTGTTCATAACCATCCAAACCAGAATAGAAATCTTTACTGAAGGTGGAATTATAATTGCTCTGCATCTGAATAAGACCTGTAAATCCTTTTTCACCGTTCAGCAACCTATTTGCTTTGTTGTCATAAACTGCTTTTTGTCTACTGTAGTTGGTCTGAATTTTTTCCATTCCTTCATGCTTCATTGCATCAAGATACTTATCAAAAGCTTCATTATATAATGCCGCATGGTAATCCTGGAGAGTTGTCAATTCTACAATCTTGCTTTCAAGTTGTTCATCAATACCGGAAAGCTGCTTTTCGGTGTCTTGAATTAAATTATTAAGAGTTGTTTCCATTTTAACCAATGAAACTCGTTTCGAATCTAGATTATCAACATTCTTTTCATAAGCTGCAATTTGGTTCTGCAGTTCAATAATGTCTTGATTTTTAGAAATCTTATCAAATTCTTCCTGCTCTTTTTTTAATCGATCGCATACCGACACAAGTTTATTTGGAGAATCCATATTCGACTTAACCATATCAAAATTGACATGCTTATATGAAACTTCTAATTGTTTATAAGTCTCAATTTTATTTCTTAAATCAGGAAGCTTTTCCAACAAACCTTTTCTCTGAAGTTTTGCATTTTTCAATTGAACTTCAATAGCATCCTTACCAATATATGGTTTTGCATAAATCTTTGGATCAATTTTGCGAGAAACATAATTTCTATAAACCATACAATCTTTTGTAATTGCAGATGAATAATTCTCAAGATCTTCCAGCTTTTCACAACAGATAACATTTCCCAAAACATAGTCAGCATAACGTCTAGCATATCTGTTTTCTGTAGTTACTAATGATGCTAACGAATTATCTTCGCTTTCAACCTCAGGTAATTTTCTAAAATTGATAATACCCTGGCTGTAACTTCGTTTATTTGTATTATATATTTGCAAGGCTCTCGTGTAATACTCAGGCTCTACTATAAGATAAAATCTCTGGGTATTTAAATAGCCTTCAATAGCATTTGTCCATTGCTTATCTGTAATGGATAAGAGTTCGGCGAAAATATAAACCGGAGAATCAATACCGGATTCTTCAAACTCTTTTTGAATGCAATTTCTAAGTCGCTCTGTTTCTTCAGGGAATTGAATTGATTGCGATTCTAACAGTTCAATTTCATTTTCAAGTTTTGAGATTTGATCCGAAATAATGTCTCTTTCTTTTTTTGTTTCGTAGTTTCTTTCTCTAATAAATTCAATCTCCTTGCTTAGGAAGGCTTCTAGTTTATCAACCGTTTCGACTTTTTGGTTTTCATCAGAATTCTGTCCAATATTTTTTACAGCATCTGCAGTAACAGGAATTTCTTTTATCTTGGCAAATAGATTCAGATAATTATTCAAAAATCGCAAATATTCATTAAGCTGCAGATTTCTCTTTTCTTCGCTGGATTTTTCTTCACAAAGCTTATCAATAGAATTCTGAAGTTTTTCAGTTAATTTTCTATAATCTGAATTCTCAAAAGTTTGCTGTAATTGTAATAACTTTGCTCTAACTTGCTTAAGCTGTTCTTCAATATTATTTTTTTCAGAGATTGTATTCTTAAGTTTTTGGTTATCAATTCTTATTTGACTTAATCCATCTTCCTTAGATTTTTCAAGGATGTCTTTATCTACAATTTTTATAAGCAGATCATTTACTTCTTTATTATGCTCATTTTCTTCAATGTCACTAAATCGTTTTAAGATTTCACCTAAGGCATCTCTTTCCTGTTTTGCCTTTTTTAATGTCTGTTCGAATTCATTTAGAACATCAATACTTTCTCTTAATGATTGAACATCAATATTTTTTTCCGTTAGAACATATCTGTTAATAAAATCTTTTATATTATCAACAGGTCGAAATGCGAGAGCTTTTAATATTACTTCGAAAAACTTATCTTCCAGATTTCCTAATCTATGGCGTAGATTCTCTTTATATTCATTTACAGTCTTTATAAACTTTATTTTCTCCCCTTTATTTCTGAATTCATCCGCCATGGTTGGCTTATTTTCTTCTGTCAAAAAAGAAAAATCTTCCAACTGTCCATTTTCAATGTACCATCGTTTTGCTGGGATTTCGTTTTCATTGCCAGAAGTAATATGAACACCGATTATGAACCACCGATTTTCTTTTTCTTCATAAAACTCTAATGCAATATTACTTATGACATTATCTTCTCTAAGATATGTCTTCTCTGTTGTATCAATTTTACATCGTACATAACTTTTTAAATCACGGTCTGAATTTTCATTTGCAGCTTTATTGAATTTTGTCGAGTTTCCAGTAAGAACCATTTGAATTGCATCTAACACAGTAGATTTTCCAGCTGCATTTTCACCACTAATCAAAACTGATCCTTGGTTTATAGGAAGAGTTTCATATCCAAAATACATCCAGTTTAAGAGTCTTACTCTATTCAGTTTCTTCGTCAACAAAGATGTCTTTGCTATCTGCATCGTCATCTCCTCCCTCATATTCAGTAAGTCTGTCTTTCACGCTTTCATATAAATGTGTAATTCCTTCATTCGGGATTGCAATCATAATCGAAGGGTATATTTCGATTCTCGTATCGCCCTGAGTTATGTCAGCGGATAAATTTTTTATCAAGTTATATCTTTTAAATAAAGCAATTATTTGGCGTTCAGAATTTTTATCGAGTTTTTGTTTGCTTTTAAGTTTCAGCACATTATATTTATCCCGTATTTCTTGAATTGTAACGGTCACATTATCTCCATTTGTTGAAAGATCATTTCTCTTTTCTAAATAAAGTAATTTTAGAATCAAAAACATGATGCTTTCAAACTTTGTAAACTGAAGTCGTCCTGTACCATTTCTATTTGATATTGAAATAAGTCCAATATCTTCGTCAATTCTTATATCATAACCCAAAAGATCAAATACTAATGCAAACTGTTCTCTGTTATCTTTGATAAAAATGTAATCTAATCGAGTGTCATCTTTTTTCTTAAGAATGAAACAGTGATTTAAAAGATTGTTAGCAGCTTTAGAAAACTTTTCCTTTTGAGAATTTGAGCTACCAATAATTTCAAGCCTTTCAAACATTCTTTTCACCTCCATTCTTCTTTATTATTTCAAAATCAGTAAATTCACACTTTTCGGTCTTTATTCTCTGATTTGTTTTCTTTACGTTGTATATCTTAGACTCTATTGCAAATAGTCTTATATAAATCAAGGTCTCAAAATCTTTTCGACTATTTATAGGAATCTCAGAGGCCATTATAAATTGTCGGGGGCCTAATTTTTCCATTACAAATGCCTCAATTTTCTTTCTGTATATTCGAGTCATTTGTTTATCCCGAAGAAGTTTCTTTTTTAATTCCCTTTCTTCTTCAGTTAAAGTTTCAGCAATATTTATACTTGCGACCTCTTCATATGTTTTCTTTTCTGGGATTTTTTTTATGGATTCTTCTGAAACAAACTTCTGCACAAAAACATTAAATAAGTCCTCAGGGACTGTTTCATCTTCGTCAGAAAACTCAGTAAGATATCTTAGAATTGCATTAATTTTGCCTTCTTGATTGGTTCCTGATGCAAGTTCGAATTTTGCTCTGGATGCCGCGTTTTTCATATAATGATTATTTTTTCGGTCTATATCTTCAATAATTTTATCAAGATTTTCGAAAGCAGATTTTACATCAATAATCATTTCAATAATCTTATCTTGGGCAATATCAGGATCAGTTTCTTGTTCAATTTCCATATATCCATCAACAAGATCCTTTAGGATTGTTGGTTCAGACAGCATCTTATCCAAATTTATTTTAATAGACTGCCTGAATTTTCCAACATTTTCGCTGGTCTTTAATCTATAAAGTGATTTTGAGACAATCTCTGCATTATAATCAGCAAATAATTTCAGCACATCTGATAATTCTTTATTTTTTGTCTGCTTATCGATATGTTTCTTGATAGAAATATTCAATCTTTTTAGGCTGGAAACTAACTGTTCTGTATTGCTTACAACATTTTTCAGAATAAACTGGTAAGGCCTTGAATATAGATCTTCATTTTGCAGAACCGCATGAATCTGAGAAATAAGTCCTTGGTATTCTGTTTCTTCATTGCGGATAACATCATTCATTGTTCTAATGAATGGAACAGCATATTCTGTTAGGACTACATTTTGCTGATAATTTTTCTCTTCCTCAAAATCAAGCCAACCACAATCTTTTAAGTAATTTATTGTTTTCTGAGCTTTTGTACGTGAATCTTTTTCAAAACTGGAATCATCATCAAAGCTGATATCATCAGTGCGGGTATTAAAATACTCTACCAATGTAGAAACAACCGATTCTCTGTCTACACCATATGAAATCTCCGTTTTATAAGAGTTATAAATTTCCAAGATACAATCCGAGTATTGATCTTTATATTTACTATTGAGAGGCTTAAAAAAATCTGCTGGTATAACTGTAAATAGGTTCTTCATATGATTCGTTATAAAATTATATCAAAGTGCCAATGAAAAACACTCCAATAGTTAGAATAGCATAAATTGACTAAAAATCAAGTTACTCTAGTATTCTTCGTCCCAAAAACTTAGAAAAAGGTAGAAGTTTGCTGATTAATGAATAAGAAACTACTTCAGTACTGTAACAGAATCAGCTCAAAATATTTACCCATAGTCGAACAGGTTCAATGTGAAGGAAAGGAAATTATTATAATCTGGTGTTCTGGTGGAGAAACCCGCCATTATAAATCTCCAGGCAAGGTATCCTATAAGAAGGGTGAAAGAAGTCTATTTTCTTATTACATCAGAAAAATATCCAATTCAATAAAAGCAAATCAGTTTGAAAAAAAAACGGTACCAGAAAAATTACATGGCACCGGCTTAATCAGATTTGACCTTTTGCAATCACTTTTGCTGCATTTTGATTTTTCCTTTTCCCTTCAGTTCCATTTCAAAGTAACTGTCATTAAAATTAGAGAACGTTACGGTTTTGCTGAGTTTACCATTTTCAAACCACCGGACAACAATTTTTGATTCTGTTTCTTCAACTATTTCATAGGCATATTGATGTAGTTTTTTTCCTGTAGGTGTGTTTACTGTAAAATCGATCGACTTGTCATCGGTGATAATTAAATCAGCTGTTATGATTTTGCCCATCATGTTTCCATGATATGTTTTTCCAAAATACTGATTCAGTTTGGTTTCCCCGAACAGTGGCAGCATTAGAGACATGATAATTAACGTAATAAGTGTTTTTTTCATTTGATGATCCCCATTAGAAACAAATTAATTCCAAGAATTCAATTTTGTAATAAACTTCTATAAATAAAATTTTGCTCCCGTGGTTATGCATACGTATCCACCTTTGAAACTTCCTTCCGCAAATGTTTCCAAAGGGATATCCCCAAAAAAGGAACTGATAGCCGCGCCACCACCGAATTCAATAAAGAATGATTTTTTTTCTGAGTACAAAAATTCGAATCCCCCAGCGCCGCCTAATTCCAAAATCATTGGTGCCGAATTGAAAGCCATGTGATCACTATCCCAGCTAGGTCCAAATTCCAGTTTGCAGTAACCGTAACTTCTGAATGAAAATCCATTAATTTCTTTGAGAGTCCCAAAGTGAAGTTTATCACCAAGCGAGACCATGACAGCCCCTGTGAGCGGTGTGTTAGAAAAATACAGATTTAAATTTGTTTCATTGCGGATAAAGAACTCTCCCCTCTGGAATATCGGAAAAGAAAATCCGACTCCACCTCCACTTTTCTGACTTTGAATTAAAGCATAAGTTGATAGGTTCATCTTATCCTTTCCAAAACACATTGACGAAATTGCACCAAAGACAATCAACGATATGAATAATTTCTTTTTCATTTTATAAATTCTCCTTATCAAAATATAAAAACGATTTAGTTTTTAAGAATATAAAATCTGGTGGATTCCTGGAAATAAAGTTTCCGTTGCAAATTTTTTAACTAGACTGACAGGTATTTGCAGGAACTGTTTTGATTCGGGTAAAAAAATAAATATATTTTACTGGAATCATGATAAGCACCAAAATTCTACCAACGATGTTGCCTACTGAATTTCCATTTATAATTGACTTATATTGCATCATTCCAAAAGAGAACAAAAGCATTATGCTGGCAGTAATCAGTATTGTCAGTTTTGTTCTTAAAGTCATTTCCCTTTTTTCTGCAAAACTTTTAAGATGCTTGCTATAAAGTTTTGTTGACTTGAACCAATTTTCAAGTCGACTGGAACCTTTCGCAAAACAGAAAGCCGCCAGCATTAGAAATGGCGTTGTAGGTAAAACTGGAAGAGGAATTCCAAGACACCCCAATCCTGTAAAGACGAATCCCATGATGATAAATAATATTTTCATTTTTCCTCCTATAAAAAGGTTGAACTTTTATGCATTTTTTTGTTAGTTTTAACTAACTTTCATTTTAAAATTTTTTTGATTGTTAAAAACAAATGACTCCAAAACTTCCCTGGCATAATTAAAATCAATCTGGGACCGGAGTATCGCATTACCTTTCTAATTTTTTCCCGGTATTCCTGTTTATAGCAGTGAGTCTTGCAGCAACTGCAAAACGTTTTGGTTCCTTTTGCAAGGTATGGACATTTTTGATTTCTAAGTGCCGCGTAATTTTCCAGATCTTTGCAATCAGGACACAAAAAATCTGTTTCGCAGGTTTTTCCCTTTTGCCGTTTATATTCTTTCCAGGCTTCTTTGTGATTCCCCTTGCAATATATCCGAATCATAACTGAAACTGTGTTCTGCTCTTTTTTAATTTTCTCTTCTGCGTTTGTATCTTTCATTATCAATGACCTTTTTGTATTCTTATAAATTCCGGATATGTTTGGAAATATTTTTCCCAAATCAAATTCAGGATGATGTCTTTTTTGTAAACTGGTAGACGTTATCGGCATATTCAAAAGTCGAATCCCTGTGAGAAACTATGACCACAGTTTTTCCTTTTGATTCTTTTTTCACTGCCTCCATTATTTTATGTTCGTTGTATGAATCCAGATTGCTGGTCGGTTCATCCAGAAGTATGAAATCACCGTCATGCAAAAAAGCACGCGCAAGTCCAAGCCGCTGCCTTTCTCCACCACTAAAATTGTCTCCAAGTTCAGATACCTGGGTCTGATATTTTTGTGGAAGTTCCATTATAAAATCATGGATGGAAGCTTTTTTGCATGCCTCCTGAATTTCTTCCAAAGTTGAATCCAGTTTTGCAATTCTGATATTATTTTCAATAGTGTCATGAAATAAAATTGTTTCCTGAGTTACATAGCTTTCAATTTTTTTTAGGCAAGAAGTGTTTATTCTGTTTACATCAATGTCCGAAACTTTTACGCTCCCCGAATCTGCTTTCCAGAAATGCATAAGGAGTTTTAGTACAGTCGATTTACCGCATCCGCTTTTTCCTTGTATGCCAATGATTTTGTTTTTAGGAAAATCCAATGAAACATTCTGCAGAATTTTTTCTTCCGCATTTGAGGGATATGCAAAGGAAACCGAATCGGCCGTTGCGCCATCAAAAACAACATCCTGACCATCCGTTACATCTTCAAGTACGGGAGATTCGTCAAGCAGATTCAGAACCCGATTACCGCTGGCGATTGTCCCACTAAGACCGCTTCCCAAGGCAGCCACCGCGGATACAGGTCCAAAGGAACTGAACATTGCAACGATTGATATAATCATTTGTTGAATAGATATCTGACCTTTTTCATACAGCCACAGACTTAACGCAAGCATTGTTAATCCGCCCGCAACAACACATACCGCAGAAAGCGCAGTCGTTATGCCTTCGTGTACCGCAAGTTTTTTTCGTGAACCGGAAAGCGAATCGCTGCCTTCCTTAATTTTCTTTAGTTTTGATTTTCCATTTGCAAACAAAATGCTCTGTTCCAATCCTCTGAGACAGTCCAGCAAAAAGGAATTCATTTTTGCAAATTCCTCCCGATGCACAGTCCCAAGTTTTACGGCGGATTTATTTACAAGAACAGGAATCGCTATCCCCATGAGAGCATAAAAAAATAAAGCCGCCAGCATCAAAACAATATTTATCTTTGCAAAAAATACCAGCATTGTACCGGAGACCAGAAGTGCAATGCAGACCGGACTGATTGTGTGTGCATAGAAAACCTCCAGAAGTTCAATGTCCGAGGTCAGAAGTGATATCAGGTTTCCTTTTTCCTTTGACTCAAGTTTTGCTGGCCCAAGCTGTCTTAATTTTCTAAAGACAATCTCTCTGATTCTTGCAAGAATTGAAAATGCCAGGAGATGATTGCAATACTGTTCAATGTAATGAAAAATTCCTCGAGCAAGTCCAATCAAAGGTAATACGAAAAGGGGGACGGACCCCGTCAATGCAATTGCTCCAAAAACAGGTATCCCAATGGCACACAAATGCCCGATTGATCCAAACAATATGGCAAGAAGCATCACAGGAAATAATGGCATAATAAGTTTTGATAATCGTAAGAGTGTTTTCATATATTCATTCCTTTTGGGATTCCATTTTCAAATTCGATTATTTGGTCCGCGCCCTGGCAGTTTTCTTTACGGTGGCTAATCATGATTATTGTTTTGGTGTTCTTCAGATTGTGTAACAATTCCAGAATTATCATTTCACTTTCAACATCAATATTGCTGGTGGCCTCGTCGAATATGTAAACCTGACTGTCATGAAGTAATGCCCTGGCAATGGACAACCTTTGTTTTTGACCACCACTAAGATTCGAAGCATTTTCTTTTATTTCAAAACCAAGTCCACCAGAGCACTGGATAAATTCATCCAGGTCCACAGACTTAAGTGACTCCCACATTTGGGATTCCGTTGCAGAAGGATTTCCTTCCAAAAGACAGTCCCGTACCGTACCTTTGAAAATCCAGTCCCTGTGACTGATGTATGTGCAGAATTTGTACAACGCTTCGCGATTAATTGAATTGATTTCTTTTCCGCAAACTTTTACGCTTCCAATATAATCCGGATTAATTCCGGCAAAAATTTTTGCAAGCGTTGATTTTCCTGAACCGGATTTTCCAACAAATGCAGTAAAGGTTCCCAACGGAATTTTGATATTGGCAGTTTGCAAGACAGTGCGTTCTCCGTACTTGCATGAAAGATTTTCCGTCTGGAATACAAGGGGTCTGTCCCCTGTGGAAGAAATGTTACAGTTGCTGTTATCATCTAAAGGCAAAGACCTGAGGCTGTCATTCCCAGTTTTCTTTTCCTTTATTTCCAGGAGCGCAAAGATATTGTTGCTTGCTGTAGTTCCATTCATTGCGGTGTGAAAATAACTTCCAAGACGGCGAAGGGGAATAAAGAAATCAGCAGAAATCAGTATGCAGATAAATGCGTTTTCAAGAGACATGGAACCACTTAGATAGGATGCAATTGCAGTCATTATTCCAAGTCCTGCTCCAGCATATGCAACACTGTCCATGATTATTATGGAATTAAGCTGGAAAGAAAGAACCTTCATCGTAATGCGCCGAAAGTTTTCCGCTTCCACACCAATCTTATTTTGACGGTCCTCATCGGCATTGTAGATTTTTAAGGTCGTAAGCCCCTGAAGATTTTCCAGATAATTATCAGCAAGATTTGCATACTGGTCCATGTATTTGCCAAGAATCTTTTTTGCAATTTTCTGCACAGCCACTATTGAAAGCGGAATCAACGGAACGCAAGATAAAAGTATGACGGCCATTTTTGCGTTAAGAAAGAAAAGCACTGAAAACGTTAGGAGCGCAGCAATCATGCTATAGAAAAATTGTGGTAGATATTGTCCGAACCAAATTTCAATCTGCTCCACCCCTTCCACTGCCCATTGAATTATTTTAGCTGTGTCCGTCTTTTCCTGATAGTCGGGGCCAAGTCTGAGCAGCTTTTCATATATCTTGGAGCGCAAGGTCTTTTTTACCTGGCAGCTGGATTTAAAACTTGTAACAGAAGAAAGCAGATTTGAAACAACCGTGACTGCGATGGAAACTGAAATCAAAATTACTGGAAGCAATATTCCCTGTCCACATCTTCTAATGATTTCCGCGACAGAAAAAATCAAAGTGAAATTAGACAGCAGGGATAAAATTTTCAGTGCAACAGTCAGGAACACATATTTCTTCGATTCCGGCACAAGGTTTATCAATCTTTTATCTATCATCATTTTTATCAGTCACCTCTTCAATTTTCTGTCAGTATGCATCCTTCTTTAGTTGTTAGTATAAACTAACTATAAACACAAAGAAAAAGATTGTCAACGAGTTGCCGCGCCTTATCGTAAATGGAACGCTCCTGCTGTTAGAAGAAATTGGCTGGGGACTTTATTTATCAATGCTCTTTACGTACAGGAACAGACTCTGGTTGTCTTTTCCGTAATCGTCTGCGGGGATCATTTCCATGACCACCTGTTTGTAAATGTCTCCATATTTTCTTCGATAGAAAACGGTTAACGAGGTTTTGTCTTGATCGAAATATTCTTTCAGATAGTCTATATCCGTCTTATGTAAATATTCTTCCAAATCATCAGCATGAACCTGGCCGGTCTTTCCGAATCCATAGAACCAGTCA
The DNA here is from genome assembly GCA_045643225.1 of Treponema sp. Classification (GTDB taxonomy): domain Bacteria; phylum Spirochaetota; class Spirochaetia; order Treponematales; family Treponemataceae; genus Treponema_D. The sequence goes on along the minus strand of JAZUKJ010000051.1, from coordinate 11,587 downwards.
GAGATTTTGTCTGAAAATCCTTTGTCGCTTGTCTGCTCTTCCGTATCCATGTTTACAATTGTGTATGTATCTTCCGTAAGGTTTATCTTTAGGATTTTTGTATACAGATTGCAAAGCGCTTTGTGTGCGGCGGCCTGACCTCTCCTGTCTATTCCTTTTCTGGAATAGTATTCCGCTTTTTTCTGATACATCCTTTGGTCAGCAATTTTGGCTATATTTACGACAGTCTCGGAATCGAACTCCTTTTTCGTGACATACCCGACAGACAGTGACAGGCTTTGTACTATCTCCCCTTTCCACTCATTTGTAATTTTTTCCAGATCCTGAATCACCGCATCCAGATGTTCCTGGTCGGCAAAAAATATTGAAACAAATTCATCGCCACCAGTTCTATACACCTTGCCATAATTTCCCAAAGTCTTTTTAAGACAAAAGGCCGCGCCTTTTATCATCTCATCTCCGGCGGCATGTCCCAGTTCATCGTTGACATTCTTTAATCCGTTTATATCAATGGCTGCATACACAAAATCCTGTTCAGGCGGAACATTTGGATAAATGAGCAGATCGTTTTCGTAGGCACGTCTATTGAAAAGTCCAGTCAGTTCATCCTTGTGGGCCTTGATTGAAAGTTCCTCTTCCCGTTTTTTATCTTCATCTATTACCTGGGTTGCTATAATTACTTTTGTTGGAACATTGTCCTCATCCGCTTCTACGGTTATGAATGACATTCTAAGCCATCCAACATTTTTATCAATCGCATCCATGAAAATAGACTTCCTTCCTTTCATACGTTCCTGCAATGTCGATAAATCTGTGTACTTCAAGGCGGACTCTATATACTCTTTTTCCAATGTTGATTTGACAATCCTTTCCAGCATATCAGCGGCATTTTGTCCTTCCCGTACAACTGTGTCCATCAATTCGTTTCCTTCCAGTTTTTCGATTCGGAAATCGGACATGTCAATTAAATGTATGCTGTAATAAATATCCGAGATTGATTTGAGCAACGACATCTGGCTATTTATTTTTTTATTTGCGTTGGCCAGTTTTAGAAGTGAATAAATGATTATGCTGCCAGATATCAGGAGCCAGACAATTTCGATAGTAATTGAAACGACAAAGCTTTCAAGGTTCACCTTTGTGGAATGCACAACGGCTATGATATAATTTTCATGCAGCTTGTAATAGCAATAATTTCTATAGCCATCCAGGTTGACCGTTTTATTTTTGATTGTCATTGGATTGTCCGAAATATTCAGAATGCCACAATCATACACCTTTTTCCCGATGACACTTTTATCAGTCGCTCCATAAATTTCGCCTGTCCTTGAATCGGCCACATAGATGTTCATTCCATCGTAAACCGGCATCTGATTTACGACTTCATGGATGCTGTTGTTTTTCAATTCCTCCAGCAGACGGACCGGTTCAACTCCGACCTGAATCATGTAGGTTTTTGTATTGTCCCAGGTGATGGCATACATCATGTTTTTTGCTTCGGCGGTGTTAGGCGTTATGTCCTGGCACATGGTGAGGTTTCTATCCTTCAGCATTGGTTTAAAGAATCCGACCTGCTCGCCATCATCAAAAGACACTCCATAATAATTTTTGACCGTTCCGTTGACTATGGTTCCGTGTTCATCAAAAAAATGGATTTCATCAACATTCATCAGGTCGGCGATTTTTTTCAGCTCATCGATATTCTGCTGGGCTTCGGCATTATGCTCCAGGATATATGCAACGGCGACCGCCTTGGAGACATAATCAATTTTTAGTTCCTCAAGTATTTCCTTCTCGTTGATTGTATTGGCGGTAAGTATATTGTCCACCTGGTCCAGCAAAATCTGGGAAGTTTTATGAACCTGCTTTTTGTTCGTGGTTCCAAGGATATTATAATCAATAACTATCGCAACAAATAAAAAAAGAACCATGTATATAACAATTTTTACTTTAAAACTTTTATTGCTCATCTTTTCACCTATAAAAAACCCCTATGCCAGTCAAAAACTTTGGCATAGTTTTTTGTCCTCACTATACAAAGGATAATCGCACTTAAAAACTTTTTTCAAAATTTACGTTTATGGAATCTTTTTTTATTTAAAATTTGAAGTTGCCTGACAACACGAATTTCAAGACATTATCAAATCGCTACCATTATAGCACACTTTTCTCGAAATTGTTTTTTATTTTAAGATTTATAGGGACGAATATTATGGAACAAAAATGAATGAAACCTTCCGGCACGAACCACCCGTTTCCTTGAATATGGATGATTTTAATGCGGTTTTATGCAGTATTGTGGAATGATTTGTCTGTGTCAGGGCCGTTATCTGTACAACGTTTGCGGCGGCACGGATTAAAGTTTTTACAATTAATTTCCATCCAGAGATTTATGTCGTTTCAAGGTCTTCTTTATGCAGTCAAAAGTTTTGTCGCTGATATCATGCTCTATTTTGCAGGCATCCTCCACTGCAATCTCTTTTGGGACGCCTATCTTTTCCAGTATCATGGAAAGCACGGAATGTCGTTCATAAATCTTTTCCGCTATCTCCAGACCTTTTTTTTCAAGCCGGATTGTTCCGTCCTCGCACATGGTTAAATAATTTTCGTCCTCCAAATCGTGAATCATCACACTTACGGAAGGCCTTGAAAAATTCATTTTCTTTGCAATATCTATTGAGCGAACCGGCCCCTGTTTTGAAAGCACCAGAATGGTTTCCAAATACATTTCCGCGGATTCTCTTATTTTCATGTGCGTCCTCCATAAAAAATCAAGGGCATCTCTAAAAATTGCAATTTTTGGAGACTCCCTCAACAAGGAAATTCTGATTCCCGATTTGACCTTTCACGCAAACTTGAAGTGTATAGAAACTTTCAAATCCAGATATATTTCTCAAAACTAATATTTTCTTCTATATAACTTAGCGGGCCTATGACCAGCCCCATTGGATATTTTGTCAGTTTCCTCAACGAACGGAAGAACTTTGCGCCTGAAATTTGCAGGTGCAGTTTCAATTCCCAATATCGACTCCTGAACTTTCTGAAGTCCTGTAAGCGTAAAACACTCCGGCATAAAGTCCAATACAAAATTATAATCCGTGGCAGATTTTTTTACAACCCCAAAGGCAATCGAAATGATTTTCGCGTGGTCAAACGCCAGCTTGTCGGAATCAATTATTTCATATTCCTTTCGACCGAACCGCACTTTCACAAGCTTTAGCTTTGCTTTGATGTGGACATCGGATTCCTTGTTGTCAAGCTTCAGGATTGCGGATCCGGATTTTTGATTTTCGCTAAAGCTGATTTTGAACCATTTCACATCAACGGCATCATCTCCAGCGAAAGTCCTGACATTATCTTCGTCCACAATTGAAATATATGCATTGGAAATTATTCTTCCCCTGGGATCCCTGTCCACTTCGCTGAACGCACCGATTGGCAGAAGTGATGCGGGACTTAGATTTGTTTCCTCTTTTAGCTCTCTAAATGCGCACTGCTCAATGGATTCATCCATATTTAGGAATCCACCGGGCAATGCCCAGCAATCCTTGAACGGATATCCACCGCGTTTGATCAACAAAAGCGACAGGGATTTTTTTTCATCCTGCCTGTAATTGTCTTCCGCCTCACCAGTCACCCCGAATGTCACGATATCAACTGTGACATTGGGTCTGGGATATTTTGTTATGTCGTAAGATTTAAGAAATTCTTCTTCTGTCATTTTATTGCCTGGCCGGGAATTAAACCATTGAATATCCGTAATGCATAAGTAAAATCACACGATTTCAATCTGACACATTTTCATTGCGTTCAACGCATTAAGATGACTTTCCGGGGTAACTCCGGCGCAAGCCTTTGAGTCAACCTTGATTGGAGTTTCCGGCAGATTTGCCTTTAGAATCAACGCGTTTGAAATGACGCATATATCTGTGCACAATCCGCAGAGTTCTATTTCCGAAATGTTTTCCAGATTTTTTACGTGAGAAGAAAGGGCAACGCTTCCAAAGGTTGGCTTGTCAATGATAACAGAATCCAGCACCTCCAGTTCCTTTGAAATCTGCCAACCGTCAGAACCTTCAATGCAATGCTCCACCGGCAGATTTTTTCCTTCCTGTGTCTGCAGATAATTTTTCTGATGGGTGTCCCTTGTAAATATGACAAGATTTCCTTCGTCCCTGTACTGCCGGATTTTTTCTTTAACCGCAGGAACAATCGCAACGGCTTCCTTTGTTCCCAACGCTGCATCAATAAAATCGTTTTGCATATCCACAACAACCAATAATTTCATTTTGTCCTCCATTGATTTAACATTGTTCGTGCTGATTGGTTCATCCCCCAACACCTGGCGTCGAGGGTCGTCATTTTATTTCCATTCGTCCGGATTTTTGTTTGACGGAACAAAGCACGGCAGATTCATCAACCTTCTTTTCCAGGCAATACCGTTTAATTTTTTTGATATAAAGTCCACCTTTTCGCTTGAGATTCCTTCCGTATTGCCGGTGGCCACCTTCTGCAGTTCGTCATAGGTAAAGCCCAGCTTATCCTCATCAGTCATTCCGCACATACCGTCGCTTGGAGCTTTTCTGACCAGATCCTCAGGCAAACCAAGTTCGAGTCCCAGCTGCACGACTTCACTGACAAAAAGATATGCCAATGGCGCAAAATCTCCAGCACCATCTCCCCACAGTGTATAGAATCCGGCAAGCCTCTCGCTCAGGTTTCCGTTGCAGGAAATTCTTGCGTTACCAATCATGGCCGCGACTCCATACAAAACGGCCATCCTCATGCGGCTTGGAGTATTTGTTTTGTACTGGTCAGGAACATCCTCAATGTTAAGCGCACCCTTTATGGAATCCGTTATTCCCGTATAACCGTCCTGGATATTTATTGTGTAGTTTTTTATTCCAAGAAATTGACAAAGCCTTTGCGAGTCGGCGATATCTTTCTGGACACCATTAGGCATCAAAACTCCGATGACCCTGTCCTTTCCCAAAGCAGCACAACAAAGAGCCGCTACAGTGCTGGAATCTTTGCCTCCTGAAATTCCTATTACAACCTTAGTTTCCGGGTTTCCATTTTTTTCAAAATAATTCTTTACATATTCAATAGCTTCATCCTTCAAACTCATGCAACACCTCCATTAATAACTTATGTATATTTTGTTAATAACACTTTAATAATAACAGTATTATTTTTTAAAGTCAACAAAAAAAAGTCGTCCCGCAAGTTTTTCTTATCCAATCAGATGATTTCACTCCGCCCCACTTATTTAACAATTATCGCCTCAATCCACCAAGATTTTTTTGACATGATTACATTGATAATAACTGTTTAACCGTATAAAGAAACGATGTTACCGTAACAGTGTTTCTTTATAACAAGGCAAAAAATTCTTAAAATTTGCTGTAAATTTTCTCCAAAACAGGCCAGAATTCAAAAAAAATATACCTAAAAATTTCCTTAAATAAATAATAAAAAAAACAGTAGTTTTTACTTAACAAGTATGAAAAAAATATGATAAAATGTTGTGAGAGTCTACTTTATTGGAAGATAAGGCAAATATATGAAATTGAAGGATTTTTTTGAAAAACACAAAAAACGTTCTGCCATTATAATTTTTTCTATAGCCTTTGGCATTTTCGCCTTTGGATTACTGGTCACCTATGTATGGATTTGCAGAAATAATACAATAGTCCATGAATTCATCCAGGAAAGCGGCAAAGATTACAGCTCAAAAAACTGTAACATAACAATGAATATCCCAATCCGTGCAGACGGAAAACCAAACCAGTGGGAAGAAAGCGACGGAACCTGGGGAGCTCAGTACGATATCTATATCAACAACAACAGCAACGCCCCTTTCTGCGACTGGATTGTAGAATTGGAAGTTCCTGAAAATTGTAGAATAGACTCAAGTTGGAACGGATTTTACGAATTCAAAGAGAACACAATCTCCATAACTCCGACAAACCAGGCCATGAACCATGCAATCCAACCCAAAAATAATGTGCGTGTTGGATTTGTCCTTTATTCACCGTTCCTGTTGGAATCCTGTAACCTGAAATTCCGTGGACACTTTGTTACCAAACTTTTTAAGAATCCATTCTTTATAGTTTTCCTTGCTCTGGCAGTAATCCTGGGTGGCTGTTTGATTTCATCCATTGTTGTATATTATTCCGTTTTGAGGGCAACAAAAAGTTCAGATGAAAAGATTGACGCACTGTTAAAACTGTGTGCAAATTTTATTGATACACGAGACGAATACACTAAGATGCACTCTTTCCACGTCGCCCTTTATTCAAAAAAGATTGCACAGGCAATGGGTTATGACGAAGATTTCCAGAAAAATATCTACTACGTAGGAATGCTCCACGATGTGGGAAAGGTTTTGATTCCCCTTAGCATCCTTTGTAAAAAAGATAAACTGACTGAAGAAGAATGGACAGAAATGAAAAAGCATACGACCTATGGTGCGGACATTCTTCAGGACTTCATTGACATACCTCATGTAAAAGATGCAGTGCTTTATCACCACGAAAGGTTCGATGGCAATGGATATATGGATGGTCTGAAGGGAGAAGAAATTCCTATGGTAGCAAGAATAATTTGTGTCGCCGATTCCTACGATGCCATGGCCACAAACCGTTCCTACAGGAAACATCTGCCACGGGAAGTTATTATCCAGGAGCTTAAGAAAAACGCAGGCACCCAGTTCGATCCAAAAATATCCCGCGTGATGGTTGAGCTCTTGAACAACGGGAAAATTTAAAAACCCAAAACTGACTTCTGAAGATTATCCCAAAAACTTCGTTCATAGCAGCTTTCTATGGACGAGGTCCAGGGAATATTTCTCTGGATCAAAATCCACTTCTGCAAATATCCTTTCCAGATTTACGCTTGTAAAAAATATGATTTTATTCCGCCATCGATTTTTCAATGAACTCCGATGCGCGCTCTAAACCATTTCGGCATTAACCAAAGTGAGGAAAAATCCTTATCAACACTTTGGCTGAACCGACATTACTTTTTTATTTCTACAAAATCTTTTCCTTTGTAAATCCGGACTGGATTCCCCCGAAGAAGATTCTTGCTACCAATCCAGGCACTTTTATTTTGTTCATGGATTCGTTCGTCGTTAAGTCTTTGGATTTCTCCATTCAACTTATCCAATGCAATCTTTCTGTTCATGGCCTGGTTCCGTTCTTCAGTGCAAGTGATTATGATTCCAGTTTTTTTGTGAATTAAACGTACACCGGTTTCGACTTTATTGACATTCTGTCCTCCGTTGCCGCCGCATCTAAAAAAATGCCATTCAATCTGCCCATCAGAATCCAGTTCCGTTTTGTCTGGAATGATGGAGACATCAATAAACCAGTTTTTCCTTTTGTGATTCGGTCTCAAAAAACTTTTGCATTGCCATTCAACGGTTCCTTCCAAAAAACTTAAATCCTTTCCCACCTCAAAAACAATTGACATATATCCATCGCAAAATTTTGACGGATTCACGGAGCGGACTTTGAATTCGCAATCGTAATATTCCTTTTGCAGGGATTTAAAAAATTTCTTTACAGCCATTTCACATTCGACAGGGCCTTGTCCACTGGATATCTGGAAAATCATGATTCACCTCCTGCCTTAAAATTATAGACCGGCCTAAGGATTTTTAAAATTTCGACAGTCGGCTGTATTGATTCAAGTATTTCATCAATTCTTCTATAGGCAAATGGTGCCTCGTCTAGAGTCGATGGACTTATGCAGGAAGAGTAAATACCTTTCATCTCGGATTTAAAGGAGCTGACGGTGAAAGATTTTTTTACGTCCTCCCTTTTCATGACTCTACCTGCTCCATGTGGTGCAGAAAAATTCCAATCCGGATTGCCTTTTCCTTTTCCCAATATGATTCCGTCCTTCATATTTATTGGCAGAATTATATTTTCATTTTCCTTCGCACTGACGGCGCCTTTCCTTATCAAATATTTTTTTTCAGCACCATCAAAACTCTCAATGTAATTGTGCACACTTGAAAAAGGTTCCTCGGTTTTCCATTTCATGCCTTTAACAATTTCATCAATTATTGCAAGCCGATTTAATTGCGCAAAGTGCTGGACGCTTTTGACATCGTTGATATAGTCAGCCATCAACTGATTTTCGATGTAAGTAAGTTCATAGGGAACCGGTTCTCCTTTTGCCTGCAATATCTTTTTCCCTTCCCTCAAATAAAAATCCGTAACCTCCTTTCCCAGATGCCGACTTCCGGAGTGAACCACAATATAAAAATTATTGTCCTCGTCTTTATCGATTTCAATAAAATGATTTCCTCCTCCAAGAGTGCACAAACTTAAATTGGCTTTATCCTTTTGGATATGGGATTTGCATTCCAGTTCATTGAAATCAATATCACTGGCAAACCGGTGGCACTTATCCCTGATTTCAAATCCGGACGGAATGTTTTCACGGATTATTGAATCCAGCTTTTTGAATTCCATTCCCCGGTGCTTACTGATTTTTGCGACAGTCATTCCGCATCCAATATCGATTCCGACAATATTTGGAAGTATTTTATTTTTGACGGTCATCGTAAAACCAATAGGAACCACATAGCCTGGATGAACATCCGGCATTATGCATACCTTTGAATCCTTTGCCACATCATTGTCAAGGATGTTTTTAATCTGTGTAACTGCATATTCTTCCATAGAATTTGAATAAACAATTGCGTTAGTGAATTTGCCTTTAATTTCCATAAATATCCTTTTAAGATTTTTGGAAAATGGCTGCTGAGTAGATTTTGATAATTGAAATTATTTAAATCGAATAAGAACAGATTATCTGAGAACAGCCATTTGTCCTGATTTAAGATTTGCTGATGAGTTGATTGCTGTGTATTTCATGGCCGTCCTCCACTTAGATAAGATAATCATTCATACGAATGATACTTAGAGTCTATAAAATTATTTCAAGATGTTCAATACCTTGAATCGTAAGACTTATGGGGGACTTTAAAAATTGCAACTTTTAGAGATGCCCTTATATTTAAGTTTGCATTTTTTTATGATAAAATAATACCGGGAGAAGTTATATTTTTTACAAATTTTTATTTGGGGGCAAACATGAAAATTGGAATCTTAGGTGCTGGCACAATTGCCAAAGTGATGTCCGAAACTTGCAAAGGAATAAAGGATGGACAGATATACGCCATTGCGTCCAGGAGTCTGGAAAAAGCAAAAACCTTTGCATCCGAATATAATATCCCGAAGGTATACGGAAGTTATCTTGAACTGGTGAAGGATCCGGAAATCCAATTGATATACGTCGCGACTCCACATTCCCATCACTATGAACACATGAAGCTTTGCCTTGAAAATGGAAAAAATGTTCTCTGCGAAAAATCATTTACAATGAATGCAAATCAGGCGCGGGAAATAATTAAGCTTGCCCAGGAAAAAAATCTGTATATAGCGGAAGCAATTTGGACAAGATATATGCCGTCCAGAAAAATCATTGACGATTTAGTTTCTTCAGGAATCATAGGAAAGGTTACGAACCTGACGGCAAATCTTTCGTATGCAATGGGAACAAAGGAGCGGATTTTAAAACCTGAATTGGCAGGAGGCGCGCTTCTTGATTTGGGAGTCTACACAATAAATTTTGCCCTCATGCATTTTGGAAAAAACATAAAGAGAATAGAGTCGTCCTGCAACTTAACTGAGTTGGGAATCGATGACTATAATACCATTTCTGTTTACTACGATGATGGACGGGTTGCCCAACTTACCAGTGCAATTTATTCCCGCTCAGACAGGAAGGGAATCTTCTGGGGCGAAAAAGGATATATCGTGGTGGAAAACATAAACAATCCACAACAGATTAATGTGTTCGATTCCGACGACAAACTTTTAAAATCAATTGATGTGCCGGCACAAATTACCGGATATGAATACGAGGTAATCGAAGCGATGGACCTGATTCAAAAAGGAAAAAAAGAAAGCATTTCAATGCCGCTGGATGAAACTATTTATGTGATGGACTTCATGGACGATTTGCGAAAAAAATGGAACATGATTTATCCACAAGAAAAATAGATGAGTCCATGTTTCTTAAAAAACTCACCGCCAAAATTTTGAGCGACATGGTGCAATGATTTTTAAGACGGGAAAAGTAAAATGAAAAGACCTGGTATTAGTTTTCAAATTTTTGTGTTCCTCATTATAATTGCGTTTATTCCAATTGCTATAATGATTTCATTAACCACCTATGAAAAGCAGCAACTGAGCATGATGGAAAGTTCAAACGTTCAGCAGGGAAGAATTGTCGCCTCTTCCCTAGTCACAGAAAACAGTTCTTCAATAGACGAAACCTTTGCAAAAAATCTGCTGGATAATATGGAAGGACGGTTCGATGCAAGAATACGAATTCTAAATCAGGATGGAAAATTGATTGCGGATTCCAGTCAGACAGAATCGAACACCAACGAAAAAAATGAAAGTTCTTACAACAGGAATTTAAGTAAACCGGAGCCGGATAAAACCAAGACCTTTGTTTACCGACTTTTTTCTTTTCCCGTGCGAGTATTCAGAAGATACTTCAGACCTCCCCGTCCCTATGGCAATGCAGATTATTATGCAGAAAAATCTATATATGATGGAGAGGAAGTTATATCCGCGTTGGACGGAAAATATGGAGCCATAGCCCGTTACTCTACCGGAGGACAGGTAAGTGTAACATTATATTCAGCCATTCCGGTGCAATCCAAAGATGGAATAATTGGGGTTGTCCTTGTCAGCCGCTCAACATACAAAATTCTGCAGAACCTTTACGAACTACGGGTGGACTTGGGAAAAATATTTTTATGCTCCCTGGTAATTGTCCTGCTGGTTGCGTTGTTCCTGATTATTAGAATTGTCCGGCCAATAAAAAAACTTTCAAAACAGGCCGGTGAATGCGCGGACAAAAAAGGTCAAGTCAAATTTACAGTGTTCACCGGAGATAAACGTTCCGACGAAATTGGACAATTGTCCAGGGCTTTCACAAATTTGATTGAGCGATTAAACAAGAGAATCAAATTTAGTCAGGCTTTTTCTTCCGACATTTCCCATGAATTTAAAAATCCATTGACCGCCATTCGCTCGTCAGCAGAGATTCTTTCCGACACATCTCTAGATGAGGAGCAGAAAAACCAATTCTGTGTAGCCATAATTGACGAGGTCTCTCATCTGCAGAACCTTCTGAATGGAATCCGGAGCATTTCAAAAATAGATGCCGGTGTGGAAATTGAAAATGGTGAAAGTCTGGAAAATGTTCCCACAATGGAAATAAACTCTTTTATTAAAAACATTGTCTCAAGATTTGAAAAGCATTACAGTTCTGTGCAATTCAATTTTGAGGCAAATCCATCGGAGATATTTTATCGTATCCATCCGGAATATCTGGAAATTGTTGTATCAAATTTAGTTGATAATGCCTGCAGCTTTGGTTCGCATGTACAGGTCTCCACCCGAATTGAAAAGACCAACAAAAGCGGTCAAAAATTAATTTTAAAAGTCGAAGACAATGGGCCAGGATTGAATGAAAATCAAATAGAAAAAAT
>JAZUKJ010000050.1:0-2216 GCA_045643225.1 Treponema sp. | reverse complement strand
GTGTAATATTCTCCACCGTTACGGCCAGCATTTCCCATCTTGTGGATTTTGCTTTCGTAAAGGTGGCTCATTTCGTGTTTATCTGTGCTGGTCTGGAAATGTAAATCGTCTGCGTAGTTTAAGATTTCGCGCATGTTGTAGCCGGACACAATTTTGTTTTTGAGTTCAGAGAAGATTTCTCCGATTTTGTATTCTAATGTGTCTGGAGTTACTGCGGTTGTCTTGAATTTTTTAAGGTATGGAAAAAGTTCCTGGTTTACGAAGTCTGTAAGGTCGTCACCTGTCATGGCGTTTTTGTGGTCAATTTCGCCTTTTGAATTTTTAGGACAGGCCCATTTGTTCCATCTGAATTTTGGTTTTATGATGCGATTATATTCTTTCCCCTGAAGTTCCATTTCGTCACTACGGGCATCTTCTAAATCATCAAGGTATTTTAAGAAAAGAATCCAGGAAGTTTGTTCTACATAATCAAGTTCGTTGGAACAGCCTGATTCTTTCCATAAGATGTCGTCGATATTTTTGAAGATTTGTTCGTAGTTCATGTGTTGTCTCCATATTATTGATGACAAACCTCGCTCGGTACAGAGCATCTAGGTTTCATCCTTTCGCATAAGTATTGCCCGCCGAAATTCATTATTCTCATTACGATGCAAAATGCCGGCATATGAAATCTTTCGGTGCGAATCAGCGGTTCATTATAACATGAAAAACACTTGTTTTAAATATAACTAATAGAAGATTTGATTGTTCCATTTAGCCATGTCCCCATAAAAAAAACCGGCCCAAACGAAAATGTTCAGGCCGGTCAATATTCAAGACAACTCTAGAATCTATTTAATAAGTGAGTGCCATTCCTGCAGACTGCGGACTCCACCAACACCTGCTCCGCCGTTCTTTGTTTCATCAATTCCACGGACAGCAGCCAAAGCTCCCGCCAATGTTGTGATGTAAGAGACCTTGTACTTCAAGCACATCTTGCGGATGGTCTTTCTGTCTTCAGCGTAGTTGCGTTTTGGTTTTGGTGTATTGATTACAAGACAAACTTCCTTGTTCATAATCATGTCAACAACATCAGGACGTCCGGCGCCAATCTTGTTTACGACATCACACTTGATTCCGTTTGCGTTATAGAAATCAGCGGTTCCCTGGGTTCCTACAAGGATAAAGCCAAGACGGGTCAAGGTCTTTCCGATTTCCAGAACCTGGTCCTTCATGTTTTCTTTATCGCTCAAGGAAATCAAAACCTTTTCATTTTCCCAGGCAGCTGGTGCATGAGGAAGTTCTGAACCGGATGCTTCCTGTGACTTGTAGAAAGCCAATGGGAATTTTTCTGCAATACCAAGTACTTCACCTGTTGAACGCATTTCAGGTCCAAGGATTGGATCAACACCTGGGAAGCGGCTCCAAGGCAGAACAGCTTCTTTTGCTCCGTGGAATGGAATAACCTTGTCCTTAAGTCCAAGAGATTCAATTGTTTCACCAAGCATCAATCTTGTTGCAAGACGGGCCATCTGTGTGTTACAAACTTTTGACACAAGAGGAACTGTGCGGGATGCACGTGGGTTTGCCTCAATAACATAGACCTTTCCATTTTCAATTGCATACTGCATGTTCATCAATCCAGTAACTTTCAAAGCCTGAGCAATCTTTGTTGTATAGTCTTTGATTGTCGCCAGATTTTCTGCCGGAATAGAGACAGGTGGAATTACACAGGCTGAGTCGCCAGAGTGGATACCGGCAAGCTCAACGTGCTCCATGACAGATGGGATGTAAACGTTCTTACCATCAGCAAGAGCATCAGATTCACATTCAAGGGCATTCTTCAAGAAACGGTCAATCAGCAATGGACGGTCAGGAGTTACACCAACAGCCTTTGCAACATATTCCTTGAGGGTATTTTCATCATAAATAACTTCCATACCGCGTCCACCAAGAACGAATGAAGGACGAATCATGATTGGATATCCAATCTTGTCGGCCAGTGCTTTTGCTTCATCAAAGTCAACAGCCATTCCTGATTCAGGCATTGGGATTCCCAGCTTGTCCATCATGTGACGGAAAATGTCGCGGTCCTCTGCAGCGTCGATTGAATCGATTGAAGTACCAAGGACGTTTACGCCATTCTCCTGAAGTTCGCGGGCAATGTTGAGAGGAGTCTGTCCACCGAACTGAACGATAACTCCATAAGGCTTTTCCTTTTCATAAATCTGGAGAAC
>JAZUKJ010000049.1:0-9373 GCA_045643225.1 Treponema sp. | reverse complement strand
GTTTTAAGTCTTGAAATTACAAGGCTTAAAACATCGCATTCTCAAAGTTGTCTCTAAAAATTGCAATTTTTAGAGACTCCCTATAAAAGTTTGCAACGCAAACTTCAAGAGAAAGGATTCGCACCATCCGTGCGGATACTTTCGTCACTCCCATAAAAAAACAATGAGAAAATATCAATTTTCGAAATTGTTTTTTTACGCACATCCGCAATGTAATGAGGATGTGCAGTCAATAACGGGCATCTCTAAAAAAAGAGATGCCTGCGAGTTTTAAGTCTTGAAATTACAAGGCTTAAAACATCGCATTCTCAAAGTTGTCTCTAAAAATTGCAATTTTTAGAGACTCCCTATAAAAGTTTGCAACGCAAACTTCAAGAGAAAGGATCCACACCATCTGTGCGGATTCTTTCGTCACTCCTCCCATAAAAAGCTGATGAGGAAATATCAATTTCCGTACATAACAAAGGGGACAATCCCCTCATCTTTCCTGACAGCACCGGAAAGCTTTTTTAAGATACCCTAATATTATCGGAATCCAAAAAATATTTATTTAGTCCAGAACAGTGGCCTGTTTTTTACGGAAGTGCAGTCAATCGATTCTTCGGATCGGTTTTTATTTGAAGGTTGTTCCAAAAATGTTAGTGCAAATGTCCACCTTAAAACAAACGTTATCGATTGACGGAACGGGAGTAAAAAATCAAGGACAACCGTACCGCTCTGAACTGTGGCGAGCTTTTTTCAGAATGAAAAAGCGCAGTCCAATACCTTTCATGTTCAGCCGCGGAACGGATTGGACTGTTTTTTACGGAAGTGCAGTCAATCGATTTTTTGAATCAGTTTTTATTTGAAAATCGTCCTTATTAAACAACCATTGACTTGAAAAGATTTAATCCTCAAACTAAACTCTTCAATGTGGAAAATAATTCAACCGGAAAAACCTATATCGCAATCGACTTAAAAAGCTTTTACGCAAGCGTGGAATGTCGTGAAAGAGGCCTTGATCCACTGACCACAAAACTTGTTGTCGCGGATTCCTCCAGGACCTCCAAAACCATTTGCCTTGCTGTAACACCAGCCCTAAAGGCTTACGGACTGTCAGGAAGAAGCAGACTTTTTGAAGTCGAAGCAAAGGCCGCAGAAATAAAACGCAAAACAGGAAAACCCCTTGAATACATTACGGCCATACCGCGCATGGGACTTTACATAAAATATTCCACCCGAATCTACGAAATATATCTAAAATACTTTTCTCCTGACGACATCCATGTCTATTCCATTGACGAAGTTTTCATTGATGCCACGTCCTATTTAAAATTATATAACATGACCTCCCACGAACTGACCATCAAGGTTATCCATGATATTCTTGAAACAACCGGAATAACGGCCACCGCTGGAATTGCACCGAATCTATATCTCGCAAAAATAGCTATGGACATAGTTGCAAAACATATTCCCGCTGACAAGGACGGAGTTAGAATCGCGGAGCTTGACGAAATGTCCTACAGGCAGCAGCTTTGGGACCACCGCCCTATCACGGATTTCTGGAGAATAGGAAAAGGGATTGCCGCCAGACTTGAAAAAATGCGTCTTTTTACGATGGGCGACATTGCAAAAAAGTCCATAGAAAATGAAGAGGCCCTATACAAAACCTTCGGAATCGATGCGGAAATTTTAATTGACCATGCCTGGGGTTATGAACCCTGCACAATGAAAAACATAAAGTCATACAAATCGGAAACGAAATGTCTTGGCAGCGGCCAGGTACTTCAACATCCATACGAATATTCAAAAGCAAAAATCATTGTCCGCGAAATGGCGGAACTTCTTGCGCTGGACCTTTTTGAAAAACAGCTGCTAACCTCGTCCATAACCCTTATCATAAGCTACGACAGGACCAGCCTGGAAAATGAAAAATACAATGGAGAAACTGTCCTGGATGCCTGGGGACGGCAGATGCCAAAACCGGCTCACGGAACTGCAGCTGTTGGAACGGAAACAAATTCGTCCAAGGCCATAGTCGAAAACGCCGTCGATTTATTTGAAAAAATTGCAGACCCAAAACTCATGGTCCGTCGCATAAACATCAACGCAAACAACGTGATTCCTGTTTCCCAAAGACAGGCCACACTTTTTGATGACGCGGACTCTGACCAAAAGGAATACAACCTCCAGAAAACCCGCCTTGAAATAATAAAAAAATTCGGGAAAAACGCTCTCCTGAAAGGAACAAATTTTGAGGAAGGCGCCATGACCAAGGAACGGAACCAGCAGATTGGAGGACACAAGGCATAATGATGGAAAAATATTCGGACATAATCAACACCCAATGGCCTCCGGTAAGCAAAAGGAACCAGATGTCCCTGAATCAGCGGGCAAAAATCTTTCTGCCATTTTCGGCATTAAAAGGATACGAGGAAAGCCTGGAAAACGAACGGCAGATAACCGTCAGAAAAACAAATCTGTCGGAGGACAGAAAAATGCAAATCAACGAAACCATTGCAAAAATAGTCGCCCGGCTTGAATCAAAGGAAAACGTCAGTGGAAGCGCCACCTACTTCATTCCATCACCAGATTCCAATGAAGGGGTCTATGAGGAGATTTGTGGAACCATTAAAAAAGTTGATACGGAAAACGGATTCCTAAAAATCGCCGGACAGGAAATCAACTTCGATGATATATCCGAACTCAGGATTGAATGACCAACCCGGTCCAAGAGGATTGGGATTGCCGGTTTGAGCAGATTTTGCAGCCCTGTGGATAAAAAAAGCCACCCAAAATTGGATGGCTAAGAGCGGCAGAAGGGAGTCGAACCCTCGTCTCCAGCTTGGAAGGCTGGGGTAATAAGCCGTTATACGACTGCCGCATATTGGATGAGCGATGGGAGGATCGAACTCCCGACCCACAGATTAAGAGTCTGTTGCTCTACCAGCTGAGCTAATCGCCCGAAGTGATATCAAATATATCTCCGAACAAAAAAAATGTCAATAGGATTTCAGTTTTTTTTACAAAAAAAATTCATTCCCTTCGTAAAATTAAATTTTACATTTTTTACAAAAAAGTTGCGCAATTTTTATAATTTTTCCGTATATTAATAATGTCGACACTTCAATAGCTTTTGTTATCTGGATTCGTCATCTATCAACGAATCCTGCCTCCATTACCAACTCAACTACAGAGTTTCATAGGGCAAACCGAATGTTAACAAACTTATTACCACTACGTCTTCAAACTGCATTCTCCAGTCAGAGAAAACCATTTGCTTCAAGCCGCAGCAATTTTTAACCCGGCACCTCCAACGGCTTAAATACTTTGAGTCCAGATACGGACAGAAAACTTTTATGCTTTCGCTTTTTTATTGGCAACCACGGACCAGTGTATCCGTGGCTGGTATTGTCATCCGCATTTGCGAAGGATACTTATGTCTTACAAAATTTCCGAAGAACTTTCAAAGCTTATGAATCAGTGTCAGAAAAAATTCCCGCCATTGTCCGCAGAAGAGGAAAAGAAATATCGGGAGCTTCTTGTCCGTGGTAACAGCCAGGAAAAAATTAATGCACGAAACCGGCTGGTCTACGGCTCATTGACCTACATTGTAAAATGCGTCATAAAAAACCCGAAAATCAAGCCGGACGACATATACAACACCGTCATGGATGTAACTGCCGAAATGCTCAACAACGCATTCCGGTACAACCCTGATTTCAATTTCAAATTCATCACCTACATGGACCGGTTGATTAAACAGACAATCCTCCGTCACGCATATCCGCTGTCAGCTGACGACACAAAGTTCTACAACCACTACCTGGAGCTGAAGAGTGAATATGCGGCAAGCGGATACGACCCATCGGACGAAGATTTGTTCCGGCATTTCGACATGGCAAAATTTTCTACCTTCAGGCAAAAAATTTCCAGCATCGACAATATCATCAGGCAAAAGAGTCTGGACACCCCCATCGCTTATGGCAATCCGGATTCCGACAATCTTGCTAGCCAGCTGGAGTCAAGGTTCCAGACACCGGAAGAAGAATACCTGTCAACAGAGATTAAAACAAACCTTGAAGAGGCTATCCAGAATCTTCCGGAAGTGGAAAGAAAATATCTCCTGCTGAACATTGGATACGACAATCAGCCAATGAGCGCAAGACAGATTGCAATCCAGGAAGGCTCCAACAGAACCACCGTCTCCAATAAAATCAACAAAGCGAAAGAAGAAATAAGAAAATATTTCCAAGACAAGAACATGGCAGCCTAATTTAAAATTGATTGTATCTAAGAGTTCTCTTATTTCACTCTTAGGTGCAATTAATGAAACTGTTTTTCGCATGCTGTATATTAAACTCAACAAGATAACAAATGAACGACTTAAGTTCAAAGCCTAGGAGGCAAAAAATGAAAAGAACAGCAAAGATTTTTGTAACAATGGTTTTGATGGGCTCCTTTATTGCAGCCGGAGCATTTGCAGCCGACACTTCACGCGTACCAGGTGGAAAGGATTCAAAAGATTCCCGCATTGAACGCACCGATAAAAAACACAGAATCAGCGAGGACGAATGGTTGTTTGCATCTGAAAAGGATGAAAAATACCCAGCTCCAAGCAAGCCTGAAAGAGAAAAGCGTGAGGAACTCAATTCAAGAGTCGCGCCAAAGGAAGCAAAGGGTCCTGCCGTAAAAAAGCCGGAACCAAAGACTCCACCGAAGCCTGAATTGAAAAAGGATTCAGACAAGAAGCATCCTGGCCCTGCAAAAATGGACAAGAGTGATTCCAGGAAAAAGGAAGCCGGAGCATATCCAGCACCAAGCAAACCAGAAAAGAAGGACAAAAAAGAATGGTCATGCAAGAGTGACAATTCTAAAAAAAATCGTCCTGACAGAAACCACCGCCATCACAGAAGGGGTAACAGAAACCACATGAAGCAGCACAAGTAAACTGCCGCTGTGAAAAAAAGACCACCGGAAAACTCTGGTGGTCTTTTTTTTGCAGATAGATTCAATTCCCCGAGCAGCCTGCACTGGGGGTATTATTTCCAGGTTTCCCAAGTCTTTTGCTGCAGCCCAACCGTTGCAAGAAATTTTCCGTTACGACATACAGGTTGTTTTAAAAGCTTCAACTGATTTTCAAAAAGTTTGTCAGCTTTTTCAGAATCATCCAGATAGGATATGCTGGAGTAATCCTTTGAGTTTTTATCAATCATTTCTTCAATAGCAGCATTCTTTCCGCCGACGACTTTTGCTACGGCATCAACCACGCTATCAAATTCTCCACGGGACATTTCCTTTTCTTTTAAATCCACAAACTGAAAAGGGATCCTTCTTTCCTTAAAAAATCTTTGAGCCGTTTTGCAGTCAAAAGATTTATTGGTTCCAAAAATCTGAATCATAATTACACCTTACACATCTTTTTTGATGAGATATTTATTTTTTGCTCTTTTGTTTACCATGGTCAATATAAAAATGACGGCAACAGAATATACGACTATCAGCAGTTCTACCAGAAAAATATCCGCACAAATTAAAAATCCAATAAAAACCAAATAAGGTATGCCGGTAAAAACCCATGCAAGACCATTGGCCCTGTTATATTTTCTTATATCGGAAACATCATTCCTACAGATTCTTTCGTCGTTCCTAAAAAATACAGGCTTGCGTGTCAAAAAGAAATACACACCGATTTCAAGGAACGCGATGGCCACAAAAAAACATATGCCGGATACAATTATTTGTCCAATCATGGTTTTTATTATATCGAAACAAAAATAATAAACAAGACGGAAAAGTGAATGCTATTGCATTGAAAAAATAATTGCATTACATTTTAAATAGGAAATCGTTATGCCATTTATTTCATCACTTTTTAAAATCGCGCTCCCAATAATTCTGCAAAATTTTTTGTCCTCTTTTGTGAACATGCTGGACACCATAATGGTTGGACAGCTGGGTGCAGTAGATATCGCGGCGGTCGGACTTGCGAATCAAGTTTTTTTTGTCATGTCCATTATGATGTTCGGAATTGTTTCCGGCGGATCAATTTTCGTTTCCCAGTTCTGGGGAAAAAAGGATATGGACGGAATCCACCGGACCATGGGAATAATGCTGATTCTAGCCACAGTCATTTCCATTCTATTTTTCCTGGCCGGATTTTTTCTACCGGAATACTGTTTAAGAATCTATTCAGAGGACCTTGAAGTAATCAAACGTGGCGCCGAATATCTGAAAATCGTTTCCCCAAGCTATCTGTTCATTGGAATAAGCGTCGCAATTGGACAGGCATCCCGCAGTGTAGAAAAAGTTCAGCTGCCGATGATTGCCACAGGAGTTTCGGTCATTATCAACGGGCTGTTGAACTATGTCCTGATTTTTGGAATCTCCATTTGCAATGTACAATTGATTCCGGCAATGGGAATTATTGGAGCCGCAATCGCTACAGTCATTGCTCGAATCATTGAATTCGCGATCCTGATAGTCGTCCCTTATTTAAAGAAATATGAAATAGCTGTCGCACCAAAACGGTATTTCACTCACCAGAAAGGATTCATTGGCCGTTACATAAAAATTGCACTGCCGGTTCTGATTAACGAAAGCCTATGGGGAATTGGAACCTCCCTCCAGAGTTCAATTTTTGGTCACGCAGGAACGGACGTAGTTGCGGCATCAAACATAACCGGAACCATCTCAAATTTGATCTGGACATTTTTTATAGGCTGCGGAAATGCAACCGCAATTATGATTGGCAAAAAGATTGGACAGGAATTATATGACGATGCAAAGAAACTGGCCAGTAGGCTTACCGTCTTTATGATTTCATCCGCCGGTGTCCTTTCTTTGCTCTTGATTCCCCTTGCCTTCTGCCTGAAATATTTCTTCAAAGTGGAGCCACAAATTATTCACATGGCAATGGTTTTTCTGTTCATAACGGTTTTGCTGTATCCACTCTGGTCGGCAAACATGGTTACCGTCGTAGGAGTTTTCCGCAGCGGAGGGGATACAACCTTTGCTCTGTTCATAGACATTGGATTCATGTGGCTTATTTCTTTACCACTTGGATTCCTGGCGGTCACATATTGGCACCTACCATTCTGGGCAATTTTCCTCTGCGTACACACGGAAGATATTTTAAAAACAATTGCAGGAATTATCAGACTGAAAAGCGGAAAATGGCTTCACAATGTAACAATTGACTAAATTTTCCTCTATCTAAATTCCAGAAACTGTGGTAAAATTAATCTGTATGACGGTTGAAGAACAGACCTATAATCAATATATTGAAACCCTCCAGAGCAAATGGCAGAGAATTCTTTTATTAACAAGCTGGTCCGCCGCAGTTGTCACGCTATGCATCGAGATTTCGACATTTATTACACTGCTGACCCACGGTGAGCGCGCTGATTATAGTTTCAAATATATCTTCCTCAGAATCATCACACCGACAATCCTGAACTTCGGCTTCATGCTGATTACGACAATTCTGCGGAAATCGAACAAAGTCTCCATGAATGTCAAAAACAATCTGGCCGCTTTCTGCATGTACATGATTTGTTCTGTGCTTGCAATTTTTCATAATTACTTCCAGGTTTTTCTGGCTGTCCCGGGATTTGCATTTTTTGTATGCGTCGTGTTTGGTGAAAAAAGAATCCTGCGAAACATCATGATTGCAACAATTCCGACCTGCATTATAGCAGGCACAGCTTTTTGGCTGGATCCGGATTCAAAGGATACAATCTACAGAACCTTAACCCTGGTTTGCAGCAACACTTTTATTTTCTGCGCATTCTTTTTTGCAAAAGCAGTCATGCGTTCGCAGGTTTCCCAGCTTTCCTATATCCACGAGACTTATAAAAAACAGGCGGAACTGATTGAGGAACTTAAGATTGAACCTTTGACAAAGCTGTACAACAGGGTCGCAATGGATGGAACAATCAACCGGATCATAGGACGCAAAAAAAGTGAATCAATAAATCCTTATTTGGTGATGATGGACATTGATTTTTTCAAGCGGGTCAATGACAAATATGGACATACAGCCGGTGACGAAGTTCTGGTTACGCTGGCCGAAATCATCAAAAAAAATATGGGTTCCCTGCGCAGGGCTTTCAGATATGGGGGAGAGGAATTTGTATTGATTTTTGAAGACAGCATGCCGGCAAATGTTATATACACGGTCCAATCCATCAGGAAGGATTTTGCTGATAAAAGATTCTCTTTTGCTCCAAACGAATCCTTTAGTCTTTGCGCCGGAATAAGCGTACTTCATCCAGATTTCGATGCAAAGCATTGGATAAACAGTGCAGACCAGTGCCTGTATTACGCAAAGAACCACGGACGGAATCAAATCAAGACGGCGGAATTCAATTACTAAATTCTTTTACCAACAGAAACCGTCCTGCTGATTGGGATTATTTTGTTTCCGTCAAATCAGCTGATTTTGCGTGGCCATAATAAATGTGCCTTGGTTTCAATTTTAGTAAATCTTTCCAGGTCTCCGCAATTTGAGTTCCTTCGTGAGCTTCCAATTCATACAATGGATTCAAATCTCCAACCAGCAGGGAACCATCATCCAGCCATAACGATATGCTGTCGTCACTGTGTCCGGGGGTGTGTATCAATTTGCCATTAATTCCTGCCTCAGACAAAAATCCACGGCTGTCCTTTATGGATACGGTTTTGATTTTAGAATCATCTATCGGAATAAATCTGCTCCTGTCCTTGATGAATATGGAGTCACAGGAATGGATAAAATTTTTCTGCACATCCGCGATTACGATTGTGGCTCCAAGGTCTGCAATCTCCTGAGCAATTCCCATGTGGTCAGGGTGGAAATGTGAAATGAAAACATACCGTATTTCCTGGGCCTTAATATCAAGTTCCCCCAGGGTTTTGCAAAACCTGCCAAATGTTCCGGCCCAGTCAGTATCAAAAAGTATATACCGTCCCTTTTCTTTTATGAGGTATGTATTTGTATTACCGTATTTAAGTTCCACTACCATTTATTTTTCCAGAGACTGCTTTTATATTGCCACACGGATTCGATTTTACTAACGTAAAATCTTTAAGTCAATGTTTCCATTGCAGCCGTTTGATTTCGACGGGCGTCAATTTTTGTTTCACAAAAAGCATCAAAACTTGAAGTGCCCCCCCATTGCTTGAACAGCTATAGTCTTTAGAGCGGGATAACAAAAATTCTGCATGAACTAAAATTGTCCCGCTGGTTTGCATGAACCTTAAACAGTCTTTAGAGTGGAACAACTAAAGTTCGCAAAAACAAAAACAGTCCTCGCCACACGGATTCGATTTTACTAACGTAAAATCTTTAAATTGATATTTCTGTGTAAGACATTTAGAATTTACTTCAACCAAATTTAAAGAGACGACG
>JAZUKJ010000048.1:0-3964 GCA_045643225.1 Treponema sp. | reverse complement strand
CCGTAAAGCTGGTTCCTGAAAATATGGTCCACCCTTTTTTGCAAATCGGGAATAACATCTTCCAGTCCCACCAAAAGTCTTTTGGCGACTTCCCTTAAAAAAACTCCGCTCTTGCAGGCCGGGTCCAAAAATTTTGTGTTTGGATTTTTAAAAAGTTTTGGCGGCAACAAATCAAGCATGGCGTTGGCAATTTGCGGCGGAGTAAAAACTTCATCGTTGCTCAGGTTCGCAATGCACTCAAGAACATCAGGATTATAAACGGCCTCACAGGATTTATAAAATTCCTCACTCATATTTGTTAATCCTCCTGAAATCAGTTAAAGGAAATTCCTTGATTGGTGTGGGAATGTAATTTCTTGTGCCGTTAACAGCGCCGTCATCGGAAAACAGTTCCGGCGTTTCGTTTTTTGCTTCCAGCAATTGGTCCAAACGAAAATCGCGGCGCTTAATCATGTTGCCGGTAACCAGTGACCATTCGCAAAAAATGATTGGGGTGTCAGTATCTTTTTGGTTTTCGTCCACCTGCTTTAAACTCAAAGCGTTTCCGCAGAGAATGTTTTTTTGAAAAATAAATTTTATTACGTTCCTAAAATCGTCGGAGCATTGTTTTTTGCAGACGGCGGAGTACTCTTTGTTCCATAAATCAAAAAGCCGTTGACGGCAGCGTTCGGCGTTGTCCTTTAAAAGCTCCACGCCGTAAAGACTTCCCGCCGTTACAACAGAAAATTTTTCATACTCTTCCACAGATTTTTTGTATTGCTTTTTCAGGATCTCAAGTTTCCGGGAAAGGATTTCAACCAAAAAATTCCCGTCCCCGCAGGCAGGTTCCAGAAAACGGCTGTCCAGTCGCTGGGTTTCGTCCTTGACCAAATCGCACATGGCCTTGACTTCCCGTTCCGCCGTAAAAACTTCACCATGATCCGTCACTCTTTTTTTGGACTTTATTTGTGATTTAGGATTTTCGGAAAAGTTTTGCTTTATCGGCATAAATCAACCCCAACTTTAACATTTGTGGAAATTTCCACATTTTACACATGTAATGGATATTTCCCATTATTAAAAAATCGGTGGAAATTTCCTTATACATAAGCAAAGTTCTGTCGAGTTTTTGAACTCATCACACTAATGGTAAAAATAACTGCACTTTCGCCAAAAACTCGCCATCCGTCCTGGGAATAACTCTCGTTTCCGGCTTAGGGATTGTAGTGGCCTGCCCTGGCAGGTTCCGGAGTGGAACGGAGGAATGAAACCACGGAAAGCCCGGCGGCATTTATGACGCAAGCCCCTTACAAATTTTCAAGATTCCACAAAATTCAAAAAATGGGATATAATCAGTTTCATGAAGATTCTTCTTGTGGCGCTGAATGCCAGTTACATGCACACGAACCTTTCCATACGATGCCTTGAAGTTTTTGCCAAAGCCAGACTTCCGGGTGCGGACATTCAGATTTTGGAATTCACTATCAACCAGCCTGTAGGCGAAATTCTTCGGGGAATCGGTTTTTCAAAGGCCGACGCGGTTTTGTTTTCCACTTACATTTGGAACGCGCAACTTACTGCACAAATTATTCCTGACATAAAAAAAATTTTACCTTCCTGTATCCTTGGAGCCGGCGGTCCTGAGTTTGGTTATGCGGCGGAAAAATATTTGAAGCTGCTGCCTTCCCTGGATTTTATTATTTTTGGCGAAGGGGAAAATTCTTTTGTCCAGCTGGTCCAAAATGATTTTAAGAACTTTTCAAACATTCCTGGAATATTTTTCCGTTCCCAAAATCAAATAACTTTTAGCGGCCAACGGGATTTAATGAAAAATCTGGACGAGCTGCCCTTCACTTATCCGGAACTTTTGACAGACAGTTTTGACGGCGACAACAAAATTTATTACTACGAATCAAGCCGCGGCTGTCCCTACAGTTGTTCCTATTGTCTTTCCAGTGTGGACAAAAGGGTACGGTTCAAGAGTCTTGATAAAACCTGCCGGGAACTGCAAATATTTTTGGATGCAAATGTAAAGCTGGTAAAATTTGTGGACAGGACCTACAACCTGAATCCTGAGCGGTACATCAAAATCTGGGAATACATTTTGAACCACCACAACAAGAAAACCATGTTCCATTTTGAAATTGAGGCGGAATATTTATCACAGGAGGCTCTGGAGTTTTTGCAGCAGGTTCCTCCCGGAGTCATGCAGTTTGAAATTGGAGTGCAGACGGCAAACAAAACCACGCTGGAAGCTATCAACCGGTCGACACATATTGAGGCACTTGCAAAAAACATCCGGCGCATTCCGCGGACAATACATCAGCACCTGGATTTGATTGCGGGACTCCCTTACGAAAATCTGGACAGCTTTGGAAAGAGTTTTGATTTTGTGATGGACTTAAAGCCTGACGCCCTTCAGTTGGGATTTTTAAAAATCCTGCCCGGAACACAGATGGAAAATTTCGCAAAGTCAAACGGATGGCAATGGATGGAAAATCCTGTGTACGAAACTTTTTCAACTCCATACATGAGTTTCCTTGACATGGCGTTTCTGAAGAACCTTGAGATTTTGACGGACGTTTTCTGGAACAAAGGAATTTTTTCCAACACAATGAATTATGTTTTCAGAAAGACAAGCCCCTGGAAATTTCTTTTTCAGCTGACAAAATACGGAGAAGAGATTGGAACCTTTGCCCAGGCAAGACGGGATTTGTATTGGTTCAATTTTATTTTTGATTTTGTCACTTCAAGGGCTCAACAGATTTTTGAGGAACTGAACATTAGGCTTGTCCAGAATCTGCTGCGCTATGATTTTGTCCTGACAGGGAAAAAGGGAAATTTCCCAATCTGGTACAGCCACCGCTACAGCAAGGAAAAACACAGGGACCATCTGGAAAAGGAAGGCCTGCTTCACAACTGCCGGGTCGCTTTTTCCAACACCGAGTATGAGGAGTTTGATTTTGATGTGGAAGCGGCGGAACCGGAAAACAGTGCGGAAAAAATTTATCCGGTATTGATTAAATACAACGCATCCCCGGAATGAACTCACGGCAAGTGCGTATGAGTGAAGCGGCGGGGCATGTCCCCCATTGGCCCAAATCAGCTTGATAAAAACCAGGGATTCAAATATAATTTAAGGGCATCTCTAAAAAATGCTTTTTGAAATGCCAGCGAGTTTTAATCCTTGTAAAAAAAAGGCGGGTTTCTATGAGCGAACATGGGAAAAAAATGATTGCGCCTATTTTGGTGACTGTCTTTCTTATAATCTATTG
This sequence comes from Treponema sp., assembly GCA_045643225.1. Classification (GTDB taxonomy): domain Bacteria; phylum Spirochaetota; class Spirochaetia; order Treponematales; family Treponemataceae; genus Treponema_D. Next base: position 710 of record JAZUKJ010000048.1, on the reverse strand, counting down.
CGGATTATATTACGGCTTTTTTATTTATCTGATTCCGATTGTTTTTTTGAAAATTCTTTTTGGAGTCATCCCCGTTTTACTTCTAGGGGTTTTGATATATGTTTGCATCGAAAGAATAAAAGAAATAAAAGGAGGAGAAGAAGATGATCTTAGTAAATACTGATTACATTACTGGTCATGAATTGGAAATGCTGGGGCTGGTCAAGGGAAGCACCATCCAGTCAAAAAACTTTGGCAAGGATTTTACCCAGGCATTCAAGTCTCTTGTCGGTGGCGAGCTGAAGGCTTACACAGAAATGATGAACGAAGCCCGCGCCCTTGCAACAAAGAGGATGGTAGCAGAGGCCGAAGGTCTTGGAGCTGACGCGATTGTAAATATCCGTTACGCCTCTTCCGCTGTTGTCCAGGGAGCCGCAGAGGTTATAGCCTACGGAACCGCTGTAAAGTTCAAGTCATAAGGGCATCTCTAAAAATTGCAATTTTAGAGGCTCCCATAAGTTTTGAAGAACTGAAGCAGAGTTTATATCCGCCACACTGTTTTACCGGTATGGCGGATTTTTTTTATGCCCCTTAATACAAGTGCTTTACTTTTTCGTAGTTCCTGAACAGTTCCAGACAGTCGCCGCGCTTAAAATTTTCTAGCTTCAATAAATCCGCCTTTCCGTGAAGGAAGTCGTAAAATTTTTCATCCCTAAAGCCAATATCATTCG
>JAZUKJ010000047.1:0-13921 GCA_045643225.1 Treponema sp. | reverse complement strand
TATCGCCACACGGATTGGATTTTACTAACGTAGAATCTTTGGACAAAGGGCTTACATTTTTTGCTGTCGCAAAGGTCTATTCCTGTTCGTGCAGTTTTTTTTATGTCGCCACACGGATTCGATTTTACTAACGTAAAATCTTTAAATTAATGTTAGTATGTGTATAAGACATTTCGAATTTACTTGCAACCAAATTTTAAAGAGACGGTCGCAACCTTCGGTTGCTAACAAGTTTTGATTTTGCCGCCAACGGGCGTCAATTTTTGTTTCACAAAAACCATCAAAACTTGAAGACTTTTTTTCGCGGGGCCCCCATTGCTTGAATTGCAATGGTCTTTAGAGTGGAATTGCTAAAAATTTGCATGAACTAAAAGGGTCCAAAAAGATAGTCGTTGAATTTTTTATATTGCCACGCGGATTGGATTTTCTTAACAGAAAATCTATGAATTTGATTTTCTGCTGGCCATCTCTGTTTCCATTGTAGCTGTTTGATTTCGACGGGCTCAAGTCGCAACCTTCGGTTGCTGACAAGTTTTGATTTTGCCGCCAACGGGCGTCAATTTTTGTTTCACAAAAACCATCAAAACTTGAAGACTTTTTTTCGCGGGGCCCCCATTGCTTGAATTGCAATGGTCTTTAAACTGGAGGTGAGTTCTGGTTCACCGTACCATGATTGTAAGGAGACATCGTTAGATGGCTCGAATCCGTGTGGCAATTTTCAAGTTCGCGGTGAAAACTGCACTGGAGATAAAGTGGTCAGGGATAACTGTTTCAACATTGACCCCAAACTTAAAGTTGTCTATAATAAATGCGTCAGGAGGTAGGACATGCAGACAAGAAAAACTTTTGCAAACAGCGTACTCTTGACACAGATATTACCATCGGCTACAGTCCGCCAGTTACCAGTTACCAGTTACCAGTTACCAGTTACCAGTTACCAGTTACCAGTTACCAGTTACCAGTTACCAGTTACCAGTTACCATCGGCGTAGCAGATTCTTATAACCGAAAATCCAAGGGCATTCCATGTTTGAAACGGCGTGGAGTGTCCTTTTTGTTTTTAAATAATTTTTAGCGAGGAGAACTGAAAATGAAAAAGTTAAGACTTGGCATCCTGATTGCGGCGGTGGCTGCCCTAGGCTTTATGGGATGTACCATGAATGGAGAAGGTGGACATACCCATTCTTTTGTAAAAAACAACGAAGGATGGCCAGAATGTGGATGTGGGGAGAAGGCCGTTTCCTTGGATACCTTGGGAACTTATGATTCCGCAAAGAAAACCTTCGGCGTATATCCACAGGCCATAAAGGCGGACAATGTAACCGTGGACAAGACCGTAAAAAACCCGGAAATTACTGGGGCTGACTATTACCTGGGAAGCGATGGAGCCTGGTACGCAGAGTGTACTGAAAATGCAAAAAGCACAGAAGAACAGTACAAATACAGCAACGGAAGCCAAGTTGCACAAAAGTCTGCCAACAGCATTAAGTACTTCAAGGTGGAGCCAATCGAGTGGGTGTACCTTGCGGAAACAAAGTGCCTCCACGCAAAGAAGATTCTGACGGCAGATGTCCAGTGGCACGCATCCAGCAACAACTACAAGAACTCCAACATCAGAAGCTGGCTCAAGGTCACCTTCTATAACAGTGCCTTCACGGAAAACCAGAAGAAAAAGATAAAGGCCACTACAGTTGATAACAGTGCGGCTTCCACAGGATATTCCCCCAACAGTAACGCCTGTGAAGACACAAATGACAAGGTATATCTTTTAAGCTACAAGGAAGCCACCACAACAGGAAACGGATTCACAGCAGATGCTGACAGAATCAGGTTCCCCACGGACTATGCCCTGGCCAACAACTGCTACAAGGACAGCGATTCATCATACGGCGGCTGGTGGTGGCTGCGTTCGCCTCACTATAACTATTCTGACCTCGCGCGCGTCATCAGCTACCACGGCTATGTGAACGACTACTACTTCAGCAGTGTCGACTTTGGGAGTGGCGGTGTTGTCCCCGCTTTGTCAATTTCCGAGTAGGAAAGTATTGGTCAAAAAAGTGGTAAAAAATAGGGGTGAATACTGTCTGTCCGGGATGGTTTTCACCCCTTGTTGTTTGGGGCCGTGCTGACAGTTAAGATTTCGAGATTCGCAAAATTATAAACATGAATTTTTATATCGCCACACGGATTGGATTTTACTAACGTAAAATCTATGAATTTGATTTTCTGCGTGCCATCTCTGTTTCCATTGCAGCTGTTTGATTTCGACGGGCTCAAGTCGCAACCTGTTGCAAATGGTCTTTAGAATGGAATTGCTAAAAATTTGCATGAACTAAAAGGGTCCAAAAGGATAGTCGTTGACTTTTTTATATCGCCACGCGGATTGGATTTTCTTAACAGAAAATCTTTAAACTGGAGGTGAGTTCTAGTTCACCGTACCATGATTTTAAGGAGACGACGTTAGTCGGCTCGAATCCGTGTGGCAATTTTCAAGTTCGCGGTGAAAACTGCACTGGAGATAAAAAAGGAGGGACTTGAGGTTATTATGGAATCCTTGATTCCCTAGAGAACAACTGTTTTTTTATGTTGCCACGCGGATTGGATTTTACTAACGTAAAATCTTTGGACTGGGGTTTCCATTGGCCATGGTTTTTCCGCACGGTTTATACGCCAGATTGTAGGGGCGGGTCGCAGACCTGTTCCGGAACAAACGAAGTTTGTTTTGGAATGGCAACCCCGGAAAGCTGGTAACGGATGTGGCGGACTGGCACTGGTTGGGATTTTTTTGAGTGGCAAAGTTGTCGTCCGGAAAAATAAAACCGTCTGGCCCTTTGTTTGTAAAATCCGGCGATTATCTGGGAAATAATTGTAGACAAATAATTTTTTATCATTTAGACTTCAAAAATCAGAAAGTTCCGTTGAATGGCGGGACTTTATTATTGTATCAAAAACAGGGGCAATTCTATGAACTACGGATACTTTGACGACGAAAGAAAGGAATACGTCATCACCCGTCCTGACACTCCACAGTCTTGGAGCAACTACCTTGGATCAACGGAGTATGGAGCTGTAATCACCAACAATGCAGGCGGATATGGGTTCTACAAGTCTGGAGCCCGGGGACGTTTTATGCGTCTTAGGTTCAATGCGGTTCCAATGGATCAGCCGGGACGTTATTTCTATATCCGTGATAATGAAAGCAAGGACTACTGGTCAGCATCATGGCAGCCAGTGGGAAAGCCTCTGGACCAGTACAAGTCGGAATGCCGCCACGGAACTGCCTATACGAAAATCACTTCCGAATATTCAGGCATAAAATCGGAGACCACATATTATGTTCCACTGGGACAGATTTTTGAGTACTGGAGACTTAAGCTGACGAATGAGTCCTCCGTTCCAAGAAAACTGACGGCCTTCAGCTATTGTGAATTTACGAACCAGTGGATGACCGAGCAGGACCAGGTGAACCTGCAGTATTCCCTTTTCATTGCCAAGGGTACATACAAGGATGGAATCATTGGGCTTTCCAGCGAGGACCATCTTCTCCGTCAGAGAAAGGATTTCGAGACCAACGACATCAAGATGAATGAATGGATGGCCCTGGCCGGTGCTCCGGTGGCGGGTTATGATACTGACCGCGCTTCATTTATTGGAACCTACGGAAGCTACGAAAAGCCTCAGGCTGTGATTAACGGCAGGAGCGGAAATTCTTTGGCCTATGGTGATTCCGCATGTGGTTCCCTTTCTGCAGATATTGAGCTGGCTCCTGGTGAATCAAAGGAGATTATCCTGCTGGTGGGTATTGGCGACATGGAAGTCCGCGGACGCAAAGTGCTTGCCGAATACGGTAACGTCAAGCGCGCCGACGAGGAGCTGGATAAGCTGATCAGGAACTGGCACTCAAAGTTGGACAGCTTTATTGCCGAAACCCCTGACGCGGATATCAACCATACCGTCAACATGTGGGGACTTTACAACTGTCTTATCACTTTCGCCTGGTCCCGTGCAGCCTCCCTGGTTTACAACGGAGAGCGCGATGGATTGGGATACCGCGATTCAGTTCAGGATATCCTTGGTGTTTCCGCCGCAATCCCGGAGGTTGCAGAGGAAAGGATGTACCGCATGTTGAGTGGACAGGTTTCCTGCGGTGGAGCGATCCCTGTTATCCGCACTGACCATAATCCTGGCCACGAGCAGCCTCCAAAGGAAGAGGAGTACCGTTCCGATGACTGTCTGTGGTTCTTCAATGCAATCCCGGCCTACATCGCCGAAAACGGGGACTTCAATCTTTACAACAAGGTGGTTCCTTATGCCGACAAGGGCGAGGCCACCGTTTATGAGCACATGAAGCAGGCCCTTTTGTTTAACCTGAACCACATGGGTGTGGACGGTATTCCTTGTGGTCTTCTGGCCGACTGGAACGACTGTCTCAAGCTGGGCTACCACGGTGAATCATTGTTCGTTGCCTTCCAGCTGCGCCTTGGTCTGACCACTTATTCTGATATCTCCCTCCGCCTTGGAAAGAAAGAGGAAAGCGACTGGGCTTTGGCTCAGAGGAAGACCCTTGACGAGGCCATCCAGAAGAAATGCTGGGACGGAAAATGGTGGATCTGGGCTATCGGCGAGGATGGAACTGTTTATGGTACAAAGACCTATGAGGAAGGGCAGGTTTACTTTAATACTCAGGTCTGGTCGGTTCTTTCAAATGCGGCCACACCGGAGCAGGCCAGGGAATGTATGCAGACCGTTAAGGAAAAGCTGGCAACCCCTTATGGACTTATGCTCTGTGCCCCTCCATTTGAAAAGACCAGCATCGAAGTTATGCGCGCCATTGTTTTCAACAACGGTATCAAGGAAAACGCCGGTATCTTCAACCACACACAGGGATGGGGAATTATTGCCGAAACCATGCTGGGTAACGGAAACCGTGCCTATGAGTACTGCAAGGCCGCCCTTCCTGCCGCATACAACGACAAGGCTGAAATCCGCCAGAGCGAACCTTACGTTCAGGGACAGACCACATATTCCGCATTCTCTCCTCGCGCCGGAAATACAAGGGTTTCCTGGCTGTCGGGTGCCGCAACCTGGTCATACTACAGCCTGACCCAGTACATTTTGGGAATCCGTCCTCAGTACGAGGGAATGATGATTGACCCATGTGTGCCGGATTCCTGGGATGGATTCAAGGTTCAGCGCCGTTTCCGCGGAAAGATTCTGCATATCGAGGTGAAAAATCCGAACCACGTATGCAAGGGAATTGTTGAGCTGACCCTCAATGGCGAAAAGGTTGAAGGAAATGTAATTCCTGCTGACAAGCTGAAGGCGGATAACACTGTGGTTGCGGTCATGGGCAAGGTAGAACCAAGCTCCGCCGAACCACAGAGAGTTTAATTTAATTTTCTGATCCCTTCTGCCTTCCGGTGGAAGGGATTTTTTTTGAGGCAGGATTTTATGACGGAAGTGGAGCTTAAGGCATGGGTCGATGACAGGGATGCCCTTATAAAAAATCTGAACGGATGGGCGGAGTACAGGGGCTTTGTTTCCCGGGACGACAATTACTGGGGGATGGAGGGCACCCTGCACAAAAAAATCAGGATACGGCGGGAAAAATATGATGACGGAAAGGAGACCGTGCTTCTGACCTACAAGCGGAAGGAACAGAGGCCGGAGAACGGGACCGTCATTGAGGTGAATGACGAGCGGGAATGTGAAATAACGGATGCGCTTCCTTTGGAAACATTTTTGAAGGACAACGGATTTTCGGTGATGGTTCAAAAGCACAAGGATGTCATGGACTGGACTGTCGGGGTTGAAGGAGGTGCCTCCGTCCCTGATGGATTGACAGCAACCTTTGAGTTGTGCCATGTTCCTCCGTTGGGAGATTTTTTGGAAATAGAGATTCTGTCCCCCTCCGACGATCCGGCATTGGTTTCAAGTCTGAAAGCCAGGCTGGAACGCTATCTGCAGAAGTGCGGCATACCAAAGGAAAGGATAGAGCCCCGCTATTACAGTGAACTATTGGCAAAAAAATGAATTTTAGGTAAATTATTGTTGTTTTTTGTAAAAAAGTGGTAATCTGTACAAAATTCTGATGATGCATCAAGTTGTTGCAAAAATAATTCCTCCAGTGATTTCGGGGCTGCAGGTTCTGGTTGAGCCCGAGTTTCCGGGATGTGGGGAATTTTTTTGCGGACTAAAATTATCAATAAAAAAACTGTAGCATAATAAAGATATTTATGGTATAATGTCTAAAATCTCTAAAATCTTTAATTATTTTTTCTTTTGCAAAACGAGTGGTTGCAATCTTTATAAGAAGGTGGAACAGATTGACAAGTAGAAAGACAAATCGGCCGGTTGTTTACAGCGCCCTAGAGGTAGCAAACATTTGCGGTGTAGTCAATCAGACGGCTATAAACTGGATTAGAAGCGAATATCTCAAGGCCTTTAAGACCCCCGGTGGACAATATAGAGTGTATCCGGAGGACTTGGTTGAATTCATGGAAAAACGTGGCATGAAGGTTCCGACCGAGCTTATGGACCAGTGCGAAAGTAAGGTTGTTGTCACGCCACACACAATCCTGATTGTTGATGACGACAAGGCCTTCAACGAAGTCATGGCTGAATATATCAAAAAGCATGACGAAAACGCCCAGATAACCCAGACCTTCGATGGTTTCGAGGCCGGACTTTTTATGGTCCAGAAGCTGCCTAAATGCATTATCCTGGACCTTGATTTGCCGGGAATCGATGGGGTCAAGCTGTGCCAGCGGTTGTATGAAAGCGACGCCCTTGGTCATCCGTCTGTGATTGTGGTTACGGCAATGCAGGATGAGGAGCTGGAGGCAAAGTGCAGGTCCTTTGGAGTGAAGGAATACTTCAAAAAACCTTTGACACTTTCCCAGGTTGCCGAGGCAGTGGAAAGACAGTTCTAGGCTGCCACGACGTTTTTGCTCTAGAATCCCGGATATAGATATGAAGGACCTTTGGACGCAAGGTTGATTGCGCTCTGGATTGATTCCGGGAGGTCTGTTGTGGTGGATTTCGCCTTACCAAAAGTGGTCAGGCCAGGCATTATGGAATCCAGGAAACTGTATGGCGGAATGTATTCATATTCCTGGATTTCTATTTCATCGCCGCCAAAGAATTTGTTTTCCATACATTTCTTTGTATCCTCAAAAGTTCCTATGCGGTCGATTATTCTATTTTTCAGCGCCTGTTTTGCGGTGTAAACTCTTCCGTCAGAGAGCCCTATGGTTGTGGAATCAGCCATGTTCCTTCCCTTTGCGACCACCGATATGAACTGGTCATAGGCTTCGTCGCTTATGGCCTGGAAAATCTCTTCCTGCTCTTCTGTCAATGGCTCAAACAGGCTGCCCATAAGTTTGTTCCTGCCGGAATGGAAAGTCTTTACCTTGACTCCATAGCGTTCCAGCAGCCCGGTGATATCGATGGATTCTCCGTAGATAACTCCAATGCAGCCGGTCAAAGAATTTCTGTTTGCAACAATGTAGTCCGTGGCGCAGGCCATGTAGTAGGCTCCACTGGCGGCAAGGTTTTCGACATACGTGTATATCGGCTTGGACATCCGGTAGTCCATGAGCTTAAAATAGGCTTCGTCGGTTTCAAAAATCGAGCCGCCCGGAGAATTGATGTCCAGAATGAGGCCCACATTTTTTGGGTCGGTCATCAAGGTGTCCAGAGTTTCCAGGAGCCATTTTTGATTGTAGGAACCGTTTTCTTTTTCTATGGGACCGCTTACATAGAGCCGGGCGATATACTGGTTTGGCGCATTATCTTTTGATGGAAAGCCTATGTCCAGGTTTGTGCATTTTATTATTGTGAGCGCTGCAATCAGTATGAGCGTAAGGACGAAAGCAAATACCGATCCTTTGTTTAATTTTTCAGACATTTTTCCTCCGAAATTGACTTTTCATTTGTGCTGATGGTTTTAATGCCCCGACGCTTTTGGTCAAGGTCCGTTATTCATCAAAGTCTTCGGGAATCAGGGAGCCGTTCCTGAAGGCCTCTTTTTTTAAATTCTGGTATGCGCTTGTTTTTGTCATCCTCATGTAGGGGACGGTCCAGAAAAAAAGTATTCCTGCCGTCAGACAGCTGAAGGCAATCAACGGAATAAAACTCAGGTCCGTAAAAAACAGGTTGGATTTGTTTCCGGTGGTCAGGATTTTACTTATCCTCATTGATTTTTTTATTCCGATGGAAGGGTTTTCCGCTAGAATCAGGTATGAAAAACTCCAGCTGTAATGTTTCACAATTCCAGGGACAACGAAAAGTAAGGACCAAAGCAAAAGGCAAAGGGTCTTAAGCAGGATTGCGACAAATCCCTGTGCGCACAACCCAAATCCATTGATAAAGTCCCTGACATAAATCTGCCGGTCGGTTTTGTATACCGTTATCAGCAGCTTGCGGTTTGCCATCAGCAGTGCGCCTGCTATGAAAATGTATGCGGCGGTACAGGGAATGTCCCACCAGCGTATTTCATTAAAGGCAAGGCCGGGTCTAAACCGGTTTGAAAAGGGCAGCAATAAAACCAGGGCGCAGGCGACGGTGAAAAGGAATGCGAATGCCGGAACGAATCTGCGCTTTTTTAGTTTTTCTTTTGCGTCCAGTTTATATTTGATTCTGTCAAACAAATTTTCCTCCAGGGTTGTTGGGCTAGAAAATCCAGCCGTATCCGGAAATCTTCAAGTTGAATCCGCTCATGGAAAGGTCATGCTTTGATGCCTTTATGATTTCCGACGTGTTGAAAATGTAATAATTTTTTCCGCCTGTGAACGGAAGGTATATCCCCTGGTTTTCAAGGCTGTAATCTTTTAACGCAAAGGACGAGGTTTCCTTTGTCCCTGGAGACAGTTCGGTTTCCCATGCCTCCGCGGTGATGGTCCCGATTCTGTCCGCCGCAAAATAATCTGTACGGCTGGTGCTGTCTCCGTTAATGATGGAGGCCTGGGTGATTTTTATTTTGCCGTGATTTCTTATCCAGTCGCCGCTCATCTTGAAGTTGAACTGAAGGGAAATAATATTCTCGGAGGAGTTTTCCTTGAAGCAGGTGCGGGGATTGTTGTCGAAGGCTGAAAGAAGGCTGTACTTGATTGGGGAATATTTGTCCGCCAAAAAGTCGGAAGCCTTTATGGTTACTGTGGATTTTGTTCCGTTCTCGGTGATTGTAAAATCTGCGGACTGTTTCCCATAGGGGTCTGTCCCCCTTGGCAGGAAAACAATTTTTGTAAGACCGTCCCAGGTTTCGCCAAAGGTCACTGGGATTTCCGCTTTTAGATGAAGGACTCCCGTGGTGTCCTCGGAGGCTGAAATCAAAAAGTCGGAGAAATAGATTTTGGTTCCGCTGTTATCTTTTTGCCACATACCGGTTACGTCGGAATCCAGAAGTCTGTATTCGGAGTTCACGTCTTCAACCAGCAGCTGCAGTATGGCGTGACTGGAATCCTGCATCCAGTAGGCCTCGTTTTCGCTGTAGGTTCCAGACTCGATGGTTGGGAAGCTAAGTTTATCAAAATCCACGCTGGTCACGAGGATTCTATAGAAATGCCGTCCGCCGTTGTTCTGTCTGAAAACGGTCGAGATTGAAAAATCTTTTCCAAGCCTGTTCGTACTTGCGGCCTGCTTTATCAATGCCGAGCAGCCTGCGACTATGGATTTTGATTCATTTTCTTTAAGCTGAACCAGATGCTGATAGTTCTGAGGAAAAATATTTTTTAATGCAGGAGCTTCGCCAAAAACAAAAAGGGATGACAGGGAAAGTGCCATCAATAAAACTATTTTTTTCATATATCCACCCGTCTATATTATCGGTAAACAAAAGGATGAGTTAAATGTTACACGGTTTTGTCTTGGTGGACTGGATTTCGGATTGGTTCAGTCCTTGCAAATCCTTTCGTTTATCTTTATGATTGTCTGCATGATGGAATTAAACAGCAAACAGAGAAAATTTTTGGAAAAAGTGGCGCATGATTTGTCGCCTGTCGTAATAATTGGTGGGGCAGGATTGACCGAGGGAGTCGAAAAAATGACTGACTCCCAGCTGGCCTCCCACGAGCTTATAAAAATATCATTCATCGAATTCAAGGATGAAAAAGTTGAACTGACGAACGAACTGGCACAAAAATGCGATGCCACAATAGTAAGGATTATTGGAAACAAGTCCGTCCTTTACCGCCCCGCACAGGAAGCCGAAAAGCGACAGTTCGAGAAACCTCTCAACAAGCTTTCCAAGTAGATTTTCAATAAAAAGGCCCGCCGGCTACAAACAACAGGGCATCTCTAAAAATTGCAATTTTTAGAGGTTTCCAATAGTAACTGGCGGGCTTTTGTTGTTTTTGTATCCCCGGGGTTTTGAACCTGGGGACCGTTGTCTGGAACTATTTTGTCAAAAGCGCGTTCAGGGCTTTTACGAATTCGTTTGGATCCTTGAGCTCTGCACCGTCAATCAAAAGGGCCTGGTCAAGCAAAACTTCGCTGACCTGGGCAACGGTGGTTTCATCCGCATCGCCTTCCAGTTTCTTGACCAGGGCATGGTCTCCGTTGATTTCCAGAATCGGTTTTACGAAGCTGGCGTTTCCCTGTCCCATGGCCTTCATCATGCGTTCCATCTGAAGTGAAGGGTCGTTTTCATCGATGACGACACAGGATGGACTGTCGGAAAGTCTTTTACTCAGGACAACATCCTTTACTCTGTCGCCCAATGCCTTTTTGATTTTTTCCTGGACCGGCTTGAATGCTTCTTCCTTCTTCTTTGCCTCGTCCTTGTCAACTCCCAGCTCATCGTCACTTCCGGCACGGTTCACGGCTTTCAAATCAAAGTCCTTGTATTTTCCGTACTGCGGAATAACGATGTCATCAATTTCGTCGGCCATGATGAGAACTTCGAATCCCTTCTTTTTGTATGCCTCAAGGAGAGGGGATGCGCGGAGATTCTTTTCGTCAACTCCGGAAATATAGTAGATGGCCTTCTGGTCGTCCTTCATTCTCTGGACATAATCGGCAAGGCTGGTCCATTTGTCGTCGCCTGTTCCTGATTCATGGGTACTCTTGAAACGGATGATGTCAGCAATCTCGTCGCGGTTGGCGAAATCAGAATAGAGTCCTTCCTTCAATGGGCGGTTGTATGAGCGGACAAACTTGTTCCACTTTTCGATTGTCGCCTTGTCCTCGTCCGTTGGATTCTCCACTCCACGGGCCTTGTCCGCTGCCTCTCCAAGCTTTTTGAATTCGGACAGAAGTTTTTTTACGGAGGAAGTCTTGATTGTTTCAAGGATTCTGTTCTGCTGCAAAATCTCGCGGCTAACGTTCAAAGGCAAATCTTCTGAATCGATTACACCGCGAACGAATCTCAAGTAGGATGGCAAAAGCTCGCGGTCATCGTCGGTGATGAAAACTCTTTTTACATAAAGCTTTACGCCGCTCTTGTAGTCCGCCTGGTACATATCAAATGGAGCGACCTGTGGAACATAGAACAGGGTTGTATATTCCTGGGTTCCCTCGGCATGGACGTGGTTGTACAAAAGTGGGTCGGTTCCATCGTGACTGATTGTCTTGTAGAAATCGTTGTAGTCCTCTTCCTTAAGCTCGTTCTTGTTTCTTTTCCAGAGTGCGCTGGCTGAGTTGACCTGCTCGACTTTGTTTTCTGTTCCCTCAGCCTTTCCGTCCTTGTCGTACTTGTTCTGGGTGTAGTGCAGGTAGATTGGGAAAGCGATGTGGTTTGAATATTTCTTTATCAGTTCGTCAATCTTCCATCTTGAAGCGTAATCCTTGCTGTCATCGTTCAGGTGGATTTCGATTGCTGAACCGACTGTCTCGTTTTTGTCGAATCCGTACTGCTTTGCTGCATCTGATGAAACATCCAGCTCCTCAACATCGTAGGAATTGGTTCCGTCGGATGACCAGTGCCAGGCTTTACCGTCTCCACCTGCCTTGCGGGTGTAAACGTCAATCTGGTTGGCGGCCATAAATGCGCTGTAGAATCCAACACCGAACTGTCCAATCAAATCTGAATTTGGATTTCCACTGGCGGAAAGCTGTTCAATAAAGGCCTTGGTTCCTGAACGGGCGATTGTTCCCAGGTTGTCGTTCAAATCCTTTTCATCCATACCGATTCCGCAGTCCTGGATTGTAAGAATCTGTTTGTTGTCGTCAAAAGTGATGTCTATGCGTGGATTGAAAGTCAGAGACTTGAAATTGTCGTTGCTGACTGTAAGATATTTGAGTTTATCCAGAGCGTCTGATGCATTGGAAACGATTTCGCGAAGGAAAATATCCTTGTTGGAATACATTGAGTGGATAATCAACTTCAAAAGCTGGTTGACTTCTGTCTGAAACTGATGCTTTGCCATTTTATTTCCTCTAAAAACTTTAATTATGTTTGTTCTATAAATAATATACTAAAAAAGAATATAAAACGGCAAATGTTTTTTTGATTTATTCATGCCGATTGGCTTCATACCCCGATGCTTGCGTAGGGGGGGCGTTCATTCCGAATCTATTTCCTTTTCAAGAATTTCCTGCTGCTTTGGAGTGAGTTTAAGATATTTAGAAACTTCTTCCAATGATAGATGCAACTGAAAAACTAAGGATTTTGCGTCTTCTATTTTAGTTTTCTCCGCACCGTCACCAAATCCGTCATTAAAACCATCGTGAAATCCATCGTCGTAGGCTTCTTCTTTTTTTACGGCTATGTCCTCGTTGTAGTCGTACTCGGCTAAAAACATGTTCCGCACCTCCTTGATTTTTCGGTCCAGATAGTTTGGCAAAAGTCCATCCCTGAACGCATTGTTCAATGTCCGCTCGCAGGATTTCGGGTTCTTCAAATCCGTGTTGGCGTAAAAATAATTCACGAACCGGTTGTACGCTTTCAGTGTAGCACTTTTGTTGTTCAGTTGTAAATCAGCCGAGTTCAGGTTGAAGACAGTCACCTTGAGTTCCAGAGTCTCTTTGTCCAGTTTTTCCATATAGGCGTCCGACAGTTTTAAAACCGATTCCGCCGGCATGGGGGATTTTCCGTTGTAGAATAGGACATCTATAAAAAATACTTTTTATAGATGCCTGCCGAGTTTAAAGCCTTGAAATTGCAAGGCTTTAAACATCGCGTTTTCAAAGTTACCTCTAAAAATTGAAATTTTTAGAGGTTCCCAATACATAAAACTCCGGGGACGGAATGGATGCCAGCCTTGTCGAATAACGCAGCCTCGACTCCAGCAGGCCGGAATAAATTTTTGTGACATACTCCAAAAGTCTGAGGGGCATGTTGGGGTTGATTGTGGACTGGTGCTCCATCAGCACGACCAGCCGTCCGTTCACCATCATTCCCAGGTCGTTCTGGAAGGTCTTGTAAACGGTATTGTCTATGTCCGTCAGCTCCAGCCTGGTGTCCTCCAGCTTCAGGTCAGAATCGTGGATGGCGTTGTAGAGCTCAAGGAAATTCTTTTTCCCCACAACCTCGTCCTTTCCGAAATAGTCGATGAACAGGGAGGACTTTATTTCTCTATTTAAATTCTTGTTTTCCATATAATATATATGTTCCCTAAAAGTTAGGAATGTAAAAAAATATGCCGGTTATAAATGGAAAATTATAATTTTAATGGATTGGCAAAAGGAATGGGCATCTATAAAAATTACCATTTCTGTTTCCCCAAACTGTTTTTCATCACATCATTTTGATGTAGTAAAAAATTGTATGAACAACACAGGATGATGTACTGCATGTTTTAGAATGGTCTGAGCGATTCCGTAGGCAGGGAAGATTTCAAGGTCCGTACCTGTTTTGAATGAAAGCTTTACCAGACTTGTAATTTGGAGGAAAACAGATGAAAAGAAAGCTGATAGGATTGACCACAGCGGTTTTGACCCTTGTGTCAATGGCGATGGCCAAGGAAAAGACCGTAAACGATGGT
>JAZUKJ010000046.1:0-45840 GCA_045643225.1 Treponema sp. | reverse complement strand
GATTTTTAACTGGAGCGTGATTGGAGTTATTCTTTTGATTATCCTTTTTATTGGAAGCTCAATTTTTGCGGAAAATATTTCTTCCTCAAAATATCCGGAATATAAAAATTATAAAAAGAAAGTATGCAGATATTTGTTGTTAAGGAAGTATAATAAATAAATCGGATTTCAGGTTTTAAATTCTTTGCACTAGTGGAATCGACTAAATCATGTTATTATGAAACTGTATAACTACTCACATTGTTGGAGGTAAATTCAGTATGAAAAAATCATTATTTGTTTTTATTTTTACATTTGTGACTGCATTTAATATTTTTGCTCAGATGAATTATCTGGATGCCATTGGTGAATATGCGGACGGAAAATTTCCTGCTTCCGGTGTGGAGATTGAAAATTATAAACCAACTATTAATTACGAGATATATAAGGTCAGCGATCAGCATGTAAATTTTAAATTGGATGCCTGGAATAGAGATGATATTTATGTGAGGATGGGGTCTTTCATAGATACTACATGTCTTTATTTTGCAAGAAAAACAAAAGGTAAGTTTGTTGATATTGATACGGAAGATATATATTTTGATGGCGAAGGACCTGTTGAACAAATCTACTGCAAAAACAACAGATGCTTTTCAATTTATGATGATTTTATTTGTGAACTTTTTTATGAAGACGATGTGTTGAGTCAGAAGAAAGTTCTTTCGAAAACTGTTTCTTATGTTTTGACTGATAAGCAGAAAAAATATATTTCTGAAGCTGCACTGAATGCGGCGGATTCTTTGGATTATAATTCTGAAACCTCTCGCAAGGAATCGCTTTATAAGAGTGGAAAAAATAGGATTCTTGTTTCTGTTGGGAACTACGGAGGATTTTCTGTTTATATAAATGATAAAGAAGTAGATGTTCAGTCCGTTATTCAGCGTGAGTTAAATTGTGGCTGGGGATATTACAAATCTCATACATTCTACAATTTGAAAGGTCCGAAGTTGTTAATTAAATATTCTTATTTCGAAGAAAATAACAAAGACTCTGTTTCCGATGAAGAAAAAACAGAAGATGAAGTACTCAAAGAATATTATTCAGTGCCAGAGAAAATAGGATATCTTGTCTTGGATTGCAACACAAAAAAAATTTTATGGAACGGTCCAATAAATACAAAATATTATTTATTAGATGACTGCGAGTTTTAATTCATTGAAATCCAACGAATTAAAACATCGTATTTTCAAAGTTACCACTAAAAATTACAATTTTTAGAGGTTCCCTTAATGAATTATAAAACAGGTAATGTGGATATATATGGTGGACTAAAAAACTGTTCCCGTGAACTTAAAATGATAAATTTAAATGGATTCTGAATTCTGGTGAATTCATTCATTTGATTTCCTAGGGAAAATGGTGTTATGTTTTTTTATATCCGAAGTTATTGCCAGATTGTTGTTGTTACGATTCTGATTTTTGACAACGGTGGTTCATTTTTTTTAGTCCTTCCATATTAATCATTTTTATTTTCCTTTATATAATTTATTTAAAATTTTTTCTTGAATATAAGTCTGATTAATCCAGAAACATTTTTTCTTTTCCATCGTTCCCTGAGGAGTATACATCAAATCATTATTATTTTTGCCCTTAGGACGAATATGTGAGGCGGCGTTATCTGAAATTTTCATAAAGTGTTCATAATCACCAGAAGCTACTTTATTTTTTGTGTCAGTCCAAACTTCCTCAAAATAATGATAATCCTCAACAGGGACCTGCCAGTCTATTACTCTGTCTAGATAGTACTCATTTTGACCTTCATCACGTTTGAAAAGAACTATGATAAATTTACTGGTGATTGCATTATAGAAGTAGCTATCCTCCCATTCCTCATCAATTATTTCACAATAATCGACATTCTTGAAGGACATTGATTCTTTGCATTTTCCATTAGGTTCTACACGGATTGTTTTGAATTGAATATCAGCGGCATTGAATTCATAAAGATTGGTAAGATCTTTATTAAATCCCATGATTCTTCGTGAGATATTAGCGTAGCGACTTTTGTCTGCTGGGTTATATTTTTCGTTGCGCATACAACATATTTCTTTTGCAGATTTTTTTAGGTATGGTTCAAAAATTGAGTTCACTTTTTCTATGAACGTTTCATTTCCTGAAAGAATTCTAGTTTCGTTAATCTGACGATGCTCTTTTCGCTGTGTCAGGATTTGAAAGATATGATTAATATAACCAAGTTTAAAACAGAATGCTCTTCCCTGAGCTTTTATATCTGAGTGAGGTTGAGACTGCCAGTTGGTATCCTTTGTTGCACCTTTTGTACAAGCTCCAAGATACAAAGTATCTCCCTCAGAAATTTCATGAGCTTTTCCCTCGTGAATTTTATCAACAATCGTTTGCCAGTCAGCACGTATTTGAGCTTCATCTTCTTTCAAGCACTGCCATAAATCGGCAAGTTGAACTTTCATTTTTCCGTATTCCTGTTCTTTATTGTAATGATAGAAAACAAGAAGAAGATTGTCGTTTTTATATCTGAAATGAGATGTATCAAAAACTTCCTTATCTAAGTCATTGAATGTAAAATGATTCAGAACAAGTCTTTCTTTTACTTTCACTTCAAAATTGTAAAGTGTTTTTAATGGAGATGCCTTCAATTCTAGTTTTGCAGCAGGAAAATCTGGTTGTGATTTATTATCAGCTTCTTTTCCAAAATATGCTGTTTCAAGATATTGTCCAAAGCCACCTTTAGTTTTTTTATTTTCTACAACAGATTTTTTTGTCGGTGAAGCTGCCCCTTTGTATGAACCTTGTTCAAAATTTACTTCATCGATAGTTTTGTTCTCAAGTCTCTGTGCATATTCAACAATAGATGGAATGCTTTCTTCATTGTATAACAGATTACTCATATGGAAAATTATCGGGTTATTTTGAGTGATTGGTGATTATTCGTTTTCAAATATCTTATTAAGTGTATTACCCATTCGAGTAACAAGTGGAACTACCAGGGCATTTCCCATACAGAAATATCTGAACTTCTGAGGCATACCTGTGTTTGTCCAATTGTCTTCAAATCCCTGGATGCGTTCTGCCTCAAGTGGGGTAATCAAGCGGAGTCTTCCATTGGCGGGATCCTCGATTACATGCGAACTACGATTTACTGTTGCTTCGGATGTTAGCATTGTACGAGCTGGTAAATCCAATGAATCCGGAAATGCTACCTGGCCTTCACTAAAAGTATATGCAAACCCTGTCTTAGCAACACGTTCAATTTTCTTTGCACCTTTAAGATATTGCCATTTAGGTAACTTATCTTCGGTAATATAGAATTCTTCGGATGCATTTGATTCTGCAATACTTCTGAGAACGATAGGTTTTTCTAGTTTTGGAGTCGTTTTTGCTGTATAGATATGCCCATCTTTCATGAACCCTGAATTGTCAAATGCAAATGAAAATGAGTCAGAAATTTTCTGAATATCAGAATAATCAATTATGCAGTCATGGAAGTTTTCCATTGCGACAAGGGGAAAGGTTTTTGCAAAGAATCCTTTTTGTTGGATAATAGTTTCTGCTGTTAAGTTTTTTGCTGTTGCGGCATATTTTGTTGTGTTTCTATAAGCAAAAATATAAGTTCGTCTACGTCGTTGTGCATTACCATATTCAGCAGCGTTTAATACACGCCATTCAACCAAATATCCAAGGTCTGCAAGACAGGCAAGAATAATTCCAAAATCACGTCCACGTTGCTTAGATGGGGATTTCAATAAACGGTCTACATTTTCAAGAAGGACAAAAGGAGATTGTTTTGCGATAAGAACATCTCTAATCTGCCACCAGAGAACACCTTTCTTTCCTTCAATTCCCTTTTCACCATTTAAAGAATGTGCGACTGAATAGTCTTGGCATGGAAAACCACCAACAAGAAGATTGTGACTGTCGATAGTGTTTTTATCTACAAGGGAAATGTCGATACCTGTGTTTTCATTGATATCACCAAAATGAGCGACATAACAAGCATGTGCCCACTGTTTTGATTTCCCAGGCTCCCACTGAGAGAAGAAAACAGTCCTCCATTCCTTTGATGATTTTTCGAGGCCGAGTCGGAATCCACCAACACCAGCAAAAAGTTCACAGACAGTCTTTTCCATATTTTTACTTTACCATAAATGAGATTTTTGATCAATAAGTGACGTTCTCATTATAATATGTAAGAGTGTCAATGAATGTCACCGTATGATTTTTTAACAATGTTATAAATATATATAAAGACTTGCTTCTTATAGCCCAGAAACGTTTTCTAAAAAATCAAATTTATTTAAAATAAAAAAGACTTGGTTGTTAAAACCAAGCCTATCTTATAGCGGGGGCAGGACTCGGCTTCCAGTCGCAAACATCCGTGTTTGCTCCCTCCAGCCCGGTTCCGTTCACTGTCGGCCACTTCCTGTGGCCTTTTCCTCCCACTTGGTCGGCGTTCACTACACTCCGAGTCCTGCCCAGAACTGTTTTCTAAAAAATCAAATTTATTTAAAATAAAAAAGACTTGGTTGTTAAAACCAAGCCTATCTTATAGCGGGGGCAGGACTCGAACCTGCGGCCTCCGGGTTATGAGCCCGACGAGCTTCCAACTGCTCTACCCCGCGTCGTATTTATGCAAAGAAGTATATTGATTTTGGGGGAGTGCGTCAAGAGAATTGGTTGGAAAAATTGAAAAAATATTGCGCGAATTTATATCTTAATGCAACCTTAAAATTTTTAATTTCTTATATTTTTTTCGATTTTGTTCTTTTATTTTTGGCAATCTGTGTTATAATTTTTGTAGAGTGGGATGATGTTGGCTAAAGTCCCGTGTGGGCTGGATTTATTCGGTTTAAAATAAGGTAAGCTGGAATTATGGAAAGAAAAACTGGCGTTGTGGTTCCTCTTGGAGCTCTTTATTCGCATGAATGTCCTTCGGTCGGAGATTATCCGGCCTTAAAAGATTTTGCGGATTATTGTCAGAAGAGCGGGATAGAGGTTATACAGCTTTTGCCGGTGAATGATACAGGCGCGCAGTCATCTCCCTATTCAGCAATTTCGGCGTATGCTCTCCATCCGGTTTATATCAGGATAGAGGACCTTCCTGAATTTGAGGATGCAAAGAGGTATTGCCGTCCTTTTTCTGCTGCTTACAAAGAATTTATAAAGCAAAACAAGCCGGGATCTCATTTTGATTATGAAAAGGTTAACGCCGGTAAAATAGAGCTGCTCCATCTTATTTATTCGCACATGCTCAAACGGTTTTCCTCAAAAGCTTCTGGAAAAAATGGTGCGAATGTTGTGTCTGCTTCTGATAAGATGACCATGCTGGCTCAGTATCAAAGTCAAATCCGGAATTTTGTTTCCGATAATCCCTGGGTAACCCATTATGCGGTTTTCAAGGACCTTAAGGATTCCTACTCACAGAAATCCTGGAAAGAATGGGATGATGATAAAAAAAATATGTCGCGCCATCAGATTGAACTAAGGTGGAGCAACAGGGCTTTAAGGAGCAGTCATAATTTTTTTGTCTGGTGCCAGATACGTGCCCATGAACAATTTTTGAATGCGGCGAATTATGTCAGGGAAAAAGGGATAATCCTGAAGGGCGACATCCCGATTTTGATAAACGAAGATAGTGTTGCATGTTGGGCATGGCCAGAGTTTTTTGATCAGAGTTCAAGGGTCGGTTCTCCTCCTGATTTTGATAATCCTACGGGGCAGAGATGGGGATTCCCTTCCTATAAATGGTCGGCCATGCAGGAAGACGGTTTTTCCTGGTGGAAGAACAGACTGTCTTGCGCCTCAAGATATTTTTCCGCGTACAGGCTTGATCATGTGATTGGCTTTTTTAGAATGTGGGTCTATCCGGAAAAAGAGACTACGGCTGCTTTGGGGCATACCAATTATTATTCCACAATGGAAAAGGAAATCCTTGAGGACTGCGGTTTCTCTGAGGAACGGCTGGAATGGTTATCTCGTCCCCATGTTCCGACGCAGTTGATTGCCGATGTCACGGGTTCAATGGATGCCGCGACGGAAATGCTTGAAAAGGTGTGCTACAGGATTGGTGAAGAGGAGCTGTGGAGATTCAAGGATGATATCACCTGCGATTCCATGATTCTTGAAACCGTTTATTCGGAAGATGAAAATCTTAATCAGCAGGTGGCCAAAATTCTTTCCCAAAAATGGCTGGACAGGACTCTGCTTGAAATTGAGGAAGGACAGTTTGTTCCGGTGTGGAGCTACGAAAATACGACCGCATGGAAATCTTTGGACGAAAATGAAAAGCGTATCCTGGAAGAAGAATTCAAGATGCTGGAGGAAAAGGATTCCGAAATCTGGATTGCCAATGGGCCATGTGTTCTTGAACCGATTTCCTCGTCAACCAAAATGCAGGCCTGTGGCGAGGATCTAGGAATAAATCTTCCTGGAATGCAGAAGGCTCTTTGTGATTTGAATGTTGCGGCCCTTCGCGTGGTCCGGTGGACAAGATTCTGGAATCAGGAAGGACAGCCTTACGAAGCGTTTGATACTTATCCGGAATTGAGCGTCACTTCTGTTTCGGTTCATGACAGTCCAACTATGCGCCAATGGTGGAACGAAGAAAAAACTTCCGTCTATGGATTCTTTGATGCCGCATATAAGAATGGCTGTCCATCGGCAATCAATCCAAATCAGGAGCTTTGTCCTGAGGCAGCGGAATTTGTTTTGACCAGTTCCGCAAAAACAAAATCTGCCTGGTTTATAAATCCGCTGCAGGATTACTTGTATATGGACGGAAACATGTATCTGCAGAATCCTGAGGATGAACGAATAAATGTTCCCGGCACTGTGAACAATCTGAACTGGACCTACAGAATGCCGGTGACAATAGAAGAGCTCATGAAAAATGATGGGCTGTCGGAAAAAATAAAAAAGATTTCCGGGGTTCATAAACAATCGTGAGGACGGTTCGACAGATTTCAATTTCTGGAGCCGTTCATATGAATCAGTAAAAAGATGTTTTTAGAGATTTACGGTTCTCTAAAATAACTGCATGAAAATAGAAATAAAAATGGAGGATAAAAGTGCAAATCTCTTACAACGAATTTCACATTAGCAAAAAAATAAGGGACCTGTGTCAGTTTGACAAAACCCTTTACAGTTCCAGCGGAAACGCAATTTTCGCGGACTTCAAGGCTGTCCAGAATTTTCAGGTTAAACTGAATGCATTGTTCAGGGAAAGGGGCGAAGATGAAAAGCAGGTCTCCGCTGGAAACTTGAACGCAATGGGCCTTATTGATGAAATCTTCCATTTTGTTTGCGCTCTCTTTAGAAAGAACAAGGCGCCTCAATCATTTTCCAACCTTCTTTCTGATTTGGATATATATTTCGGAAAATCCACAATAGATGATTTGCTTTCCCAGTTTATGGATACATTCCCTCCTGTGGCTGTCTATCAGAAAAAATTGACCAACGCGGATTATCTTTTCCAGTCCGCCTACGAGGAACTGACTGGACAGCAGAGAAGCAATCGTGAGCAGGTCCTTGAAGAAATGATTATGCTCCATCTGGCAAATGAAAATCCAGCCTTTCATCAGTTCCAGATTCTTTTTGATGATACGCTGCTTTCAAATAATCCAAACTATGCCAAGGTCTGGAATCAGATTAAGGCATTCTTTATGACGCAGCCGGTTTTTGGTCCAAAGAACAACAATCTTATTGATATGTTCAAGGAACCTGTCATCGCTTCTCCAACTTCGCTTAAAGGTCAGCTTGATTATATTCGTCAGTACTGGGGCGAATATATGGGCGAATGGCTCAAGAAACTTTTGGAAGGCATAGACACAATCAGTGAAGAAGAAAAAGCCGCATGGGTTCCGACAAACGGTGGAAGTCCTGAAATGGCTCCTTATTCCTATGAAAATTTGATGAAGGAATATGAAAGGTTCAGCCCTGACCGGGAATGGATGCCTAAGGTTGTTTTGATGGCAAAGACCGTTCTGGTTTGGCTTTATCAGTTGAGCAAGCAGTATAACCGGGAAATCACAAGGCTGGACCAGATTCCTGATGAGGAGCTGGACCGTCTCCGTGACCAGGGATTTACAGGACTTTGGCTTATTGGTCTGTGGGAACGTTCCTATGCCAGCCGAAGAATCAAGCAGATAAATGGAAATCCGGAAGCCGCGGCATCAGCATATTCTCTCCTTGATTACGAGATAGCCTGGAACCTCGGTGGATGGGACGCATTGGATAATCTGCGCCGCCGTTGTTGGGCCAGGGGAATCCGTCTTGCTTCTGACATGGTTCCGAATCATACAGGTATGGATGGAAAATGGGTCGTGGAGCATCCGGATTTATTCGTTACCACAAAGGACTGTCCTTTCCCTCAGTATACATTCACAGGTGAAAACTTGAGCCAGGATGGTCGTGTTTCTCTATATCTGGAGGACCATTACTACAGCAAGAGCGACTGCGCCGTTTGTTTTAAGCGGGTCGACAATCAGACCGGCGATGTGACTTACATCTATCATGGAAACGATGGAACCGGTATGCCTTGGAATGATACCGCCCAGATTGACTTCCTGAATGCCGCCGCCCGTGAAGCCGTTATGCAGCAGATTATGAAGGTCGCCGCCAACTTCCCGATTATCCGTTTTGATGCTGCAATGGTTCTGGCAAAAAAACATATCCGCCGTCTTTGGTATCCGGAGCCAGGTCATGGAGGAGATATTGCAACCCGCAGCCGCTATGCTTTGACAACAGAGCAGTTTGAAGATGCAATTCCAAATGAATTCTGGCGTGAAGTTGTGGACCGTTGTGCCCAGGAAATGCCTGACACACTTTTGCTTGCCGAAGCTTTCTGGATGATGGAAGGATACTTCACCCGTACCTTGGGAATGCACCGCGTATATAATTCGGCTTTCATGAACATGTTGAAGAAAGAGGAAAACCAGAAGTACCGCGACACTGTTAAGAACACAATCAAATTTGACCCGCAGGTTCTTAAACGTTTCGTAAACTTCATGAACAATCCGGATGAAGAGGCCGCCGTGGCTCAGTTCGGAAAGGGTGACAAATATTTTGGAGTCTGTACTTTGATGGTGACTATGCCAGGTCTTCCAATGTTTGGTCATGGTCAGATTGAAGGCTACGAAGAAAAATATGGAATGGAATATACCAGGGCCTATAAGGATGAAACTCCTGACAACTGGCTGGTGGACCGCCATAATCATGATATCTTCCCTTTGATGCATAAACGTTATCTGTTCTCTGGTGTGGAAAATTTCTTGTTCTATGATGTCTGGAATCAGGGTAGCGTAAATGAGAATGTTTTCGCCTATTCAAACAGTGCAGGAAATGAACGGACAATCGTTTTCTACAATAACAAGTACGATAGCGCTGCCGGATGGATTCGTCAGTCCTGCGAATATGCTCAGAAAGTTGGTTCCGGAGAAAAGGACTTCAAGATGATGAGCCGCTCACTGGCAGAAGGCATGGGACTTACAAAGGGCGATGATAATTTCATGATTTTCCGTGAGCATAAGTCAGGGCTTTGGTTTGTGCGTTCCTGTGATGATATTATCGAAAACGGAATGTTTGTTTCCCTCAAGGGATTCGAATATCAGGTTTATCTTGATGTGCAGCAGGTCACGGATGGCGCTGAAAAGAAATATGCCAAATTGAATGAACTGTTGAACGGTTCCGGTGTTCCTGATTTGGATGTGGCATGGCAGGAATATAAATATAAGGATTTGTATGCCGCGCTTGAAAAGTTTGCTACTCCGGAATTGTTTGAAAAATTCAGGAACCTGTTCACTCCGGTGGCAATCCTCAAGGCAAACAAAATTCAGCAGCCAAAGCTGGAAGAAATATTTGAGGAAGTGAAGGAAGCTGCTCTGGAGTATTACAGGATTGAATCTGAGTTTGCGGCTCTTTCTATTGAGCTGGCCACGGCGGAAAAGGAACTGGCCAAGGAACGCAATGCAAAAATCCCTAGGGGTGCAAAGAAAAAACTGGCCGGTGAAAGTCCAAAGGAGTCCCGCCTGAGCAAAAAGTCTGCTGATGCTACACCTCAGAAACGGTACCAGGCTTTCTGTAATCAGGTAGAGTATCTTGCATCCACAATGGCGGCTGCCCAGGGAATAACTGCTGATACTGCGGAAGCGTCCGGTGGAACTCATTACAGACTTTCAACATCCGCAATAAAATCTGCTCAGGAAAATCTTATTTTTGATGGTCTGATCAAGAATGAGAATTCTGAAAAGATTCTATGTGCCTTTGCGATGGTTTCAAGTGCAGGAAAAGAAAATTGTCTCAAGTGGGGCTATGACCGAAAGCTGTCTGAACTTATTGCAAAATCCGGTGTCAAAGATGATGGCATAAAAAATACTCTGCGTGGATTATTCCTGATGATGAAGATTCGTGATTTGAACTTCGGGGCCACAGGATTTGCGAAGTCAACAGAGGAGACTGCTCGTATTTTGGTTGAAGGACCTGATGCCTACTTGCTGACGGGGGTAAATGAATTTAATGGAATCCGTTGGTTCAACAAGGAAAAGATGGACGCTTCGCTGTGGTATGCCTATACAGCCATCACCATGTACAGTCCAAGAAATCAAAAAGAGCAGGTCCATCGTTTGTACAAAACCTTGATTGCTGCAAAGGATGGGGCTGAATATCAGTGTGGCAAATTCATTGATGCGCTGGTTACGGAAAAGAAGACTGTTTCAAAAACAAAGCGGCCAACGAAAAAGACTGTTTCTTCAACCGATGATACAGAAGAAAAGCCTAAGGCTAAAAAAAAGTTCCGTAAAAGCTGAGGCGGCAAAAAAAGAGACGGATGGTGAAAAGAAGTAAATGTTTTTTTTCAAAGGCGATGCCTTTGGAACTGGGTAAGCACTGCTTATGCTTTTTCCAAAGACGTTGTCTTTGGGAACTTTTTCAACTGCGTTGGACTGTTTAGGCTATGCCTATTCTTTTTCAAAGGCTTTGCCTTTGGGATCTTTTTTCAACTGCGTTGGACTTTTTAAGCTACGCTTATTCGTTTTTTGAAGGCTACGCCTTCAAGGTTCTTTTCATGTTCAGACATGGGGCAGGAAGGAGGGAGGCGGAATCTCTACTCAGAAGCGAGCTCCCTCCTCCCTCCTTGACCTCCCACCTTCCGCGGCACTGCATAGGGGTTCGCCCCTATGTACCCCTTTGAATTTTCGGCAGGAGCATGGTTTTGGTTTTTGCGGTCCTTTTTTTTCGGATGTCCACCTGCTACGCATTTTTATATAGACAAAGACTTCGTCTTTGGGACTATTGCTCACTGGGGGAGTTGGACTACGCCTTTCTTTTTCAAAGGCTTTGCCTTTGGGTCTGTTTTTTTTCAGCAGTCTAGCCGCTACGCGTTTTTTATGGACAAAGACTCCGTCTTTGGGATTATTGCTCACTGTGTGGGGCCACTTTCATGGATTTTTTTTCCATGTAAGTGGGGGCTGTAATGTTGGGCTTTAGAAAATTCGCTGCAGGTTTAGTGAGTTCAGGACGGATATGATGTAATCAAGGTTGTCCGGGCTGATTGCAGGTTTTCCTAAATCTATGGTGGTCATGCCTGTCTGTACGTTTTCAGGGACTTCCGGGGCTTCTCCAATGTTGTGTCGGATAAAGCTTTCGTCTTTTGCTGGGGATTCTCTTGCAATCAGGACAAGTGCGGAGTCGTCGTCGATTAAATCTGATCTTTGTTTTGCTGCCGCGTATGCTGAGCTGGTTTCCTTGTCTGCAAAATATTTGTATTTAACGAAAAGTTCTTTGCATGCAGAGTCGCTCTGTTCTGTTGATACATCCGCCGGATATACAAAGCTTCTTAGCATCAGGGAATTCTCTTTGAAAAGGTGTTCCATTCTTTCCAGGTTTGAAGGGTCCGCTGGGTCTGCTGGGTTGCGTTTTTCGATTGGTACAACACTGTCCAGGACCTGTACATTTCCAGTTGCATCAAGTTTCAGGTTGTTGTTGGTTGGCATGATAAAGCCGTTTACCGGTAATGCCAGTTGCCAGCTGTATAGTCCGGAGATGAGGTTTCCGTAGTTTCCGGTGCTCATGGCGTAATATATAGCGCCTTCGACCTGTTTTTTTATTCTTGTGAATGCGAATGTGTAGAAAAAGGACTGTGGCAAAAGTCGTCCAATATTGGTTGTGTTCGCAAGTGTAAGGTGATATTTGTTTACCATATCCGGGTTGGAAAATATTTTTCTTACGATGTTTCGGCAGTCCGCTTCTGTTCCGTCGATTTCAATTGGATAGATGTTTCCGCCGTTCCATGCCAGGTCGCTTTCGGTTAAGCCTCTGACTTTTCCCTTAGGATAAATCAATACTGATTTGACCAGCTTCTTTCCACGGAGCGCAGGTGCAAGGCATGCTCCTAAAGTTCCTGTTGTGGCGCCAAGAAGTATGGATTTTTCTTCGGTGTATCGAAGGATTGTTTCCAGGGCTGCAGTTAAATATGAAGTTCCAAAATCCTTAAAAGTTCCGCTTGGTCCGTGGAAAAGTTCCAGCACAAAAAGGTTGTTGTCCAGCTGTTTTACTTTTGGTTCAAAGTTAAAAGCGGATGTGGCTATGGCTTCACAAATAATAGGACTGAATTCTTTGTTGATAAGGGCGGATGTTAAAGTTCCGGCCAGGTTGGCAAATGATGTATTTTCGTCGGCATACAAAATCCAGTTGCGCAGGTTCTCTGTGTCATAAGGAACATAAAGGCCTCCATCAGAAGGCATACATCTTAAAAGTGCTTCCTTAAAGCTTGCTGTTTCATTGCCATTTCTTGTACTTACAAAGCGCATAAATTATTCTCCCATTTTTTCCCAAACTATCCCAATGAACGCTTGTTTTAGAAAAGTTTAACATTTTGTGCAATTTTTTCAAGTAGCCTAAAAAAATAAAACAAAAGTTTCCTTGTTTCCTAAACATTTTGGCGTTTCCCTTGAATTTTTTGTTGTTTCCATATAACATATATCAGTTTATTGTCTTTACAAGAGGTTCCCTTATGAGTCAGATTAAATATGATTTTTCTGTTGATAGTTTAGGAGAATGCACTGTTCCATCTCCTATTGAGCTTTCCCGTGAGCATGGTAATTATCGGGCAGCTTACGTTAAGGACACTTCATATGTTCGTAACTTGGTAAATGTTTTTGCCGATGACAAAGCTGATGCCAGTGATGCATCAAACCTTATGGAAAAAGCTGGCCCAAGAGAAAAGATTTATTTTAATCCAGAACATGTTACGGCCGGTATTTGTACCTGTGGTGGTTTGTGCCCAGGATTGAACGATGTTATTCGTGCAGTCGTAAGATGTTTGTGGAATCGCTACGGTGTTCGCAGAATTAAGGGAATACAGTTTGGTTATAACGGATTCTTCAAGGAAGAAGGATACGACACAATTGATTTGAATCCAGATAACGTTGATGCAATCCACAAGATTGGAGGTTCTTACCTTGGTACTTCCCGTGGTGGTGGAGACAGGACTTCTGAGATTGTTGATTCAATCCAGAGACTTAACATCAACGTGATGTTCATTATTGGTGGTGATGGAACACAGAGAGGTTCTTTGGATATCGCAAACGAAGTTGAGCGCCGTGGTCTTAAGATTGCTGTTGTAGGTATTCCAAAGACAGTAGATAACGACCTTCAGTTTATTGATCGTTCCTTCGGATTTGAAACAGCGGTTCAGCAGGCAACAAAGGCTGTCAATTCTTGTCACATGGAAGCAAAGTCCCAGATTAATGGAATCGGATTGCTGAAGTTGATGGGCCGTGAGTCTGGATTTATTGCAACTGCCGCTGCTATTGCAAGCCACGAAGCAAACTTCTGTCTTATTCCTGAAGTTCCATTCGAATTGGATGGACCAAACGGCTTCCTTACACACCTGGAGAGCAGGCTCAAGAGAAGGGGACATGCAGTTATCGTTGTAGCGGAAGGTGCTGGACAGGACTTGCTTGCTGCAACAAATCAGACTGATGCTTCCGGAAACAAAAAGCTTGCTGATATCGGAACATATATCCGTGACGAAATCACAAAGTACTTCAAGGAAAAGAAGACACCAATCAACCTTAAATACATTGACCCTAGCTACGAGGTTCGTGCAGCTGTAACAACCGCCAGCGATTCAATCTACTGTGAACGCCTTGGAAACAATGCTGTACATGCCGCTATGGCTGGAAAGACAAAGATTGTTATTGGTTTGGTACACGGAAAGTATGTACATATCCCAATTTCAATGGCAACTTTGAAGCGCAATACTGTTGACCCAGAAAGCTCTTTGTGGAGAGACTGTTTGGATGCAACATTGCAGCCAGTTTATATGGTAAACAATATCAACACAGTTACAGAAAAACTTCGTGCTGCTGCTGAAGAGGCTGATAGAAAAGCTTTGGCCCGTCTTGAAAAAGTCTCTAAGATGGGAAAATAAATAAAACTGAATAAGCGGTTGAAAATCCTGCCAGGACATAAGTTGTGGCAGGATTTTTTTTACAGGAAACAGGGGACAGACCTGTCCTGCGTCAAAGGGGTCTGTCCCCTCTGTACGAGGTTTTTGCGGCATTGCGTTATTTTTCTAAACCGAAAACAAAAATCTGCCGATTGATAAATTGAAGTTCTATTAAACTTGAGTTTTATCGAATTAAGTTGTAATCTTCATTAGAGTTTAAGAATCTTTTGTTTGCAAAGTCGTTTTCGACAATTTTATAAAGATGGGGCATTTATTATGGATAGCAATAGCTTTAACGCTCAATATTTGGCAGCCTTTGAAGAAAAGAAGGCTTGGTTTAATTCCGTTCAGCTGCCAAAAATCCAAGACAATTACCGCTTGCACCTGGTTTGTATAAACAATTTGTTTGAAGCCCTTGTAAAGAAATCTCTCATAAATCCGGACCCATACAAAAAGGATAAAAAGATTTCGCAGATTGTAAGTCCTGATGACGGTCCGTTTAATGACAACGAAAGGGCAAATGAGTTGGGAATCCGTCTTAGCGATTACCAGAGCATGATAGATTTTATCTGCAATTACATGAAGTTCACTGTTGACCAGATTACGCCGGATAAAATAAAGAGGCTTCAGGATTTGAACTCCACCTTTGGATGGACAAATCTTTCTCCTAATTCTCCAAAAATCAACACACGTTCCATTGCCGTCTGTATAAACGCCGCAAGAAACGGAGCACAGCCAATTCAGATAGCTATGATTAACGACAGCATGAATAAGTCTGTCGAATCAGTGTCATTTATAAACAACAGTCTGAGGGAACTTTCAGAATTCCAAAAGTCTGTATATAAAGCTTCTGTCCGCCAGAATGTAATGTCCCGTGAAGATTTTGACTGGTCAAAGGCCTCCGACGAAGCTTCATTGACTGCAGAAATAAAAAGACTTTATCCAGGAGCCATGCCAAAACATTCCTTTAATGCTGAACTGGTTCATGAAATCGTGGAGGAGGAAACTTCTGAACAGAAGGCGGTTCTCCAGGAACAGGAACTGGCAAAGTTTAGGATTGTTTCTGATACCAAAAAGGAACAAAAGAAAAAGGTGGTCGATACTCACGACACGATTATGCAGATTGTTCGTCTTTTGGGAACTTCCGGTGAGCAGTACGAGGTTGTGGTCGAAAAGATATCCAACAATAATTCCGTATTCCAGGCTCACAAAAATACTGGCATGCAGAAATTCCTTAGTTTCTGGAGAAAGGTTTTCAATCTTCCGGAGCCTGAAGTTGAATACACAGTCGTGATTGTTGATAACGCTACAAAGACATCGAAAAAGGAAAAGTTGAATTACAGCGAATTTTTCAACAACCTTGTAAAGAGAGCCAGATATTATTCAGCGATTGTTTCTCCTCAGAGTGGTGTTGTTGGAAAAATATCTGCCCAACCAGAAGATAAGATTCTTGAGTTCCTGAATAAGCAGTCGGTAGAAAATGCAAGGTTGATGCAGGTTTTGACAGCCCTGGATGATTATTTTAAGGCGAGCGCATCTCCTCTTGATAGGGCAAAGATCAAGGGAATTAAACCGGAGCTTTCATTTATAAAGAGCATAATGGTGAAAATGAATCAGGCGAAGGCAGAATATATTGCGTTGATTGAAGAAAAAGAACAGATGAGGAAGCTTGGTATAACTCAATGATCAAATCAATAAAAACTTTAATAACATTAATTTTTTTTAGTGTCGCCGCTTCGTATTTGTGGGGAGCCGATGTTCTCTCCGGTAAAAAAAAATCAGATGCCGAGCAACGCACTTTGGTAATTGTTGATGCAGATTATACTTATGATTTGAATCCTCATACTGCGAATTATACAACTGAAGCCCAGTTGCTTACCGGTCTATATGAGGGACTGTTTTCTTATAATCCTACCAATCTGGAACCTGAATATGCTCTGTGCAGTTCCTATAAGATTTCCAGGGACCAGAAGCGGTGGACGTTTACATTGCGGAAGGACGCAAAGTTCAGCAACGGAGACGCTATAACGGCACAGTCCGTAAAGGATTCCTGGCTAAAACTTTTGGCTAATCCTGATGCTTCATTTTCCTCTATGATTGACTGCGTTTCAGGTGCGGCCGCCTACAGACAGGGAAAGGGGACTGCAGAAAATGTCCGTATCTCTGTTAAGGATAACGAGACTCTCGTGGTTCATTTGGATTATCCAGTCTCCCAGTTGACGAGGATTCTGTGCCACCATTCCTTTGCGGTGGTAAGCGAAAAAACTGATGTCTATTCCGGCCCATTTGTTTTGAAGTCTCATGACAAAAAATCTGTTGAGATGGTCCGCAATGAAAATTATTGGGATGCCGAATCTGTTGCCCTGCCTGGAATAAAGATTTTAAAAAGCGAAAACGAATTAGAGAACGCGAATCTGATTAATATTGGAAAAGCTGATTGGGTTTCATCCGTTGCTGATGTGGGACATATCATAAATAGCAGCAGCATTAATGTCGGTCCGGAATTTGGAACCTTTTATTTTTTCTTCAAAATAAAGAACAAGCCTTGGAACAATCCTGAATTCCGCAGAGCATTGCTGGAGGCTGTCCCATATGATAAGCTGCGCAAGGGCTCTGTAATAGCTGCCGATACTTTGGTCTATCCTTTGGTGGGATATCCAAAGGTTGCCGGACTGGATGATTATGATGTTGATGATGCAATTGTCATGATGAATGCGGCTAGAAAAAAGGCCGGGATTCCGTTGGATCAGAAACTGCCGTTGATTTTTGCAATCAATGATTCTAAATATATGCGGGAATATGCTGAGATATTGAAAGAAGCATGGGAGCCTTTGGGAGTGAACGTTATCATCCAGACAACTCCTGCTCAAAGATATATGGCGTCAATTGATTCCTGGAACGCCGATTTGTTCTACTATTCCTGGATTGGCGACTATGCAGATCCAATGGCCTTTTTGGAATTGTTCCGGGGATATTCATCGCTTAATGAGTCAAAATACGCAAACAAGGTGTTTGATGGATATCTGAACCAGGCGGCCTTGACCAGCGATCCTTCCGAGCGTTACAAGTTACTAGGCGCGGCAGAGGAAAAGCTTTTGCAGGACGGAGTTATAATTCCTATATATCATCCTGTAAGTTTCAACGTAATTAATACGGATTCCATTGGTGGATGGAGCGCTAATGCACTTGATTTGCATCCGCTGAAATATTTGTACATAAAAAGAAATCCATTGAAGATTCCAAATCTGATATAAAATCAGCACACCCAAGCAGAAAAGTTTGGGTGTTTTTTTTATTTGGAAATCAAGAAAAAAACTTGTCAGTCATCAAAATTTTTTAGAGAATTATTTGATAAATAAAAGAAACGTCGACCTGGCAATCCTATGATTCATCAATTCACAAAAATAAAAAAATCTCTTAAACTGGAAGCATGCCAAAGGATTTTTTACCTGTGTGTAAGCAGGATTTGATTGACCGTGGAATTGATGAAGTTGATTTTGTTTTTGTAAGCGGCGACGCTTATGTGGATCATCCGACTTTTGCGGCGGCTTTGCTTGGTCGTCTGCTGGAGGCAAACGGTTATACTGTCGCTCTTCTTCCACAACCGGACTGGAAATCAGCGGAGAGTTTTAAAATCTTTGGTCGTCCCAAGCTTGGTTTTTTGGTCAGCGGTGGAGCCATGGATTCTATGGTCAGCAATTACACTGCAAACAATAAGCCCCGTTCCGAAGATGATTATGCCCACGGTGGAGTCGCGGGGCACAGACCTGACCGGGCCATTGTTGCTTATGTTTCAAAAATCCGTGAAGCCTACAAAGGCGTGAATGTGATGATTGGCGGAATTGAGGCAAGTCTTAGACGGACTTCCCATTATGATTATTGGTCCAACACCGTGAAGCGTTCCATTCTTCTGGATTCAAAAGCGGATTTGCTGATGTACGGAATGGGGGAGCATTCCATTTTGGAAATAGCGGCTCAACTGAAAGCAGGAGTTCCGGCACGACAAATCAGAAATGTAAAAGGCACTTGCTGGTACACAGGAAAAAAAGAGGAGCTTCCGAATTATGTTGAAGTGTTAAGCGATTACACCTCGGCTTATGAAAATGGAACAGCCACCGCCGCAAAGGAAGCCAGCCAGACAAAATCAAATGCAGGGAAACAAAAATTAAAACCCATGCCTATTTTTGGAAAAGATGTTCCGTTGGACACCGCACTGATGTTGCCACCGTATCAGGACATTTCAAAAAACACTCCACAAAGCAAGGAACTTTTTGCCAGGTCCTATATTGTTCAGGAACAAAACACTGATGCTATTAATGGAAGAATTTTAATCGAACCTGCCGATTCCAGATTCGTTGTTCAAAATCCTGCGGCCCTTCCTTTGACCACCGAGGAATTTGATAAAGTCTATTCTCTGCCTTTCACAAGAAAATGGCATCCAATGTATGACGCTCCGGCGGAGAATGGAAAAACCGGTGTACCTGCTTTGAGCGAAGTTAAATTCAGTTTGACCAGTTGCCGTGGTTGTTACGGAGCCTGTTCGTTTTGTGCAATCACTTTTCATCAGGGAAGAAGGATTCAGGCCCGCAGTCACGAAAGTCTTTTGAACGAAGCAAAGTTGATGACAGAGGACCCTGATTTCAAGGGATACATTCACGATGTTGGAGGACCTACCGCCAATTTTGTAAAAGATGCCTGTCCTTATCAAAAAGAGCGTGGAGCCTGTGCCAATAAAGATTGCATGGGAGTGAACCCTTGTCCAAATGTGAAAGTTGACCACAGCGATTATGTTTCTCTTTTGAAAAAAATGAGACAGCTTCCGAAAGTCAAAAAAGTTTTTATCCGCTCTGGAATCCGTTTTGATTATTTGATGATGGACAAGGACAAAACTTTTTTCCGTGAACTGTGCGAGCATCATATCAGCGGTCAGTTGAAAGTTGCACCGGAACACGTAAGCGATTCAGTTTTGCGGTTGATGAGAAAATCCACCCACAAAGTTTACGAAGAGTTTTCCGAGGAATATAAAAGAATAAATCAGGAGCTGGGGAAAAAACAGTATCTGGTTCCGTATTACATCGCAGGTCATCCGGGAGCGGGATTAAACGAAGCCATTGAAGTTGCGCTCTATTTGAAAAAAACAGGATTCGTGCCGGATCAGGTTCAGGATTTTTATCCAACGCCAGGAAGCCTTGCCACTTGCATGTACTACACAGGATTTAATCCTCACGATGAAACCGGGGACGGACATTTGGAGACCGTCTATGTTGCACGGGGCGGCCACGAAAGAAGATTGCAAAGGGCACTGCTCCAGTTCAACCATCCGGGAAACAGACCGCTGGTAATCGAAGCGTTGAAGGCCGCCGGACGAATGGATTTGGTGAAAGTGTTTTATCCAAGATGATTTTTTGGGGGAAGTGTCTTAAATGTTAGATCTGAATAAATTATTAAAAGTTGATGCCGAAAATGAATTGTTGGAATTTAAAGAGGCTCGCAAAAATTATGATGCTGATAAATTGGGAAAATATTTTTCTGCATTGAGCAACGAAGCTAATTTAAAAAATAAAGACCGAGCATATTTTCTAATGGGTGTTAAGGATGATAAATCTACCCCAGGAACAATTATTTCTGAATCTCAGGTTAATTCGTTTAAACTTGAAATTACAAATAACACTTCACCGACAATGTCTTTTATTGATGTTGAACGAATCCATACAGAAAAAGATGATGTGTTGTGTTTTATTATTCCAGCTGCTCCTCAAGGGATGCCTGTGGCATGGAAAGATCATTATTACGGAAGAAGCGGAGAAAGTCTTGGCGGACTAGATATTTTGGAAATTGAAAGAATTAGAAGTCAAACTATAAATAATGACTGGAGTATTCGAATTATAGAAGGTGCTTCAATTAAAGATTTATCAAACGATGCAATTAAATTCGCTCGTATTCAATATGTAAAAAAAAATCAACGATTAAAAGACGAAGTTCAAACATGGGATGACGAAACTTTTTTGAATAAAGCTAAAA
Organism: Treponema sp.; assembly: GCA_045643225.1. Taxonomy (GTDB): domain Bacteria; phylum Spirochaetota; class Spirochaetia; order Treponematales; family Treponemataceae; genus Treponema_D. The sequence continues at coordinate 25,361 of JAZUKJ010000046.1, read as the reverse complement.
TTACACTGAATGGAAAAATTACGAATACGGCTATTTTATTATTGGGTAAACCTGAGTCTGAACATTTTTTAACTCCTGCCACATCAACAATTACTTGGATTTTAAAGGATCGTGATGGAATTGAAAAAGACTATGAACATTTTTCCTGCCCTTTGATTTTGAATGTTCAGAAAGTATATTCCAAAATTAGAAATATAAAGTATAGATATATCAGAAATGATACTTTGTTTCCAGAAGAGGTTCTGCAATATGATACATATACAATTCGAGAAGCTATAAACAATTGTGTTGCTCATCAGGATTATACCATGGGAGGAAAAATTGTTCTTGTCGAAAAAGAAGACGGAGAACTTGTTTTTATTAATTCCGGAGATTTTATTCCTGAAACTGTTGAAAAAGTTGTTCAATCGGATGCTCCAGAAACGCGGTATCGAAATACTTTCCTGTCAAATGCAATGGTTAATTTGAATATGATTGATACAATAGGTAGTGGTATTAAGAAAATGTTTATCATTCAAAAAAATAAATATTTTCCACTTCCAGAATATGATTTATCAAACCATGCAGTAAAGTTGACGATTACAGGAAAAGTTTTGGATATTGATTATGCACGAAAATTGGCGAGTGACAATACACTTTCTTTGGCTGATATCATGCTTTTGGATAAAGTTCAGAAACAAAAAAAACTTACAGATGAAGAATTTAAGTGTTTAAAGAAAAAACAGTTGATTGAAGGCAGGAAAAATAGTTTTACAATTTCCTGTTCAATTGCAAAAATAACAAACCAAGAAACTGAATATATGAATTTAAAAGGATTAGAAGATGAATATTGTAAAAAAATGATTGTTGATTATATAAAGAAATTTGATTCTGCAAAAAGAATTGATTTGGAAAAATTTCTATTGGATAAACTTTCTGGCCAACTTTCTGAAAAGCAGAAAAAGGATAAAATCAAAAATCTTTTGCAGCAGCTAAAAAATGATGGTAAAATAAAACCTGAAGGAAAGATTTGGAAAATGTCTAAACAGGTTTAATTTAGACATTTTTTAGACATTTTTAGACAATAATATATTGTAAATGCAAACAATATATAGAGATATTCTAAAAAAATAAAATAACTTTTTAAAAAATTTGTGATTTTTTAGACAGAAGTTAGACTCTATAAAAAGTGTTTTATCCAAGATGATTTTAATGAACCTAAGATAAAGGTTTCCTAAATGGAGAAGTCTTTTGCGTTTTAAGGTTTGCGGTGCTATCGACTGCACATTTTCATTTCATTGCGGATGTGCCTAGAAAGTAAATTAGTGAGGAAAATATGTTGGAAACAAAAAGATTGATTTTGCGAAAATGGGAAATATCTGACGCAGATAGTTTGTTTGAATATGCAAAAAATCCTGATGTCGGTCCGATTGCAGGTTGGCCTCCTCATAAAAATGTTGATGAAAGCAAGTTCGTTATTGAAAATGTTTTAAACGGTGCGGAGTGTTATGCCATCTGCGAAAAGGAAAACGGAATTGCGATAGGTGCTGTGGAATTAAGACTAAATGGCCACACCGACATGACTGACCGTGATGATGAATGTGAGCTTGGTTACTGGCTTGGAAAACCTTTTTGGGGAAGAGGTTACATGCCCGAAGCCGCGGAAGAACTTATTCGTCATGGATTTGAAAAACTTGGAATGCAAAAAATCTGGAGCGGATATTATGATGGAAACTTAAAATCAAAACGGGTGCAGGAAAAATTGGGATTCGTTTATCACAGCACTTGCAATGAACTTCCGGTCCCTCTTTTGAATGAAGTTAGAATTGGACACGCAACAGTTTTAACAAAAAGCCACTGGGATAATTTGCAAGTTGCGGCAAATTGTGAATATGGGGGATGACATGCATATAAAAAAATTAATTGGAAAAAGAATATATCTGTCGCCAATGACACCGGAAGACGCTGTTCGTTATGCAGAGTTTTTCAACAATCTTGAAGTGACAAGAGGACTTACATTGTCAGCATCGTACATGACGATTGAAGATGAGCGGTCCTGGCTTTCATCGCATCAGGCAACAAATCAGGATTATTCCATAATTGATGCACGGACGGATGAACTTATTGGCAGCGTTGGTCTTGATGGAATAGATTTGCTTAACGCAACCGCGGAAATCGGAATAGTAATTGGTGACAAAAATTACTGGGACCAAGGGTACGGAGCCGAGGCAATGGAGCTTCTGCTTGACTTTGCTTTCCGCAGACTTAACCTTCACACTGTTTTTCTTCATGTGTACAGCTTTAACGAGAGGGCTGTAAAGTGCTATGAGAAAATCGGATTCAAAATGGCTGGAACTCTGCGTTCTCAGGTTCAGCGTGGCGGAAAATTCTATGACCGTTATCTCATGGATATTCTTGTGGATGAATTTTACGCTGCCCATCCTGATTTTGACCGTAATGCCCTATAGTTTTTTCTGTATGATTTTGCGGGCAATCTCTTGTGTAAACTGATGTGACGTTTTTGGGGATTATCCATATAAAAAATTGGAGGATTATTTTGAAAAATAATTTTTTCAAAGTTGTGATTTTATTTTTTGTGTTCATTTTTATTTCTTGCAGACAGGAAATTAATGACGGAAGATTCCGGGAAACTTTTTTTGATCAAATTCGAATCCCCGACAAATTCAACACTGGTACAAAAAGTGGAACCGATTTTAAGAAACTAAATGCGACTGATGAAATTGGTGCTAATGTTGTTTTGCAAAAAAGGATTGATGAAAATAAATATGTGCTTTCTTCATATTCAAACAATCTTGAAAAATTTCCGAATGTCAGCGTGATTGAAAATTATGATTTTTCTGATATGGATTTTGTGGTTTATAGTTCCGACAGATATCCGGTGAACAAAAAAATTATTTTTAGGAATTGCAAGTTCAAAGGTTTTAATAATTCTCCAAGCGAAGGGAAGGGGGCACGAATTTATTTTGAATTTTATTTTTGTGATTTTTCTGGCAATGTTAGTTCGTCTTACATTTCGCTGAACGATTGCAAGATTGGTGGTTTTACAAATGATGGAATGAATCCGCTGACTGAATTTTATGCGAACCGACTTTACATTTACAATCTGATGTGCGAGGCCAGACCCGATGAAGTGCATGTGGACGGTTTCCAAATTTATGGCGACTACCGTGCAAAGAATAATGAAGTTGATGGTCACTGGATTTCTAAAATCAATACAGGAAATGTGCATCTGAAAAATGTTCGTTTTGAAATTCCTTCCATCAATTTTGCAGGAAACGCTTCCTACGTGAACGCTTGCATTATGTTTCAGTTGGAATTTAGTGATGTGGATAATGTGAGTTTTGAAAATATGTTTGTGAACGGAGGAGGAAAACATTGCCCGATTTTTTTGGACTCCGGGAAGAATAATGAAAAATCTGTTCATGGAAATTGGAGCCATAAAAATCTTTCCCTGAAAAATGCCTATGTCTCGGACAACTTTGGTAATATTTATTATTCGGATTTGCTGCAGGATGCTGTACGAAAAAATGTTGATCATTATTCAAATGTCTATATCACTTCCGTCTGGAAAGACCCTGATGGAAAAGTCCACATCATTGCCAGCAATGACACTCGAACTGATGCGACCATAACTGTAAAAACAAATGTTGGAACTTTTAGTTTTGATATCCCTCATTGTCCAAGCAACTGGGCATTGAACGGTGAGGTTGATAATAAAACAAATCCAACCGAAAGTCTTGTGGATAAAAATGGTCGCCAGTACACAACTTACCGGTGGGAAGATTTTCCTTTTGACAAGGAATTTAAATTTGACGGAAATCCGGATTTTGTTTTGTGCTACCAGGGAGATACCCTTTTGAGTTACAAGTCCCTTGATGGCAAACCCCATTACGCTGAGGAAGTGAAGGAATGAACCTTGATGCAGAACGCTTGAGGTATTAGATCCATAGACACAAAAAAAGGTGGCAATTGGTTTTGCCACCTTAATATTTTAGAGATGCTCTTTATTCCTTTATTCCCTTAATGGCGGTGGCTAGCATTTCTACCGTTCCGTCAATTCCTAAAACTCCAGTGTCTACGGAAATGTTGAAATCCTCATAGTCGCCTAGATTTTTCTTTGTGTAATGCTTGTAATAATTACGGCGCAGGGCTTCCCGTTTTTCAATAAATTTTTTGATATCCTTTTTTCCATTTTCTTTTAGTTCGCTGATTCTCTGAACCTTATGTTCCAAATCCGCATGAAGGAAAATGTCGAATGTCTTGATTCCGTTTTCTCTTAAAATAAAATTTGAAAGGCGTCCAACGATGATGCATGGGGCTGACGAGAGTTTTAAAACTTCTTTTTTCTGCGCCTCGAAAATTGCGTCGTGGGAACTGTTGTAGGTCACATTGGTTTTCATTATGTAATCCAAGAATTCATCAAACTGGCTCATCTCTTCGCCTTCCGATTTTATTGTCTCCAGTTCATAACCGCTGTCCCTGGCAGTTTCATCCATAAAATCCTGGTCGTACCACGGGATTCCCAATTTTTCCGAAAGACCTTTTGCAACGCTGCGTCCTCCGGCTCCGTATTCTCTGGCTATAGTTATTATTGGTAACATAGGTACCCTCCGTAAAAATCAGCTGAATTAAAAATTGAACTTAACTTGGTTCAACTATTATATTAAGCCATAATTTATGTTTTCGCAAATCAAAATTGTAGTTGTGCTAAATTTAAAATAGCCGGTTTTAAGAACCTGGGTTGGCTTTTTTGGGAGCCATTACAAGATTGTAGCTTTGCTCCGTCAGCTGACATAATTTTGAAAAATCCGTGACCGTGGTTAATGAAACTGTAATCCAATATTTTTTGTTCATGTGCCAGGCAGGGAAAATTGATTTTTCATCAATCAGTTGTGGGATTAAATTTGAGTCCGCCTTTAAATTGACGACATGAATTGTTTCTTCGCTTTGACCAGACAGTTTTTTTAATGGAATCTCCATTATCAGTGCGAACCATTTATTATTCGGACAGCGGAAAACCATTTCTTCCGGAGTGTTCCAGGGGTGTTCATCAGTAACAGAAAATTTTTCTTTAATCCAGCTGATGTAATCCGCTGTCAAATCTTTTGTTATGAAGCAATGTTTTTTTATTTTGTCAATCAGGTCAGAAACTTTTGTCCGGATTTCCCCAACAAATCCTCCGGTGGCGCTTTCCACATTTACTAAAACGTATTCTTCGCCGGAAGCTTTTTCAAAAACTTTTGCATTTATTGTGGCTACTGAAATTTCAACAGTTGTGTAAAAATCATCGTCCAAATCTGTTTTCAAAAGAAATCTGTTTCCTGATTTTTCAAAACCAAAATCAATAAGTTTGTCGTTTTGAACTGATGAAGTTTTTAGTATGTGCGAAAAATCCATTTTTCAAAAATCACTAAGCAAAATTTACGCCAGTGTCTACTTTTCCATCTGCGGAAAAAGTTCCGAGATTGTTTGTAACGGCGATTTGATTGTGAACATCTGTTAACCGAAAGTAATGTGCACCACTTAAAAGATTGTTTCCTGTTGGAATAACATACCAATTGTTTTCTATTCCACTAAGTTTATTTGCTTCGCTCCAGTTGTTTCCATCCTGTGAAAATTCTACTTTTTTTAACGGATATCTCATGTTGTAAAATCTGAATGCGAGCCAGTAGTCGTTCACTCCATCTTTTACTTGAATTTTTATGTTCCGGGAAGTAGGGTATGGAATTGTTTTGAAAGTCATGTCCAATGTGCCAACTGATTCCGCGGCTAAAGTTGTAAAGGCTGTTTTCTCTAAATCAAAAAAGTAATTTGCTTTGCTGGTGTGTTCCGAATTTTCTGATGAGGGGCATAAATCGGTTACAAGAAGTTTAACGGTTTTTCCGTTGGCCGAAAGTTCAATTGCGGTTCCTGGCAAAAGATCGTAATATTTTGGTTCCGACACTGCGCAATGGTAAAATCCGTTTTCAATTTCAGGAACATAATATGCAACAGTTAATTTTTCTGCTCCGTCGTACCAAGTAACATAACCGGAAGTGTTCTTGCTGTATTTGTCGGTGAATGAAGAGGTTTTGTTTCCCGAATTGGAATTGCCTGCTGGATTTACTGAAGGGGAGCAGGCGGCTAACATTGAGAGCATGAGTGGAAATATAAACAGTGCTTTTTTCATTTGTGTCCTCTAGAATCAGTATACAGGGGGTCTCTTAAATTTGCAATTTTTAAAAAGACGCTATAATTTTTTTTACTTACCAAAATCTTGCCGTTTAAATTTTTGGAATCTTCTGTTAAAATGGCTATATGAATAGAAGAAAATTGATTTTTGCGGCTGCGACTTTTTTGTGTGCTTCTCTTTTTGTTGGATGCTCCCGGAATGGTCGAATGATGTTTGGAACTGGAGGAACTGCCGGAACTTATTATTCCTATGGCGGTGTTGTTGCCCAGTACATTACCAATTACGCTGAAACAAAGGTTACTGCAGTCTCTACTGGAGGGTCAAAAGTTAATATCCAGTCAGTTCAGGATGGAGATTTCCAGATGGGATTTGCTCAGTCTGATGTTTTGGCCTATGCATGGAACGGTGAAAAATCTTTTGCGAAAGATGGTCCGACCCATGACTTTAGGGTTCTTGGTGGACTTTATGCAGAGACGGTTCAGATTGTAACGATGGATCCAAATCTAAAATCAGTTTACGATTTAAAGGGAAAGTCCGTTTCGATTGGTGAAGCAGGTTCCGGAGTTTACTTTAATGCGATAGATGTTTTGACTGCTGCCGGCATGACCCTGGATGATATTAAACCTCAGTACCAGAGTTTCGAGGGCAGCAAGGAGGCTCTGAAGGATAAACATATCCAGGCAGCCTTTATTGTAGCTGGTGCACCGACTTCCGCAATTACTGAACTTGCCACGACCAACGGAGCGTATCTGATTAATGTGGATGGCGAACTTCGTGAAAAAATCTTGAACGATTGTCCTTACTATGCTCCACTAAAAATCCCGGCTGGAACTTACAACGGTCAGACGGAGGATGTTGATACAATCACGGTCAAGGCAACGGTTATTGTTTCATCATATCTTGATGATGATGTTGTTTACAAAATGACTTCCGCAATTTTTGATCATGCTGATGATATTGCAAAAGAAAATGCAAAGGGCCGTGAGCTTACTATTGAAAATGCAACATCAGGTATGGCCGCACCTTTTCATCCGGGGGCTGCCAGATATTATGCAGAACATGGAATCAATGTCAGGACACAGGAATAAAATATGAATGAAAATCAGAATATAAATGAAACTAGTACAGCGCAGGCTGATGTAGATGCGATCATGAAAAAATATGACCGTGAGTCAAATCAGCGCATATGGACCGGCGTTCCAAAGATTGTTATAAGAGGATTGCTGATAGCGTTCTCTTTGTGGTGCATCTACATGACACTGTTTGCGACTTTCCTGGAAGAAATACGGTTAACTTCTTTCATGGGACTAATAATCCTTGCAGGGTATTTGATTTATCCGGCGAATAAAAAATCTGTCCGTCCAAACTATATTCCATGGTATGACATTTTGATTATGGTTTTGGGAACGGGGGCATTTCTCTATTTTACATTCAACGCTCATACGATTATCCAGCAGGGAACCAGATTTGAGCCATACCAGATTGTTATAGGCTTGATTGGTGTTTTAACTCTGCTTGAATTGACCAGAAGATGTGTCGGAATTCCAATTCTTTGTGTCGCAGCTATTTTCATTATCTACGCGATGTTTGTTGGTTTGACAAACCCAAATTTTTTTGGCCGACTGAGATATTTTATTAGAAATCTTTTCTACACAAAGGAAGGAGTCTTTTCGACCCCTGTAAATGTTTGTTCCAAATACATCGTGGTCTTTATAATCTTTGGAGCCTTCCTGGAGCAGACAGGGATTTCAAATTTCTTTATCCAATTTGCAAACTGTGTGGCCGGTAAATATTCTGGCGGTCCTGCAAAGGTTGCCGTAATTTCCTCTGCATTATGTGGAATGGTTTCCGGTTCTTCCGTTGGAAATACTGTCACGACCGGTTCGGTTACAATTCCAATGATGAAAAAGACAGGATACAAAAGCGAATTCGCTGGAGCGGTTGAGGCGGCTGCTTCCACCGGTGGACAGATTATGCCACCAATCATGGGAGCCGCGGCATTCCTTATGGCGGATTTTGTTGGTGTGCCTTATTCAAATATTCTGGTAAGGGCAATCCTTCCGGCGGTTCTGTATTTTGCGGGGATTTTTATTTCTGTTCACCTTGAGGCAAAAAAACTTGGCCTGAGTGGAATCAGGAAGGAAGATTTGCCGGTATTTAAAATTCTGGTGAAGAAAATCTACCTGCTGCTTCCTCTTGTGATGCTGGTTGTTCTGGTCAGTGGCAATTTTATGACAATCCAGAGGGCTGCCAGCCTTTCAATTATTTTGGTTATATTGGTTGGTCTTTTCAATAAGGGAAACAGGATAACGCTGAAGAAGATTCTTGGAGCCCTGGAGTCTGGCGGAAAAGGTTGTATTACCGTTGCCGCAGCCTGTGGTGTAGCTGGAATTATATCTGGCTCAATCACCATGACAGGTCTTGCCAATGAACTGATTAATGGAATAGTTTCCCTTGCAAATAACCACCTGATTATAGCTCTGGTATTGACAATGCTCTGCTGTATTGTCCTGGGAATGGGTGTCCCTACAACCGCGAACTATTGTATTATGGCCGCCACTTGTGCTCCAATCCTGATCCGCATGGGTGTTCCTGCACTGGCTGCACATTTCTTTGTTTTCTATTTTGGAATTGTCGCTGATATAACTCCTCCTGTTGCTCTTGCGGCGTATGCAGGTTCGGCCATTGCAAAATCAAATCCGATGAAGACAGCTTTCAATGCGTCAAAACTGGCAATCGCGGCTTTCATTGTTCCGTATGTCATATGTCTGAATCCGGCCCTGATTTTGATAAACACAACGGTTTGGGAAGTCATACTGATTTCTTTGACCTCCTTTGTCGGAATCTTTGCTGTGTCCACCGCTTTGGAAGGTTTCCTGAAACGGAAAATGGCATTGCCGGTCCGTTTGATTTTGGCGGCGGGTGGTCTTTTGATGATTTTCCCAGGGCTTTTGACTGACGGAATCGGACTTGCGCTGATTGTCGCAGGAATTTTGTGGCAGTACATGAGGCGAAAAACGGATGGGAATCTCTGATAAAATCAGGAGATGATGCAGGATTTGATGTCCTGCTGTGATACTATTTATACACCGGTAGATAAAAAATGTCTGCCGGTGTTTTTTTTTGACCAGAGGGGACAGACCCCTCTGGATTTGTCCCAAATTTCATGCCAAAGGGGTCTGTCCCCTCTGGATTTGCCCCAAATTTCATGCCGAAGGGGTCTGTCCCCCCTGGTTTTGTCCAAATTTCACGCCGAAGGGGTCTGTCCCCCCTGGTTTTGTCCCAAATTTCGAGGTTAGAATCATTTTTGGGAAATCTTGTCCGGGGCGGGGGGAATATAAATTTTTTTGACAAATGTGGTTTTATGATTTAAAATTGTTGTGTTTAGAGTCAAATACTTTGTGCGTGGGAGGTAAATGGATGGAGCTTTCTGAAAATTTGTATGCGGGACGAAAAACCTTTTTTATTGCGCCTGATGTGACTCTCTTACCTGAATACTACCTTGAAGAATATATGAACCATGGATATGAATCCTATATAATAAGCGACGACAGAACCTGTGCTATGTCACGAAAAGTTGAACTTCTTATATCCATGTTTCCACAGTCAATTCTTTTTTTCTATATTGATGCAAAACTTGAAGGCATAGAATGGCAGAAATATATTTATAACCTTCAGAGGGAACACGGGGAGCAAATCCTTATAGGGGTTCTCTATTCAAAATCAAAAAGCGATGAAGAAATAAAACGTCTGGAGCAGTTCTATCTTTTTGATGTAGGCATCCAGTGTGGTTGTATTGCATTGGATTTTCAGCACAAGAAGAATTACCCTCTGATTGATAAGGTTATGCACGCAAATCAGGCCGGTGGAAGACGAAAGACCATCCGGGCTACCTGTGAGGGTGCCAGTGAGGTTTCTTTTGTCCGGAATGAAAAACAGTACCGCGGAAAAATTACCGATATCAGTTTGAACCATTTTTCTTGCACTTTCTATGATGGGGAGGTGCCGCTATATAGCAAGGTCCGTGATATGATGCTGGTTGTTGATGGCGTTCATGTCCAGACCAATGGTGTTTTGCTTATGCAGCGCGATATGGGTGAAAATGGTGTGCTGAATGTCTTTGTCTTTGCAAAAAGTGACGGTTCCTTGGGGCTGGAAGGAGAGAACTATGTCAGAGTGTCCCAGAAAATCTATCACATGGTAACAAATAAGGTAAAGGACATGCTCCACAGAATCTTCACGACCGCCGGTAAAGAGTATGAGGAAGCTGTCGCGGCTGAAAAACTTAAGGAGCAGGCCATACAGAATGCCAAAAATCAGGCTGAAAAAAAGGCTAAGGCTGATATGAATGCTTCCGGAAATGAAGAGGCCGCTGCTGAGACGGTTTCGTAAATACACTTGTCTTATGTATAGATACAGGGAATCCTCCAAAGAATCTGACGGTGCTTTGGAGGATTTTTTTTTTCCTGGGCTTTGCGTTGTCTATATGTCTATAATTGTACCTTTCCATTGAATTTTTTACATCTAACGTGTATTCTTAGGGATAGACTATTTTTTTTGTTGAAGGTGTGGATATGGAAATTTCTAAGTACGAGCTGGAAGAATGTTCAGCCAGCATAAATAATTGCCGTAGAGAAGTGGCAAAGAGAATCGTTGGTCAGAAAGAAGTTATAGATGGAATCCTTACAGCCATGATTGGCGGTGGACATATATTGCTTGAGGGTGTGCCAGGTCTTGCAAAGACTTTAGCCGTTCGCACTTTTGCAGAGATATCTGGTCTGGAATTTAAGCGCATTCAGTTTACTCCAGATTTGCTGCCGGCAGATGTAACCGGAACCCTTATTTATCAGCAGGCAATGGCTAAGTTTGCAGTCCGAAGGGGACCTGTGTTTTCCAACATTGTTTTGGCGGACGAAATTAACCGTGCCCCAGCTAAAGTTCAGTCAGCTCTTCTTGAGGCTATGGCGGAACATCAGGTAACTATTGGAGAAACTTCCTATCATCTTCCTGAGCCATTCTTTGTTCTTGCAACACAGAACCCAATTGAACAGGAAGGAACCTACAATCTGCCGGAAGCTGAACAGGACCGTTTCCTGATGAAACTTCTTGTAACCTATCCAACTCCAGAGGAAGAAATCCAGATTGTAAAATCAAACGGGGAAGCTATCAATCAGCCTGTCCAGAATGTATTTACGGTCGATCAGATTAACAAATGCAAGTCCGCTGTCCAGGCGATTACTGCTGATGATAAAATTATCAATTACATTGTATCAATTGTAAGCGTTACAAGACCTGATGCTGGAAGACTTGAGCGTCATTCGCCTGCACAGAAAAAGAACGACATCCTGCATTACATATCTTACGGGGCTTCTCCTCGTGCGGGAATTGCCTTGTTGCAGTGTGCAAAGGTCGCTGCATTGTTCAATGGACGCAGCTTCGTTCTTCCTGAAGATGTTCAGGCTGTTGCAAAACCTGTTCTACGCCATCGTCTGGTCTTGAATTATGAGGCTTCCGCTGATTCTGTATCTACCGATGAGCTGATTTCCAAGATTATTGAGATTATGCCACTTCCTTAATAGAGGTGCTGACTCATGGATAAATCAACTTTATCAAAAAAAGCGACCCTGCTTCATCTTAATTCCCTTGCTCTTGCTGATGGTATGAGGAACGGTTCCTTTCGTTCTTTGTACAAGGGAAGAGGTATAGATTTTAGTGGGGTCCGTGAATACCTTGACGGTGACGACGTAAGAACCATTGACTGGAACGTTACTGCCAGAATGTGCCGTCCCTTTGTTAAGCAATATGACGAGGAGCGGGACCTTAATGTAATGGTAGTCATTGATGCCTCCGCGTCCATGAAATCTGGTTCCGGAAGAAAATCTAGACTTGAAATTGCAATGGAGTGTGCCTCTTTGCTCACCCTGGCTTCCTTTCATAATGCATCTCCAATTGGCGCGGTGATTTATGACGGTAAAATCCGTTTCAATTGCGCACCAACTCCGGGACATGACCAGGTTATGCTTTTGCTGTCCGAATTTGAAAAGCTGGATGATTATGGCTCTAACGGTTCGTCCCTTGAGTCCGCGCTTTTGGGATGCCAGAAGCTTCTGAAAAAACGTACCCTGATTATGGTGTTTTCTGATTTCAGGACCACTGCCTGGGGACAGGCCTTCGGATATCTTTGTCAGAAAAATGATGTCGTTGCTGTACGAATCGTAGACGGAATGGATGAGCTTTTGCCGGAAGTTGGCGCAATCCCTTTCTCTGATCCGGAAACCGGCGCGCACATGGTTCTGCCGACCCTTTCGTCAAAGTTCAGAAGAAAATGGAGAGAGGATAACGATACCCGGATGACTCAATGGAACCATGAAGTCCGTAGACGTGGTGGAATACCGTTTGTGTTGAATACCAATTCGGATAGCCTGAAAGAGTTGACCCGATTTTTCTCAACAAGGGATAGACAGAGTTTATGAAAAAGTATTTTCTGTTTCCGCTTATTTTTATAATTTCAATATCTCCGCTTTTTGCTCAGGCATCAAAAAAAGTATCCGATGATTTTGTTCAGCAGATTGTTTTGCCGAAGGAGCTTTACATTGGCGACAAGGTTCAGCTTCATTATACATTCAACAGTGCGGTAGATTTTTTTACCCTGGCAGATTCTTCTCACATTGATGGGGATGTCCTGTATTTGAATCCCGCTTTGAAGCCTTTTGCAGATGCGGAGGAACGCTTTACAGTTACAGAGGTTTCCCTTCATAGAAACGGAATGAGCTATACATTGCTGGTAAGTTTTATTCCGTGGATAACAGGGGAACTGGTCTTTCCGGAATTTGATTTGAGCGCCTGCTGCATGGGGTTTGATTCAATAATCGAGCCTCCAAAGGAAGAGTCTGAAGAAGAAACTGAAGGTGAAAATGGAGAGGCCGCACCTGCAGAAATTGAACCGCCTGTTGATATTCTGGCGATTGAATCTGGAATCAATCCGGCACCATACAGCATAAAACTGCAGCCTGTAAATATAATTTCCCTTTCGGAAAATCTTGGTGCAGTCAGTTTGCGTCCACCGGTTTCGCCACTGCTTCTGCCAGGAACAAAATATGTCCTTTGGACTTTGATTGTTGTTGGCGTGCTTCTGCTTTTTGGAGTCTGTTTTGTTTTGGCCAAGATTCGCGCTATCCGAGATGCATGGTACAATCTTCAGGAACGTTTGGGACTTATCCGCATGTCCAAACTGACAAGACGTCAGCTAAAAAAATTGGCAGCAAAGAAATGTTCCGATTCTGATTTTGCAACCGAATGGCAGCAGATTATGAGGAATTATCTGGACTCTCGTTTTGGAATACCATTCGGTTCTGTTACAACAAAAAGGATTGCGTCTGTAATATTTAATGTGACTGGTGGAATGCTTTCCGAAAGTCAGGAAGATGCTGTCCTGGAAATTGTGGCCCTGTTTACAAGAACGGACTATGTTATTTTTGCGCAAAATTCAATTGATTCAAAACAGCTTCCTGTTGAAGTTCATGAAGCGGCCTTTAATGAAGGCGAACGGGTAGGAATTGTTGAAAATACAGGAAAAGCAATTGAAGGACTGGAAAAAACTGAAGATGAAAATGACGGAGGTTTGGCATGATGGAATTTGAAAATCCTGCCGCATTCTTTTTTCTTTTAGTGGTGCCTCTTTATTTCTTTTTGCGCTATATAAAAGTCTTTAGACCAATAACTTTTCCATTGACTCTTGGCGACTGGCATGGAAAACCCTTCAACTGGAATGGTTCCGTTCACAAATTTTTTTCCGTTGTTTCAAGAATCTTTGGGACAGTGGGATTCATCTGCCTGGTCATAGCCTACGCAAATCCGGTTATACATCGTCAGGAAAAGGTTTATTCATCGCACGGTGCGGATATCCTTTATGTTCTTGATACAAGTCCATCAATGGCCGCAAAGGATATGGGCGAGCTGACAAGAATTGAAGCGGCTAAGCAGGCAATAAGAACCCTGCTGACCGAAAACACTGGAGATTCAGTTGGTCTTGTTGAAATGGCAAAGGAGACCGCCGTTGTTGTTCCTCCAACTTTGGACCGAAATGTTTTTATGGAAAAACTGGACGATGTGATTGTCGGAGAATTGGGCGACGGTACCGCAATTGGAAATGGTCTTGTTTGTGCAATAATGCATTTGGAATCTTCAAGGTCACAGAAAAAAAGTATTGTGTTGATAACTGATGGAGAAAACAATTCCGGTTCGATTCATCCGCATACCGCGGCACGTTTTGCAAAAGAAAAAAATATTTCTCTCTACATTTTGGGAATAGGAACAAACGGAACTGTCCCCCTTGAATATATTGATCCGTATACCAACCGAAATTATTCAGGATTCTTGAATTCCGGATATGATACGACAGTTTTGGCTAAGGTCGCTTCGGAAGGGGATGGAAAATTTTACGAGGTCGATTCATTGGGTGCCCTTTCGCAGGTTCTGGATTCTGTTGAACGCAATGAAAGTATGGTTCAGACATATCATATTCGAAACAATGACAAAGAGTATTACAGGCTGTTTATTATGCTTGGTGCCGTTCTGATGTTTTCGGCTGTGTTTATCTGTCGTTTTGCTCTTAAGGAGATTTTATGAATTTTTCGATTGCACATCCGAAATTCCTTTACGCATTGTTACTGTTGATTCCATATATCGTGTATATGGTTTCCAAATATGCAAAAATAGTAAAGACGCTTGGACGGGAAAAAGCTTTGAACAAAAACTTTTCTGTCCTCACTAGATATAAATCTTCTTTCCTGCTGAGAACTTTTTTTAGGGTCCTTGCCTGGGTAATGATTGTTGGTGCAGTCTCGGGAATTTCATGGGGAACCAGCTTTGTTCCTGTCCAGAAAAGCGGACGCGCGGTATCAATGGTGTTTGATATCTCCTATAGTATGGAAGCCGAAGACGGACCCAATGGTACAACAAGATTGCAGGCTGCCGCTTCCTACGCTAAACTTTTGCTTGATAAAATTGGAAACACATCTGTGTCTGTTGTTATTGCGAAAGGTGACGGAGTTGTTGCCGTACCTCAGACAGAAGATAAGGAAGCGGTTCAGTCAATCCTGAATTCACTTTCACCTAGGTTGATGACTTCCAAAGGAACAAGCCTTGGCAAAGGAATCGAGGCGGCTATAAATGCATTCCCTTCACAGTCGTCCCAGTCGGCCTGCATCTGGCTTTTCACTGACGGTGAGGAAACTGATTCGGCTTTGTCTAATTCATTGATTTCTGCAGTAAAATATGGAATCCCTGTTGTGATAATTGGATTCGGAACTGAGCGCGAAGTTACGGTTCTGGCTGGCGATATGGAAACGGAAATAAAAACCTGTCTCCATGCCGAGGACATGATTGCCGCAATCGAGAATGTAAAAAAGAAAACCTTGAGTCAAAGTGGAAGCCGATTGATGCCGGAGCTTTTGTTCGTTGATTCTTCTGAAATGGGTTCCGCAAACAAGGTCCTTTCAAGTTTAAAAAAGAATGCCGATGGAACGCCGGTTCAGTTGACCTCCGAATTGGATGATGAGGCAACGGTTGTCTATGAATTGCAGAGCATTGACCGTCATAATCTTTTTATCCTTTTGGCTTTGATATTTATAATTGTTTCATTTATTTTTGGGGAACTTAATATTTCGATGCATTTGGTTTCAAAAAAAGTAAAGGAAGCGGTTTCGGTTGCATCATTGATTTTTATTTTCACCGGCTGTTCTCCGCAGACAATCCATGATGGAATAACAATTCTTGATGGCCGGATGGATTGGAACCGTAAGAATTATCAGGATGCGGTAGAGAATTTCCTTAATGCAAAAGAGTCCGCGGAAAATAGAGGGGACACAGCTGTTGAGCAGTATGCCCTTTATGATTTGGCTACGACTTATCTGATGCAAAATGAAAATAGTTTTGCCCAAAAAAGATATGAAGAAATAAATCCGGATGCATCCGACACGATAAAATTTTCAGTTCTCTATAACATGGGAATTATTGCCCATAGGAACGGAGAATATGGTTCCGCCGTCGATTATTTTAAGAAGGCCCTGTTAATAAAAAGTTCCGATATTAATGCAAAAATAAATTTGGAACTTTCCTTGCGTGAATATGAATCTCATTCGGGAGTGCAGGAACCGGAACTAATACAGGTAAATCAGGATTCCAATTCCCAGTCGGTATTGGAAAATGCATTGTATTCCATAATACGGGAGAATGAACAAAACCAATGGAAAAATCAGCAGCAAAAACCAGAAGGCTCTGCGTTGGATTATTAGCCTTCTTATTATTGGAACTTGCTTCAATTGTTGTTCCTCAGAAAGCATTTGGTGCAGTTTCATGGCAATATCTCCAGTCCCTTCGTTTACGTAAAACGGAAAAATATTTTTTTACTTCAATGGATTGTTCCTTTGCAGTGAATATTGAAAATGTAACTCCAGACAAAATATCTGCGGCCATTAACGATGTTCCGCAGGGGGCAAGCTTTGTATCATTAAGAAAGGATTTGTACGTTCCAACTTCTGGGACTTCAGAGTCATATGGTACAAGGCTTATCATGACGTTCAGATTTAATACTGCCGGTTCATATCAGATTAAGGCGGTCGATGTAAAAGTTGATAACTGGTATGCGCGTATACCATTTGAATCTGTATTCGTTTATGAAAATCCAAGCATCGTTCATCCAAGGATTTCAATTACGTTTGATGATTCCAGATATGCATCCACCTCACGAACTTTGAATATGGTTGCCGGACAGCATCTGAAATTTACATTGAACATTAGATATGCAACTCAGGTTTATGATTTGTCCTGGTCCATTCCGGAAAATTCATTGTTTGTCCAGACCGATGCTTACGAAATTACCCGGCAGAGCGTTAATACTGATGAGTTCAATCCGAATACGGTTCCCGTGGCGACCTTTGATTGGCAACCGCTGCTGGAAGGGGAGTACAGGTTCCCCGATTTTAATTTAACGGCCATGTCCTTTGGTGGAATACGTTACAATGTTACGGTCCCGACCTACAAAATAAAAGTTTCTCCGGCCACCGAAGTTGTTGATAGTAATAAAAAATCTGGTCCTGCGATGTATTCAAATGCATTTGCTGATTATATTGAAACCGAGGGGGACGAGCAGAAACGTTATGCTGAAATAGAGGACCTGGAGGAACTGCTTTCTTTGCATAAAAGGGAAAGGTATTCTATTCCTCTTTTTTCAAGTGCCAGACGTGAACGAAGGCAGATTGAAAATTCCGCTGGTCTGAACACGGCAAGATGGGAACCAAGCATTCCTTTGATGTTTGCAATCTGGGGTGCAGCTTTGGTGCTGGTGCTCCTGACGGTTTTGTTGTTCATAAAACGTAAGATACCAGGCGCGGCGGCTTGTCTTGCTATGGGAGTTGTTTTTGCAGGAATGGGAATATTCTACACTCACTGGGCTTTGCAGAGAATCGCATTGTATGAGGGTGGCGAGATTTCTCAGATTCCTGAAAATGGATCCGGAGCTGGAGTTTCACTTTCACGGGGAACTGTTGTTCAGGTTCAAAAGGAAACGAATGACTGGTCTTATATCCACTGTAATGACACTTACGGTTGGGTTCATAATGATACCCTGATGCTTATTAAATAGTTTGTCTCAACGGCAGAAAAATTGTTTGCGATAGCTGATAGATTTAGAAAGATTCATTTGGAGGATTCTATGGATTTTGGTGATATTTTGTCTCAATGGGACTCGATTGAAAAAAGTAAAAGTCAACCAAAGAAGGGACCTCAGAAATCAAATAAAAAAGCGAACGCACCAACCAAAGAACAGAAAATGCTGAAGGCCATGGGATACAGCTATGAAAAACAGATGGAGGAGGACAACAAACGTCGTGCGAATCCAATGGAAGTTTGGCTGAATCGTCATGGGACTGTGGACAAAGATAAGATTGCTGATGAAGCGGAGAATGAGGCGAAACTTCACAACCGGGAATACCTGCGGACAATGGTTCCTGAAGCCACCATAGATTTGCATGGATTCACAAGGGACGAAGCCTGGGCCCGGTTGGATGGTTTTGTTGCAGATTCAATTCGCCGTGGGTTTAGAAAAATAATGATAATTCACGGAAAAGGCAACCACAGTCATGGAAGCGACCCTGTCCTGGGACCTATGGTCAGGCAATACATCGAACAGAATAAAAAACTTGGAACATCAGGACATCCGGACAAAAACAATGGTGGAAATGGTGCAACCTGGGTTCTGATAAAAGAATAAATCAAGGCCCAGGTTAAAAAATAATTGAATCCAGTTTGTGACTGGAATTAGAACTCAATTTCACAATCAGGTTCGACTTTTTTGCAGGCCTTGAGGACAGCTTTCATAACCTTTTTTTCATCTGCGCCTTCCTCAAATTCGACAATCATTTTTTGAGTCATAAAATTTACAGTGGCATCTTTTACTCCACTTGTTTTTCTTGTTGCCTCTTCCATCAGGTTTGCACAGTTTGCGCAGTCTACTTCAATTGAAAATGTCTTTTTCATGTTAGTCTCCATAATAAGGGCGTTTCTAAAAATGCAATTTTTAGAAATAATTTTTAGTAAAGGTTTGTCGAGAACAATTAAACAGTTGTTTAATCTTTATGTTGATAATATACTTTCGAAAGTATTGGAATGCAAGGGTTTTTGCAAACAAACTTCTTTATGGACAAAAACTCTTGCCAAATGGAACAAAAAAATCTAGATTTTTTAATGCCCGGAGGATTAGCAATGGAATATCCAAACCTTCCACATGCACATGGAAAAAATGAGTCGCTGAATGAATTTGTTTCGACGGAAATTTCAAAGACCAAAAATTTTGAAGCGGTATCCAACTTTTTTTCCCAGCTTTCGGATCCAAGCCGTTTAAAAATATTCTGGCTGCTGTGCCATCGGTCTGAATGTGTAATCAATATTGCCGCAATGGTGGATATGTCTACACCGGCGGTATCCCATCACCTGAAATTATTGAAAGCGGGTGGGCTGGTGGAATGTTCCAGGGAAGGAAAGGAGGTGTTTTACCGTGCATCCGATTCCAGTGAGTGCCGGGTGTTGCATCAGGTGATTGAAAAAATACTTTCCATTGCGTGTCCGGATTTTGGTGGCGAGGAATATATAAATTCAGAATCAGAACATTCGTCAGTACATGTTGATAGAATCAAGCAGGTGCATGATTTTTTGGTTTCGAATTTGGATAAACGAATTACGATAGAAGAATTGTCAAAACAGTTTTATATAAATCCAACCACGTTGAAAAACGTATTTAAATCTGTCTACGGTGTTTCAATAGCGGCCCACATAAATCATCACAGAATGGAAAAGGCGGCGGAACTTTTGGTAAAAACGGAGAACAGCATTTCGGAGGTTGCAGAAAAAGTTGGATACGAAAGTCAAAGCAAATTTACACAGGTTTTTAAATCGGAATATGGCATGTCTCCGTCTGAATACAGAACAAAAAATAAAATTTCTTTAGGGGAATAATCTCTGAGCGGAAAATGTTTTTTGAAATTTTTATGCTGAATATTGGAAACATTCCCTCCTGCTGATTTTGCAGGGGGTCTTTTTTTTTTAATATGATTTATATATACTGGGGTGGTCTTTGGACAAGTTTACATGTGTTTCAATGGAAACAGGTCAAAAGCCTGTACTGAATGCGCAACGGTAGTCTTCTTAACAATCATGCAAAAAGCCACTGAAGAAATTTGGGAAGGCGCATGGTCGAAGAAAGTCCGGAAACTTTGGCACATGGATTTTTCGCATGAAAAATCAATTTAAAAAATTAAAGCCACGCAGATTTTGGCTTTAGGAGATTTTATGAAAAACACAGTTTTTTCAAAGGGTAAGTGGTTCTTAGGAACTTTGTTTTTGGTTGTGGCTTTTGCTTTCTATGGATGTATGCCTGTTAATTCATTGGGCGATGTTTCAGTTTATGGAAAATGGGTTGACAATACTAAAGCAGTCTATGAGATTAATCAATCAACCTTTAAGAATTATGGAGAAACATATGATTCATATGAAGGTGATAGTCTTGTTGTAGTAAAAGATTCTGATACAGCCGGAAGAATTTTTATTAAATATACAAAGGCTTATTGTTCAACTCATTCTGATTCTGCTAATTACATATTCAGATATGATTCTGATGCTCCAGATGTTGGAAAATGGTATGCAATTTCTTATAAAAATTTGACCGCTAATTCTATTTCGATTTCAGGAGCGGCCGGCACAAAATCTTCTATGAACACTTTGGAAGAGGCAAAAGCTGAGTTCACAATTGAAAATGGATATTATTCTTATTATTCGGAATGTGTAAAGTCTAACTAGAATTTAAATTTGATTTATGCAGTGCTGTATAAAACGGCACTGTTTTTTTTATTATGAAAACAAAATTTGTATTATCTATATTTTCTTTATTTATCTCTTTTTCTGTTTTTGCAGAAAATTTTGACGAAGACGTTATTGAAGTTAAGGCTGCAAAAATTGGGACTCCTGTTGCTGAGCAGCGTTTGGAAATCACTTTGGAAGAAATAGAATCTTCCCATGCCGAAAATCTTTGTACATTGCTTGAAGAAAAGGGCGTCCAAATCTTAAGCTATGGTGCATACGGTCTTGAATCAAAACCTTCAATCCGGGGCTTTACAGACGAAACTGTTAGAGTTGTCATTGATGGAATATGCGTGAACAATGCCCAATACGGAACATTCGATTTTTCTTCAATCAATTTAAATCAAATTGAGAAAATTGAAATTGTAAAGGGCGGTTTTACGGAAGGAGTAAGCGATGAAGGTGCGGTTGGCGGCGTCGTTTATATAACCACAAAAAAATCAGGAAATCAAAAAACATTTTCCGCTGACACAAGCTTAAAAACTTTTTTTAACGCAAACTTTTTTGTTGATACATTCAGGCAGACATTATTTTTTTCTACACCAATCATTGATGGCAATACATTTTTTTCGGTCAACGGAAGTTATGCCGGGGCGCAGAATTTATATCTTTTTAATAACTATAAAAACCAAATAAAGGAAAGAAAAAATTCGTCGGTGTGGGATTCGACAGCTGGACTTTCCATTTCCCATATCTTTACAAATGGAACGACAATATCCGCTAGCGACAATGTTTATGCTGGAAACAAAAATTGTCCTGGGCCAGAAAATTCTGTTACGGCGGGTTTGCAAAAAGATTATAACAATAGATTTTTGTTTAACTGTTTAGTTCCAAATATAAAAAATGTTTTGTCATGGGAAAATAATCTTGCATTTTTAACCAACGTTAGGTTTTATAATTCGTTAGAAGAAAATTCCTCACACTATATGAACACATTGACTTATGCTACTACGTTATCTTTTTTTGGAACTGAGTATTTCAATGAAAATGTGGGCTTTACTTTTAACGGTGATTTTTTACAGTCAACTGATGATGGAAGTCACAATCAGTTTACATTTGCATTGAAGTCAAATTCCAAAATATATTTCCCAAAAGATTGGACACTCGTAATTCCTCTGACGGCAAAATTCCAGGGAAACAATTTTGCGTTTGTTCCAAAAATTGGATTAAATAAAAAATTTGATTTTGGTGAATTCGATTTAAATTTTTATCGTATGGTGCAGTTTCCCAACATGGATGATTTGTATTGGTCGGGAAGTGGCGCAAGAGGAAATCCTGGTCTTTTGCCTGAAAACGGATTTGGAGGGGAGATTGTTTATAATTCTTTTCTGGATTTTCTCCCATTCTCGGTTTCAGTTTTTTCAAACTATTACGAAAATAAAATCCAATGGGCTGCTTCCAGTGGAATTTGGCGTCCTGAAAATATAGCGTCTGCGTTTTATGCAGGAATTGATTTTGATTTGGAGAAAAGTTTTTTCAACGATTTGTTGAACATCAAATTCAATTGCGAATATTTATATACAATGCTCTTGGATAAGAATAATTCTTTGACGTACGGAAAACGAATCATGTGGACCCCTGATTTTGTTGCGGCATTAATTGTTTCTTTGAATGTCCAGTCATGGAAAATTTCTGTTGACGCAAATTACACGGGGCGACGGTATGTATCGAATTTAAATTCATCATATCTTGAGCCGTATGTTTTGTTAAATGCATCCGTCAGCTATGGAGGTTTTCCTGTCGCAACTCCTTATTTAAAATTGGACAATATTTTATGTCAGGATTATGAATCTGTGGAGTCGTACCCAATGCCCCTGATTTCAATGACCCTTGGCTGTTCCGTAAAAGTTTTGTGGTAATAAAGCTTCCTTGTTTTTTATTGATATTAGTTTTATAGTTAATGGGGAATCCTTGGTTCAAATGGATAGGGATATTACTTTATGCATGGATGTTTTTTATGAAATTGATTGATTTTCACACACATATATACCCTGAAAAAATTGCAAAAAAAGCGACTGATTATCTTAGGCAGTTTTATAATTTAAAATCCGATTGGCCGGGGATTTCTGAAAATCTTTTAATTTTTGGACAGGCCGCTGGAATATCAAAATTTGTAGTCCTTCCGGTAGCGACCAGAGCTGACCAGGTGCGAAAAATAAATCAATTTGCAATAAACGAAAATAATGAGCATGAAGAATATATAACGTTTGGTACTGTCCACGCGGCTCAGGAAAATATTGTTGATGAATTAAAATTTATTTGCGATTCTGGATTGCGGGGAATAAAAATGCATCCGGATCAGCAGGACTTTGCTATTGATGATAAACGGCTGTTTGATTTTTATGACGCGGCCCAGCAAATTAATTTTCCAATTTTATTTCACTGTGGCGACCCACGTTCCGATTTGTCCCATCCTAAAAGAGTCATGAATATTTTGAAACAGTTTCCAAAATTAAATATTGTTGCGGCTCATTTTGGTGGTTGGCGAATCTTTGATGAGGCAAAAGAAATTTTAAAAAATGCGCCATGTCATTTTGATATGTCCAGCTCAATGTATTTTCTTGGTCCTCAAAAAACCGCTGACATGATACATACCTATGGAGCCGAAAAAATATTTTTTGGAACAGATTTTCCGTTATGGGAAACAGCTGATGAAGTAAAAAAATTTTTGGAGTTGCCAATTACGGATGAGGAAAAAGAACTTATCGGTTATAAAAATGCCGAAAGATTTTTTGGAATTGAATAGCTTGCAAAAATCTTCTTTTGATGAAAGCAAAAACTGCCGATAATACAATGATAGTTTTAAGCTCGGAGGTTTGTTGTGAGTATTTCAATTGAAAAAATCGTTCAGTCTATAAAATCTGTAAAAGGGCAGAATGTTGATAAAATTGATGTGGCAAATCTTTCTGCAAATATTGATAACGCCGACGGTCAGTTTACATTGGATTTAAGTGAAGAAGAAAAATCTGTTCTTTTGATGTTGGAAGCGGCCAACTTTTTCGAGAAAAATACTAACAGTTCCAGTCTGGAGACAATTAAAAAATCCTCTGAGTTTATATGCGACAATATTTCTGAACTGTTTGCAAGGACCAAAGAAAATAAAAATGATGATTCCGTAACGCCCTGTCCATCTTGTGGCGCAGTGGGTATTGCTGGAGCGGCTTTCTGTTACAACTGCGGAACAAAAATTTCGACTAATAAATCTGTCTTTGTAAAGTTCTCAACAACAAAATGGCGGAATAAATTTTTTGAAGTGGCAAAAATCCCTGGCTTTGAAATTTCTTTGACACCAATAACACAGGATGTTTGGAATCAGGTAATGAAATTTAATCCAAGCTATTTTAAGGGAGCAGAAAATCCTGTTGACCAGATTTCCTGGTACGACGCAATTTATTTTTGCAATTCTCTGAGTGCTCTGTGTGGATATAGTCCGTGCTATTTTGTTGATGGAAGTGATGATGTTCGAAACTGGGAATTCAGCCCGGAACGAAAGGACAGGGAAATAAAAGGCAATATCAAATGCAATTTTCATGCTAACGGTTTTAGATTGCCGACTGTATCAGAATGGTTGACGGCGGCTTCCAGTCGTGATGATTTTGATTTTGCTGGAAGCGACAAGGCCGAGGATGTTGCCTGGTTCCGTGACAACAGCGATGAAACAACCCATCCGGTTAGTGAGAAAAAACCAAACGGTTTTGGACTTTACGACATGAGCGGAAATGTTTACGAATGGTGCTGGGATTCTTTCGGTGTTGAACGTAATTTTTGTGGCGGTAGCTGGAAAAGCCGTTCAGAAAGTTGTGAGAATAATTGCGTAAGAAGTTTGGAGCCAAGTGAACGACTAAAATTAATGGGCATGAGAGTTGTTCGTTCTTTGTGATTTTTGATTCGTACCGATGAGGTACATTCATTTTAGTTGGATTGAACCTGGAGAAAAAAATGTTTGGATATATTTGGCCAGTTGCGTTAATCGTGATTTCAAATTCTGTTTATCAAATCTGTGCAAAAGGTATTCCGAAACAGATGAATACCTATGCATCAATGACTGTTACTTATGCCGTAGCCACCTTGGTTTCTGCTATTGCATTTTTTATATCAACAAAAGGTTCCAACATTTTTAAAGAGTTTTCATTTACAAATTGGGCAACGGTTGCGCTGGGGGTCGTCATAACGGGATTGGAAATTGGATTTATTTTCGCCTACAAAAATGGTTGGAAAGTAAGCACCCTTGCAACAGTGACAAACGCTTTCCTGGCAATTGCACTTTTGTTGCTTGGATTTTTTATGTACAAGGAACAAATTAACTGGCAAAAAATCTTAGGCGTTGCAATTTGCCTTGTGGGAATGTGGTTCATTAATAAATAAATTCTGTAAAAAAAATTAGAGGACGAAACAAAAGCAACCGGAAAAACACCGCTCTGAACTTGTTCAGCCGCGGTGGATTTGACGTGCTTTTGTGGAAGCTCCCTTTAATATTGATACGTTCCTTTACAACGAAAATGAGCGCGTTGTTGAAAAATAAAAGCAATGGATTTTCTGTGATAAAAAAAAGCAGATGCGGAACAAAAGCGAACGGAAAAACGCCACTCTGAACTTGTTCAGCCGCGGTGGATTTGACGTGCTTTTGTGGAAGCTACCTTTAATATCAACAGTCCTTCAACGAAAATGAGCGCGTTGTTGAAAAATTAAAGCAATGGTTTTTCTGTGATAAAAAAAACAGATGCGGAACAAAAGCGAACGGAAAAACGCCACTCTGAACTTGTTCAGCCACGGTGGA
>JAZUKJ010000045.1:0-3143 GCA_045643225.1 Treponema sp. | reverse complement strand
GCTTTGCGAACGAAATGGAGAAATCTCAAAATCAACCAAATGTGACTGTGATCATGGGATGGTCGCAACCTGCGGTTGCTAACTGAATTAAGTTGAGCATGACGGGACTTATTAGACAGCCCTTTAATAGGACACATTTTTTACAGATGCCCTATACATAAACTTTTGACGGATTTGAAAGATATTTGGCAGGAGTTTCTGTTTTGTTCTCCAGCAAATACCCGGCTGAAACCAGAATAGCCAGTACTTTCGTTCTAAAATATGTGGAAGCCTTTATTCCAAGATAATCAGCTATTTCTCTTGCGGAATGTTCTTTCTTGAAACAGTATGAAAGAATTTTCAGGTCATTTTTTCCATCAAGCAATCCATCAACATGAACTTCTGGGACTGAATCTTCATCAATAATTCCATAATTAAATGTAAGATTTGGAAGCACCAGTGTAAACGAATTACCAGTTGAAGAAATGAACGGTTTATACGCTTCTCCCTTTCCTGCATAATCCTGTTCAATTTTATCGAACCCGGAACCTTTTGATTCCATGTAACGACAATATTCAAGGACAGAACATATTACTTCATTTCTACGGCGTGGAATAATTGAAGAAATATTTTTTTCTTTTTTCAATTCCTTTACACCAAGCAAGGCTCCAGGAGAAGTAATTTCAAGACGGTCCTTAAACATGTTGATTTCTATCTGGCTTCCATTCACAAAGTAATTTCGATGCGCGACTGCATTTACAATTCCCTCCGTCACAGAACGAGCCGGATATGAAAAATAATCAACACGCTGATGGGCTTCCTTTTTGAATCCATTTACAGAATGATTTTGAATAAATTGTGTTGCAAATTTTATTGAATCAAAAATATTTCCTGAAAAATCTTCGGACGCAAGAATCAGGGAACTTCCTTTTGTAAGCTCTGGCCACAGTGTACAGGTAATTTTTGTTTTTTCTTTTTCATAGTTATCCTTAAAAAGCAAGGCTCCCTTTGAAAGATTTCTTTTGTTGTTCATAAAACCAATGGAAATCAATGCCTTTTCAGTAAGTTCAACTCCTGTTCTTTCCTGATAAAGCGAAAACAGTTTTGAAAATTCCGAAACCTCAAATTCTTCATCCGTAAAAGGCTGGTCAAAAGGATTATTGTCACTTAAAAGAACCATGTCACGAATCTGTTCTGGAGTTGCTAAAACCGAATTTCCATAATTTCGAACATAGATTCCAAGAAGGTTTTCTTCATGAAGCATAACTGGAAGTAATTTGCTCTGTTCAACAATAACCTTTAATATATAGCGGGTTTGTGAAGTTTCATTTATTGCAATTGAATCAATTTTATATTTTATGGAAGGCTCCAGGCGTTGTTTTATCTGACGGTGAATCATCAGGATAATTTTATCGGCAGTATCGTGATTAAGAGAAACTATAGTGTGGCTTTTGTTTTCAACACCAATATATAGAGTTCCACCATCGGTATTTGCAAAAGCGGCTACAGTTTTTAGCCACCCTATCTCTTTTACCTTGCCTGACTCTTCGGATTTACCTTCTTCAATGATTCCCTTAAATTCATTTTTTGTATCTTCAATATTTAATCCTGGTATCAAATCTTCCAATAACATAAAGCAACCTCACATTTACTTTACCACAAAATAAAAAAACAGTGAAGTAGAATGTAGTAAAACTTCACTTAACTTCATTGTATACTTCATTACTTCACACATGTAACATTCTATTTAAAATTTCAGAATGCGCCCCCCCCAACAAGTGTCGTAGAATTTTTAACCGGATGTACGCTATTGTTAACCATTCCCCAAACGAGGGTCGTAAAATTTTTAGTCGGATATAAGGCTATGACTTTGGACTTAATTTGTGGTCGCTACGCCGGATTGTAGGGGCGCGGAGCGTTCACCCGCAGGGGGAATGGAACCCCGGAAAGCCGGTTGGTCAATGGTGCGCCCGGTGGGAAAAATGGTTCGCAGGAAATAAAAGGGGCTCCGTCCTAGAAAATTGAAATTTTTTGAGCTTCCATATATTATTATCCAACTGGAGGAAATAATGGCTGAAAATCAGAAGATGATTGATGGATATATGTCTTTTTTGAAAAACGGAAAAACCGAGCGGGAGTGTTGTGACCAGTTGATAAAATTGGCTGAGGCGGCTGGGTTTAAGAATCTTTATGACTGCAAAAATCTCAAGGCTGGGGACAAGGTTTATGCTTCAAAATGGGGCAAGGCTGTGGCTCTGTTTAAGGTGGGTAAAAAGTCTCTTGAGGAAGGGATGAATATTTTGGGTGCCCACATTGATTCTCCACGATTGGATGTTAAGCAGAATCCCCTTTACGAAAATGATTGTCTGGTTTATTTGAACACGCATTATTATGGAGGGATTAAAAAATATCAGTGGGTGACTTTGCCGCTTGCGATTCATGGTGTGGTTTGTTTGAAAGATGGAAAGACGATTCAGGTTTGCGTTGGTGAGGATTCCGCCGACCCTGTTTTTTGTATTTCCGACATTCTTCCACATTTGGCCCAGTCCCAGATGAAGGAGTCCGCTGCTGATTTTATTTCCGGTGAAAGTCTGGATTTGATTTTGGGAAGCTCCATTCCTCCAAAAAAGTTTGGTGATGAAAAAAAGTCCGATGAAAAATCTGCTGACGGTGCAAAAAAGGATGAAAAGGATTCTGCCAAAAAAAAGGTTCTTGCCATCCTGAAAGAAAAATATGGATTCGACGAAGAGGATTTTGGTTCCGCCGAACTGGAGATTGTTCCTGCCGGCGACCCTCGTTATCTTGGTTTTGACAGGTCCATGATTTTGGCCTATGGTCAGGACGACCGCTCCTGCGCATATACTTCCGCCGCAGCTTTGTTTGATTGTGCCGATTTTGATTTTGAAAGAACGGTCTGTTGTCTGTGTGTCGATAAAGAGGAAATCGGTTCCGTGGGGGCCACTGGTATGGGGTCCCAGTTCTTTGAAAATGTGGTCGCGGAACTGGTTGACCGTTGCGGAAATTATTCCGAGATAGCCGTACGCCGCTGCATGAATAACAGCATGATGCTTTCATCCGATGTGAACGCCGCTTTTGACCCTCAGAATCCTGGACTTTATGACAAGGCCAATGCGTCTTTCCTCAACGGTGGAATCGTGTTCAAT
>JAZUKJ010000044.1:0-11064 GCA_045643225.1 Treponema sp. | reverse complement strand
TTACGGAATACGACTTGTAAGGAACGCCGACTAGGCGGGGGCTGCAATTAAAAAAGACTTGCGCAAATCATATTTGGGTTTATAATTTAACCAAATGCGCAGGAATAAACGAATTGCTTTTGTAACCGACTATCTGGAATCCGAATACTCTCAAAAACTATGCAGGGGTGCCGGTCTTTGCGCTGCGGAACGGGAGGTGGAACTTGTAGCCTTCTCCATCAACCAAATAAGATCCAAGGCCTACCCCTACGACTATCAGGCGCTGTCCGTCGTTTCCCATCTGCGGCCGGAAAATTTTGAC
Source organism: Treponema sp. (assembly GCA_045643225.1). Taxonomy (GTDB): domain Bacteria; phylum Spirochaetota; class Spirochaetia; order Treponematales; family Treponemataceae; genus Treponema_D. Next base: position 10,763 of record JAZUKJ010000044.1, on the reverse strand, counting down.
GGGGTCCTTTTTGCCACCGCCGCCCAGCTTGCCAACTCCACGACGGACTACCTGAGTTCTTTTGTAAAATCCTTTGCGCCGCTGCCGGTTGTAAGCATTGGCAACACCCTACCGGGCATACCGTCCGTAATATCCACCGCGGAAAAAGGGTTCTCCTGTGTGGTATCCCACTTAATCGAAAAGCATGGATGCCGCAGGATTGCACTCATGAGCGCCCACGCAAATTCAACGGACGTTGAGGAACGCTCCAAAATCTTTAAGGAAATCCTGCTTTCACACAACATCGCCTATGACGAATCCATGGTCCTGTACGGTGGATTCTCCTATGAAATTGCATACAAAGCCTTGAGCGCCTACAACGACGTAAAGGGAAGAATAGATTTTGACGCAATAGTCGCCATGAACGACCAGATGGCCTACGGCTGCCTTGATTTTTTCCGTCAGCACAACCTGAGGGTCCCCGACGACATACTGGTTACCGGTTTCGACGACGATGAGCGTTCCATCCTTATGACCCCTTCCCTGACCTCACTGAATCAGGAACTTACTACCCAGGGCTACAAGTCCATGGAGATGATCCTTTCCATAATTGACGGAAAGCCGGTGGAGTCCCCCATAAAGGTCAGCGTGTCCCCCCTGTACCGCCAATCCTGCGGGTGCATTTCAAAAGACTCCGGCAGATTCCTGAGCCTGGACGAAAACGGAAACACAATCGAGGACACAACCCAGCAGAATTTTACAATAGCCGGGGACTGGTGCACAAAAAAGGCGCAGTTCACTCAGGTCATCCAGCTGTACACCCAGATGCAGAGCGACATGACCTTTGAGGAACTGCGGCAGCACATAAACAGCGACCTCATGTCACTGGGCATACTTTCGGCGGCCGTGGTCCTTTTTGAGAACCCCATCTCCACGGATCCGTTTGAATATTTCCAGCTCCCGAACAAGGCCTTCCTTTTTTCCGCACTGGACCGTTACTCCGGATTCTGGCTAAGCGAACAGGAAGAGCCAATCCCGTTCAATCCCCGGGAATCCATGATTCCGGAAGGAATATTCGCGTCCCTGGACAAAATGCAGGTCTGCGCCCTTTACCACACCACAACCATTTTTGGCTACCTTATATTCCTGCCGGGCAAGTACGACATGACGGTTTACAGCATGGTCTGCAAGATGTTCTCCACAGCCCTTTCGACTGCGTACAGGCTTTTCCAGTCCGAGGAGGAAAAGAAAATACTGAAACATGAATACAACATAGCGACAAAAATATCCGTCACGGATGAAATGACGGGGCTTTTGAACCGCCGGGGATTCATGGACTTTGGCCAGAAAGCGTTGGAACTTTCGCAGGCCAGCGGCAGATTCGGCATGGTAGTTTTTGGGGACATTGACGGGCTAAAAAAAATCAACGACACCTACGGACATGCCTCCGGGGATGTGGCCATCAAAACCGAGGCCGCGCTGCTCAAGAAAACTTTCCGCAAGACGGACATAATCGGCAGGCTTGGGGGCGACGAATTTGCCATCATCGCGCCGGGCATGTCAGAAAAAAAACTGACGGCACTCCGGGAAAAACTGGAGGAACTGTGCAAGGAATGGAGCAAAACCACGGACGAAAAATTTACGTTGTCCATCAGCCTTGGTTCCATCCCCTACACCCCAAAGGACAGCCTGAACCTGGAGTCCCTTCTGGAGCAGGCCGACGAACTTCTTTACAAGGAGAAACAGCTGAAACATTCCGCACGCTAATTATGGTTCCCCTCTGCATGAACATCTGCGCGAACCGATTTTCAGATTCAACGAAATACCGTTGACAATCGATTGACATTTCGACATAATTTGTCAAAGTGTCATAATGAATGACGTTAACTATCCCTTTTGGGAAAAAAATACATATTGAGGTTTTACTATGGCTAAGAAGTTTGCATTTCTTTTTCCAGGTCAAGGAGCTCAGGCACCTGGAATGGTCAAGGATGTTGCGGAAGCATTTCCTTCAGCAAAAAAAGTTATTGACGACGTTTCTTCGATAATCGATCTGGACATGACTAAGCTCCTGTGGGAAGCAGACGCAGAAACTTTGAGCCGCAGTGACAACAGCCAGATTGCAATCACCACTGCATCATTGGCCATCATGGCAGCATTGAAGGACAAGGGAATTGAGCCATCAGCAGCCATGGGATTCAGCCTTGGAGAATTCCCGGCACTTTACGCAGCCGGTGTCCTTTCGTTTGAGGATGTAATCAAGGTTGTCCGCCAGCGTGGTCTTATCATGCAGAAGGTTTGCGAGGACATTGCGGCAGCCAACGCAGGTCACGCACCAGGAATGAGCGCAATCCTTGGTCTTCCACCGGAGAAGGTAAAGGAAGTTGCCGACGGAATCAAGGATGCCTATGCCGCAAACATGAACAGCGTAAAGCAGACAGTTATCAGCGGAACATTCGATGCACTGGAACAGGCAGAAAAGGCAGCGGTTGAAGCTGGAGCACGCAGGGCGGTCCGTCTCAAGGTTGCAGGTCCATTCCACTCACCTCTCATGCAGGCAGCGGCAGATGAATTCGAAAAGGTTTTGGCGGGAGTAACATTCGCGGAACCAAAGATTCCTCTTTTCAGCAACGTTACCGGAAAACAGGCAGCCAACGCAGATGAAGTCAAGGCAAGCGCAGTACTCCATTTGACACACCCGGTCCTTTGGACAGACGAGGAAGCAGTTTTGGCATCAATCATCCAGGCAGATTCAGGTAACGAATGGGCAGTTCTGGAGCCGGGACCAGGAAAAGTTTTGAGCGGACTCTGGGGACAGACTTCATTCGGAGCAACTCTGGAAGCGGTTCCTGTCAACACAGCCGACGGAATCAACGCACTGTAATATAGATAGAAGAAATGGGAATCCCTAAAGATTCTTCCGGGGTTCCCAAATCATCAATAGGATATAGAGGTAGAAAAATGGGTTTGCTTGAAAATAAAAAGGCACTTGTCACCGGTTCTTCACGCGGAATCGGAAGAAAGATTGTTGAGGCATATTTGAAGAACGGATGCGAAGTCTGGGGAATGTGCACAAAGGAATCAGCAGGAAAAGCTGAACTTGAAGCAATGGCAGCCGAGAACGGAACAAAGTTCCACGAGTTCTATGCCGATGCAGGAAACGCTGAGGTTTTGACAGAGGCCATCAAGGGCGCTTTGACGGAGTCAGGCGGATTTGACATCCTGGTCAACAACGCAGGAATCACCCGCGACACTCTCAGCTTCAGAATGAAGAAAGAAGATTGGGACACCGTTATTGCGGTAAACCTGACATCAGTTTTCCTTGTATGCCAGATTATCAGCAACGACATGCTCAGAAAGAGAAAGGGTTCAATCATCAACATGTCTTCCATCGTCGGTCTTCACGGTGGCGCAGGACAGGTCAACTATTCAGCCAGCAAGGGTGGTCTCATCGCCTACAGCAAGTCCCTTTCCAAGGAAGTGGGAAGCCGTGGTATCCGCGTAAACTGTATCGCACCTGGATTCATCGACACCGACATGACACAGGCTGTAAACGAGGATGTCCGCAAGGCTTGGGTCGACCAGATTCCATTGAAGAGAGCCGGTCAGCCAGAGGATATCGCAAACGCAGCATTGTTCCTTGGTTCAGACTTGAGCACCTACATCACCGGACAGGTTCTTGGTGTTGACGGCGGAATGGGTTGCTAAATGAATGGATCCCGAAATGAATTCGGGATGACAGCACCCATTATTAAATCAGCATATGGTTTATAAAATTAAACAGTAATTAAAAGAAAATTTTTATAGAGGAAAGAAAAATGCGTAGAGTAGTAGTTACAGGTTTGGGATGTATTTCTCCAGTTGGAAACTCAGTAGAAGAGACTTGGAATTCTGTAGTAGCAGGAAAAAGCGGAATCGCAACAATCACCCGCTATGACAACACACCTTTCAAGGTAAAGTATTCAGCGGAAGTAAAGAACTTTGACGCAGCCCAGTTCATGGATGTTAAGGCAGCCCGCAAGATGGCATATTTCTCAAAGTTCGCAGTGGCAGCAGCAAAGCAGGCTCTTGAGGATGCAAAAATCATCGACGACAAGGAAACTTTGGACAAGACTTCAATCTTCCTCGGTGTTGGTATCGGTGGATTGGAAGTTACAGAATCAAGCATGGATGATTACTTCAAGGCTGGAAAGGAAAGAATGCCTCCAATGACAATCCCAATGCTTATTCCAAACGAAGCAGCTGCAAACATCAGTATCACATACGGACTCCACGGTGCAGTTCACACAATCGCAACAGCATGTGCTTCAGGAACAGACGCTATCGGGGACGCACTTGACAATATCCGCTGCGGAAGAAGCGACGTTGTTTTGGCCGGTGGTGCCGAATCAACACAGAACGGATTCGCAAACATGGGATTCACAATGCTCAAGGCTCTTTCAACAAAGTGGGCAGACGATCCATCAAAGGCATGCCGTCCATTCGACAAGCAGCGTGACGGATTCATCATGGGTGAAGGCGCTACCCTCCTGGTTCTTGAGGAATATGAGCACGCAAAGGCTCGTGGTGCAAAGATTTATGCAGAAATCGCTGGATACGGCGGAACTTGTGACGGATACCATTTGACAGCTCCAAACCCAGACGGAATCATCGGTGGAAGATGTATGACATTGGCAATGAAGGACGCTGGAATCAACCCAGCTGATGTTCAGTACTACAATGCCCACGGAACATCAACACACCTGAACGACTCTGGTGAAACAGCAATGCTCCACATGGCATTCGGCGATGCAGCAAAGGCACTCCACATTTCTTCAACAAAGAGTATGACCGGTCACTGTCTTGGAAACGCAGGTTCTTTGGAAGCACTTATGTGTATCAAGGCAATCGAGAACAACTTCGTTCCACCAACAATCAACCTGGACGAACCAGATGTTGAAGGTGGATGTGACTTGGACTACACACCAAACAAGGGAATCGAAACAAAGGTCGATGTAGCGATGAGCGCAAACTTCGGTTTCGGTGGCCACAACGGTTGTCTCGTATTCAAGAGAGTGTAATTTTAGAAAACTGAATCAATGGACCTCTAAAGATTTTCTTTAGGGGTCTTTTATGTAGGAACCTTTAAAAAATATCAAAACGATTTTTTTTAGGGATGCCCATGTATTTATTACGGAGGATTAATATGGTCCACCACCAAACTAAGAATTTTGCTGTGGCCATATTTTTTCAATAGACCCTTTCAAACTTTTTCGATGGTTTGATTGAACGGAACAAAAGCAAAGGACAAACAGCCATTCTGAACCGAAGGTGAAGCCGTGTCGATTTCGGCCTGCTTTTGTGGAAGTTCAATCCATAATCAATAGACTGTTTGAAAGCATTCATTACGGAGGATTAATATGGTCCACCACCAAAACATGAATTTTGCTGTGGCCATATTTTTTCAATAGACCCTTTCAAACTTTTTCGATGGTTTGATTGAACGGAACAAAAGCAAAGGACAAACAGCCATTCTGAACCGAAGGTGAAGCCGTGGCTTGCTTTGGCCTGCTTTTGTGGAAGTTCAATCCAAAATCAATTGATTTGTTTGAAAGCATTCATTACGGAGGATTAATATGGTCACAGATAATATCGAAGCTCTTTTGCCACACAGAAAACCATTTTTGTTTGTTGATTCCATCGACAGCTTTGACGAAAACGGTTGTGTATGTACAAGAAAATTTACCGACGAGGATTTTTTCTTCAAGGGACACTTCCCGGAATATCCAGTTGTTCCAGGCGTTATCCTGATTGAAACAATGGCCCAGGGTGGCGGAGCCGCTTTGAGCTATCAGAAAATGTTCGCCGAAGGAAGCCTCTTTTTCCTGGCAACAGTCAACAACGTAAAGTTCCGTCATCAGGTTCGCCCAGGGGATACAGTCCGCATGGAAATCCAGAACGTCCGTGTAAGCGCAAAGATGGTTCGCCAGGCCGGAAAGGCTTATGTTGGTGACACCCTCTGTGCCGAAGCAGAATGGATGTGCCTGGTTGGAAACGCCGATTCAAACTAAGGTTTTAATCATCAAAAACTGATTAACCATAAACCACCGGGAATTTGTGTCACGCAGGTTCCCGGTATTTTTTTAAGGTTGAATTCCAATTTAAATTTTGGGAGCAGTTTATATCATAAAAGATTTTCAAAGTACTACAGGTTTTCGAATCACCTAACGATGTCTTTTTTTATATAGTTGCAAGAATCCCTAAAATTAAATTGACAGTTACATTTGGTATCATATATAATACTATTGATGAAACCTCTTATAGTTATCGATACAAATGTTGTTTTATCAGCCTTACAAAGCAAAAATGGAAAATCATTTGCATTGATTTCAAAAATTGGCAGCGATTTATTTGACTTTGCAATCTCAGTTCCTCTTATTTTGGAATATGAGGCAATCTTGAAAAACTATCTTGACAGAAATATTTTTTCAGAATCCGATATTGAAGATTTTATCGACTACATTTGCTCCATCGGAATTAAGACAAGAATATTTTATCTTTGGAGACCTTATTTAAGAGATCCTTTTGATGACCATGTGCTTGAACTTGCGATTAACGCAGGAGCAAAAAAAATTGTTACTTTCAACAAAAAGGATTTTAATGAAGCTGAAATTTTGGGAATAAAAATTCAAACCCCAAAAGAATTTTTGGAAGAAATGGAGGTGTAAAAATGACAACATTAAGTTTAAGACTACCAGATTCCTATCATAAAATGGTAAAAGAAATAACTGCAAAAGATGAAATTTCAATAAACCAATTCATTGTGTCGGCCATTGCGGAGAAAATATCATCCCTGGAAACTCAGGATTATCTGGAAAAAAGAGCTGAAGGAGCTACAAAAAATAAATTTATGGCAGTTCTATCAAAAGTTCCTGATACAGAACCTGCTGAAGGTGATAGATGAGGGAACCTCTAAAAATTGCAATTTTTGGAGGTAACTTTGAAAATACGATGTTTTAAAGCCTAAGTTGACCTTCGGTCATACAATTTCAAGGCTTTAAACTCGACAGGCATCTCTAAAAAATCACACCCCCTAAAGTTGAACAAACCAAGCTCAATTTTGGGAGGTGCTTTTTTTGTCCCCAATCCCCTAATCGGAAAAAGTGTAGAATTCTACAGAAAAACCGATTAGGAGATTGAAAATGTGGCCCAGATGGTGTAATCTGTAATCGGAAAAAGTGTAGAATTCTACAAAAAAGGCGATTATATGATCAGACGGGACAAATATTTATCACTTCTCATAAAAAATCGGGACAACGGATTTCCAAAAGTCATTACTGGAATCAGGCGTTGCGGTAAATCCTATCTTTTAAAGGAAATCTATCGTTCCTATTTGCTGGAGCAGTCAGTTCCTGAAAAAAACATACTGATTATCGAACTTGATGACGACAGAAATATTTTGTACCGAGATCCAATCAACCTTGGAAAATATGTTCGGGATTATTGCTCCGGCAGCGAAAAATATTATGTCTTCCTTGATGAGATTCAAACCATTTTTCCGATTGTAAATCCAGCCTTGACTGATGGCAAACATGTTCCTGCGAAAAAAACTGACAAGATGATTGTGACTTTTGTTGATGTGATTCTTGGGCTGTCCCGGGAAAAAAACATTGACCTTTATGTTACAGGCTCCAATTCAAAAATGCTTTCCTCCGATATCATCACAGAATTTCGTGACAAGGCCATCAATATTCATCTGGCTCCCCTTTCTTTTGAAGAATTTTCAGAATACAAAAACATCCCAAAAACTGATGCACTGTTTGAATACATGATGTTCGGTGGCCTCCCTCTTGCGGTTTTGAAATCAGATGATGAAAAAAAAGATTACTTGAAAAACTTGTTTGAGATGACATATTTTCGGGACATAATTGAACGGAACTCCATTAGAAAAAATTCCTCCCTTGATGAACTCTGCAATCTCATAAGCTCCCTGACTGGCCAACTGATAAATGCCGAAAAAATTGCCAACACATACAGGACGATAAAAAAGGAAAAAATTGATTCGGCGACTATTGAAAAATATATGGACTGCTTTGTTGATTCATTTTTGATTCGTGAAGCCAAGCGGTATGATTTGAAGGGAAGAAATGAAATCGGTGCTTTGAGGAAATATTATTTTCTGGACACTGGACTCAGAAACGCCAGACTGAATTTTGCTTTTCCCGATGAAGGACAGATGCTGGAAAACATTGTCCACAACGAGCTGATTTACAATGGATATTCAGTGAATGTTGGAACCTTCGATTCAATTGAAAAAGACAAAAACGGAAAATCCATCCGCAAAACCAACGAGATAGATTTTTTTGCACGAAGGGGAACAAATCAGTTTTACATTCAGGTGAGTGCAAATATTTCAGACGCATCAACAAGGGCTCGTGAATTGAGACCATACTTGATGATGAATGACCAGGTCCGAAAAATCATTGTAATCAATCAAAATGTAAAAGAGACGCTGGATGAAAATGGATTTGTGATTATAGGAGCCGTAGATTTTTTGCTCAGGTTCATAAAATAGAAATAACGAACCTGCTCGGAAAACTGCCACCAATTGATTTTAAAATCCATTAAGTATAAAGTTCTCTCCTATGAAAACTGTTTCCGATTTTACCGAGGGTCCAATCCTTAAGCCCCTTTTGAAATTCGCATTCCCAATCCTTTTTGCCATGCTGCTACAGACCTTGTACGGTGCGGTGGATTTAATCATCATCGGGCAGTTTTGTGATGCCGCCGCGGTGTCCGCCGTTTCAAATGGAAGCCACATATTGATGACCATCTCCAATGTTATCACCGGCATTTCACTGGGCATGACCATTTTGCTTGGACGGAAGATTGGTGAAAAAAAACTTGAGGAAGCAGGAAAAATTATTGGCAGCGGAATCGTGTTGTTTATTATAATCGCACTTGCGACTTCCGTTCTGATGATTCTTACAACCCCGGCCTGGATTCAAATGCTCAAAGTTCCGGTGGAGGCAATCCTTCCCTGCAAAAGTTACATGATTATCTGCAGCTCCGGGATTCTTTTTATTGTGGCATACAATCTTTTGGGTGCAATCTTCCGTGGACTTGGAAACAGCAAACTTCCGTTAATCATTGTCGCCATCGCCAGCGTGGTAAATGTTTTTGGCGACCTGTTTTTCGTGGCGGTCCTGAAAATGGGTTCAGCTGGAGCGGCGGTTGCAACTGTTTTGGCACAAGCATTAAGCGTGGTGATTTCACTTTTCATAATCGTAAAAATGGATTTGCCTTTTACCTTCAACCTGAAGATGATAAAATTTGATTCACAATGCAACGGCCAGATTTTAAAACTTGGAACACCGGTTGCCCTTCAGGATTTGCTGGTGAGCATTTCGTTTTTCGTTTTGAATGCCATCGTCAATTCCATGGGAGTGGTTGCCAGTGCAGGAATCGGGATTGCTGAAAAAGTCTGCGGATTTATTATGCTGGTTCCGTCATCTTTCAGTCAGTCCATGAGTTCGGTTGTGGCACAAAATTATGGCGCAAACAAAATGGACAGGGCAAGGAAGGCATTGATTTGCGGAATCGGAAGTTCACTGATTGTTGCAGTCTTTATTTCGTATCTGGGATTTTTCCACGGTGATTTGCTCTGCGGATTTTTCAGTAAAGAGTCTGATGTGACCTTGGCCGGTTGGCAATATTTGAAAGGATATTCCATCGACGTGCTTTTTACATCTTTCCTTTTCTGCTTCATCGGATTTTACAACGGAGCAGGCCGAACAAAATTTGTTATGCTGCAGGGGATTTTTGGAGCCTTCTGTGTCCGGGTCCCATTGTCATTCATAATCCACCATTTTTACCCTGAGTCAATTTTCTATCTGTCGCTTGCCACTCCAAGTTCCACCATCATCCAGATTATAATCTGCTTCATCTACGCTAAACTGTTTATGAAAAAAATGGACAAGAAAATATAGGGCATCTATAAAAATTGCAATTCTAAAGACGCCCGTTTAGATATAATCCAATCTTTTATTGGCAGAAATTTTCACACAAGGAAATTCATAACCAGATTTATGGGAACCTCTAAAAATTGCAATTTTTAGAGGTAACTTTGAAAATACGATGTTTTAATTCGTTGTATTTCAATGAATTAAAACTCGCAGGCATCTCTTTTTCTTCAGGTCTGCTTTCGGCAATCATAATTGTGAGGGCAACCAAAGTGTTATCTTCAATCCGTTTTTTATCTTCAATAAAAAGCCAATTGTTTTTATCCAGAAAATAAAGAAACACTGCCGCCGCAATTCGTTTGTTTCCGTCACTGAAAGAATGATTTTTTACCACAAAATACAAAAGATTCGCCGCTTTTTCTTGAATGGAAGGATACACATCTTTTCCACCAAAAGTTTGGTACACCGCTCCAAGGCTCCCCTTAAATGATTGGTCCTTTTCGTTTCCAAACAAGTCACTTTCGGAACTAAAACGCATTGAATCAATAAGCTTTCGACATTCCTCATATTCAAGAACATAAACAGAATCGTTTCCTGAAGGCTTTGTCACACACTGATGGTCATAATCGTCCAGCAAATTCAATGCCGTGGTGTATTTTTCGATTACCTCAAGAATCTGAGATTTTTCCAAGTTCACCACATTCTTTTCAATCCTTTTGATAATTTGAAGAGTCTGGTTTAGTTCTTCAAGGCGATGAGTGTTTGCGGCATAACCGTTCATTATGTACTGTCTCAAAACACTGTTGGCCCATTTTCTGAATTCCACGCCCCTTTGTGATTTAA
>JAZUKJ010000043.1:0-37987 GCA_045643225.1 Treponema sp. | reverse complement strand
CCAGCCGGCAATCAATCAATAAACTTGACGCAAAGGATTCTTCCGTCACTCATTTTGATAAAAAATAAATGATCCCAACCGACTATGCTTTCCTTTTCTTCATCCCATCTGGAATACTCAATCTGTACAAATCCATAATGAAGATTCACTACCGCCATAACAGCCGTTCCGTAAATATATTCATCACTGAAAGCATTCACCAGGCTTATGTTATTGTCATATATCTCAATCGAATAACCAGACTGATAAAAATTCATCCCAAGGCTTATGCACCATTCCAAAACAGTAGACTCGGAACAACTTTTGTCCTTGGTCAACAGATTTACATAAGTGCTGGTTTTAGCATTCGAACCAATTTCCAGTATGTTTGAGTTTTGTGCAAAACCAGAGGACAATCCAGCAAACAAGGACACAACAAATAGAACAATTATTTTCTTAATATTCATAAACACCTCCAAAATTGTAAAGCAACGATTACATAGAACCTGAACAAAATTGTATCGCAATAAAACTGACAATACAAGGGCAGCTCCAAAAAATGCATTTTATAGATGCCCTTATGTCTTTTCATTTTTATTAATACTATTCGCCCACCACACAACTAAAAAAAATCCCGCCTCCATCTTGCAACGGAAACGGTACTCCATGAGAAAAATAAAATTTTTCCCCATAATTAGTATCAATGACAGCATGTAATCGAAATTATTTGGCAAAGAAAAAGCATAACACCAAAATTCTTGTGAAATTTTACTTTACAATGGTTTAGAAAGGATTCATAGAGATGGGGATTTTCAAGGGGCCCCCCTTGAACGGTGCCGCGAAGAGATGGGGTTTCGGGGAAGAGAGGAGAGCGCTTCCGAGTAGGGCTTCTCTCTTCCCTGACAAAATCCCATTGCCTATAGGCAATAAACTCTTACGGCTGTAAGCCGTAAAAAGTAATAGTTGAAAGAAAAGTACTGAAAATACTTTCTCAGTAACCAATTAGCACTCGCAGATTGGTGTGAATGTGTCGGCCTTGAGGGAAGCTCCACCGATCAATCCACCGTCGATGTCTGGCTGTGCAAGGAGTTCCTTTGCGTTTGATGCCTTCATTGATCCACCGTACTGGATGATTACTTCGTCTGCTACCTTCTGGTTGTAGAGCTTTGCGATGTATCCGCGGATGAACTTGTGGATTGCCTGAGCATCTTCTGGAGTTGCTGTCTTTCCAGTTCCGATTGCCCAAACTGGTTCGTAGGCGATTGTTACGTTCTTCATCTGTTCTTCTGTAACACCTGCCAAACCTGCAGAAAGCTGGAATGCACAAACCTGTTCAGCTTCTCCTGCCTCACGCTCTGAAAGAAGTTCACCAATACAGAGGTCTACCTCCAATCCAGAAGCCAAAGCCTTGCGGACCTTCTTGTTGATAAGTTCATCAGACTCACCAATCTCGTGGCGGCGCTCTGAGTGACCAAGAATAACGCACTGGCATCCAATGTCCTTGAGCATGGCGCAAGAAACTTCACCAGTGTGTGCTCCATTGTCTGTTGCGGCACAGTCCTGGGCTGCCAAAATGATGTTTGAACCCTTAACAACCTGTGCAACTGCATCCAAGTATACGAATGGAACACCAATCATGAACTTGTTTGTCTTTCCCTTGAGAGCTGCAACCAAATCTGTAGCCAAAGCCACAGCCTCAGCCTTTGATGTGTTCATCTTCCAGTTTCCAGCAATATAATGTGTTCTTGCCATGATATAACTCCTGTAATTATGTATTAGCTTACTTTATATCAAATTGATTAGATTTTCAATTGCACAAAAGAAAATCTCAAGATAATTCCCCTATCCTCCTTCCAATCTTCCGCAAAGGAAAATTGAAGTCCGGCAATAAAAAACAAAAAACTAGACTTTTTTCAAATTATTGAATCATTTCTCTAAAATCTCTCATCCAAATTGACGATAATCCAAACGGGAAGTGACCTGTGGACATGGGAGGGGCTGGATTCTTTTGTTTCCAGAATTTCTTGGACTCAGGGGAGAAAATGAGGTTCTCTCGTTTTTCTTGAATCCACATCATTTAAGGGGGAAATATGAGCCAGGCATTATCAGATGGATCCTTCAATAGCAAGAAAAAAAATTTAGCTATCCGTGTCGCTGTTAAAGTCGGACTAGCTCTTGCTGCAATGGGCGCTATCATGTTTTTGGTTATCAGACTGACTGAATCAATGATGTAAACCATCAAGCGGTTTATCCCAAAATATCCGGCGGAGTTAAAAAATTCCTGTCCGGATTTTTTTTTGCATGCCACCCTAAAAAGAGACATAGAGTGAAAACAACAATCCTATTTTTTATAATGTCCATTCTGCTTTCCACCACATTCTGCTCATGTTCGTCGGATATAAAAAAAATTACCCCCGGAAGTGATGCAAACAAATATTCCTGCGAATATAAAGGAAGAAAAAGAACCTTCTATCTGTTTACACCGGCGCAAACAGAGAACGCAAAACTGGTTGTGATGCTTCACGGATACGGAGAAACTTCCCGCTCCTTTTTAACTGGAACACAATTCCACAAACATGCAGTCCCCAAAAATTATGCGGTCCTTTACATTGACGGAATCCCGAACCCGAAAATAAAAATGTCCGACACTGGATGGAACTACAATTACGACACCAATGGAAAGGATGATATAAATTTTATTACCGATTTAGTTCTGGCAATCAAAAACAAATATGGGCTCAACAAAAAATCCTATGCGGTGGGATTCAGCAATGGAGCCTTCATGGTGACAAAACTTGCCACGGAAAAAAGCAAACATTTTGATGCCTGTGCAAGCGTAGCTGGAATGATGCCTGAGAGTGTGTGGAATCATAAGAAAAGTAAAAACCATTCGGTCCGATTTTTCCAAATAAATGGAACCGCGGACAGTGTCACACCAATGAAGTCCAACGGCACAAATGTCTACAATCCAAATCCAGCCATGGAAGACGTTATAGAGTATTTTGTAAAGGCCAACAGAATTTCATCCCAGCCTTCGACAGAGGAATTGAACAACAAGGTAAGGCTCATGAAATATGAAAAAAAAGTCTGGTGGATGCTGATAGACAAGCAGACCCACTCCTGGCCCACAGAACGATATTGTCAGCTCAACATAAACGATGCAATCCTGGATTTCTTTGAGCAGGAGTGACAAGCATCCACCCAGAGCATCGACCCTAACGAGCGGCTTTAACCGTCCCTGTCCATCTGGCAGCATTTTTATAGCATAAGGTGGATTCCGCCCGTAAGAGGATTAATTAAATTCCCTGCAGATTTTTTCCAGAGCCTTTTCCAGGATTTCTCGCGGAGTTGCACAGTTTATCCTCTGAAACTTTTCCCCTTCCGTTCCGAACATGGTTCCATTATCAAGCCAAACTTTTGCCTTGTTCAGGATGCGGTCATTAATTTCTTCATCGGACAAATCAAAATCACTAAAATCCAGCCACAAAAGGTACGACCCCTCAGGTTCCGCAACCTTAATCCTTGGAGCATTTTCTTCTATATAATTCTTTGCAAAGACTATATTTTCCCAGATATAATTTTTTGCTTCGTCAAACCATTGTCCACCATCGGAATATGCGCTGGTGGCGGCGACAATCCCCATCAAGGACGGTTCATCGTAACCGGTTCTGTCAATTTCCCTTTGAAACGCAAGCCGCAATTTTCTGTTGGCAATAAAAATATTTGAAAACTGCAGGCCGGCGAGATTAAAACTTTTGCTGGGGGAAGTACAGATAATTGAATTATCCAGCGCCTCAGCTGAAATATTTCCAAAGACCGTATGCTTCCTTTCACCGAAAACAATATCAGAATGAATCTCGTCGCTTACAACCAGGACGCCATGCTGAATACAGATGCCGGCAATCTTTTCCAGTTCCTGCCTGGTCCAAACTCTTCCTCCAGGATTGTGGGGAGAACACATAATAAAAAGCTTAACATTTTCATCCACAATCTTTTTTTCAAAATCGCCAAAATCTATTTCATAATGGCCGTCCCTTAGGACCAGCGGACTGTTAACAACTTTTCGTCCAAGATTTTTTATGGAATTAAAAAAAGGATAGTACACCGGTTTCTGAATCAGGACCCCGTCCCCTTCCTTTGTAAAGGCTTTGATTGCCGTGGCTATTGCAAAAACAACTCCCGGCGTATTGACCACCCAGCTATCCTGAATTTCAAAGCCCTGCCTTTTGCTGAACCATTTTTTCAGGGCAGCAAAATATCTTTCATCCGGACGGCTGTATCCAAAAATTCCGTGACCAACTTTTTCTGCCAATGCCTCTTGAATGCATGGTGCAGTTGGAAAATCCATATCGGCGACCCACAGACTTATTGCGTCCTCAGGTTTTCCCCGGACCTTCGCCAAATCATATTTAATCGCATTGGTATGTTTTCTTTCCGTAATTTTGTCAAAATCAAATTCCATATATATCACCTGCATTTTGAGGGGAAAGCCTTCCCCTGTCTCCAGCCACGGAGGTTCCGTAAAACGTAACCCCCGCGTCTTCCGCCACCCTTTCGCCTAAGGGCACCGCCCTTAAAATCCCAATCCGTTTTAAAGGGCATCCCTAAAAATTGCAATGTTTGGAGGTTCCCTAAATATCGAAAGCCTGTTTCAAATCTTCAATCAAATCATCAGCATTTTCAATACCGACGGAAAGACGCAAAGTCGCCGGCGTTATTCCATTTTTTAGTCTCAATTCCTCAGGAACATCCGCATGAGTCTGGGTGGTCGGATAGGTAATCAAGGTTTCCACACCGCCAAGACTTTCTGCATACTGAATCAGCCGCACGCTGCCCAGAACCTTTTTCGCGAAGGCCTCGTCCGTGACGTTGAAAGTTACCATCGCACCAAAACCCCGGGACTGTTTTTTCATGACCTCATGTCCCGGATGTTCCGCAAGTCCCGGATAGATAACCTTTGTAACAACGTTCTGCTCTTTCAACCAGCGGGCAATCTTTATGGCATTCTCCTGAGCCCTCTCCATCCTGATGGAAAGAGTCTTTATTCCCCGAAGCACAAGCCAGCTGTCGAATGGTGAAAGTCCAGCACCGGTGGTCTTTATCAGGAAACGAAGTTTTTCCTGTATGTCCGCTCTGTTTGTAACAATAAATCCAGCGATGGTATCGTTATGGCCAGCCAAATATTTTGTTCCGCTGTGGACCACAACGTCCGCGCCAAGCTTCAATGGGTTTTGAAAATAGGGTGACAAAAATGTGTTGTCCACAATCAAAAGAATTTCGTAACGTTTCGCAATTCCTGCAATCTTCCGGATGTCCGTTACGTTCATCATGGGATTGGTGGGGGTTTCAATGTATATGGCCTTCGTGTTTTCCTTAATCAGACTTTCCACATCGTCCACACTGCAATTGGCCCTTGTAAACTCAACGCCATTCTTTGCGGTCACATGATCAAAAAGCCGTATGGCACCACCATATAAATCGGATTCAATTATGACATGATCGCCCGGCTTGAATATTTCAAACAAAAGTGAAACGGCCGCCATTCCGGAGCTTAACGCAAATGCATCTATTCCACCCTCAAGTTGCGCAAGAACTTTTTCAACCTGGGCCCTGGTTGGATTTTGCAGTCTGGAATAATCAAAGCCGGTGCTTTGTCCCACCCCAGGATGTGCATAGGTCGCGGTCTGATAGATTGGAAAACTTATGGAACCGTAGTGCTTTTTTTTACAGTTATCCTCTGCCGAATCCTTTTCATCTTCAACCAAATGAATACATTTTGTTTCTATTGCAATGGACATCTTTGCCCTCCACATTTCTTCCCTGTGACAAGAAAATATAATCAGGGGACCAGAACCTTCTGTCGTCTTAATCCCCTGACCGAACAAATGAATCTAGTTTATTTCCACAAACTCTTTTGTTTCTGGCTTATAGATATATCCGTTAGGGATTCCGTCAATATCTACATAGCTTCTTTTGATGAAAGCCTCCGCATCTGTTGTTGGTTTCAAAACACCCAGCGCCTTTAATTCATGGACAGCATTTACAAGTGTCTGCTTTCCTTTTTCATACGAAGGGGTATAGTTAAGGGTTTTCAAAATCTCGACATTTCCTTCAACAGTTCCAGATGTAAAATTGTTTTCCAGCTGAATACGGGCGGCCTCCTCAGGAACAGCCTGGACATAGGCTGAGGCTTTTTGGATTGCACGGACAAAAGCCTTTACTCCTTCAGGATTCTTTGCAAGGAAATCTTCTGTGACAAAAATCTGGCAGCAATATTCATCCTTGAATTTTTCATCGGTGCCTGTGTCCAGAATCTGCTTGAAACCGAATTCCTTTTCCACCTTTGTGGCCATCGGTTCGTGCAATGCAATCGCATCCACCTCACCATTATTAAGGGCAACCCCAAGGGCGGCCATTTCGTAGACCACAAAATCGACTTCACTTTCTTCCGTCGAAACCTTTATTCCGTAGTCACCCAGCTTTCTTTTCAGGTTAATGACAGAGGAATCAGTAAGATTCATTACGCCAATCTTTTTTCCCTTAAGGTCACCGGCATTTGATATTCCGGAATCCTGGCGGACAAAATATCTTGTACAGCCGGTGTGGACTCCTGATGCGAACACAATAGGAAGACCATTTTCCATAGCCTGAAGGTTTGAAGAAATAAGCTCAAAACCTGCATGGACTTTTCCGGCGCCCACAAGTTCGGCAGTCGTTCCGCTGAATCCCGCCTGGTGAAGTGTCTCAACTTTCTGACCGATGGCCTCAAACTCCTTCTCAAACAGACCGTTAAGTACGGCAATATGAATCGGAATGGCACAAAGGCTTCCGGTTCTATAACCGATTACCGTCACCTTTTCCTTTTTTGCACAGGAAACAAGGCTCAACATCAATACAATCGAAACAAGGATAGATACTTTTTTCATTTTTTTCTCCCATGAAAAGCCGACAAGAAAACATCAATTCTCGGAACCGGCTTTCTAAGCACATCCGCAATCTAATGAGAATATGCTGTTGATAAAAAAGTTTGCAACGCAAACTTGAGTGACAAATTGGAGGCAATCTTATAATTGCCCGCGGGTTTCAATTCCTGTGGCAACAAGAACCAAAACACCGGCCCCGTTTTCGGACCTATAAATTGAATTCAACTTCATCCACGTGGCCTGCATAGTTCAGGATTTCAAGAATCTTTGTCCTGTAATTCAAGAAAACGTCCTGCTTTCTTGCCCGTGGATGACTCAGATCAATCTTTATAATTTTTTCAACCTTCGCCGGACGGGGCGTCATGACGACGACATAATCACTTAGATAGACCGCTTCATCTACATCATGAGTGACCATCACCATGGTCATGTTGTGTTCCTTTTTGATTCTGAGGATTTCATCCTGCATCGTCATGCGGGTGAAGGCGTCCAAAGCTCCAAGAGGTTCATCAAGCAGAAGAATCTTAGGATGTCCCACAAGCGCCCTTGCAAGGCTGGCCCTCTGATTCATTCCACCTGACACTTCATGTGGATAGGAATTTTCAAACCCCTTCAATCCCACCATCTCAATGAACTCGTCAACGGAACTCTTGCTGGATTTGAAAACATGTCTCGCCCGTAATCCAAAAGCAACATTGTCCCAGATGCTTAGCCACGGAAAAAGATTCGCCTGCTGAAAAGCAAATCCCCTGTCACTGCCGGGACCAGTCACCTTTTTTCCATCGACCTCTATCTGTCCCTGGGTAGGTTTTTCAAGTCCGGCGATACATCGAAGGAGTGTTGTCTTGCCACATCCCGATGGCCCAATAAGACTTACAAAACTTCCGGCGGGAATCGTAAAATCGACTCCATTCAAGGCTGTCACAATTTCATCACGACTATCAAATATCTTGGAAACATTATTTATCTTTACTTCACCTTCCATAAAAATGCCTCCTACCATTTAACAAGGCCTTTCTGCCAGCGTAGAATTTTTCCCCTGACAACAAAAAGGATATTGAGGATTACCGTACAGAAGATCGCTGTCAGGATAATCGCCGAATAGACTTCCGTATAATCAACATTTTCTTTTCCGTGACTGATAAGCCAACCGATTCCGGCTTTTGCCCCATACATTTCTGCCGGCATCAATGCAATGAAAGATGAACAGACTCCAAAAAAGATTCCCTGGATAATGTTAGGCATCGCAGCTGGAATCCCGATTCTTGATATCTGATAAAACTTTCCGGCGCCCAATGTTTTTCCAACCTCGAAATACGAATTTGGAATGTTCGCAATACCGGAACTTGTTAGCAGGACAACAGGAAACCAGACAGACAGCGCAACAACAAACACGCTTGCGCCGTATGCAGGAAGCAGTTGCAATGCCAACGGAATCCATGCGGTCGCAGGAATTGGACCAATAATCTTTATGATCGGGTTGGCCCAGTAGCCGAATCTTTTTGAAAATCCCATCGCCACACCTGTCAGGAAACCAAGGCTTATTCCAAACAAAAGTCCCAGTCCCAGCAGCTTGAACGATGATCCGACACATCCAAGCAGGAACAAAGGTTTTTCAAAGAAGATGGAAAAAACTTTATCCAGACTTGGAAATAAAAATGCAGGAAAAACGGCAAGTTTACTGACAAGGACATTCAGCAATGTGATAAACAAAAATGCCGCAAAATAAAACGTTCCGCTTTTTTCAAGATGGTATCTGCTTTTTGCAGAGAAAAATGATGCAATCAAAAATCCTGCAAAAAACAAAACCGCGCCAAGCAAAAACCAGGTAAAATATGGATGCTCCGGAACCATATGCTTTCTGTTGTTCTTGATAAACAACTGCACCAGCAAAGCTATGATTCCTCCAATAACCGGCAGCAATCTTTTTATAATTTTTTTCATAAATAATCCTCCATCAAAAAATCTGGAAAATCATTTATACATGTTTGTCGAAAGATATTTGAATGCATTGTCCGCCAGGATTACCACAATATTTTTTCCTGCAGCTTCAGGTCTTTTCGCAATTTGAGTTGCAACCCACAATGCGGCACCGGCGGACTGGCCTACAAAAAATCCTTCCGTGGAAACAAGCTTGCGGCCAGTTTCATACGCATCCTCTGCAACGACATCAAAACATTCATCCCATTTTGTATCAAAGGCGGTGAAGAGAGGTGGATAATTCTGTTCCGGAACACCATTAAAATTCAATACACCGTCAATTGTATTTCTGTCAGGGAATGCCGGATTTTTCTTTGACTGTTCCGCTGGCTGCGCACCAATGATTTTTACGTCCGGATTTTTTTCACGGAAGTATTTTGCCAATCCGGAAAGAGTTCCACCGGTTCCAACCAGCTGAACCACATAATCAACTTTTCCTCCGGTCGCTTCCCAAATTTCAGGTCCTGTTCCCTTCACGTGGGCCAAGGAGTTATTGATGTCTCCGGCCTGGTTCAAATAATACCATCCATTCTTTTTGGCAAAATCCTTGAACACCCTGTCCAGTCCTTCCATTGAAAGACCGTTCTTTAAAAGCTCAGGGAAACCTGGAACATCAGTCACCTGGAGCAAAGTGGCTCCCAGCGCGGTCAAAATCTGTGACCGTTCCTTTGAGACTCCCGGCTGAATTACTATCACCAGCTTGTATCCTTTTGCATTGGCAAAGGTCGCCTCACCGATTCCTGTGTTTCCGCTGGTGTAATCCAGCAATGTGTCGCCCGGTTTTATGTCTCCACGTTTTTCGGCTTCCTCGATTATGTTCAATGCGGCACGGTCCTTTACGCTTCCGGACGGATTGAAGTATTCAAATTTTCCAAGAATATTTCCCTTTGCATTTTCGGATTCCTCATAGCGATGAAGATGTACAAGGGGTGTCTCACCAACAAGTTCTGTTATTGAATCATAAAGTTTTGCCATTTTTATTCTCCCGTAAAATCAATTATTTGAAAAAATCATATTCGATTGTTTCAAGAAGCTTTTCGCCCTTTTCAGCTGCGGCCAAAGAAAGCAATGTCCAGGCGTTTCCCGCGCTACCGATATACAGACCGGTGTAACTGTGAACATCAGTTGGGATGGTTCTCCACCAGGCACCGCTCCATCTGCGGCTGCTCTTCTGGTTGTAGATATCTCCATCGGCATCCTCCACAAAGGACTGTCCCACAACGGTCTTTGCTGTCCTTACCGCATATTCAAGGAACTCCTTTTGTCCGGTCAGTCTGTAAACGGAAACAAAATGTTCAAGGATTCCAGGTGTACCGCAGCACAATGCCTGACTCTGCCAATATCCGCGGCTAAAGTTTTCCGGTGCGCCAGCCTTTATAATTCCACGGCTAAGTTTCAGGACCCAATCAAAATATTCCTGCTCACCGGTAATATCATAAAGGGCATGGAACAGTAAGGAAGTTCCTGCAGGACCGTGGCACTGGCTCAGGTAATAGAACTCCGTTGACGGTCCCCTTTCAAGGCTGTCCAGATAAGGAACAAGCACACCATCATCATCGCCCACCGCAATTCCCTGGATATACTTTGCGGCTTCCTTTGCTGCCTCAAGGAACTTTTCTTCCTTTGTAAGATTATAGATAAAGGTAAAGACAAATCCGACTCCACTTGTACCATGAGCAAGGTTCACCCAGAAAACGTCCTTAGGGAAATCAATTATCGTAAGGTCCACCACATTCCAGAAAGTTCCACCCTTTGGTGCAGGCTTTCCTTTTGTCAGCAAATAATTTCCAAACTCACGGGAAGCTTCCACAAGTCTTTCGTCCCTGGTATATCCATAAAGTTCCGCAAAGTATGGGATATAGCTTCCATCGCCACAGTAATCAAGCTGCTCGCTCCAATGTATTCCTTCATCAGATTTCTTTGCTGAATCAATTACATCCTCCGCAACCTTTACCGCAAAGTCCAGATAATTTTTATCCTTTGTAATTTCGTACAGTTTCAGAATAAAATATCCCTGACCTGTTGGACCATTATTGAATCCAGCGATCCATCCAGGCATATTCTTTACGTGAACCAGCTTATCCTCTGTCACCCCAAGTCTCAAAGTCCTTTCGTAAAAAGCCTTCCCTTCATAAGTCGAAATGATTTCCTCGGCCGCGTTTTTTGCTTCATCCAGATACTCATCTTTTTTTGTCACCTGATACAGTCGAAGATAAAAAAGTCCAACACCGGCAGATCCACCGTAAAGGGATTTTGGAGTAAGCATTGGATAGTCATCATAGTTCTCTTTAGAGTCAGGGCTCTGTATCCACAACTTTCCAACCTTTCCAACCTTTCCGGTTGTCTTAATCCATTCTGCAGTCTGTTCTGCAAATTTCTCATAATCCTTTGAAGTATAATTCTTAAAAAGTACGTTTTCAGACATAATGATTCCTCGCATTATTTTTTTTGCATACCTTCGCAAAGTCCATCAATCCACTTGCGACAGGTAAAAGAGATTTTTTTTATTTTTTTGTTTTGATTTTTGCGGCCGGCGAACGGTTATCTAGCCACGACAACAACAGAGGCACATGACTCCGTTACGAAAATTCTCTCTGACCAGTTTTTCAAAGAATAAAACCATTTTTTGCACCTCCTGAAATTGATTGAACCTATCTTTTTAGTAGGTTATAACTCTTTATAATATTTATTACCTACTTTGTCAATAGGTAGATTACATATTTTTTTTATTAAAATTATTGACTAAAAAAATTGGTCCAGTCTTTCGGGATTTTATAAGAGATGAGATTTTTTTTGACGGAACGGCATCAGGAAAGCAGATTCCGTCATAAGCCAGCGCTATTTTAGGTAGCCTGCAATCTTTTTGTTCAGATTTTTTATCTGCTTTTGCTTTTCCTTTATTTCCTCTGCAGAAAGTTCGGCCGTTACTTCCACAACCGTTTCAGTTTCTTCGGATTCCACAAAAATAAATTTAACATGCCCCTCATCGCTGTAGATTGTATAGAGGGAAAAAAGTTGATTCAGTTTTCCGCCACTTATTTCATAAACAGTTTCCATGCATTCGGCTGCGTTCATGTGCTCATAACAATAAACCAGATTTTTCTTTTCGCTGTACATCGGGTTGCACAAATTCATTTCAGGATAATCAAAGGAAAACTTTTGTGGATTCCAAACCCTGAAATCAATTCCACGGTTGGATGCGGCGGACCAAATCATTCCCAAATCCTTGAATCCGTCACCGTTAATGTCGAACATTACAAAATCAGGCCACCAGTTTGGATAATCACTAATCTCCTGAGTCCATGACTCCCCTGGTCCATGATATGTGACACAGGGAACATAACAATCCATTTCGGTCCGCACCATTGTTATGGATAAATCAGGCGTAGAACCAGGATGATTTTCTTCACTTCCGTAGCCCCGCAGTTCCAGGATTTCAGGATAGGCAAAACTTTCAATTCCAAAAAATTCCAGGTCCCTAAAATCCCGGTCCAGCTTGATTTCCACGCAAAGACTTTTTGGTATTTCCTCTGACTGTCCCAGGGCAACCGCTCCACTAAAAAAGCAAATGAAAAAAAACAATACGTTTTTCACACCCATACCTCAAATGGGAAGACTACTCTTCCTCTATTTCAGGAATCCTTTGCTTGAGGGCCTTCAGGAATTCAGGACCAGTGACCCCTTCGCGGAGGCAAGCAAAGATACAGTTGTCCCCTGCCACCGTTCCCAGGATTTCATCCATGTTGAGCGCGTCAAGGGCATTGGATACAGCGTCGGCGTGTCCCCCGAAAGTTTTGATGACCACAATGTTTCCGCTGTAGTCAATGCTCACATAGCCGCGCATAAAATCCTGGACATAAATCAGTTCACTTTCACGGCGGTCCTCGTCATCCGGCAGAGTGTAGACATAACCGGAGTGTCCGTCGCTCACCTTTCCGACCTTCAAAAGTTTCAGGTCCCTGGACAAAGTGGCCTGGGTCACTTCAAAACCTTCCTTCTGCAAATATCCAAGCAGCTCTTCCTGGCTTTCGATTCTATAGTTCTTTATGAGTTTACGCACAGTCTTCAGACGGTTCAATCTTTCCTTCAAAACAAGCCCCCAAACTGATTCCTATCCAATGGAATCAAAAAAATTATCGGATTTTTAAATTCTGCCTTCGCATTGCAGGTCATAAAACCTGCAGATCAAAACGGATTACGGAACACAAGGTCCAAAATCCAAGGCATATACAAATTATGTATATTTATGCATTTTAGTCAACGCACATAAATCAGCACCACCAGCAGCCCCTCCGCTACGGTCCAGGATTTCCTTTGGGGACCCATATTTTACTAGGGAACCTCTAAAAATTGCAATCTTTAGAGGTTCCCACTATTTAATTGACACAAGGAAACATTCAAATTATTATAAATTTTATGACTGTATATGAAAATATAAACGCTCTTGTATCATATGGACTCCTAACTACATTGATTCAGGAAGACGATATAATTTATACCAAAAACAGGCTTCTAGAACTTTTCAGGCTTGACGGTTTCGAATCCCAGACACAGGCGGAGGATTTGCCCAACGTCAAAACGGAGGACCTTGAACAGATTTTGTCAGGCCTTCTGGATTACGCAGGAAGCGCCGGACTTTTTCCTAACGACGGGGTTGTAAGCAGGGACCTTTTTGACACCAAGATAATGGGATGCCTTGTGGCGCGTCCATCGGAAATCCAGAACAAGTTCATGGAAAAATACAAAAAATCTCCAAAGGAAGCCACAGACTGGTACTATAAATTCAGTCAGGACACAAACTACATACGACGATACAGGCTCTGCAGGGATGTGAAATGGAAATCCCGCACGGACTATGGCGAGATGGACATAACCATAAATCTTTCCAAGCCGGAAAAAGACCCAAGGGAAATTTCGGCTGCCCGTAATACTCCAGCCTCAGGATATCCGCAATGCCTCCTGTGCAAGGAAAACGTAGGCTACGCAGGAAGAATCAACCATGCATCGCGGCAGAACCATAGGATAATCCCCCTGCGCCTGAACGGAAAGGAATGGGCTCTGCAGTATTCACCATACGGATACTACAACGAGCACTGCATCGTGTTCAGCAACCACCATGCCCCAATGCAAATCAACAGGGAAACCTTCATGAACCTGACGGACTTCATAAAGCTGTTTCCCCACTACACCATAGGAAGCAACGCGGATTTACCTATAGTGGGCGGTTCCATACTGAACCACAACCATTACCAGGGAGGCCGCTACGATTTCCCGATGGCGCGGGCACCAATCGAAACTCATTTCACGGTGCGGGGATATGAAGGCGTAAACTGTGGTATCGTGAAATGGCCAATGAGTGTAATCCGCTTAAACTCCTCCTCCAGCGAAAAACTGGTGGCCCTGGCGGACAAGATTCTCCTTAACTGGAGGATATACACCGACGAAAAATCCTATATCTACTCAAGGACCAACGGTGAGGACCACAATACCATTACACCAATCGTCAGGATGCATAACGGCAACTATGAAATGGACCTGGTCCTCAGGAACAACATAACTTCATCGGAGTATCCATCGGGGGTCTTCCATCCCCACGGGGAGCTTCATCACATAAAGAAAGAAAACATCGGGCTGATTGAGGTCATGGGTCTGGCGGTTCTTCCGTCGCGCCTGAAAAAAGAAATATCGGATCTGGGAACGGCACTGGTTCACGGACGGGACATATCACAGGATCCGGAGCTTGGAAAGCACTACCAGTGGGTGCAGGAATTTTTGCCGCGTCATCCAAAGATTACCGTGGGCAATGTGGGTGCAATATTAAAGGAAGAAATCGGTATCGTATTCACAAAAGTCCTGGAGGATTCGGGGGTCTACAAGAGGACACCGGAAGGCAAGGCCGCGTTCATGAAATTTGTAAAAACATTCTGCTGATTTCCGGGATAAGGAAAGGCAATATATATAAAGAAGGAGTTAGACATGTCAAAACTGACAATCCCATCAACCTACAAAAGTATCCTCAATGTAAAGGAAACTGAAACAGCCATCGTAATGTTGAAGAATTTTTTTCAGACATCACTTTCCACAGAGCTGAACCTGACCCGCGTCACGGCCCCCCTCTTTGTAAAAACGGGAACCGGTATAAACGATGATTTAAATGGAGTCGAGCGTCCTGTTAAATTTCCTGTAAAGGATATGAACGAGCAGACAATGGAAATTGTGCATTCCCTTGCAAAGTGGAAGAGAATGAAGGTTTCAGAGCTTGGTCTCCCTGCAGGTTTCGGAATCTACACAGACATGAACGCAATCCGTGCCGATGAGGAGCTTGACAACATCCACTCCCTATACGTGGACCAGTGGGACTGGGAGATGGCTATCGATCCAAAGAACCGCACGGTCAGCTACCTGAAGAGCGTGGTGGAAAAAATCTTCCGCACCCTCAAGAGAACCGAATTCTACATCTACGACCGCTATCCTGAAATCACACCTATCCTTCCGGAAAACATTACCTTCCTTTACGCAGACGATTTGCAGAAGGAATATCCAGACCTAACGGCAAAGGAAAGGGAATACGAGGCCTGCAAAAAATATGGAGCGGTATTCATTATTGGAATCGGTGGAAAGATGCCTGACGGAACAATCTGGGATGGACGTGCCCCGGACTATGACGACTGGATTACAATCAACGAAGACGGACGCAGGGGTCTAAACGGAGACCTGATGGTCTGGAACCCAATACTCGGCACAGCCTTCGAGCTTTCCTCAATGGGAATTCGCGTATCCCCTGAATCCGTGGTGGAGCAGCTTGCAGAAAGAGGATGCCCGGAACGTAAGGACCTGCCTTTCCACAAGCAGCTGATTTCCGGTCAGCTCACCCAGACTTTGGGCGGTGGAATTGGTCAGTCCAGACTCTGCATGTATTTCCTGCGCAAGTGCCACATCGGTGAAGTCCAGGTAAGCATCTGGCCGGACGATATGCTTTGCGAATGCAAACAGAAAGGTGTCCTGATTCTATAGCGGAAACAGTTTCCCCTGGTACACACAAGATTTAGGTTCCCGGATTCTGGGGCCTAAGTCTTGCAGCCAACACAGGTTGCGTAAGTCCGTGGCTTATGGCAACTACCTTTTAACCTTCCCGCGACAACGGAAACAAAATCGTTTAGCGTCCCGGGAACACAATAATATTGCGGGTGCACTAAAATTATGGTTTCAAGCATAAAACAAATAGACATGGATACCTCGTCCATCATCAAGGAGCTGCCAACTTTTTCGCAGCGCGGAATAACGGAGCTTTCCATCCATGACAGAAAATTATCTTCCGACAAAAACGCGCTCATAAAACTGTGCAAGGCTATCCAATCCGACTGTCCGGGTCTGTTCCTTAGCTTAACCGTGGACCCTTCAGCAATAGACAGGACCCTTATAGGAGAACTGCAGAACATATACTGCTCGCTGGAGATATCCCTTCATGGATGCGAAAAAGGTGACGCCCTGCTTTTTGATAAAAAATTTTTTTCATCAAAGGCAGACCTGCTGAACCGTGGCGACCTGGTATTTGGTTTTGACCTGGAATACGGTCTTAAAAACGGTGACACCTTCAAGGCCTTCAAGGACCGTCTTGATTTTGCGACAACCCTTTACCCAAACCATATCGATTTTTCCCAGCTGGAGGACAAGAACCTGCACGCCAGGCCCACCGGAATTTACTCCTCAAAAGACCTTGAGCTTTCCCAGTCCATCGCCTTTGCATGCAAGACCTTCTATTCTGCCGGACGGGCGGTTCCCTGGTTCAACTCGGTCATAAAGGCACTAAAGATTTCGCCTTCCGCTTTTTTTGCGGATTTCGCCGAATGGCAGATGTGCAACAACTGTTCCCTTAAAAGCGGTTTCTCCCCGGACGATGTAAGGGAACTTGAAATCGAAAAGATGCAGCTCATGTTCATACAGGAGAAGCTGGAAGAAAAGCACAAGCAGATGCTGTTCGATGCCATAAGCGACATAATCAGGATAAACGGAGCCTTCAGCCGGGTCGCGGCAGAAAACGAGGAAAGCATAATCGAGACTTCCTATAATCCGGACGACCTGCTTTCACCATTCGCGCTGGACATCCACAGATTCTGCGACGGAGCCACGATGGAACCCTGCAAGGTCAAGATATTCGCCGCAGAGGATGCGCCAGATTACAAAATATTATAAGATTCCGGTCAAAAAATGCACAAGCACACACCGTAATTTCTTTTAATACAACAAATTGAATTTTTTTCTCGAATGTTATAAATTTACATTAAAATGTAACACGATTCGATGTAAATTCGTTATATTCATTATACAAGAATCAAACCTATAAATATCACTTTGACTTGGAGGTTCAAAGATGAAAAAGATAGCAAAAACATTATCAATAGTGGCGGCCGTAGCTGCGGCTTCTTTTGGAATACTTGCCCTTTCCTGCCGGTTCAGCAAGGGCTCCGCAAATGTGGCTTTCGCACAGTCCACATCCCAGCCAAAGTCGGAAACAGAAAGAACTGTCCCGGCAGATTCCTTCGCAGTGGTACAGGCCATGCAGGATACCTTCCGTACAATCAGCAACAATGTTCTTCCTGCGGTAGTCGAGGTGGACGTCACGACAAAAATAAAAAGCCAGTACTACAACCCATTCAAGGACCTGCCATTTTTCTTTGGCACCCCGAACGATGACGAATCAAACGAAATAGAGCGGGAATCCTCCGCCCTTGGATCAGGGGTAATAGTCCGCAAGACCGGAGACACAATCTACGTGCTCACAAACAACCACGTCACCGAGAATTCCACAAAAATCAAAATCAAGTTGAACGATGAAAGGGAATTTGAAGGAACCCTGGTCGGAAGTGACGAACGCATTGACATTGCGCTGGTTTCCTTCAAGAGCAAGGATGAAAACATTACGGTCGCAAAACTTGGAAACAGTGACGAGGTACATCAGGGAGACATAGTCCTTGCCCTGGGAAGCCCTCTGGGATATTTTGCATCAGTTACCCAGGGAATCGTATCAGCGACAGGACGCGACGGTGGCGGAATCGGTTCCATCAGCGACTTTATCCAGACGGACGCGGCAATCAACCAGGGAAACTCTGGAGGTCCGTTGGTTAACATCTATGGCGAAATCATTGGAATCAACACATGGATTGCATCCAACTCAGGTGGAAGCCAGGGCCTTGGATTTTCTATCCCTATCAACAACATAAAGACAACCATTGACCAGTTCATTGACAAGGGAAAGGTTTCCTACGGATGGCTTGGCGTAAGTCTGCTGGATGTTGACCAGGACTACAAGAATGAGCTTGGAGTTGGAAAAGTTAACGGCGCACTGGCAGCGGAAGTATTCATCGGAAGCCCAGCAATGAAGGCAGGGCTCCAGGCCGGAGACTTTATTGTAGCAATCAACGGAAAATCCATGAAGGATTCAAGCCAGCTTGTGCGCGAGGTTGGAAACATCCCAGCCGGAAAGGAGGCCACAATCACGGTCCAGCGCGGAAAGAACAAGATAGACCTTAAGGTTAAAATGGATGAACGCAACAACGATATCGCCTCCGACAACGGAAAGCTGTGGCCAGGATTCATTGCGACCCCTCTGACCGATGACATCAGGAAGAGCATGAAAAACAAGGATGACAGCAAAGACAAGCTCAATGACATCAAGGGTGTAGTCGTTACAAACCTGACAGAAAAGACACCTGCCGCCATTCTGAGACTGTCAAAGGGTGACATAATCACGGCCGTCAATGACAAAAAAGTCACTTCGGTCCAGGAATTCTATGAAGCCTTGAGCATCGAAGGCAAAAATGAAATCTGGTTCGACTGTTACTCCGAAGGACATACCTTTAAGACAAACAAATACGAGCTTGAAAAATAAACGAACCACGAATAAAGCGCGCCCATAGAAAACCATAATGTCCCTGGAAGAAATATCCCGGGACATTTTTTTTTGAAAAAAATTATTTTTTCCTGTAACCTTGCGCCGGATAGTTTATTTGTTTTTACAGAAGAGCATAAAGATAAATCTTATAACACATCCTGCAAGTTTTATTGACAGCCTTCATAGAAAACCTCCTTTTTGGCAGACCCCGTAAAATCTTGCGGGGTTTGTTTTTTGCACTCAACCCTTTTTCAATATTGACTATTGTGGTACAATCCTTGCATGAAGTTTCTAAAACAAATTATCCTGACGATTTTAATTATCCCGATATTTTCAGTCGCAGCCCAGACCAACTATGTTTTGGAAATGGAAACGGGCAAGATTCATGTCATGACGATGGCAAACAATTTTACAGTCTTCGTAAAGGAGGACAGCTCCTCGGCAATGATTCATGCAGAATATTTGTGCAAGGCCGGCTATTCATCCCAGACACCATCCACGGCAGGATTTTTCCCTCTCTACGCAAGGCTCTTTTCCACCACAAAAAACGAAAATGGCTCCACCCCATTCTCCGATGTGGCGCTGACTTCATCCTGCAACTCCGACAGTTCAACCTATACCGCCGACGTAACTTTTGACCAGCTGGAAAATCTTTTAAAGGAAATCGCCCACTGCGCAAAATCCCCTTCGTTCCAGGAAAAGAACATCAACGAACAGTACTCCATTCTGAAAAAGGAATCCCAGGAGTACGCCTCCAGTGCCACAGGATTCATAAACGCCACAATAGATTCAAAAATTTATGGAGAGGCTCCCTGGAAAACCCAGTCAGGAATATATCCGGCCCTTTTTTCTTCCTACACGGCTTCAGAGATTCGCACCTTCCTGAATGACATAGCAAAAAGATGGTACACCCCGGACAACAGCGCCCTATTCATCACTGGAAACATTTCAGCGAAAAGGGCCTACAATCTTGCCGTCAAATATTTTGGCCAATGGACCGGCAGCTCAAACCTTGACAGAACCTCCGACGCCTTCAAAAAAAATCAGGTACCGTCAAATAAAAAATTTGTTTTGGTGGACAGAGAATTCTCAAGCGAACTGACCCAGATAGCGGTCCAGTTTACAGGTCTATCCACCCCCCAGGCAGATATCCTGAACGCCTCCTTCAACTCCGTACTTTCCCCTTACAAAACCTTGGCCATAGAAAAACCGGAGCTGTCCATACGTTCCAGGGAATATCTGGCCTCCGCCTCAGTCCAAAGGGGAAACTCCTCCAGGCTTATACTTCAGGCGCTGATGGAGGAACCCTATTCCTTTGCCAGCGCCAACGAACCGGGACCACAGAAAAAGGTGACACCGGCGGACCAGGCTGAAATTTTCCTGCGGACAGTAAAAAAATCTGCAGAGCTTTCACATGGAAATTTCCTTATGGCCCAAAACACGGTTGCGGCGAACTACAAAAAGAAGATAGGAAATTCCGTCGGTTCCATGCAGCTTGTTGCCGACTGGTGGGCCATGGACTCGACACTGAAGGATGAAAACTATTACCAAAGGTTCCTTACGCTGCCTTCAAGTGCCGAAGCGGTGACAGAAAAGGACCTGTCCGATTCCATTCAAAATGAGGATCCATACATATTTGTCCTTGTGAACACCGCCGTCTACAACAGCAACAAGGACTCCTTCGAAAAAAACGGCTACCAGCTTTTGACAAAAGACACCGGTTCCTGGTACCACAATCAGATTGCCGTAGCCCAGGCCCTGGAAAATGAGAAAAATGCTAAGAACAAAAAACAGGCCATTGAGCTATCAGGACTTGATGTGGAAGATTTGTCACCGGCTTCAAATTTTTATTATCAAAACAGCCTGCAGTTTGAGGAAGACATACTTGAAAACGGAATCCCCCTTCTGGTAAAGAATGTCCCCAATTCGCAGACCATAGCCATTTCGCTATCCATCGCCGGTGGCGAAGCCTCTTCCCCAAAAAATCAAAAGCTGTTGCGCACGGTCCTTGTAAACGCCTACGCAAAGAATCTGCAGGACACATTCACATTCATGAAATCCAGCGGACAGATTGCAGGTGACACAAGCATCAGGGCGCGCACGGAACAGACAGTTTCATATTTGACGGTGGAATGTGTAAAAACAGATTTCCTTAGCGTCATGACGGCCATGCTCAACGCCCTTGTCTACGGTGACATATCCGCTGCAAATGCGGACAGGCTTGTAAACGAACAGGCCGCCCAGTGGAATTCAAAAATGATGCTGCTGGACACCCAGATGGAATACGACACCTTCAGATACCTGTACAGGAACACCCCCTACAGTGAAATCTACAACCAGGAAGCGAAGGTCCTGGCCGACACAACAATTGACACCATCACCCTTGCCTATACGGAATTCCTTGACGCGTCCCTCTATTCGTTTGTATTCGTCGGTGACATAGACATTTCCACGGCAAAGAAATATGCGGACCAAAGTTTTGGAATCCTTAGGGAGCAGACGCAAAGGCAAAATACATACGACACCATCCCTTCTCCTTCCTTCAAAAATACGGCACGCAAGGTTCGCCTGCACCACCTGTATACCAGCACCCTCACAAAGGAACAGGCAGGAACCGGTGTACCGATACTGATTCCGACCACGGATTTCTATGACCCGGTACAGTTTTATTTTATGGCACCGGAAGAACCTAATGAAATAAACCTTTACAACTGCCTGCTGAATGAGCTGAAGGACAGGACACAGAAATATCTTCCAGAGAACACCACCTGCTCGGTTCTGCAGACAACAAATTTCTTGAAATTGGGTGGCATGAGAGTCAACGGGATTCTCCATACAAACAGTTTTTCGTCGGCATATAAAAAAGCCCGTCAGGAACTTTTGAATGAACTGGAAATTCCCGGCGGAAATCTGGTCAACCACCTTAAGCAGCTGTGGGTCACAAAAAATCTGCTGCAGACCCAAACCAATTTAGGAACTGCGGAACTGATTCAAAGGGGCATGGAAATCAACCGCAAGTATCTCTACCTTGAGGATTATCTTTCGATGGAACTTGCGGACCGTCTGGACTTCCTTGAGGTGCTTCAAAAGTATTTCCCGGAAAATCCTCCCCTGGTGGTAACCTCGGTGGACTCAAAAAATTAACGCCCCATACGTCAATGAACAATCACGGGCCATGCACCCGTCATGTCCTGATTAACTCAAAAAGACGCGGTCCATGACTATGTCATGGGCTTCGCAGACCGTCTCTATGTCCTCATCCAGCTGACAATCAAAGCCCACACCAAAAAGGACTATCCCGGCGTTTTGAGTCTGTGCCATTTTTTTTAGTCCCGAAATATATATATCGTAAAAGCCCATCCCATGCCCAAGCCGTCTGCCACTTTTTGAAAAGCCCACGCCGGGCACGACAATCAAAAGTTTTTTATCCTTAATCTGCTCCGGATACAGGGGGACGCATCCTTCCTTCGGTTCAAGGATTTTCCATCTACCCTCGTCCAGCTGATTCTCCAGGGGCACGGCAGAATCTATCAGATAAAAATTCATGCCGTTCCCTTTGCTTTCCGTTCTGGGAAGGCAAAGCATTTTTCCGTCTGCCAGGCATTTTTTTGAGATCTCGATCGGGTTGACCTCATTGTTCATGGCCATGTACGACAAAACCAGATCGCAATCCTCATATTCCTTGCTGGACAAAATTTCCTGGCAAATCTTTTTTGATGCCTCATCCTTTTCAAGGTCGGACATTTTTTTTACCGCGGCAGATATCCTTTGCCTTATCTCATTTTTCTCCATACCGATATACCTCACAAAGATTTGTGGACATCCATCAAAATCCTATCTATAATTAAATCATGAAAGATTCTTTTACCCAAGTACGCGCAGATGAAAACAATCCAGACTGGATGCAGCTTATAACCCGGGAGAACACATTATATCACAGGGGAAACGGAATCCGCTCCGAATTCGAAAGGGACTACACCCGCATCCTTCACAGCGAATCCTACCGCCGTCTGAAACATAAGACCCAGGTATTTTTTGCCCCCCACAACGACCATGTCTGTACAAGGATGGAACATGTGGGACACGTGGCCAGCGTAAGCCGTACAATTTCAAAATACCTGGGACTTAACCAGGATTTGACGGAAGCAATTGCCATTGGACATGACATTGGACATGCCCCCTTTGGACATACAGGAGAAGACATACTCAATTCCCTGATGATGCAAAAGGATGGCCTGAACGCTCCAAAAAAATTTTGGCATGAAAGGAACTCCCTTTTCTTTGCCGACTACATCGATACACTGCAGGATCCGGACGGCAACGAAAAAAATCTGGACTTGACCTACGCCGTAAGGGACGGACTTATATGCCATTGCGGTGAAATTGACAAGCAGGGAATAAAACCCCGCCATGAAGCCATGAATCTTTACAACATAAAGAGACCTGGAATCACGGAGCCTTACACCTGGGAAGGCTGCGTCGTAAAACTGAGCGACAAAATCGCTTTCCTTGGCAGGGACCTGGAAGATGCCGGCCGCTATGGAATAATGGATGAGACCACCACAAAACAGTTGCGGGAAATCGTAGCCAGCACCCTGGGATTTGATGGCAAAAACGAATCGAACCATGTCACCAGTTCAGGAATATTCAGGAGCGGAAAGGCCGTAAACACGACAACCCTTATCAATGATTTAATCGTGGACCTGTGCCAGCAGAGTACACCGGAGACCGGCCTGATTTTTAGCGACGCCTATTTCAATTTCATAAAGGAACTAAAAAGATTTTCCTTTGCGACAATCTACAACAATTGGCGTTTGCAGGAATTCCAGAAATATGCGGAGAACGTAATCGGAACCATATACAATACATTGATAAAAACTTTTGTCTATGCAAAAAACCATACCGTCAATCAGTTCCTGGGTTTTGCCCCGAACCTCTGCAGGACCTTCACCGACTGGCTCATAAAATACACCGCCTATGACCTCCAGGAAAAAAAGAACCTGCTTTACCAGACAAAAGAAATTTTTGACCTGAACAGTGAAGAAAGTTACGAAAAATGCGTCATAGAATTCATCAGCGGAATGACAGACCAGTTCACGATCCAGTTGTTCCAG
Source organism: Treponema sp. (assembly GCA_045643225.1). Taxonomy (GTDB): domain Bacteria; phylum Spirochaetota; class Spirochaetia; order Treponematales; family Treponemataceae; genus Treponema_D. Next base: position 14,099 of record JAZUKJ010000043.1, on the reverse strand, counting down.
GAAATCGTGTCCTTCTAGAGCTTTTCCAGATGCCTTCACTGATTTTGATTTAACGGGAAGCCTGAAGCTGAAATCAGCGCAAAAAAAAATCCCTCCGGACCAAACAGTCTGAAGGGATTTTTGTTTAAGTGACGGCCCCCGACGCATAGCATGGAGGTTCCGTCATTCTGCATAGATATCGCACCATACCGGCACGAATGAATATGGATTATCTAGCCAAAACCTTTGCGAAATCAGCGGCTGTGAAGTGCAAGTGCTCTGCAACCTTTGCGGCTGGACCAGATTCGCCGAAGTTGTCCAATGTGAACAAATCTTCCTTCTTTGCGTATCCTTCCCAACCCTGGCGGCAACCAGCTTCCGCTACGACAACGCGCTTTGCTCCACCAATGATCTTGCTCTGGAAAGCGTCATCCTGTTTTTCGAACAATGTCTTGTCAACAATAGATACGACACGGATTTTCTTTCCTGAAACACTCTTCGCGGCTTCAAGTGCCATGCTAACTTCGGAACCTGTAGCCAGAACAGTGATATCTGGATTTTCTCCACAGTCCTGAACAACATATGCACCCTTGCGTGCTGTGTTCTTCCAATCAGCGTCAGCCTTTTCATATACCGGCAATCCCTGGCGAGTGAAAGCCATACATACTGGATGGTCTTTGCTTTCTACTGCCATTTCCCATGCAACCTGAGATTCCTCAGCATCACCTGGACGGAGAACCTGTATATTAGGGATACAGCGAAGAGCTGCAAGAGTTTCGATTGGCTGATGTGTAGGTCCATCTTCGCCAACATAAATTGAGTCATGTGTAAATACATAGATGTTAGGAAGCTTGCTCAATGCTGCAACACGGAGTGATGGGCGGAGGTAGTCGCTGAATACAAGGAATGTAGCACCGAATGCCTTCAATCCACCGTGGAGGTTGATTCCACTCTGAACCTGGCTCATTGCAAATTCGCGGATACCGTATTCGATTGTGCGTCCCTTGCGGTTTGCTGGTGAATATGTTCCATCGTCATTCTTAACCTTGGTCTTGTTTGGACCCTGCAAGTCAGCGGATCCACCGACCAGCCATTCATAGCGGTCAGCCATACAGTTCAAGCTCTTTCCGGATGCGTCACGAGTTGCAAGGCTGTCGCCAACCTTGTATGCAGGAGCTGGAACATCAGCTGTAGCTTCACCGGCCCAGTATGCGTCCCACTTCTTTCTGAGGTCAGGGTTCTCATGGCTCCATGCATCAAATTCGTTCTGCCAATCAGCTTGAGTCTGGGCAAATTCCTTGCGTCTCTTTTCAAAATAATCGTAGGCTTCTGGAACTACATAGAAATCCTTGTCCTCTGGAAGTCCCAAAGTTCTCTTTGCTTCCTTTACACCCTCAACACCGAGAGGAGCACCGTGAACATCTGCAGTTCCCTGCTTTGGAGCCCCCTTTCCGATTGTTGATTTCAGGATAATGATTGTAGGCTTGTGCATCTTCTTTGCCATTTCGACCAATGATGCAATTTCGCCCATGTTGTACATTGAACCGCGGAGGACTGCCCATCCGTATGATTCATAACGCTTCTGGATATCATCAGTAAAGGTGATGTCTGTGCTTCCGTCGATTGAAATCTTGTTTTCGTCATAGAATACGATAAGCTTTTCAAGATTCAAGTTACCAGCCAATGAACAGGCCTCAGAAGAAACACCTTCCTCAAGACATCCTTCACCAACCAATGCATATGTATAGTGATTTACAATTGTTCTGCGAGATGTATTGAAACGTGCAGCGAGCATTGATTCAGCAATGGCCATACCAACTGCCAACGCAACTCCCTGACCAAGAGGTCCTGAAGTACATTCAACACCGTCTGTCATTCCATATTCAGGGTGTCCAGGACAAACTGATCCAACCTGGCGGAATGATTTGATATCGTCCATGGAAACCTTGTATCCTGCCAAATGGAGGATAGAATAAATCAACATTGAACCATGTCCAGCAGAAAGAACAAATCTGTCTCTATCCACCCACTTTGAATCAGTAGGATTGTGCTTCATGATTTCACCATAAAGTACAGCAGCGAGTTCAGCAGCTCCCAGTGGTAAACCTGGGTGTCCAGAATTTGCCTTCTGGATGGCGTCCATGGAAAGACTTCTAACAGAAAGCGCAACCGCTTCCAATGCCTTTGAATCCATAAAATACTCCTTAAGCTATGTAGGACCGTTAACAACAGCCCTCAAGATTTTATTCTCCTGTTTTAATAAAATCCAGGCATCCCTAAAAATTGCAATTCTTAGAGGTTACCATTTATATATACCGTCCGCCAGTTAAATCTCCTTTCGGAAATCAAACAAGCAGTCCAGCAGATTCCAATTCCAAAATCTTATCCGAAAGTCCCCTGGCATCAGGCTTCGTCTCAATGAAATGTCTAAACTCAACGGAATGAACAAGCTTCGCAAGATTGGCGAGGCAGCCAAAATGAATCTGGGTGGATTTTGTCAACAGAACAAACATGACCGAAACCTTCAACCCGTCCGGTGAGAACATATCGACTGGGGTCTTTGGATAGCATACGATGATTCGCTGATCCTTTTCATCAGACAAGATGGACTTGCGTGGATGAGGAATGGCAACTCCATGTCCTACGCCTGTACTCAAAATCTTTTCACGTTCAGAGAGTTCCGCCTTCAGGAAACCGGCCTCCACATTGGATGGCATCTGGGCACGCTGGCACAAGGCCTCGAAGATTTCGTCCACACAGGAACCTTCAACATCAGAGTAAACGCCACCCTTCATGATAAGGTCGCACAAGATTTTGAATTCCATTACCTGTTCCTGTCCCATACAGTCCTCCATATCGTTAGAAGAAATGCTTCAATTTCTGCAATCTTTATATAGGGCATCTCTAAAAATACTTTTAAAGATGTACGGAATATTTCATATCCCTAACCGAGTCTAAAGCCTTTAAAATGCAAGGCCCTAAGCAACGCATTCTCAATGTCGTCCCTAAAAATTGCAATCCTAGAGACTCCCTATATCAGATGGCGGTCACCGCTGGAGGAAAAACGAATGACGAACCTCGACGCAAAGCGTCCGGGCATCAAACCCATCGGCACGAATAAAACCTGCTCCTCATGCCACCATCTTGATTAACTTTTTTTTGCCTCAAGGCTGTCGGAACATTTTCCGCGCACCACCTTAAAGCGGCTCACCCTTTGACGTTCCAAAGCCGATTCCAGTGTGCCCCTTATATCCTCAAAATTCCACTTCATACCGTCAACGGACATAAGAATCGCATCGGAATCCCGCTCAATTGCATCGATATCCGAAATTGAATGCAGTATACGGTACAGATGGCCATACAGCTGCGTCAAAATGACAAGCTCCTGCTGAGGCAACTCCTGAACATTGTCAGCGGTTGTATCAATCTTATAAACCAGGGCGCTTACCAGGGAATACAGTTCCAGGGTGCTCTTACGGATTTCACCAACGATTCTGTCAGCAAACCAGTTGTACTTGGCATTCATCGTTTCATAGAAATCCCTCAGCACCTCAAGTATATAGGATTTTTCATCTTTGTGGAATACGTAGTCGGCAGGATAGATGCGTTCCAGGAGTTTATCAAAATCCGTGTCCTTACGGAAAAGCATATCCGAAATATACTGCTCAAGGATTTCCTGGGAAAGTCCAAAGGAGATGGGGGAACGGTTCAGTCTCCTTCCCTCAAAGCTTGGGGAATTCCAGGTTCCAATGGCGGGCACGTCCTGGCCTTTATACCAGAGCCGGGTTTCCACTCCAAAATGTTCAAAGCCGACCTTGCTGGAATAATTTGAAATAAACTCCTCAACGGAACCACAGAGCGGACTGCAAAGGTCATGGGAATTTTCAAAAAATACATTGGCCAGCTGCTCTTCCATTGCGCTGCAGGGACCCAGCCGTTCAAAGCTTTCCAGAAGCGCCTTCTCCAGTTTTTCATACCACTCAATCTTGGCGCTTCCGTCTATTCCTCTGTTGAACTTATTTTTACCATCCCTCACGACCATAACATGTACGTCGCCCTTGTCCCAGTTCATGACGGAACAAAGGATTCTGTCACCCAGCTGCATGCCGTAGTCGTCAATCAGCATCTCAATATCCACTCCGGTCAGCAGGACATTGTTCGGCAAATCATATTCCCTGGAAACCATATCAAGATTATTGTTCGCCGGGTCTGACGCTATATACTGGGGGGCATACTCCTCCCCATAGAACTGAAAAAGATCGATCGCCGTGTCGCAGTCATAGGAGCCCACCTTTTTTGGCAGACGTTTCCCATCGATACTAAAAACCAGGGAAGAAGAAAGCTGCTCCCCATCAACAAAAGGGATGCACCGGGAACCTGGAACAAACATTTTCTGTTCAAATTCCTTTGCGGTCGGCCTGATGCTAAAGATTTCACCGGTAAAAGCCCCGGCCCTGGTTACATAGGCATCCCCTTCAAGTGCAAAAACCCACGGACATTCCTCCAAAAAGGCAAGGCACTCCTGGGAAGACACCTTCACCCCCATGGCACCAAAAAATTTCACCATGTCCTTGATTGTGAACTTCTCCGCGTAAGTCCTGAGAAATCTGTCTGCTATTTTTTGAAGAGTAATATCCATCAGTATAAAGATAATAAAAAATTTGAAAATTGGAAATAGGACAACACCAGATTTTAAGTTTTTGGTCCATTTTTAAGGACAGATAAAGTAAAACACCTTTAAAAATTTAAACAAATTATATAGAAAAAATTATTTAGGGTTTGACAATACAGCTGTAATAATTTACATTATAAGGGAATAATTCTACAATTTTAGGAGTAAAAAATGTTGCAAAAAATTTTGTACGTTGCTCTCCCTGTTGCTGGAATTGTTCTTGGATGGACTATTCGCTGGGTTTATGCCAGATTTCAACTTTCCGCTTCGGAACAAAAGGCCGAGCGCGTTAAACAGGATGCCATAAAAGAAGCTGAGGCCTATAAAAAGGAAGCTCAGCTCCAAGCAAAAGAACAACTCATTCAGGACAGGAATCAGCAGGAGCGTGAGAACCGTGAGCGTCGCAAGGAGTTACAGACTTACGAAAGCCGTGTAAACAAAAAAGAGGAACAGCTTGACCTTAGGAGCCAGGAAATGGACAAAAAGGACAAGGAATTTGTTGCTCGCGCGGCCATGATGGACAAACGGGAAACTGAGTTGAACGCAAAAGAAGAGACCCTCAGGGTTGAGCTGGAGCGCATATCAGGACTCACACAGGAAGAAGCAAAGACGCTTATTATCCAGAACCTTGAAAATGAAGCAAAGCATGATGCACAGGCTTTGCTGAACAAGATTGACCAGGAAGCACAGCTCACGGCCGAAAAAAGGGCCCAGGAGGTGCTTATTGCATCAATCCAGAGACTTGCAACGGAAACCACAAGCGAAATCGCAGTAGCCACCGTTTCCTTGCCTAGCGACGAAATGAAGGGAAGGATTATTGGACGCGAAGGAAGAAACATCCGTGCGTTGGAGACCTTGACCGGTGTGGACATCATAATCGATGACACCCCTGAGGCCGTCGTTATAAGCTGCTTCGATCCGGTGCGCAAGGAAATTGCCAAGGAATCGCTGGAAAGGCTTATCACCGATGGACGCATTCATCCGGCCCGCATCGAGGAAGTCGTACAGAAGGTGACCCGCGAGATTCAGCAGAAAATTTACGAGGAAGGAGAGAAAGTTCTCTTCGACCTTGGAATCCATAACATGGGACAGGAAGCCATCAAAGCTCTTGGAAGACTTTACTTCCGTACAAGCTACGGACAGAACGTTCTTACCCATTCAAAGGAAGTCGCGGAACTTGCCAGCCTTATCGCCTCCGAGGTTGGAGCGAACAGGGACCTGGCCAAGAGGTCTGCCCTGCTTCATGACATTGGAAAGGGAGCTGAAAATGACAGCGACCAGAACCATGCAGAGGTCGGTGCCGAGATGGTACGCAAGATGGGCGAAGATCCAAGGGTCGTTAACGCCGTTGCCGCTCACCATAATGACGTGGAGCCACAGACAATTGAAGCCGTTATCGTTCAGATAGCAGATGCAATCAGTGCCGCCCGTCCAGGTGCAAGAAGGGAAACCGTTGACAACTATGTAAAGCGTCTCGAAAATCTTGAGGAAATCGCAAGAAAGTTCCAGGGAGTCGAACAGGCCTACGCCATCCAGGCGGGGCGTGAACTCCGCATACTGGTCAACAACGAGAAGATTCCTGATGAACAGGTCAAGGATTTGGCAAAGGACATTGCAAAACAGATTGAAAATGACCTGCGTTATCCGGGAAGAATCAAGATTACGATGATCCGTGAAACTCGCATAGTTGAGTACGCAAGATAATCAGTCAACTAAAATGAACAAACGTATCCATGGCAACGTGGATACGTTTTTTTTTGTTTGTGAAATATCCTGATTAGTGAAGGAATCTCTTGCAAGGATCCAGTATTTAAATGAATAAACCCCGACGCAAAGCATCGGGGTCCATTTTTTTTATCATAAAGTTGCAATCAATTTCGGAAAGGATTTTCTAGAACAGAATTTCCCCACCGATTGTAAACTTGAAGGTGCTGTCAAGATTGTTGTCAACATATCCTGTAAATCCGGTCTGCAAAGCTACATTGCTGGAGGCGCTGGCAAATTCAAAACTCATTCCCGAACCGGCGGCAAAACTATCGAACAGCAATCCGGCCTCAAGGAAGGCACTCATGCGCAACGATGGTCCGCAGTTCCAGTTCCATCCGGCAACCCCGGTACACACGAAGCGGTCCAAACCATAATCCTCAAGGCTAGCTATGCTGAACAGGTTTTCGTTGGCATAAAACTTGACAGGAGCATATTCAGCATTCATTCCAATGAAAAAATGGTTCGAAATTCCTGCAGTCAATGAATATCCCACAGTAAAAGCAAAGTCATCGCCCTTTGCATATACATTGTAGGTTCCAGGGAGACAATATAACAACGCCCCTAAAGTCGTCCTGTTATCCTGAAGAAGAGAGGCAGACTTTGTTTCCGCCTTATTTCTTTCAGCTTCCCTTTGACGCCTTACTTTTCTTTCCCTTCTAGGACTTTCCTCTGGAGTTTCATTTCTTTCAGACTCAGCAACCGGAGTCCTTTCGATAGAGACTATGCGTCTTGGCTCCTCTACAGTTTTTTCTTCAACCACGGATGGCTCTTCTCTTTCCACCGGCGCAGCCTCATGTCTTCCAGCAGCCACGGTCTCCCTACTTGGAGCAGGCCGTTCAAAGTCGACTTCGATTTCCGGTTCGGACACATAAATGGCACTTGCGGTTCTGTAGGAGGATGCCGCAGTCTTTCCTGAAACAATATTCTTCAATACAACGCTGCTGACCGTAATATTATAAGAGGAAGGTGCGTCACCGACCTTTACGGTCCCAGTCAAAGTGGCCTCAATAAAATCAAGTCCGTCCTCGAACGCCTTGTTGAATACATCTACAGAATCAAGGAAGTTATCATACTTCTTGCGGTCATCCTCGTATGAGGAGCTATGGATGGATGGAACGGCAGGGGTCTGTTTTCCGGAGATATCACTATAGCTAAGGACTCCGGAAGTACGGTATATTTCTTTACCGTCGATTGCATACACAACAGTATATGGCCAGCCTTCTTTTCCATCTGCAACGGTGAAGTTTCCGACGGACAGCTCCACTCCTGAATTCTGCAGAGAGGATTCCGTAAAACTGGTTGCATCAAGGGAGGTCAACTTTTCCCCAATCTTCCTTCTCAGATTTTCCGCCTTGCGCAAGGTTTCGGAATCAGGGGCGGAAGTCCTTGAAAGGTCGTCATATTTCTTTTGGATAGCCTCAATATCGTTGGCCAACTTTTTCTGGCCCCGTTCATTAAGGGTTCCATCCGGAGAAGTTTCAGCGACACGATTCGCACGATTAACGCGGCTTGCTATTTCAGCTTCCATCTGTGCCCTGAGTTCATTCTTGTATTCCTCTGAATCCGTTCCATTTACAAGGGCCCAAAGTTCCTGCTTCAGACCTTCAATTTCCTGGATCCTGGAGGAAACGGCAGTCCCAAAGCTGCGACCGGCAATGGCTTCCCCTGTTTTATCTTCCAGCAATGTAAAAAGCTGCTGAACCTTTGAATTTTCAGCAGGAGATGAAGTTTCATCAGAGAAAAGATTTTCCACAGCGGCAGCCACCTCAGGTTCAGTGGCGGGAGCAGACCTTTCTTCATCCGCTACATCTGCAAACGCACCAATTACTGGAGATGACATGAAGAGTGCCTCCCTCTCCTCCGCCTCAACAGCAGCTTCATCAATTATGGTTTCCGAATAGGCAATGGAGGACATCAATAGGGCCAACACCACACCGGCAATCTTTTTTCCATTAGACTTAATTTTTTTCATATACAACTTCTCCTACTACACCGCCTCTTTAAAAATCACGGCCATAGTTATCATAGGGCATCCTAAAAAACACTTTTTAGAGGTTCCCTATACTACACCTAAACTCTAACATTCTTGGGGACCGTTAGCAAGGGATTTTTCATTAGAATATTCTTATATTTTCTTAGGAAATTCTAAGAATACTCTCATTTTTCGTGGAAAACATTTTTTTCCCTATCTCTTTTCGTATCCTCATGTAGCAGAACATCAGGACAATCCCTGTAACGAGCCATGACAACGGATAAATCATTATCAACCAGAAGATGCTATGAAACAGTTCCATCCTGAACAAAGTAAAAATCCACAGAAGCCGGACTCCGCACACACCTACAATGCTAACCGTCGAAGGCAGGGCCGACCACCCCAGGCCACGGATATTGCAGGAAAAACAGTCCATGAATCCGCATACAAAATACAGTCCGCAAATAATCTGCACACGTATGGCCCCAATATCAATGGCCTCACCGTCAGGAGTATACAGGGCCATAAGCTGTTTCGAAAGCAAGGCAAAGAGTCCGCCCATGACCAGACCTATTCCACAGGTGGTCATCAAAGACAGACGGTTGATTTTATCTACCCGGTCCAGCTTTTGCGCTCCGTAGTTCTGGCTTATGAAGGTCATTCCGGCCTGTTCAGCTGCACCAATCACCACCCAGACAAACTGTTCTATATTTGAAGCGGCCGCATTCCCAGCCATGGCCTTGGGACCAAAGGAATTTATTGCGGCCTGGATTACGAAATTTGAGAAATAGAAAATAAAACTCTGCAGCGCCGATGGAACCCCTATGCGGAGGACATTGGCCAAAACACTCCTGTCAATTCCGAGGGACCTTAAATTCAACTTAAAAACATCTTTTTCACGGCAAAGACAAACCATCATCAGTCCGGTGGACACATATTGAGAAATCGTGGTGGCAAGACCAACCCCCGCCACATCCATTTTAAATTTAAGCACAAAAAGAAGGTTCAGAAGCACGTTTATGATTCCAGCCACAAACAAAAAATAAAGAGGCCTCCTGGTATCCCCTTTCGCCCTAAGCAGAGCCGCGCCAAAATTGTAAAGAGCAATGGCCGGTATACCAGGAATAAAATATTTCATGTAGCTGACGGCAAGAGGAAAAACTTCGTCAGGAGTATCCAGCAGTCCAAGGAACAGCTTAGAGCACAGCCCCATGAACACAGTCGTGAGCAGGCCAGTGAAAAACGCAAAGAGCATTGCGGAATGGACCACCGCCTTCACTTCGTTCTTCCGTCCGGCGCCTATCAGTTTTGACGCATAGACCGTCGCACCGATTGCAAGGTTGACAAAAATATTTGTTATGCACCCAGTTATAAGACCATCAGCGCCGACCGCAGCCAACGCGTTGGAGGAACCGAACTGTCCAATCACTATGATGTCGGCGGCATTAAACAACAGTTGAAGCTCGGAAGACAGGGCCAGGGGCAAGGCAAAACGTACCAGGGATGGAAATATTTTCCCTTCCAGCATATTGATTTCGTTGGATGATTTTTTTATGCCATTCATATTTATCCTAAAACGAACTGACTATAACATCAAAACACAAAAGTTTAAAGAAAAAAATCTCCGGCGGAGCGGTTCCACCGGAGACCCTTTTACAAATGAACCGGCCGATTACATCCTGTCAAGGAAAGGCACCAGCACCAGGTCCATTGCGTTCTTAAGCACTGTCAAAGTTGATTTTGCCAGCTGAAGTCTAGCCTGGGCAAGCTCCTTGTTTTCATCAACGATAGAAAGGATAGGACAATCCCTGTAGAAAGAGCTGAAGCATTTGCTGACGTCATAAAGATATACGGCCACGACGCTAGGATCCAAATCCTCCGACGCCTTTGAAACAATCTGAGGGAATCTTCCAAGTTCCTTGATGAGGGCCCATTCGCTTTCATGGGACAAAAGAGCAATGGCAGAATCGGAACAGGTAATCTCAAGCCCCTGCTCCTTGCTCTTACGAAGAATGGAAGCGATTCTGGCTCCCATGTACTGGAGATATGGTCCAGTGTTTCCTGTAAACGAAAGGCTTTCCTCTGGATTGAAAAGCATATCCTTGACCGGAGTTACCTGGAGCAGATAATAATGCAAAGCTCCAAGGGCAACCTTTTCCGCAACTTCATCAGGATTTCCGACATCCGCATCACGTCCGCGTTCGTTAATCGCCTTTAGGGCATCCGCGTGGAGATTGTCAATCAAATCGTCGGCATCAACAACGGTACCTTCGCGGCTCTTCATTCTTCCGGATGGCAGATTTACAAGTCCATAGCTCAGGTGGTAAAGGTTTTCTGTCCATTCGTATCCAAGCTGGCGGAGTATATGGAACAGAACCTTGAAATGATAAATCTGCTCGCTGGCTACAACATAGACCATCTGGTTGTAAGGCCAATCCTCATGACGGGCAATGGCGGTTCCAATGTCCTGGGTAATATAAACGGATGTTCCGTCTTTTCTTAGCAGAACCTTTGACTGGTCATTTCCATCCCTGTCCTTACCGACAACGGAAGTGATATCTATTCTGACAGACCCATCCTCAGCCTTAAAGAAGATTCCCTTTTCAAGACCGGCCTGGATTATCTCTTTTCCCAAAAGATAAGTGTCGCTTTCGAAATACAGTTTCTCAAAATCTACGCCGGTTCTCTTGTAGGTTTCCTTTACACCGTTGAGGGTCCATCCATTCATTTTTTCCCATAGGGCACGGACCTGTGGATCCCCGTTTTCCCATTTCACCAGCATTTCCTCGGCCTGCTCAACAGCCTCCGGATGTTCCTTTGAATACTTGTCAAATTCAACATAGCACTGACCTACGAAATGGTCACCCTTAATTCCAAGGGACTCTGGGGTTTCATTTTTTTCTTCATGGAAAAGTTTGTAGGCCAACATGCTCTTACAGATATGGACACCCCTGTTGTTAATGATGTTGGTCCTGAAAACTTCGGCACCAGCCTTCTTGAGGATTCTGGAAACAGACTCTCCCAGGGCATCGTTTCTCATGTGGCCAAGGTGAAGCGGCTTGTTGGTATTTGGGGAAGAATATTCCACCATAACCTTGCGGCCGGACATATGCTTTTTTCCTGATTCATCAAGGGAACCGTATTCGTCTCCCTGTGCCTCGATTGCCTTCAGGATATCACCTGATGCATTGGCCTTGTTCAATTTTATATTGACGTATGGACCGACAGCCTCATAGCTTCCCAACGCGCTAACCTGTGCATCAGAAAGTTTTCCATTTATCACCGCGGCAACCCCCTGGGCAATTGCAGGTGGAGCCATATGGAATGCCTTTGCCAAAGTAAACATCGGGATTCCCAGGTCACCCATTTCCGGCTTTGGTGGATTTTCTACGCGCAGATTTTCTGCAAGAATCTCGTCTGCCTCAATTCCTTTTTCCTTCATGAATTGGTTTATAGCATCCGTAACAACATTTCTAAAAAGTTCCTTCTGATCAGCCATTCTAACTATCCTCTTATATTTTCAATCAAGGGCATATATCTCCAGAAAAACTGAAGTCTGTAGCAATCCACAGTTTCAACTATTTCTATGACCCTAAAATTCACACACAAGGGCATCCCTAAAAGCTACAATTTTAGAGGTTCCCGTAAAATCATCAAAGTCACCGCAAACATTTTTATTTTTCACAAGCAACTCTGACCGGTTCAATCCTTTACCTTAAATTTGCGGACCGAACCATTCAAATCATCCACAGCCTTGTTGAACTCCAGGACTATACTGTCAAGGGAGCTGACTGTTGAATCCATTTCATCCGCCGCCTGATTACATTCCTTGACCGCCTGGGACATGCTTTCGTTCATGCTGCCAAGATTATCGCACACATTCCGGGCTTCGTCAGTATATTCCGATATGACTTTGGCATTGGACTCAATCGCCTCAAAGCTGGAATTGATATTCTCCAGAGCCCTTTGGACTCCAGTTGCACAGGATTCCTGATTTGTACTGACCTCCCGCAGGGTACTGAAGGAATCGCTTATCTCAGAAATCTGCCTGATTGTATCCTCAAAGGAACGGTCAATTTCCTGGCTTGAGCGTGCTATTTCATCAATCCGCTTTTGAATATCATTCAAGGATTCGCTGGAAGATTTGGCCTGGTTAGCTGTCGTTTCGGCAAGTTTTCTGATTTCATCGGCAACAACGGCAAATCCCTTTCCCGCTTCACCGGCATGGGCGGCCTCAATAGCGGCGTTCATTGCCAGCAGGTTTGTCTGTGACGCAACATCCGAGATTACGACGTTCATTGCCAGCAGGGACTTGGACATTTCCTTTACTTCAATTATATCCTTAACCGATTCGTTCAAGGCTGTCTTATTGTTGGAGGAAAGGTTAACCAGCTCAGAAACTTTTTTGCTGGCCTCCTCCACTTCCGCGTTTATCTCCTTTACGGATTGAATCAGCTGACCAATAATTTTTGCGGAATCATCAACTATGACGGTCTGGTTCTTTATTTCCTTCATGAACCCATTTGATTTTTCAACAATCTGTCCCACCGCGTGGTTGATTTTTGAAAATCCGACACTGCGTTTAAGAATGTTCTCGCCGACCCCCTGAATGACAGTATTCGTTGAAGCCGATGCGCTGATAATATGGCGGCTTGTCTTGCTGAGTTCCTCATTACGGTCGGAAACAAGGTCAGCGGACTGCCTGATTTTTCCGACAAGCTCGCTTACATTTTTTGTAAACAAATTGAATCCGGTTGAAAGGTCACTTATTTCGCGTATGAGGGAATCCTGGTATTCATGAGTAAAATCACCATTGGCAATATCCTTGCATCCCAGGGCCAGGGTATTCAGACTCTTGCACAGGCGCCGGATTACAAAATAAAGGACCAGACCGATTACCAGGACCATAATGACAATGAAGATAACAAGGATACGCGTCCTGGATATAATTACACCCGTAAAATCAATTTTATCTCCATCCGCAACTATGAACCAGGGTGTCCCTTCAACTGCCACCGATGCATAATACTTTTTTCCAGTCACAGCAGATACGCTGTCGGAATAGAAATATTCATAAGCCGTATCGGATCCGATATCACGAACCACATCGTCCGTTAAATATTTTTCCGTCTTGATTTTTGAGCTGTCGTCGTTTGATAGATAGAAACCTTTTTTATCCACAAGAAAAATCTGGCCATGCTCCGACAGTTTGCTACGGTTCATCAATTCGGAAACCGTATCAAGGATAATATCCATGGCAACGACCCCACGGAAAACCCCGTGCTCATCCTTGACAGACTTTGAAAGTGTCACGCACAACTGATGTGTCATTTCGTCCACATAGGGATCCGTAAAAGCTATTTCATCCGGATGGGCGGTCGCTGCCTTGTACCAGGGTCTGTCCGGTGGATTCCAGCTAGCCTCAGGAACCCATCCGGAACTGTCAATATAAAAACCTTCGTCAGAATAACGGGACTCTCTTGTTGCAAAGTAAACCGAAAAATCTTCAGGAATGACACCTGTTATGGAATCCACCGCCATGGTCAACCTGTTTTCGTCAAATTTCTTTTGGGCAACAGCGACAAAATTATCAAGGGTATCACAGTAAGTCTGCATAATATTCTGAACACCCTGGGCTATACTTTTGGTCTTTGATAAAGTTATCTGCTGAATATCTTCCTTTACGACATACATCGATATTTGGCTAAA
>JAZUKJ010000042.1:0-12248 GCA_045643225.1 Treponema sp. | reverse complement strand
AGTAAAATTGATTTTTTCATTGTTTCTCCATTAAAAAGTTAATAACGATGTACCTTTTGATTTTAATGGCGGGGTGTGGAAATTGCAAGTTGTTTTTGCGGGTTAGCTTGTTGCTCGGCAGTGGTATTTTTATATCGCCACACGGATTGGATTTTACTAACGTAAAATCTTTAAATTTAAGTTTTTATATAAGACATTACAAATTACACACAACTAAAATTTAAAGAGACGACGTTAGTCGGCTCGAATCCGTGTGGCAACCTGTTGGTCGTGCGGTTGCGGGACCAATTGTTATCCGGCTGACTGTTGATGTTTTTTGCTAACGCAAAGGTCTTTCGCTGTTCGTGCGTTGGTTTTTTATGTCGCCACGCGGATTCGATTTTACTAACGTAAAATCTTTAAATATGAATTTCCACTGGCCACCTGTTTCCATTGCAGCTGTTTGATTTCGACAAGCTCAAGTCGCAACCTGTTGCAACAGGCTGCTAACAAGTTTTGTTTTGTTCGCCAATGGGCTCTCATTTTTTGCCTTGCAAAAAAGCAACAAAACTTGGGGACTTTTTTTCTTGCAGGACGGGACCGATTGCTTTGGGAATCCCTTTTCAAGATTCCCTTTAACAAACCGAATCTCGCCCTGATAACTCAAAATGTATTATTCACCAATTACTGGAATCTTGTTCAGGCTGTTCTGGATTTCTTCATCGGTTGGAATGTAGTCCGACATTTTTCCATCGTTGTACTGCTGATATGCAACAAGATCAAAATATCCGGTACCGGTCAAACCAAACACAATATTCTTTTCCTCTCCAGTTTCCTTGCACTTGAGGGCTTCATCGATTGCAACCTTGATTGCATGACTGCTTTCAGGGGCAGGAAGAATTCCTTCAACCCTTGCAAAAGTTTCCGCGGCCTTGAACACTTCTGTCTGCTCCGCTGACCTTGCCTCAATAAGTCCCTGGTCATAAAGTTCACTGACAATAGAACTCATTCCATGATAGCGCAATCCGCCTGCGTGGTTGGCAGAAGGAATGAACGAACTTCCAAGAGTGTACATCTTTGCCATTGGACAAACCTTTCCGGTGTCGCAGAAATCATAAACATATTTTCCACGGGTAAGACTTGGACAGCTGGCAGGTTCTACAGCAATAAACTTGTAGTCCGCTTCCCCGCGAAGTTTTTCTCCCATGAAAGGTGAAATCAATCCGCCAAGGTTACTTCCACCACCGGCGCACCCAATAATCGTATCAGCCTTTATGCCATACTTATCAAGGGCGGCCTTTGCTTCAAGACCAATGACACTCTGATGCAGCAGAACCTGATTCAAAACGGAACCAAGAACATAGCGGTATCCCGGATGTGTGACGGCGTGCTCAACGGCTTCAGAAATTGCACATCCCAAGCTTCCGGTCGTTCCAGGGAATTCCTCATTGATTTTCTTACCAACCTCAGTCAGCATTGATGGAGATGGAATTGCCTGTGCGCCATAGGTTCTGATAACTTCACGTCTGAAAGGTTTCTGCTCGTATGAACATTTTACCATATAGACAATGCAGTCCAAATCAAAATATGAACAGGCCATTGAAAGGGCTGTTCCCCACTGACCTGCTCCAGTCTCTGTGGTAACACCCTTGAGTCCCTGCTTCTTTGCATAGTATGCCTGTGCAATAGAGGAATTCAGCTTGTGACTGCCGGATGTATTGTTTCCTTCAAACTTGTAATAAATATGGGCCGGAGTTCCAAGCTTCTTCTCCAGGCAGTAGGCCCTTACAAGAGGTGAAGGTCTGTACATTTTATAGAATTCGCGGATTTCGTCCGGGATCTTAAAATATGGTGTCGTATCGTCCAGCTCCTGTTTAACAAGCTCTTCACAGAAAACAGGTTTCAAATCATCTTCAGTACATGGCTTTCCAGTACCAGGATTAAGAAGTGGAGCCGGCTTTTTTTTCATGTCAGCTCTTACATTGTACCAGGAATCTGGCATCTCATTTTCATCAAGATAAATTTTATAAGGAATAGTTGTAGCCATAAATAACCTCCTGGCCTTCAATATGTTTCTATATGTAGAATCATATTATGTAAATACGCTTCTGTCAACAAAAACATTCCAACCTAAAGAAGAAATTTTTGCGCCCCAGATTTTAAGTACATAAAAATTCGTGTAGGGCGAATGTTAAGTTTTCAAATTCCTTACATCATTTATGGTAAAAATAAGTGCACTTTCGCAAAAAGGATGTCGGCTGTCAGGCAGTTTAGCAGGACCGAAGACTGGTTCAATCCTGCTTTTTGATTCGTGCCTCAAACCGACCGGGAGGCAAGGCGTTTATTCGGTTACCCTAATTTTTTTTGCAAGATAGATAAAAGGTGTATCCAGGAGGCTTGTGGCAATGTAGATTACATAACAGGCTGCTGTAATTCCAACCAGTTCCTTAAACTCGTAGATACCCAGGAAGGCGACGAAGTTGAAAATCACTATGTTCACAAGCTGCGAAATAAGAGTGGAGAAATTGTTTCTGAACCACAGCATCTTGTTGTGGTCGCCGGTTTTCTTTTCCGTAAGATTCCACCATTTATGGTAGAGCCAGACATCAAGCGCTTCGGAGATTGCATAGCCAAAGAGGGAGGCGCAGAGCATTCTTGGTGTATTTGAGAAAAGCGATTTTACTGATGGCATTGCCCAGTCCGCTTCCGCCGGCTGATAGTGGGTCCACATAAAGGAAAGCACGATGAAGAACAATGTCGTTACTATTCCAACCTTTACACCTTTGTTGGCTTCTTTTTTTCCATAGAGCTCACTCAAAATATCTGTGCAAAGGAAGCTGGAAGCAAAAAGAGTGTTTCCCAATGTCTGGTCCATTCCGAATGCGTGGACCAATACTGTTACTTCGATATTCGCAAAAACTGCAGAAATACCAATCCAGGCGAACAATCCGGCCTTCCCAAAAAGCTTGAGAAAAAGGATGGTCGCTCCAAAAGACACAAGAAGTGCCACAATGAGGAGAATTTCGTTTACCATAAATGGCTCCGATTAAATAAAAGAATTGACCTGGTTTTGTTTATAGACAGGAAGGACTGCGAACTGTCTTTTGAGTTCCTCCATTCTAGCAGAAGAATAAACCTGTAGCAATAGCAAGGAATTTCATTCTATTTCTTGACCTTCAAAAACAATATCGTTATTATAGAAGGAAACACGGCAAAGACGTCGTAAATAGTATTCCTGTATCATTAAAGGACTGGTCAGGAGTATTATTTACGGCGTCTTTTTTTTGCCCTTTGAACTTTTGGTAATAACAATATACGTTTCAGGAGGAAACTTTGATGAAAACCCTTTATGACCCAAGTTTCGAACATGACAACTGTGGAATTGGTGCAGTTGTAAACATCGACGGTTCCGCCACTCACAAAATTGTTGACAATGCCTTGAGCATTGTTGAAAAACTAGAACACCGTGCCGGAAAAGATGCTACGGGAGAAACTGGAGACGGAGTTGGAATCCTGGTCCAGATTTCCCATAAGTTCTTCAAAAAAGCTGCGGAGTCAATCGGAATAGAACTTAAGGATGCCCGCGACTATGGTGTGGGTATGTTCTTCTTCCCTGCCGATAAATTTGTTCGCGCCAAAGCCCAGAAGATGATTGAAAATCTTACCGCAAAGGAAGGCATGAAATTCCTTGGATGGCGTGAGGTTCCGGTTCGTCAGGATGTGCTTGGACAGAAGGCCAAGGACTGTATGCCATGCATCATGCAGTGTTTCATTGAACGTCCGGAAGAAGTAGCAAAGGGTCTTGATTTTGACCGCAAGCTCTACATCCTCCGCCGCCAGTTTGAACATTCACAACTTGGAACCTATGTCTGTTCTTTAAGCAGCCGTACAATCGTTTACAAGGGTATGTTCCTTGTCCAGCAGCTGCGCACTTTCTACGAAGATTTGCAGAGTCCGGAATATGTTTCCGCAATGGCAATCGTTCACTCCCGCTTCTCAACAAACACACAACCATCCTGGCAGAGGGCCCATCCAAACCGCTTTATTGCCCACAACGGTGAAATCAATACAATCCGTGGTAACGCAGACCGTATGCTTGCCCGCGAAGAAACTCTCCATTCAACAAAAATCAATGACGAAGACATGCAGAAGATTCTTCCTGCAATTGATACAACTGGTTCAGACTCTGCAATGCTGGACAACACACTTGAATACCTTGTGATGAACGGAATGCCTCTTCCACTGGCGGTCATGATTTGTATTCCAGAACCTTGGAAGCATGACGACAACATGCCATCGGAAAAGCGCGACTTCTATCACTATTGGGCAACCATGATGGAGCCTTGGGATGGTCCAGCCGCTATTTTGTTCAGCGACGGTGATGTCCTGGGAGCCACTTTGGACCGCAACGGTTTGCGTCCTTCACGCTACTACATTACAAAAGACGGAATGCTGATTCTTTCATCCGAAGTTGGCGTCCTTGATATTCCGGAAGAGAATATTGAAAAGAAGAGCCGCTTGATGCCAGGCCGCATCCTTCTTGTGGATACAGTCCAGAAAAAGATTATCTCCGATGAAGAATGCAAAAAACAGTACGCATCGCTTTATCCATACGGCGAATGGCTTGATACAAACCTTGTTCACCTTGGGGACCTCAAGATTCCTAACCACAAGATTCCGGTCAATACTCAGGAAGAGCGTGACCGTCTGTACCGCGCCTTCGGATGGAACTACGAGGATGTAAACGAAATGGTCCTCCCTCTTGCCAAGAACGGTGTTGAGCCAACCGGAGCTATGGGTGTTGATACTCCACTGGCGGTCATGTCAGAAAAACATCCGTCATTGTTCCGCTACTTCAAGCAGCTCTTCGCCCAGGTCACAAATCCTCCTATTGACAGCCTCCGCGAAAAGATTGTTACAGATACAACAGTCTACCTTGGAAAAGACGGAAACATGCTGAACCCAGACGGAAAGTCCTGCACGGTTCTTGAGATCAACAACCCAATCCTTACCGGCGTTGATATGATGAAAATCAAATCCATGAGCAAGCCAGGATTTAAGGTTGCAACAGTTTCAACTCTCTACTATAAAAACACATCCTTGGAAGCCGCAATCGACAAGGTTTTCGTAGAAATCGACCGCAACTACCGTGACGGTGCACACATCTTCGTTTTGAGTGACCTCGGGGTTGATGAAAACCACGTTGCAATCCCTGCAATCCTGGCGACATCCGCAGTTGAACAGTATTTGATTCGCACAAAGAAACGTACCGCAATTTCCATCATCCTTGAAACAGCGGAAGTCCGCGATGTTCATCAGTCTGCAATGTGTCTTGGTTATGGTGCCCGCGCCATCAACCCTTATCTTGCTCATGAATGTATCGCTGAACTTATTGACCAGAAACTTTTGGACAAGGATTATCACACAGCAATTGATGATTACAACAAGGGTATCATCAACGGAATCGTAAAGATTGCCGCAAAGATGGGTATCTCTACAATTCAGTCTTACCAGTCCGCACAGATTTTTGAAGCAGTCGGCATTGCCCAGGATGTAGTCGATAAATACTTTACAAATACAGTCAGCCGCGTTGGCGGTATCGGTCTCAAAGAAATTGAGGACGATGTGAACTATCACCACAACCAGGCATTCGATCCACTTGGACTTACGGTTAACACTCACCTTGATTCAGTCGGATATCACAAACTCCGCCGTGGTCATACAGCGGAAGACCACCTTTACAGTCCGGAAACAATCTGCGCTTTGCAGGAAGCGACCCGTACCGGCAGCTATGAACGTTTCAAGGAATATACCGGATTGGTTGATGCAAACGCTCACCCACACACTTTGCGTGCTATGCTGGATTTTGATTTCCCTGCGGAAGGAATCAGCATTGACGAAGTTGAACCGGTTGAATCAATTGTCCAGCGTTTCAAGACCGGCGCCATGTCTTACGGTTCAATTTCCGAAGAAGCCCACAAATGTATGGCCGCCGCTATGAACCACTTGCACGGAAAATCAAACTCCGGTGAAGGTGGAGAAAAACCGGAGCGTCTTGGAACTGAATACAACAGCGCAATCAAACAGGTTGCTTCTGGACGCTTTGGTGTAACGGAAGAATATTTGCTCAGTGCCCGCGAAATCCAGATCAAGATGGCCCAGGGCGCAAAACCAGGTGAAGGTGGACACTTGCCAGGAAAGAAAGTTTATCCTTGGATTGCCACAACCCGTTATGCAACCCCAGGTGTATCTTTGATTTCGCCTCCACCACACCACGACATTTACTCAATTGAGGACCTTGCCCAGTTGATTTACGACTTGAAGAACGCAAACCGTGCTGCCCGCATTTCCGTAAAGCTTGTTTCGGAAGCAGGTGTCGGAACAATTGCCGCCGGTGTTGCAAAAGCAGGTGCCCAGGTAATTTTGATTTCCGGTCATGACGGTGGTACAGGTGCCGCTCCAATCAGTTCTATTCACCATGCAGGTCTCCCTTGGGAACTTGGTCTGGCAGAAACCCATCAGTCGTTGTTGCAGAACGGATTGAGAAGCCGTGTTGTAATTGAGACTGACGGTAAGCTGATGAGCGGACGCGACGTTGTAATCGCTGGTCTCCTTGGTGCAGAGGAATTCGGATTCGCTACGGCCCCACTTATTACAATGGGTTGTGCAATGATGCGTGTCTGTAACCTGGATACCTGTCCATTTGGTGTTGCAACCCAGAACAGCGAGCTGCGCAAAAAGTTTGCCGGAAAACCAGAATACGTTGAAAACTTCATGAAGTTCATTGCCCAGGAAATGCGCGAAATCATGGCAAAACTTGGAGTCCATTCTGTTGACGAAATGTGTGGACGCACAGACCTGTTGAAACTGAAGGATAAACAGGGCTTCAAGAGAGCAGGACTTGTTGATATGAGCAGAGTTCTTGGTAATGAACAATTGACAGTTGAAAATGGACAATTAGATGCTTGGAAGGCTGACAGAAGTCTTTATAATTTTGAACTTGAAAAGACTGTTGATATTAAAGAACTTCTCCCAGCATTTGAAAAACTTACAGCTAAAGTAAAAGGGCTTCCTTCTAAACAATTGTCAATTCTCAATTCTCCATTATCAATTGAGAGTACAGACCGTACCGTTGGTACAATCCTTGGTTCTGAAATCCAGAAAAAATATGGAAACACACTTGAGGAAGATACATTCACAGTAAACTGCCAGGGTGGTGGTGGACAGTCCTTTGGTGCATTCATTCCAAAGGGACTTACACTCCGCCTTGAAGGTGATTCAAACGACGCCTTCGGCAAGGGCTTGAGCGGTGGTAAAGTTGTTGTTTATCCTCCAAAAGCATTTGCTGGCAAGGCTGATGAAAATATTATCGTAGGTAACGTTGCATTGTTCGGAGCCACATCCGGCCAGGCATTTATCAACGGTATAGCCGGTGAACGTTTCTGTGTTCGCAACTCTGGAGCCACGGTCGTTGCAGAAGGATGTGGAGATCACGGTCTTGAATACATGACAGGCGGTACAGCCGTAATTCTTGGAGCAACAGGTAAAAACTTGTGCGCAGGTATGAGCGGTGGTGTGGCTTACGTCCTTGATGAAAAGCACGATCTGTACAAACGCCTGAACAAAGAATTGATTACAGTCTACGAACTGGATGATGAAACAACGGTCGTAAGAACAAAAGCCCGTGCCGGTGAAACACCGGACGAATCAGTTCTCAAACAGCTTATCGAAAAGCATGTCGCGGAGACTGGTTCAGTAAAGGGTAAAGCAATTCTTGCTGATTGGGCAACCTATAAAAAGATGTTCAAGAAGATTATTCCAAACGACTACCTGAAGATTATGACAGAAATTGCCAGCGAGGAAAGCCACGGCTTGAATCACGACGATGCAGTTCTGACAGCCTTCAAAAAGGTGACAGCATAAAATAAAGCTGAATCATCAAAGGGGACAGACTTCAACCAAAGGGGTCTGTCCCCTCTTTTTTATGTAATGTTTTTGTATCATGGTTCAGACATTGAAAAATACAGGACTCTGCCATGAATGATGTTGAATATCAGATTGAATGTACAACTCGTGACCTTGCCTCATATCTTGCAAGAGATTTCTCTTTCACTGTGGAACAGGCCCTTAGAGCCGTGTACAATTCCGAGCTCTATCAAAAACTCTGCGACCCAAAGACTGGTCTCTATTTTCAAAGCCCTCTTTATGTGTACGACTATTTAAAGACAGAAATCAAGACAGGAAAACTTCAATGAGTGCTACCGCACAAAAAATCAGTCAAGACTATTCAGCTTATTAGAACAGGAGTTGAATTCATGCCGTAGATATAGCGCAATAATCCCTTGTTAAATAGGATTTTTTGTTCTATTGTGTATGTGGAAAATTAACATGATTGGCTTGGGAACTATAATAAATACTGTTGCAATAATAGCAGGCGGTATACTTGGACTTTTTGCAGGAAAGCTCTTAAAGGAACGCTTTCAGAAAATAATAACAGTTGCATTGGGATTGTGCATAATTGCAATGAGTATTTCGGATATTGTTGCAAAAATGCTTGTCGTTACAGATTCAGGAATTAATACTCAGGGAACTTATCTTATAATCTTTTCTTTGGTACTAGGCGCAATATTTGGCGAGCTTATAAATCTTGACCATAAACTGGAGATTTTTGGAGAGTGGCTTAAGAAAAAAAGCGGCAGTGCCAAGGATGCATATTTTGTAGACGGCTTTGTAAGTGCCTCAATGACAGTCTGCATTGGAGCAATGGCCGTAATGGGTTCCATCAAAGACGGCATTCTAGGTGACTATTCAATCCTTCTTGCAAAGTCTATTCTTGATTTTATTATCATTGCAATAATGGCGGCTTCCAAGGGTAAGGGATGCATATTCTCTGCAATTCCTGTCGCTTTATTCCAAGGCTCGGTAACTCTGCTTGCAAGATTAATTGCACCTGTCATGAATGATTCCGCTATGAACAGCCTTTCACTGGTCGGCTCAATTCTCATTATGTGCATTGGAATTAATATTCTTGCGGATGGCAAATACAGAATAAAGGTCTCCAATCTTTTGCCTGCAATAATATTTGCCGTCATCGGTTCTTATATTTTTTGACAAGTTTTATGCACATAAAATAGGTTACACGTGTACACTGCAAGTATTGTGATAAAACAAAAGTTTTTAGTCAAATTAAATATTTCATTTTATTTTAGATAATACAATAGATTGTATACATTTTCCGAAAATTCAAAGTTACGGTACAAAAAGTATGGCGAAATTATTTTCTTTGTGATAATTATTATCATTTTTGGTATAATATATCCCAAGAGGTTGACTATGGATTTTATAAAAACTAACTGGAAAGGAATTCTTATTTCCCTTTTGATTGCCGTACCTTCCTGGTTTTTAGGAAAGCTGTTCCCTATTGTGGGCGGACCTGTTATTGCAATTATTGCAGGTATGATTATTACGATTTTTGTAAAAGATAAATCTTCTTTTGCCAGCGGAATTAAGTTCACTTCTAAAAAAGTTTTGCAGTGGGCGGTAATTCTTTTGGGCTTCGGTCTGGACCTTGGCGTTGTTGCAAAAACCGGTGTTCAGTCTTTACCAATCATCTGTTTGACAATTGCAACTTCTTTAATCGTAGCTTTCATTCTTTGCAAGCTTGCAAAAATCCCTGGTAATATTTCAACTCTCATTGGTGTAGGTTCTTCAATTTGTGGCGGTTCCGCAATCGCTGCTACTGCTCCCGTAATCGGTGCAGATGATGAAGAGGTTGCTCAGGCAATTTCGGTAATCTTCTTTTTCAACGTTCTGGCTGCAATCATTTTTCCATATTTCGGTCAGCTGGTAGGATTTTCTACAACAAGCGGAGAAGCCTTTGGTATTTTTGCCGGGACTGCTGTAAATGATACCTCTTCCGTAACCGCCTGCGCTTCTACCTGGGATGCCATGTGGAATCTTGGTTCAGAAACTTTGGATAAAGCAGTAACTGTAAAACTCACCCGTACTCTGGCCATTATCCCTATTACTTTGGTATTGGCATTGTACAAGGCCAGTAAAGCAAAAAAGGCTCTGGCAAGTTCGGAGGCCTCTGCTGAAACCTCTGGCACTTCCTCATTCAGCTTGAAGAAAATCTTCCCTTGGTTCATTTTGTATTTTATTGCTGCCAGTCTTATCACAACCTTGTGCTATAAATTTGCAGGAAACGAAAAAGTTCTGTTCACAACTTTTAATTCTGATACAGGCACAACAAAGTGGACAGCTCTTCTATTGTGTAAAGGAATATTCAGCATTTTAAAAACACTAAGCAAATTCTTTATTGTCCTTGCCATGGCTGCAATCGGATTCAACACAAACATTATTAAGCTTGTAAAAACTGGCGGAAAGCCTTTGATTATGGGTGCCTGCTGCTGGATTTGTATTACTGCCGTAAGCCTTTTGATGCAGCACGTTATGGGATTGTGGTAAACAGTTTTATAATATTTCAGTAACTAAATTTGAACGGTAGTTGCAGAAAATAAAATTAAATCAACATCATCAATGGAGGAAAGAAAGATAGAAAAATGGGTATGTCCGGTTTGCGGTTATGTACACGAAGAACCTGAAGCATCTGCAGAGTACCCGATATGTCACATTAAAGGTGAAAAATTCAATAGGCTTTATAATCCGCTGACGGGGATAATGAACTTACAAATTGATTTTTATCTATGGTATCTTCTTTTCCATCCTTGAAGCGGATTATTTTCCATACTGATTTATCCAAAATCGGAAGATAAAAAATGTGTCCCGTTTTTTTGGAGGCTTCCCTGTAGCAGATTTTAAGCGCGTTAACTTTGTTTTTGTATTCTTCTTCGTCAATGTTTATGAAAGAAGATTTGTTGACGCTCTTTACTTCAAAAATGTGAATCTGTCCGTTCTTATCTTTCATCACAAAATCGGGATAGGAAGAATGAACGCCGTCCAGATAATATTCGTATTTGATTTCAGAATTAAGAGGAAAGTTTTTGCCCCACAAAAACCGTGAATCCTCAAAAAGTGCATTTTCTTTTTTTGCCGCCGTTCCGATTGAATTAGAACGAATGTCTTTCAGCAGTTCCGCCCACTTCTTTTCGGCTTCACTGTCAAAAGAAAAATCAGTTTCCCGATCTTTCCTGCACCAAATCCAGTCGTCCAAAGTAAGATTGTTCGCATTTTCTATAAAACAGCTTTCCGCAGGGAAACCGACATCCTGACAAACGACCATGCTTTTTTCGTAATCGCAGATATATTTTTCATAAGAAGATTTTATGGCTCCGAGGTTTTCTGTAAAAAGGCTCCATTTCTTGAAATCATCTGCATAATCGTAGCAGAAGTTTTGAATCTCGTTGTCCTGTTTTAAAAGCCGCTGATATAAATCAAAAATGGAAGTTGGTGCAATGCCATCATCTTTAAGGTTGTTTAAGAATTCTTCCATATCGTGCTTTTTTACCGATGAAATATTTTGCAGTTTTACAGGCTTTATCCGGAACTTCGTTTCAATTTCGTAATCTGCAAAAAGATTTACTTGCTTTGGTAGATGCTCATCTTTTGGAATGATTCCCCAAATCCATGCAGTGCAGGCAAGGTGTTTTGCTTCTTCGCTTAAAGTTTCAAAATCCAGTAACCGCGGATTACGGCGGACGCGTCCCATAACCTGTTCGTCCAGCTGCTTGCTTTTGGAATCGCGAATCTGGTAGAGCATACAGGCACGGGGTATATCCCCGCCTTCGGAAATGACCATTTTGAAAATGATTACAGAAATTGTAGAGCCTTTTTCTTTCATGTAATCTTTCCATTTAGAAACTGGGAGTTTTTTTAATCCGTTGTCATTCGTTTCTCCGCCTTTGTCGTTTATGTAAACCCATTTCAAATCCTGATGATTTTCAAGTGCCGGCATGATATTGGTTTTCAGTTCTTCTTCCGCTTTGTCTTTGTTGGAAATCTGAATTATAAAACATGGATTTACTTCAAGAAGATTTATGTAGTCCTTTCTTATTTTTTCAAATTTTTCCAGAGCAGTGTTCAGGTTGTCGGTTTCATTGCACTGTTCCACAGCTTTTACAAGCTTTACATTTTCTGCATCAGTGTTTGAAATTTCAACATCAGGTTCTTGCTTGCGTGAAAGTTTTGGTGTTGCCGAAAAATTTATAATCTGCACAAAGTATTCTTTCAGTTCATCAAGATTGCTGGTGGCGATGTGGCATTCATCTTTTATGAGGTAAACAGTTTTATCTGCCTGCTTCATAAAAGTG
>JAZUKJ010000041.1:0-22638 GCA_045643225.1 Treponema sp. | reverse complement strand
CCCCCCACACACAAAAAAAAAATTTCCAATCAAAGTCTATTGTCAGAATATATACCATAGTAGTAAAATATCTTCATTCGAAAATTGAGAGCGATTCTGGAACACAAGGTATATAAAATTAAATGAGCGAAAAAAAGGCAGATCAGAAGAAAAAGAGCAAGGCCGCTTTGAATCGGAAAAGAAGAATCTTTGATATAATCCAGATTGGAAATGACAGTGACATTCCCAGCCGGTCCTTTGACATTTTTATATCAGTGACAATCATATTGAACATCGTGTCCATGTTCATGCAGACATTTTCCCAGTTTGATGCATATTCAAAAATTTTTTACTGGATCGATGTTATCACCGTCTGTTTTTTTATAGTCGAATACGCTCTTAGAATCTGGACTTCTAACTTTTTGTATCCGGAAAAAACAAAGGGCAAAGCGGCCCTACGTTTTTTGGTGAGCTACGACGGTATTGTCGATCTTCTTACAATCCTTCCCTTTTTCTATCTTTCAGGTTTTATCGTATTCAGGATGCTGCGGGTTGTCAGAATCTTTCACCTGTTCAGGCTTAATAAAAATGATGACTCGTTCAGTGTAATCAAGACCGTTCTCTGGGAAAAAAAGAATCAGCTTTTTTCATCAATCTTCATAATCGTCATCCTGATGCTGGCCTCTTCCCTTTGCATGTATCACGCGGAGCATGAAGCACAACCGGATGCGTTCCCCAATGCGTTCAGTGCAATGTGGTGGAGTGTCGCAACTCTGCTCACGGTTGGTTACGGAGACATTTACCCGGTGACAATAATCGGAAAGGTTATGGGAATGGTCATATCATTTTTAGGAGTCGGGACAGTGGCAATTCCAACCGGTATCATCTCGGCCGGATTTGTTGAGCAGTACACACTCAAACAGAATTCCAACACAAAGTTCCATGACATAAAGCGCATCGGTGAAGTGCTTGTTGATTCGGAATGTCCGCTAAAAGGTCTGTCGGTTCAGGAAGCAAGCTACCGGTACAGTTCCAAAATCTATCTTATAATCCGAGGCGAACTGTCCCTTCTTGCATCAGATGAATTGATAATCCAGGAAAAGGATATCGTAATTATTGATTCTCCAAAACTACGGAAACATCAGATTATCAAGTTAAGTTAGATTGCCGTCCACCAACGGAGTAAGATTTGCAATTTATTTTTCACTTGCAAATGGCAACACAATTTACAGACATCGTTAAATGAAATAAAATATAGCAAGGATAATGAAGATGAAAAAGATTTTTATATTCGCCGTTTTTTTTAATATCTGCAATCTGTTCGCAGTCAACGCTCTTGATTTGGTTGACAGTTCCGAAGTAAATTTTGTTTTGGCCAACAAAAAGCAGGGAAAAGAATTTCTGACCACCGAGGACCCTTACATAAAAAATCTATCCAATTTTGACATGTATGCCCGGATGAAAATAAATTCAACTGTCTCGACTCAACAGTTTCTTGATTTTATTGGACAGCAGACATTGGATTGGACCACGGCAGAAAAAAAATCTATGGAAAAAGTTTTTGCGAACATAAAAGATTTCTTCAGGCCATATAAAATTGATTTGCCTAAGGACATTTATTTTGTAAAAACCACAGGCCGGGAGGAAGGAAATTCTGCTTACTGCAGAAACCAGAATGTGATTGTCATTTCACAGCCTCTACTAAAAACGGACACCAAAGGTCTTACCGATTTGTTCACTCATGAGCTTTTCCACATTTATTCAAAAAACAATCTTGATGTCAGGGAAAAACTTTATAATCAAATTGGATTCTATAAAACCGGGGAACTTGATTATCCACGAGCCCTCTACAGATACAAAATAACAAATCCAGATTCCGTCAACAACAATTACTATTTCAAGGGAACCGTGAATGGCGAAACAGTTAATCTGATGCCGCTTTTGCTAAGTTCAACTTTTGTCTACAATGAGGAAACTAAGAAAGAATTTTTTGAATACATGACCCTTGTATTTTGGCATGTAGATATAGGGGAAGAAAAAACTGAGCTGGTTTATGAGACAGCCTCGTTGAAAGATATTTCCAATTTTTATGATATGGTAGGAAAAAACACTTCCTACATAATTCACCCAGAGGAAATACTTGCAGACAATTTCGTGCTGATGATAAACGAAACCAAAAATCTTCCAAGTCCGGAAGTTGTTTCAAATATGATGGATATTCTAAAAAAATAATCGAATGGAGATAACATGAAGAAAATTGTTTTATTATTGATTGCGCTTACGGTTTCACAACTCGCATTTTCTCAGGCGATCGCAAAAGAATCTTTCCCGGAGACAAATGAAATCGACACATCTTTTAATATCGACCTGCAGAAACTTAATTCCGATTACGAAATCGAAGCCTGCATCGTAAAATATGTAGCCACATGGAAACATCAGATGACGCTTGAAATGAACAGACTCATTTCGATATTGCCAAAGCAGAAAAAAGCAATTATCAAAGACCAGAAGGAATGGGAAAAATCTGTATTAAAAAGTTTCAACCGGATCACAACAAACGTTGATTTGAATAAAATCGGATCGCTGCAGAAAATCAATCTTGAAAAAGAAAGGCTCCAGATTTACAAGGACAGAAGCATTTATTATTTATGCCTCTATTACGAAATCCTTTTGCAAAAAAATCCGGAGCTGGAAAAATCTATTGAATATAAACTTGCCGAATAGGTACAACCGATTTCCACGGTCATCTCTAAAAACATTTTATTTATAGGGATGACCTGAAAACATAATTCACCAGCAAAATAACTACGCTGGTCAGAATCATCACAATTCCTACAACCCTGTTCAATGTAATGCTGCTGGCCTTGTTCGCCAAAACCGCAGCAATTCTTGCCCAAATCAAAGTAAAGACAGCGCACAATACAAGGCACACTATATCGGGGGTTCCTCCGATTACAAAATGACTGACACCACCGGTCAAAGCTGTGAAGGCCATAATAAAAACACTGGTACCAACTGCCATGTGCATTTCATAACCCAGAAAAGTGGTAAGAACAAAAAGCAGCATCATTCCGCCACCAGCTCCGACAGTTCCACAAATTAATCCAACAATACTTCCACCCACTGCAGATTTTATTATCCTGCTTTTTTTGCTCTGAGTTTTCATCTGGGCTTTGGTTGTTTTTACAGGCAGCAATAAAAATCTTAGGCCAACAAAAATTAATGCAACCTGCATGGTTCCGTTCATTGTTCTGTCGGGAAGATATTTTGCAAGATAACTTCCCACGATGGTCATCCCCAGGACGGATATCAAAAGCACAAGACTATTTTTTATATCCAGATTGCCGCTCCGCTTATAAGTCCAGGCACTCACCAGGCTTGCCAAAACATCGCTAAGCAATCCAATTCCCACAGCCTGATATGCCGGCAATCCAATGAAGGTCGCAAGCATAGGACCAACAATGGAAGCCGCGCTCATTCCTGCAAACCCGGTTCCAATTCCAGCTCCAGCTCCCGCAAAAAAACATACCAAAGTTTTTATCAAAATATCATTTGCCATAAATCCAACTCTTATTGCTAAATGTCAGTCCTAAAAAGATGTGTTAAGAACCAATGTGCTGTATAAAAACAAAACATCCTGGTCATCAAAATCAATATAATTTTTTATCAATGGACTTTGAATATATCTCAAATCCACAAGCGTAATCTGGGAGTACCCGGATGCCATAAGCGGAATCAGGCTGCTTCCAAAGGAATCCCGGAACACAACAAGTTTTCTGCCGGTCGTACATTCCGGATTGTCAATCACAAGAAGCGCATCCGAACCTGACAGGAACATTTCATAAGGATCCCTTCCCTTTGCTTTGTTCATATCATAAACCGCTGAAGGTTGTGCCACCCCGGTGTTGTAGCTTGTCACTTTGCATTTATTCAAAGTGTCGCTGGTCAAATATTTTATTTCATCCGGCTTTACATTCAATGCCGCCTGACCATAATATGCTCCGTAGAAAGGGGTGTCCAAAGTCTGAACCACGAAATTATTTTCAAAAGGAATATCCATTTTTTTAGAAACCGTTTCCCCAATATCAACAATGCATTCCTGTTTCCAATGCTGGTCAGTAAAATAAAAATCATCCAGTGAAAGCAGTTGGGCAATATCAATGTACTCCGCAAAATTGAGTCCGTCTTTTATTCCATCAACAACCTTTGGATAGTCCATAGAAAGGTAACCATTTTTCGAAGCAAGAAAATAATTCTTATCAGGAATTATGGACAGATAGGTTTTGCATTTTGTCCCCGAAATATATTTGTCATACACTTCACGGATTTTGTTCATTGCCCTTTCAATTTTTTCGTCATTGGCAGGATATTCGATTTTGGATAGATGTCCCTGCTTATAATAAAGGCCGTGGTTATCCTTTTGGAATAAAATATTTTTTGAAATGTTTGCCTTAACACTTCTAAGACTATCCCGCAAAGGAAACTGATCCAAAGTGTAGTCGTCAAATTTTTCCATATATTTTCCGGACAGCAGTTCTTCCATTTTTATCTGGGGCAACTTTTTCAAAACCCTTCTCTCGGACATGGAATAATCTTGCGAAGGAAAAATGATTTTAAAAATTATGAACCCGAGATATAAAATCAAAACCAGAATTACAGTCAGAAGATTTTTAATTTTGCAATTTTTCATTTCCATATTTATATCCACCTAGAATCTAAAATAAAGGAACGGATTAAATGAACCGTCCACAAGATAGGCGGTGCCAATTACAAACAGAATCAAAAGCAGCAAAGGTTCCGCCAGATTTAGCAGGGATTTTATTTTTGAACACTTTATTTTTTTGTAACAGTTTTTTACTAAAGGTGTGGCCCCAATAATGGCAAGGACAAAAACAATTGCAAACGACTTCAAGTAATACAGAACTTCGCCGGAAACAAATGGCAGTTTGCCAAAAGAAAACATTCCTGCAATATCAGAAACAGTCTGCCTAAGGCTGGACGCATTGAACAAAACAAATCCCAGCAGAACAAACAAAAGAGTATAGATGTGACCAAAAATCGAATGGCGGTCAAGGAATTTTTTTAGGAAGAGTTTTTCAAACATAAGCAGGATTGCATAAAAGACTCCCCACAAAATAAAATTCCAGGCAGCCCCATGCCAGAAACCGGTAAGCATCCAAACGACACTTATGTTCAGAAGCTGGCGAGCCATTCCTTTTCTGTTTCCGCCCAATGGAATATACACGTAGTCCCTAAACCAGGAGCCAAGTGAAATGTGCCATCTTCTCCAGAACTCTGTGATGCTTTTGGAAATATATGGATAATCGAAATTTTCATTAAAAGAGAATCCGAAAATTTTTCCTAGCCCAATCGCCATATCACTGTAACCTGAAAAATCGTAATAGATTTGAAGCATAAAGGATAAGGCGTAAACCCAATAATATAGAACAGACAAATCAGATGTAGCTCTAAAATGAACCGCAATTTCACCAAGCGAATTTGCCAGCAGAACTTTTTTGCTGAATCCTATAAGGAATCTTTTTATTCCTGATGCACATAAATTAATTGAATGGGTTCTGCTTTTAAGTTGAGTTTCAATATCGGAATAGCGAACAATCGGACCTGCAATAAGCTGCGGGAACATAGCCACATAGGTTGCAAAATCAATGACATTTTTCTGTGCAGGAACCGTTCCCCTGTAAACATCGACCTCGTAACTCAATAGCTGAAAAGTATAGAAACTTATACCAATCGGTAAAGCAATTTTTAGAAGCGGTATTGAAAGTCCGAATGCATTATTCAGACTTTCAATAAAAAAGTCAGTGTATTTAAAATACAGGAGGATTCCTAAATCAATAATCACAGCTGCACAAAGAAATATTTTTCCTTTTATTGTGGCTTTATTTTTTTCAATGGCCAGTCCAAAAACCCATCCAAGCAAAATGGATGCGGCAAATAGAATCACCAGAATCTGTTCACCCCAGGCATAAAAGAACATGCTTGCAAATAGTAGAACAGAATTTTTGAATTTCTTTGGAACAACAAAATACAGCAATAAAACCGCCGGCAGGAAATAATACAAAAATGTAATGCTGGAAAAAATCAAGAATACACTCCTATAAATTCGGCACGAATCAAAAATTATTCTTCATCAAAACTTTTTGGAGACATTACGAAAAATACTTTTTTTCCAACGGAGTCGCAAACCATTTCATCGGCCTGAGTACATACATTCCATCTAAGGTTTGCATTTTCTTCCAATGTCTTCATGAAAGCCTTTTCATCTCCGGCAACTTCAAATACATATCCGACAAAAGGAATCGAACCAATCATTGGACCAAAAAAAGCTCCAGATGAAAATCCCTTGATCTCATTGTCAAAGCCATTAAGGTATCCCTCTTCAACAGAAACAAAAGCGGCACCAAATTTTATTGCTTCACTCTGAGACAATTCAGCTGCCAAAGTTTCCATATCAATGGAAGCGTTTGAAGTAACTTTTGATTTAAACTCAGCACAGAGTTGCTGGGCAGGGGTTGAAGGCACAACTGTTTCTTCCTTTTTGTTTTTGCTGTTGCATGAAACAAATAAAAGTGTGAATGCAATCATCAATGGAATGATTTTTCTGGTCATAGATATTCTCCTGATTCTTAAAAAATTACATATAATTATATGGATTTTTTTAATGGTGTAAAGAGAATATGATAATTCGTTTAGACTCGGTTGGACCAAATCAGCAATTGATTATTCTTTTATGCACAAGTTTCATGTAGACTTGTTTTCCCGGTTCAAATTCATTTTCAACTGCTATGGCGGAATCTACATTAACCTTTCCATATTCCGTTTCTATTTCGTATCTAATCTTGCTTCCCAAAAATACTGATGAAATAATTTTTCCTTCTATTAAGTCTTGCGTGGAATTAAACTGCTCAAGCCGAATCCATTCTGGACGGACCAGATATTTTGTATTTTCCATTTGAATAAAATTTGCATTACCAACGTATTCGGCGGTATAGCAATCAGCAGGTTCAAAATAAATTTCCCGGCCTGTTCCGTACTGCAAAATTCTACCCTGATTCAGAACAGCGATTTTATCAGAAAGGAAAAGAGCTTCCTCATGGTCATGGGTAACATAGATTGTTGTAATCCCCAGACGCTTTTGTATGTCCTTCAATTCCTTGCGAACAGCCTGTCTCAACTTTGTATCAAGACTGGAAAGTGGTTCGTCCATTAAAAGGATGCTGGGTTCCAGAACCAACGCCCGACCAAGCGCGACCCTCTGTTGCTGTCCACCGGAAAGTTCATTTGGATATCTTTTTAGCAGCTGCTCTATCTCCAGTGTTTTGGCGGTTTCCGTAATCCGCTGAAAAAGATTTTCTTTTGTCATTTTGCAGGATTTTTCCATCGAAGCATTTTTTAACTTGAGCCCATACATAAGATTCTGCTCAACAGTCAAATGAGGAAAAAGCGCATAGTCCTGAAAGACCATTCCAATTTTTCTATTCTCTGGTGCCACACCATTTACTAGAGTCTGATTGATTTTTATTTCACCGGCAGATGGATTCAGGAATCCGGAAATAAGACGGAGGATTGTAGTTTTTCCAGAACCACTTGCCCCCAGCAAAGTTGTGAAGCTACCCTTTTCAACATCCAGAGAAAATTTATCTATGACCGGTAAAGTCGTATCCTTATATGAAAAAGAAACATCCTTAAGGCTCAGCGAGATTTCCATTTTTTTGCCCCCGATAAAGTTTTTGTAAAAATCATTCCAATTCCCAGGACTGCAAAAGTTATGACGGTAAGTATAAGTGCCAGAGATGCCGCCCTTCCCCAAAATGCCTGTTCCGCAAGATTCAATATCCGGACAGATGCCAGAGGAGTGTTAAAGGAAACAAGAAAAATTACTGCGCTCACAGTTCCAATTCCTCTTATAAATGAATACATGTATCCGGAAAAAATACTTGAACTGGAAACTGGAATCAGGACGGTACGAAGCAGGTACATCCTGTTTGCACCAAGGGACCTGGCTCCGTCATCCAGCGTAAATTGAATCTGGGATAAATTTGCGGCAACAGATTTATATGCAAATGGAAGAAACGAAATTACCATTGCCACAACAATTAAAAATGCCGAACCCCTGAAATTTATTTTGTTTGCCAAAATCGAAATGGCCAGCCCCAAAAGGGAACCGGGTATTGCACTGGGAAGTTGAGCAAGAATTTCTATTGTTTTTCGTAACGGAAGATTTGTTCTATATACAATGTAGCTTGAGACGATTGCAATCAGTGAACTTATTACAGCAGACACAAGCGCAAACAAAACTGAATTCCTAAGTTCATTCACATAATGGAAGGCGGCCTTCAAATGTTCAAATGTAAAACTTTCATTTATTCCCCACAACTTTTGAAAACTTCCAGCAATTATTGAAATGAACTGTGCCAGAATTATGGTTGTGATGGCCAAAACAAAAATGAATAGAAATATGTTCGCGGCGGTACTGCAGTTTTTGTTTGAGGAACCGTCGCCAAAACTATTTGTCTTCCCACCAATAGTTGATAGCTTGCCATTGTTTTTCTTTATCAATCTGTTTTGTAAAACAAAAAGAAAAACCGATGGAATCACCAGAATTATTCCAAGCACCGCGCTGGTACCCACATTGAGCCATCCAGTTAGTTGAGTATAAATTTCCACTGCAAAAACTCTGAATCTTCCGGCAACAATCAATGGATTTCCAAAATCACTTAAAACGGAAACAGCAACAAAAAGAAATGCGGAAATAATACCTGTGGCGGAAAGAGGAACTGTCACCGTCCAAAAGATTTTAAAATTTCCAGCCCCTAAAGTTTTTGCCGCCTGCTCAAGATTTGCATTGATGCCTTCCAGAGTTTGCAGACAAATCAAATATGCCATAGGAAAAAAACAAAGGGTCTGAGCAATCAACAGTCCCCAGAATCCATAGATTGAGACATCCAATTTTAAAAGCCGGTGCGTAATGAATCCCTGACGTCCAAGCAACAAAATAAATGACAATCCACCAACAAAAGGCGGCGTAACCAAATGAACAATTGGAACCAATCTAAAAAATCTTTTTCCAGGGATATCAGATTTTACGATTGCATAGGCATAGATGAAACCGACCAAAACGGAAAGTGACGATGAGCATATGCACTCCAAAAACGTATTCAATATGGCACCGCGCCAGACCTTTGAAGTAGCGACAGATACAAAATCATTTTTGTGCGCAGATATGAGCACTGTAATCAGAGGAAGTGCTATAAATAAAATCAAGACGGCAACCGTCAAAGCCCATGCGGCATATATCGGGTCGCCTTTTTTATTGTTCAGTTTCATCTTGCTTTGCCGTGATAATTATTACCTCACCTCGGCGGACCATTTTTTTAATACATCATCCTTTTGAGAAGAAGCAATATTTGTATCATACTCAATTAAATCAATCTGTGAAACCGGTATGGACCCCTGGGCAGGTTTTGCTTCCGGATTGACAGGAATTGTAAAGTCAATCGAGCTCATCAACTCCTGTGCATCTTTTGAAAGCATAAAGTCAACAAATTTTTTTGCCGCTTCCTTGTTTTTTGTGTTTTTCAAGATGGAGATACAATCCACATCTCCAACCGATTCAGGAGGAGAAACAAGGGTTATGTTAAATCCTTCGGCATTATATTTTGCAAGCGCGTGCAGATAGGAAACTCCAAGTGTATATTCACCGGTTCCAATAAGCTTTGCCGGTGCGCTGCCAGAATCCGGAAACTGTCCAACCAGCTGAGAAAGAGACAGCAGATATTCCCATCCCTTATCCCATCCAAGGCGCTGCAGTTGGTTCTGCACAAACAGATATGCGGTACTTGATGCAACAGGATTTGTAAGCACAATCTCTCCGTTGAATGCAGGATTAATCAGATCATCCCATGTAGCCGGCACTTTTTCACCTGGATATTTCTGATTGAAACGGTCAGTATTAATTCCGATTCCCAAAGTCAAAACACAGAAACCTGTCCAGGTATTGTCTTTTGATCTGGCATACTCCGGAACCATTGCAGCAAGTGGGGAGGCATAGCTTTCAAGTGCGCCTTCATTGTCCGCCTGGATATGATAACTGGTGGCACCTCCAAGAAGGATATCCGCCTGTGGATTATCTTTTTCCGCAATGACCCTGTTAACCAATTCGCCAGTGGAAGCCCGTAAGAAAGTAACAGGTATCCCCGTTTTTTCCGTAAACAAATTCGTCAAGGCCAAAGTTTCTTCTTCATGAATGATTGAGTAAATCTTTAGTTCCTCTTTTTTGGAACTGCATCCAAAAAAAATTGCGCTAGAAGAAATTAACAGAAACAATATCTTGATTACTTTCATAATTCACCTCACTTAAATCTGGTATTAATAATTTATACAAAAACAACATTATTTTATATAACCAGATTTAAATAAATTTGATATTATCAAATAACCAGTTTTAAGACACCGTTTCAATATTTACAATTGGAAATCAAGATTCTTCAATAATTCTATGTCGCCTTTTATGGTTGTTCCAGTCGTGGTAAGCATATTTCCGGTTATTGTTGAATCGGCTCCACCCCGGAAAGCTTTTGTTCCAAACCCCTCAAGCAGTTTTCTTCCTGCCGCAAGCCTAATTGCAGCCTCCGGATTGATGAACCGGAACATCGCTATAGTCCTAAGGATTTCATCCTCCGAAAGCGGTTTTAGATTTTCCAATGGAGTCCCTGGAATTGGCATCAAAATATTAATAG
Organism: Treponema sp.; assembly: GCA_045643225.1. Classification (GTDB taxonomy): domain Bacteria; phylum Spirochaetota; class Spirochaetia; order Treponematales; family Treponemataceae; genus Treponema_D. The sequence goes on along the minus strand of JAZUKJ010000041.1, from coordinate 11,899 downwards.
GAATCGAATCCACTTTTACTTCCGAAAGACTTAGGGCCATGTCAATTCTGTCCTTAAAATCTTCGCCCATACCAATGATTCCACCGGAGCAAGCCTTTAAGCCAAGCTCCTTGACTATGCGGAGGGTTTCCATTTTCATTCCAAAGCTATGGGTAGTACAAATATTGGGAAAATTTCTCCGGGAAGTTTCAATATTGTGATGATAAGTCGTGACCCCGGCGGATTTCAGTTTTAGCAGTTGCTCCTTTGTCAGAAATCCCATGGATGCACAAAGTTTTATGCTCAGTTCCTTATTCATTCTGCCATAAATTTCAACTGCCTTGTCAAAGTCCTCGCCGGACAAAGCCTTTCCCGCGGTGACAAGCGAAAATCTATGGACCCCTTCATCCTGATTTTCTTTTGCTTCATTAAAAATCTTTTCACCTTCCAGAAAATTATACGTCGGGCAATCAGTTTTATTGAAAACACTTTGGGCGCAGAATTTACAATTTTCGCTGCACCGTCCACTTTTTGCATTTATAATCGAACACAAGTCGGCCTTGTCACCGCGAAGCTCCCTGCGGATTCTGTCAGCCTGAGAACACAATTCGTCAAGATTGCAGGTCTCAAAAAAGTCAAGCTGGTCGTTGAAGGTCAGACGCTTTCCGTCAATAATCTGTTGAGCCAATTCTGAAAGTGAAATATCTTTGCACATAGAAAGACTCTATATCAAAACAGAAAAATTGTAAACCCTGTATAATTTTCTGCGGTTTACAATAATAAACCCCAGCACTGAACGCTGGGGCTTAAAATCTATCACCTCAAAAATTTATCCTTCCAAAAGTTTATACAAGAGTTTATATAATTGAACCGCCTCCTCCTGAGAAAGATTCATGCAGCTACTCATCTGTTCAGGAATTTTCACGGCCCTTTTTTGCAGCGCCACACCTTCCGGAGTTACGCTTACAATCAAAACCCTTTCGTCTTCGGAGGAACGCTGGCGGGTAACATAATTTTTCTTTTCCAGTATCTTCAAAACAGGTGTCAGCGTTCCTGAATCAAGATACAACAGTTCACCCAAATCTTTTACACTTATGCTCTTGTATTCCCACATGACCATCATCGTAATGTACTGAGTGTAGGTCAAATCCAGTTTGTCCAGAAAAGGTTTATATTTTCTCACGACCTCTTTTGAGCAAGCGTACAATGGAAAACAAATCTGATTTTTGAGTCTCAAGCGTTCATACTTATCCGGCATATCGACAAACTCCGACAATTAATCTGTTATGGATTAATTTTACACAATCTTTTAAATAAAAAAAAGACCATCCGGATTTACGATTCCTGGACTTCCCCGGAAAGTTCCGCTTCGTAAGCAAAAAGAAGGGCCTTGGAAAGTTGATCGGCACAAGAAGTTTTCCTGTTACCACATGTTATTCCATGCAGCCGTTCCGATACATTATTCACAGAGCAGCCTTCAATCAATTTGGAAATAGCTTTCAGATTTCCATTGCATCCACCCATAAAGGACACATTCTTGATGACATCATTTTCCAAATCAATACTTATTACCTGGGAACAGGTTCCGCTTGTCAAATAATCATAATGGTACATAAACAAATCCTCTTGATTGCTGAATACGTAAATCGATTACAAAAAACATAACAAAAACGGTCTGGGACCGTAAGCCTAAAGAATCTCCATAATTTTTTCTTTTATTTTATCAATGGAAGCCGTCGGCTCATATCTGGCAACAATATCGCCTTCTTTATTTATGAGGATTTTTGTAAAATTCCATTTTATGTTTCCATTGTTCTTATAATCTTTATCCATTTTTTTAGCGACAAGATTCATCATGACACCCATTGGTCCATTGAAGCCTTCGAATTTTGTGTTCGAAGTAATCCATTTATACAAGGGAATCGCGGACTCACCATTTACATCGATTTTGGAATACTGAGGGAAAGTGATTCCATATCGGCCGGTACAAAAATCATGTATCTCTTCATCTTCCCCAGGCGCCTGATTGCCAAACTGGTTGCAGGGAAAATCCAGTATCTCAAAACCTTTCTCATTGAATTCTGAATACAGACTTTGAAGTTCCTTATACTGCGGTGTGAATCCACATCCAGTTGCTGTGTTAACAATAAGGACGACCTTACCCTTGAATTCATCTAAAGACTTCAACGAACCATCCTGAGTTTTTACTGTAAAATCATAAATATTCATACTGCCCTTCCTTACAAAAGATTTATCACAATTAGATTGTATCCAATCTTTTATATTTAGATTGTACACAATTAAATTGCATTTGTCAATTCATATATTCAATTCTTCTAAAATTCGGACAGTTGAAAAGTACTTACTAATGTCATATAATTTCCAGAACAGTACGAAATTGGAGTACCTATGAAAAAACTTGTCATAATCCTAGAGTGCTTTCTGATAGCAACAACATTGTCTGGCTGTGGTAATAAAAAAACGCAGGAACCTGTTACGTCAGCACAAGTCCAGCCGGACCGTATAAAAAAAGAACTTGCCCCACAAGCCGGCTCTGGAAAAATTGATTACGATCTGTCCGACATGAACTACAACATTATTACATCGATGAACTTTGACATGGCAATTTCACCGGAAAAATATTATGGCAAAACCATAAAAATGAAAGGCCAGTTTTTTTCTTTCGAAGAGCCTGGAAATCCTAGAAAATTCTTTTCCTGCATAGTCTACGATCCGACCGCCTGCTGTCAGGCTGGAATTGATTTTTCACTGCCGGATGACAAAAAATACCCGGACGACTATCCACCGGAAGAAACCTTAATAGAAATAACAGGCCCTTTCACAGATTTTTCCTACCTCTTCGACGATGGCCGATCCTATGCAGGAATTCTCTGTGACAAAATTGATATCCTGAATAACTAGGCATCACTCCGGTTCAATTATATTTTTCCAGCCCGCGGCATAGAATGTATGCAACCGTTCCATAAACCGGCGGGCTTGTTTATAAGTCAAATTTGAAACCACAACATTTTTAATATTTTCATACCCATTCAAACAAATCGAATGAATAAAAAAATCATCCACATATATTCCATCTTTCTTTGTGGCGATTTTTTTTATTATTCTTTTGACAGTCTTTTCTTCCACCGACGCCAGTTCTTCAACAATTTTTTCATACCCGGTTCCGGCAGACATTTTAAATATCAGCGTAAAATCATTTAAATGCATATAGACATATTCCAGGGCCGCATCAAGAGTTTTCAGTGGCAAAGCAAATCCATCAGGATTTAACTCATAACTCCGTTCCATCTCTCTGGATTTTGATTTTACTTCCGCCAACAATGCATCGGCACTGTTTTTTACAAGCGCGTCAAAAAGCCCCTTCTTATCACAAAAACGGGTGTAGATTGCATGTGTACTTACTCCGCTTTTTATAGAAATTTCCCTTAAACTCGCATTCAAGAACCCCTGCTCAAGGAACACATTCCTCGCCTGAACCAAAAGTTCGTCCGTCGTTGATTCCAATATACGTTTAATTTCTGCCCTCCATAAAAAGCCAATGAGAAAATATCAATTTTCGAAATTGGCTTTTTATGCACATCCGCAATGAAATGAGGATGCGCAGTCGATAAAAAAGTTTGCAACGCAAACTTCAAGAGAAAGAATTCGCACCATCCGTGCGAATTCTTTCGTCACTCCTCCATAAAAAATTGATGAGGAAATATCAATTTCCGAAATCAATTTTTTATGCACATCCGCAATGAAATGAGGATGTGCAGTCGATAAGGAAGTTTGCAATGCAAACTTCAAAAGAAAGAATTCGCGCCATCCGTGCGGATTCTTTCGTCACTCCTCCATAAAAAGTCAATGAGAAAATATCAATTTTCGAAATCGACTTTTTAAGCACATCCGCAATGCAATGAGGATGCGCAGTTGATAAAGGGCATCTCTAAAAAAAGAGATGCTCGGAATATTTTATATTCCTACCGAGTTTTTAGTCTTGAAATTACAAGGCTTAAAACATCGCATTCTCAAAGTTGTCTCTAAAAATTGCAATTTTTAGAGACTCCCTATAAAAGTTTGCAACGCAAACTTCAAGTAACTAAAAGCTGCTCTATTTTAGTAGCTTTTAGCTTACACTCCCTTTGGCTTGTCATTTTACGTAAAAATCTCATTTAATTTTTTATGAATTTATACTATCACATTAAATGAAAAATATAAAGTAACAATGTTACGGTAACAGCGTTTCTATATAAAATTGAGTTACTCTTATCTGGATTCATCTTTAAGCCAATTTTAAATCAATCATTCCATCAGCATTGTCCAAAATCCAAATTCGACAGCTAACCATTGATGTAAATTTATAAGTCCACAGTATTTCACAAATCCCTTTTTTTGTTTACAATGTTGTGCATAAACTTTGCTTTGGCAGTGAAAGGCTAGGACAAGAAACATGTTAAACATCAACAACAATACGTCAACCATCAAGAGGGAAGTTCTTGTAAGAATCGCAAAACTTCAGCTATCAGGAAAACTGGAAGAAGGGGTCCATTTTATTCCACGCGAAATGGCCCCAAAGGACCGCAAGCCATACCGCTGCTGCATCTACCATGACCGTGAACTTTTACGAATGCGAGTCATTGCCCGGCTCGGACTTTCTGTAGAGAACATCGATGAGGAAAGAACTTTATCTTCCTTTGCCAAAGAAGCACTGGAGCGCGAAAAACCAACATGGCCAATGCTGACAGTACTTCGGGATGCCTGCAATTCCTGTGTTAAAACACACTTTATGGTTACCAATGCATGTCAGGGTTGTTACGCAAGACCTTGTATGGTCAACTGCCCTAAAAAGGCAATCCATATTGAGCACCATGCCCATATCAATGAAGAGCTATGCATAAACTGCGGACTCTGTATGCAGAACTGTCCTTACCACGCAATCATAAAAATTCCTGTCCCTTGTGAAGAAGCCTGCCCGGTAGGTGCAATCAAAAAAGGCGAAGACGGTTACGAACAGATTGATTACGAAAAATGTATTTTCTGCGGAAACTGTATGCGCGAATGTCCATTTGGTGCCATGATGGACAAAAGTCAACTGGTAGATGTCATAAGGCACTTGATGAACAAAGACAAAAAAGTCGTGGCAATGTACGCCCCATCAATCGCATCCCAATTCAAGGCAATTCCAGGACAGCTGGAGGCAGCCCTCCTGAAAGCCGGATTCGACAAAGTTTGGGAAGTTGCAATCGGTGCGGATATCTGCGCGGACAAGGAATCAAAAGAATTTGAAGAGCGCATGGCCCGTGGTGATAAAATGATGACCACCAGCTGCTGTTCAGCTTACGTTAGAGCAGTCCAGATTCATGTTCCAGATTTGATTGGATGTGTTTCAGAAACCAGAAGCCCAATGCACTACACCGCCGAAATTGCAAAAAAAGCAGACCCAGATTGTATCACAGTATTCATTGGTCCATGCCTTGCAAAACGAAGGGAAGGATTCGATGATGAGCTTGTTGATTATGTTCTTTCCGTTGAAGAAATATCAAGTCTGTTCGAAGCAAAAGAAATTGATGTTGATATACTTGAGAAGGCCGATGAATCAATTATCCCGACCGCCAGTGGAAGAAATTTTGCAAAGAGCGGTGGAGTCCTTGATGCCGTTACATTGCGACTGACGGATAAAACCATATTGCGTCCGGCAAAAATCAATGGCCTTAGCAAGCAAGGTATGAAAGTTCTAAAAAGCTATGGTCTCATGAACAGTGGAAAGATTCCTTGTCCTCCGACTGCGCCTAATCTGATTGAAGTCATGGCTTGCGAAGGTGGATGTATCGCAGGTCCATGTTCCATTGTAAATGCAAAACAGGCAGAAGTACAATTGGACAAATATGTAAAGACCGGCGCCCAGGACGTTCTCAACAAAAAATAAATTCCATCTGTATCTGGAATCTTTAAAAATTTAAATCCCTTGATTAAATATCAAGGGATTTTTTTTCAGAATTACCGAACCACATCGGCACAAATCAAATATCTGCCGGCCCATGCAAAAACTATCGGAGCCATTTATTTTTATCCTCCGCTGTTATTTTTCTTATTGGTCTGCATGGATTTCCTACAGCCACCGTGCCTTCAGGTATATCCCGGTTCACAACACTGCCAGCACCTATGACCGTATTGCTTCCGATGGTCACTCCCGGAAGAATCGTAACATTGGCTCCAATCCAAACGTTGTCCCCGATCGTGATTGGCAATGCAATCTCAAGTCCCTCGTTTCTTTGTTCAGCATCAATAGGATGACCGGCAGTCGAAATCACGCAGTTGGGGGCAATAAAAACATTATCGCCAATCAGAACCTTTGCCCCATCCAGGATTGTGCAATTATGATTCGTGTAAAAATTTTCCCCAACGGAAATGTTCGAACCATAGTCACAAAAAAATGGAGCCGTCACAACAATGTTCCCTTTAATGTTTCCAATAATCTGTCGCAGCAGGGCATTTTGTTTATCAACATCCGAAGGCCTTGTCAGATTAAATTCGTAACATAAATCAGCACACCGTGTTCTGTTTTTTATAATCTCATCATCATAGTTTGCATTATAAAGAAAACCTTTCTGAGCTTTTTCCCATTCAGTCATAACAGATACTCCAAACTGTTCCATTAATTTTTTCGTGTAACTGATTATATTCCCCTTACCACATTTCGTACATAGCCAATATAAAAAAAATATGATATATTCTATGAACGGACTGCGACTTGCATCGCAATTTTTTTATGGAGGAAAAATGAAATCGGTTTATGATTTTATAAAAAAATGTGGAACCTACTATTTGGCTACCGTAGAAAACGATCAGCCACGTGTACGACCGTTCGGAACAATTGATCTGTTTGAGGACAAACTTTACATCCAGACCGGAAAAATCAAACCTGTTTCAAAACAGATTTCACAGAATCCAAAATTCGAAATCAGTTGTTTTGATGCAGCCACCGGAACCTGGTTAAGAGTTGCAGGAGAACTTGTTGATGACTCAAGGGTGGAAGCAAAAAAACACATGCTTGATGCTTACCCGAACCTCCGTGCAATGTACAACGAAAATGATGAGAACACACAGGTTCTTTATCTTAAAAATGCGACCGCAACTTTTTCAAGTTTTACATCGGAACCAAAAGTCATTAAATTTTAGATCACTTCTATGGGAGAAAAAAAATGGTAAAGCACATAATCCTTTGGACATTAAAAGAAATGCCTGAATCGGAAAAAGAAAAAGTCAAGTCAGAAATAAAGGAAGGACTTGAATCATTGAAAGGAAAAATCCCGGGGCTTGTTGAAATTAAAGTGAACGCCACCAACAGACTCCAGTCCTCCACCGCCGACCTTATGCTGGATTCAACCTTTGAAACCGCCGATGCACTTAAGGCATATTCAAAACATCCTGAGCATGTGGCCGTCGCCGATTCAAAAGTCAGACCATTCACCGCAAACCGTGCATGCCTTGATTTTGAAATCTAACAAAAGTTAAAGGGGAAAGCCTTCCCCTCGGCCGCACTCTGTTGCGGCCTACCCTTTCCAGCGGGTACTCAACCGCAACAAATCCGTCTTATTAAGAATTCTGCTCATCCAATTTTTTTCACCCGCAACGCCCACTCCCTGATTCCTTATCCCTGAACAGCATCCTTGAATTATTTTTTCTGGTCTCTCAGTTCCCAAAATATAACCGCAGCTGCCGCAGCCACATTCAATGAGTCTACCCCTTCCTTCATTGGAATCTTTACGACATAATCACTTGAAGAAATTGTTTCCGGTAAAAGCCCATCCCCTTCAGTTCCCAGAAGGATTGCAAGTTTCTCTTCATTTTTTAAAACAGGGTCACAAATATCAACGCTATTATTTCTTAAAGCCATTGAAAGAGTTTTGTATCCAAGTTTTTTTAAAGCTTCCATACCTTCCTTTGGCCATTCGGAATTATCATCACCAATCCTGGCCCACTGAACAAGAAATACATTCCCCATGCTCACTCTGATACATCTTCTGCTCAAAGGGTCGGCACACTGCGGAGTCAAAAGTACGGCATCAATTCCCAAGGCAGCAGCGGACCTGAATATGGCACCCACGTTTGTTGAGTCGGCAATGTTTTCCAGAACAGCAATCCTGCTTGCCTTACTGCAGATACTTTCATAGGAATCCATTTTTTCCTTTCTTCTAAAGGCACACAAAACTCCACGGGTCAACTTATATCCGGTTATACCCTCCAGTATTTGCCGGGAAGCAGTGTACACCGGCAGGTCAGGACATCGGCTAATCAAAAAAGCCGCATCCCCTTCAATATGTTTTTCTTCCATCAAAAAAGAGATTGGCTCATAACCAGCATCCAAAGCCCTTTCTATAACCTTCGGACTTTCCGCAATAAATATGCCGCCCTTTTTTTCATAAGAAAAACGCAATTCCCGTTCAGTCAAATTTGCAAATACATCGACACCGCTTTGATCAAGACTTTCAACTTTAACAATCATTTTTTTACTTTATCACCCAACGGTCATAAAATCCAGTGGACAAAGAATAAGTCCGATGCAGAATTTTTAAATTCATTACACAAACGTAAAAAAATGACTTCATCCCCTTGACTTTATACTTACCGTTCGGTATATATAAAACTATGGAAAGTTCAGAAAACACAAAAGATTTTATTCTCAAAACCGCTATATCCCTTTTTGCGGAAAGAGGATATGACTCCATAGGGGTTCAGGAAATATGCACAAAAGCGAATGTAACAAAACCGACCCTCTATTATTACTTTGGAAGCAAGGCCGGGCTCCTTCAATCAATCGTGGATAATTACGCAAACGAACTGTGCAACAAAATATGTGATGCCGCAATCTATAAGCATGATTTCCAAAATTCTTTGACACTCCTGTATAAGACTGTCATCCAGTTTGCAAAAAAAAACAGGGACCTTTTTTCTCTGCACTGCATATTATCGAGTGCGCCAGACGGCAGCGAGGCTAAAAATATTTATTCACCAATCAACAATAGAATAGATTCAGCTCTGCTAGATTTTTTTAAGAATTCCAGCAACGAATTTGGAAATATGCGCGGAAAGGAAAAACTGTACGGCATCCTTTTTTACAACAATCTTATATCAGTCGCAATCGGAACAATCCAAGGTCGAATCAAGGCTGGCGATGAATGTATATATCAAATAGTCCATTCCTTTTTATATGGAATAGCAAACTAACCCTTTTGCCTTTATAAAAATTTTGATAAATGGAGACTATCTATGGATTGCCTTTTTTCAGAAAAATTTATCTATCATATCTATCCTCTTGGAATGTGCAACTGTCCTAAGCAAAACGATTTCTGTTCTCCCGCCGGCAATGCATTTGAAATTCTTATAAACGATTTGGACAGAATCAAATCCCTGGGAGTGAACACCATTTTGATTGGTCCGGTATTCGAATCAACCTCCCACGGATATGATACGCTGGATTATTTTTTTATTGACCGCCGTTTGGGAAACAACGAGAAATTTAAAAATTTCTGCGATGCCTGTCATGAAAGAAATATATCTGTCCTTCTTGACGCAGTATTCAATCACACCGGAAGAGATTTTTTTGCTTTCAAGGACCTGATTCAAAACTGCGCAAATTCAAGATACAGGGACTGGTACTACAATATCAATTTCAACGGCCGCTCCTGTTTCGGAGATAATTTTGATTACAACGGATGGGCCGGCTGCATGAATCTTGTTAAGCTTAATGGAGATTCTCCGGAAGTCCAGGACTATCTGATATCCGCCGTAAAGCATTGGATAGATACTTTTGGAATCGACGGTCTGCGACTTGATGCGGCGGATGTCCTTAGCAAGTCCTTTATGGATAAACTTTCCACCTTCTGCAAAAACTATAAAAAAAATTTTTGGTTGATGGGAGAAGTTGTCCACGGGGATTACAACGACTGGGCCAAAACTGGACGACTTGATTCTGTAACGAATTATCAAATATATAAATCCTTGTGGTCCGCTTTCAATGAAAAAAATATGTACGAACTTTCATACAACCTGAACCGCGAATATGGTCCTCAAGGAATATACAAAAATATTCAGCTCTATAATTTTCTTGACAACCACGATGTAAACAGAATCGCCAGCACACTAAACGATTGCTGCCTTCTCCACCTGCTTTACGCAATGCTGTTTACACTCCCGGGAATACCGTCAATTTATTATGGAAGCGAATTTGGAATAAAAGGACAAAGGGGTGCCTATGATGATTTTCAATTACGTCCTGCGGTTCCACCTTTTGTAAATGAACTGGACTGGCAGCTAAGACCGGAAATTGAAAGCGACAAGCTGATAGAAACCATAAAACAGTTTTCAAAAATCCGTTCCGACAATATCGTTTTCCAGCTTGGGGACTACAAAGAAATTTTTATATCAAACCAGCAGCTGGCTTTTGAAAGACGATACCAGAACAAAAAGGCCACCGTCCTCATAAACATTAGCGATGAGCCGGCAAAAATAAAACTTCAGGACCATGAAGTTGATGTTCCTGCAAAATGGATAACAATCGAATACAATGCCTGTTAGAAATTTCAATTACTGATTTCAGGAACGCAAACATAAAAATGGCTATTCCACAAACGATGGTTGAAAGATATGGCAAAATTCTTGCGATTTTGAGGTGGGGGAAGTATTATCTTTCGATACTGTGAGATTTTATTGAAAATTCATTTGAATCAATATATAATTTATTTATTGGAGAATAATATGACACAAGTTCCCGTAAAAGATAAAATCGAGTATGTAGTTTCACTTGTAAGCGATTTTGCAAAAAAATATTCTCTATCTACAACTCAAGCTTTTAATTATCTTGACCGATTCAATGCAATAGATTTTGTTGATCAGCATTACAACATTACCCACACTCTTCCATTTTCTGAAATTGTTGATGATCTTGCCCTGTATTGCAAAAATCGTGGAGGAAACTTGTAATGTTTTTGTATCATGGATCAAATGTGGAAATACAGGACTCTGCCATGAATGATGTTGAATATCAGATTGAATGTACAACTCGTGACCTTGCCACATATCTTGTAAGAGACTTCTCTTTCACTGTGGAACAAGCCCTTAGAGCCGTGTACAATTCCGAACTCCATCAAAAACTCTGTGTCCCAAAGACTGGTCTCTATTTTCAAAGCCCACTTTATGTATACGACTATTTAAAGACAGAAATCAAAACAGGAAAACTGCAATGAGTAAAAACTTTGGGGGATATTATGGAAGTTAATGGCGGGGATGGGAAATAAATATTAGTTAAGAGATAGGGGAAAATTATGTCAGTTTCAATTTCAAAAATATTAAAAGATACAGAATATAAGTTTGACCAGTTTTCACAGGAACAGATTTTTGCTTTAGAGAGTTCTATTTCAGTTAAAACAGATAAAAATGGAAAAGAACTTTATTATGTTAAGTGCCTTATTCGTGATAAAGAAATAAAACTTACTCCAAAAGAATGTGTAAGACAGCTTTATTTAGACACTCTTATAAATGAATATGAATATGGTACAGACAGAATCCAGCTTGAATATCCTGTAAAATTTGGTCGGGAAGAAAAAAGAGCTGATATTGTCATTTTTGATAAAGACCGTCCCACAGTTCCGTATATTATTGTTGAACTCAAAAAGCCAAAATTAAAGGATGGAAAGGAACAGCTGAAAAGTTATTGTAACGCAACAGGTGCTCCTATTGGAATTTGGACAAATGGAAGTCAGATTTCTTATTACAATAGAAAAGATCCTAACTATTTTGAAGATATTCCGAATGTTCCAAAAGCAACACAAAAACTTTCTGAGATTTTAACTAAAAGATGGACTCTTGAAGACCTTGTTCAAAAAGACAAACTTGTAAATGAACGAAAAAGCCTTAA
>JAZUKJ010000040.1:0-5220 GCA_045643225.1 Treponema sp. | reverse complement strand
AATTTTCTGGGAGCCGTCGTATACTGTGCTTTTTGTTTTCATGGATTCAAATTCGCCTGTGTTCTGTTTTTTCAATCGCCCTTTCATGAAGTCTGTCATGAATGTGGATTCAAATGCCTGCTTTGCGTTTACTTCTGACTCTGTGAAAGGAATCCAGTGGTTTGTGCCGTGGGATGCGGAGATTGTATTTTTCCCATGAAATAAAGAATAGATAAGACAGTTAGATTGAAATTCAAAATCAGATAACCAATTATCAGTGGGTTTTAAAAATTGATCATTATGATTAATCCATGTATGAGGAATACAGTGACGTACAGATAAGTATATGCACATAGGAATTACATTTTTCCTTGTAATATTTGTTGTTAGTTTTTCTTTTAAATCGTTGGGCGAAGGATGCAGTGTAAAAAATATTCCTTGATTATTTTGAAAGTCTGTTCCTTGCAATCTTAAATATGCAATCCTGTCATCTTCATGCTGATAATAATTTCGTAACCAGTTGATTATGAAATTATTTTTTTCTATTGTGAAATAATTCTTTTTGCCAATATGATTTGAATTTTCATCATATATGTCTGCTTTGCAATTTTCAAAATTTTCTTGGATTTCTAAACTCCAAATGGAAAAACCTATAGGAAAAGATCCTGTTACATTGTCAAATGTATTAGCTGGAATAATAAATAAGGATTCTAGCTTTGCTTTAAACACTGCCCTAAATTTTTGGAAATTTTGTGAATTAAAAATTTTTAGTGTTGAAAAGTTTCCTACTATGCAATTTGGAATTTCTTTATAGATTCTAATTAGAAATTGAGAAAATAATTCTCTGGCTGCAGTACCAATGATTTTATTATATTTTTCATACACTTTAGTGTTTTTTGCAACATTTGTTTTGTTCGCTCCAGTCCCCATACGGGTTTTCATTGTTGAATGCTCTGCATACGGAGGATTTATATAGATCACAAGCTTTTTTCTTTCGTTTTCATCTGCAAGGATTTTTCTCAAAGCTTCCGGAACTTTTTCGCTCTGCAGGTCGTCGTTCAAAAAATCAAACTGGAAAATGTTGTTCTCAAAAAGTGGCAAAACGTTCTGGTTGGCAAGCTCCTTCATTATTCCAACATCGCCCTTGTCCAAAGTCGAGGCAAAAACATTCCGTTTGTTGGAAAGACCTTTCAGCAAATTTCCTGTTCCGGCACAGCAGTCCCAGATGTAATAGTCATCCTGCCAGTCTTCGCCCAAAACATCAGCAAGATATTTCTGGCTCAATTCAACCCATTTTTGAGGAGTAAAAAAGCTTCCCTTTCGCTCTCGCACATCCTGAGGAACGAGCAGGTCTTTTCTTTCAATAAACCATTGCCAGTATTCTTCTTTTGGAGGACGCTCATATTTGTTCCAGAAGGCATTGTAGTTTTTTACGCTCTTGAGCTGTGTTGTCTTTGACATCTCTGTTCCAAGAAGATTGTCGATTTCACGCTGGAAGCTGTATTTTCCGTCGCTGAAAAGAACATCAAGTTTTTCATAAAGCGTTTTTGTTTTGTCGTTGAGCAGATCCGCAAGAAAGAAGTCACCGCAGAAAATATTTGCTTTCTTTGCCTGTTCCCAGTTCATCTGGATGTCGGGCATAACCTCGTTGCACCATTTATTGAACACAGCGATGAAATTGTTTTTTGTCACTTGAATTTTCTCACTTTTTCCAGAAGCAAGATTATTCTTTATGAATTCCTTAATTTCCTTTTCATCACTTTCAAATTTAAAAATGGTCTTTTCTTCATCAAGAATTTTTTCGCAAAGAGAATAAAGCTGCTTGAATTCTTTTGAATCATGATTGCTTGGAGTTACATTCCAGTTAAAATCGTTCTGCGAAAAAATGTGAAGGATTTTGTGATATTCAATGAAGGCGATTTTTTCTGCATCAAAGGCACCAAGATACGTAGGAGGCATGTATTTTTCGTTAGTTTTTTCTTTTCCGATTGTAAGTATCAACTGAACAAAACTCTCGTTAATGTCTTCTTTATTTCCCTTTTTTGATTCTGCCCAAAGAAGACTGAGAAGCATTGCACCTTCTGTAAAAAGTCCAAGGTCGTACGGTACCGAAACACAAAAATCAATGTTGCCAAGTATATGAACAGTTTCAAATTTATTGAAAAAATCTTCTGCAACCCTTTTTTTTACTTCTTCTTCTCTAAGTGTCAGATCATAAATCATTTATGGTAACTCACTAAAACTATGTATAAATTAGCAAAAGTATTACTTTGCTTAGTTATACTAGTATAAACTAACTATAACGCTTAGTCACGCTTAAATTTAAATGTAAAAATGAAAATTAAACTAAGCGTATGGATGATTTTTTTGAAACTTTCAGACTTAATATAAAATTTTATAGAGGTGAACGAAATTTTTCACAAAGAGATCTGGCAATTCAGGCTGATTGTACTGATGGGATGATTGGCCAAATTGAGGCAGGACGCACAAAACCTTCCTTTGATATGATAGTAAAACTTGCAAATGCACTGAATGTTCATCCTGCAGATTTATTTTTAAGAGATGCTTCCAAAGCGCAAGGTCAACTCGCAGATCTATTAAATGAACTTTGTTCCAAAGATTTGCCTGCCATTATTGAAAAGAAATTTTCTGTTTCTTTGAAAAAATAGACTCACAGAAAAAAAAGCCTGCTTCCCAAAAAAGAAACAGGCTTATATTTTCCATAATCTGCGTAAATCCGCGGTTTATTTCAAATTCAACATTGACTTGTCGTAATCAGTTGGTGGAACAAATGTCGCAACCTGCGGTTGCTAACGAGTTTTGTCTTGGTCGCGGAACGCTCCCATTTTTGCTTTGCAAAAAAAACAGCAAAACTCGCACATGGGAAATGGGTTCGCAACCTTCGGTTGCTAAAGATGATTTGTGATTTACCAAATATTTTTTACATCATAAAGTTGGATTTTAGAATCTTTTGTTATAATCGTTAAATCGTTTTCAAGGGCCTGGGAAATAAGGAGTTTGTCAAAGGGGTCTTTATGAATGGATGGTAAAGTTTTATATCTCTCTGCATCAAATTCTGTGGGGGCAAGGTAAAAAAATCCTTCATTTTCTAAAACATTTTTCAGTCTTGGAATATCAATATTGAATTCCAATAATCCTTTTGCCTGTTTTATCGCAATCTCCCATAAGGATGCATAACTAAAAAAGCATTTTTTTGTTTCCATTAATTTTCGTGCCACGGAAGAAAGATTTTCACTTCCTATGACATACCAAATTATAGCGTGGGTATCAAGCAAATACATTACATATACTCCTCAAAATCGTCCAACGGTTTATCAAAATCTGGACTCATTTTACAAGATATATCTTTTAAGCAACCAAAACCAATTTTTTTATTTTTGGATGATTTAGTTTTGTCTGGCCCCATTGCAGACAGTCTAAAAAAAATGTAGTCGATATATAAAGAGACTTCCTCTATTGCCTGTTCCGGTAACATCTTCAGTTTTTGTTCAAGTATTTCGTAAGACATAAATCGCCTCCACATAAGTAATATAATGCAATATTAAAAATGTCGCAACCTTCGGTTGCTAACGAGTTTTGACTTGGTCGCAGGAGGCTCCCATTTTTTGCTTCGCAAAAAAAGTCGCAACCTTCGGTTGCTAACGAGTTTTGACTTGGTCGCAAGGCTCCCATTTTTTGCTTCGCAAAAAAACGTCAAAACTCGCAAAAAAAAACACCCGCCCTCAAAATGAGAGCGAGTGTTTTATAATATCAACTAAATAAATTATTTAAGATTAATCATACTCTTGTCGTAGTCTGTAGGAGGTACGAAGCCCATAAGCTGCATGAGTGTTGAAGGCCAAGAAGAGATTCCCAAACCTGAGTTCAATTCAAGTTCGTATTCTCCCTTGTATTCTGGGTCGTAGATGATACCTGGAACTGGGTTCAAAGAGTGAGATGTCTTTGGTTTTGGTTCGCCGTTAGCATCTTTAGCAACAGATCCGTCTTTCTTGTGTTCGTACATGTCGTCACTGTTTCCGTGGTCAGCTGTGAGACAGAGGATTCCTCCTGCCTTTTCAATAGCAGCCTTAAGACGACCAAGCTGGAGGTCCATACCTTCCATAGAACAGCAGACAGCGTTGAATACACCAGTGTGTCCAACCATGTCACCGTTAGGATAGTTCAAACGGATGTGATTATATTTTCCAGATTCGATTGCTTCAATAACTTTGTCTGTGATTTCAGCACATTTCATCCAAGGTCTCTGCTCAAATGGGACAACATCAGATGGAACTTCAACGTATGTTTCCAGGTTCTTGTCGAATTCACCTGGGCGGTTACCGTTGAAGAAGTATGTTACGTGACCGTATTTCTGTGTTTCAGAAATTGCCATCAAATGTACACCGGACTTTGTAAGGTATTCACCCATTGTGCGGTCAATGCTTGGTGGGTTTACGAGGAACTGAGCTGGCTTGTGGTTGTCGCCATCGTATTCCATCATACCTGCGTATTCAACAGCCGGGCGGCGTACGCGGTCAAAGTGTGGGAAGTTGTCTTCTTCGAATGCAGCAGTGATTTCCAAAGAACGGTCACCGCGGAAGTTGAAGAAGATTACGGAGTCGCCGTCAACGATTGGACCAACAGGTTTTCCGTCTTTAGCAACTACGAATTCGTGCATATCCTGATCCAAAAGACCGGCGTTTTCTGTACGGTATGTGTTGATTGCTTCAGTAGCAGAAGCGAACTGGCGGCCATCAGCCAAAACGTGAGCGTGCCATCCGCGTTCAACCATTGACCAGTCAGCACCGTAGCGGTCCATTGTGATGTACATACGTCCACCACCAGAAGCAATCTGATAGTCTACATCAGTAAATTCAGCAAGATATTTTTCAAGTGGTTCAAAATATTCAAGAGCAGAAGTTGGAGGAACATCACGACCATCAAGCAAAGCATGAACGCGCAAAGTTTTTACACCTTCTTTGTGAGCCTGAGCAATCATAGCTTTAAGGTGGTCAATGTGAGAGTGAACGTTACCGTCAGAAACCAATCCCATCAAGTGGAATGTTGTTCCCTTATCCTGAACATTTTTTACAAGTTTCTTCCAAGTTGCGCCTTCAAACATTGTGCCAGAAGTAATAGATTCACCAACAAGTTTAGCACCCTGAGCGAAAACACGACCACAACCAATAGCATTGTGACCAACAAGTCGGATCGTAGCCATGTCGTTCTGTGAGCCAAGGA
>JAZUKJ010000039.1:0-5107 GCA_045643225.1 Treponema sp. | reverse complement strand
GGAATCAAAAAGAACAATTCCGGATATGCATTGCGCAAAATCTGGGCATCACTTTCTTCAGTACAACCAACAACAGCACCAACTGGTCCACAAGTTTGACCTTCATAAATGGAAGCATACTCGTTTTTGATGTTCTCCAGTTCACCGCCAACCCTGTCCAGAACCCGGCCACCAGCTTTCAATTCCTGCTGCTCAATATCAACCATACCTGGATTGCTAGTTCTTAGCAGAACAAAAATTCCCTTGCCAGCGCTCTTGCAATATTCAGTAAAAGGCTTAAGGGTATCAAATCCCATGTAAGGATTTACAGTTATAATATCTGTTTCAAAATCACCAGTAAAATGAGCTTTTGCATAAGCACCAGCAGTCGCTGCAATGTCACCGCGCTTAATATCACTAATACAAACAAGTCCAGAATCCTTGACCGCCTTCAAAGTCTGGGCATAAACTTTCATGCCCTCCAGACCCATGGCCTCGTAATAGGCTTCCTGAACCTTAAAGCAGCAAGCAGAACCATCAGCTTTAACACGATTAATAATTTCTTTGTTATAAGCTAAAACCGCTTGCGCTGGAGAATCAAATTTCTGAACAATGCTCTGGGGAATATAGGAAGGATCCGTGTCCAAACCAACACAAAGCGGGCCAAATTTAGCCGCTGTCTCCTGTAAAATCTGCATATTGTGTTTCATGGAGTCGATTGTATCACGAAAAACAAAAATTATAAACTGGTAAAATGAATGCATCTCATCAGCACGAATAAAAATATTCTCCATTCCTTCTGAACAGCCACGTCACCTTGCACAGCGCCAACCCGAAACTGTTGTTCAAATTTTCTTCATCAGTTCAAAAGGAGTCAACGAAAAATCAAATTCCACTTTTTTTGAAGCCAATCCGTGAATCAAAGTTCCAGTGACAGCAGCATCAAGGGCCGAATATTTTTGAGCCAAAAGGCCTGCAGTCAATCCAGCCAAAACATCACCGCTGCCAGCCTTCGCCAACGCAGAACAACCTTGCGTATTAAAAAATAAATCCGTCTTGTTTTCAACTTTTTGAGCGACAATGACATTTGCTCCCTTTAAAAGTAAAACAATATTCGGAAAAACATCACAGAACTTTTTAACCAAATCAATTCTGTTTTTCACAACCTCAGCAGTGAAGAATTTTCCAAGTCCACATTTTTCCAGCAATACAGAAAATTCTTTTGGATGCGGAGTTAAAACCGTTGGCAATTTTCCGGAACTTCTTTTTTGCAAAATCAATTTTATTTCATCGTGATAAAAAACATCCGCATCCATCACCAAAGGAATATTTTTATTTTCTTCGACATAATTTGATAAATCACAAATATCTGTTTCCCGACCAAGTCCCATTCCAAAAGCGATTGCAGTTGTATTAGCAGGAAAATTTTGGCCACACATAATTTCGTAAGGAACAATAGTTTCAGAAGGCAACCCATTTTCATTGAGACAAATTTTTTCACCAGAAAAATGGTCGTTGTGAAAATCAACCAAAGTCACAAGCCCCGCTCCAATTCTCAAAGCCGCCGAAGAAGCAATCACCGCCGCACCTAATTTTTCTCCACCAACCACAGCAGCATGACCAAAACTTCCTTTATTAACATTCTGTTTTTTTCTAAAAGGCACCCTGCAGTCTGATTCTTCAAGCAAAAAATAATTTTCATTCGCGGCTTCAAAACTGTTTTCAAAAATTTCCCGGCTCACACCAAGATTTGCCACAGTTATTTTTCCGCAGGCATCTTTTGAAATATCGCTGAACAAAGCTAGTTTCAAGGCACCCATTGTTACAGTTTCGTCCGCCTCAAAAAAATTCCCCTCAGCATTTCCCAATGCATCCAATCCAGAAGGAATATCGCAAGCCAATTTAAAACAGTCCAGCGAATTTATTTTTTCAACAATAGCACCTATTTTTTCTGGCAACGCCCCATGAAAACCGCTTCCAAAAATACAATCAACCACGGCATCGATTTTTTCGTTTTCAACAAAAGTCTCAATTTCATCAAGGGTCAAAAAATCTACACCACATTTTTCCGCGCGGCTTTTTTGTAAACAGCACATTGGCGATTTTTCCGGAACACAAATTGCGGCAAAAACTTTTTTATTTTTACAAACAAGTCGTCGTGCAAGTGCATAACCGTCTCCACCGTTGTTACCGCCACCGCACAAAATCAATATGGATTTTTTTTCTGATAAAACTTTTTCCAATTCAGCAGCTGCATTTTCCATCATCAAATCTTCGCTTAAATCAAACTGCCGTCGAACCGCGTTATCTAAAATCCTTGTGTCAAAAAAAATTTTTTGCATAATTATTTTTCTAGTTGATTAAGCTTTAAAATCCGTTGATTTTTTGAGCCACGAAATTCCAATGTAATATCTTTTTCATCCGCAATAAATGGTCCATCCACCAACACATCAATACAGGAAAGCATTTCATCAGTAAACTCTGTATGTTTTTTTCCATCAACAGATTTCAAATCCGTTTCGTAAATATAACCGGAGTAGCACCAAATATTTTTTTCCGGGAAAGTCTGTTTTACTTTTTTCAAAAATGGCATTAACACTTTTTGGTTCTCAGGCTCAAACGGTTCCCCACCCAACACTGTTAAGCCAGAAATAAAATCTTTATCCAGCGCATCAAGAATTTCTTTTTCAGTTTCTTCCGTAAACTCTTTTCCAAAACAAAAATCCCAGGTCACAGAATTAAAACAACCCGGACAATGAACACGACAGCCGGACACAAAAAGGGAAACCCTGACTCCCTCTCCGTTTGCAATATCAGTTTTTTTTATTTCACCGTAAAACATAAATTTATTTTATAAAAAACAATTAAAAATTGCAATTTTCTGCCCATCAAACATTATCAGCAGCAGCAATCTCCTTAATATCTTCGACACTTAAACCTGTCAGCTCCGAAATCTGCTCGTTTGTCATAATTTTTGCGCACAACATTTTTTTCGCGGTCTGTTTTATACCTTGCGCAATTCCTCGTGAAATCCCACATGAAATTCCCTGCTCGTATCCAGCATTAAACCCATCGTCATGCCATCTGGTCAAAAAATCATCCATGGTTGCTCCTCCATTTCCATTGTTTCCCAGTTCGTGATACTTTTTTTGCATAACCTCATACTGTTTATCACCAGTAAGGACTTTCATCACTTTCAAAATTTCATCCACATGACAAATGGTATCCTTGCTGGGCGTGTAATTTTTGTTGATTCGTTTCTGCACAAAGTAGTCAGCAACTATTTTGAAATCACTTTTAAACATTTTTACCTGCTCAGGTGAAAGCCAAGCAATTTCAAAAACATTTATCATGTAGTCACTTATATAATTCATCAGAATCTCAGGAATTTCAAGACACTCGCTCAAATTCCGTTTTTTCCATCTTTTCTCTCCAAAATATAGGACCATAGTTATCACTGGATAAAATTTCTGTCCAGCATTTTGATTCGACATTTGGCTCCGATAAGCGGCACCATCATAACTAATAATCCGCAAAGGCATAAGCCGATCAATTTTCGTCTGATTTTCAAATCCGTAAAGGCAGATTCGGATTGTTCCGTTCATCCAATATTTTGCAACATCCCGTTCCTGCTCGTGAATCTTTCCATCGATTTTATATTGCGAAAATGGTTGCGCATCCACCAAATCATTTTCATTCACCACTTGCTGCCCATCAAAAAGCAGCACATTCACAATATCAGCAAAAACATCATTGTAAGCTTCCAAAGTTTTTTCAGTCGAGTCTTTTTCAGTCAACATAAATTCCTTAGGACATTTGTTCCTAATATATATATGTTCCGTAAAAATCAGAAATGTAAAAAAAACTGCAATAAAACTTTGTTATTTTCATTAATATTTTACAATCTCAAAAGTGTTTAAAATTTCAAAGTCCCCTGGATTTGCGGTTATAATTTTTGAAACCCCCGAATTAGCATAGGACGCAGCCATGGTTACATCATTAATACGTTTTCTTCCCAGCTTGTGCATGGACATCCACAAAAGTTGTCTTTTCAAGGAATCATCATCAGCGTACACGACTTTAACTCTCCGTTGATCAATCCAGTACCAACATTTTTGAATAGCAGTTTCCATAGGCACTGGATTCTCAAATCGTCTGGAATCAGTAACCACATGTAAAAATTCATTAAAAACATTATGGTAAATAACCAGAAAAGTATTTTTTTCTGCAAGCCACTTTTTAAAAATCCGAACCGCACTGTCATGTCTTGGAGATTCTTTAATTTCCAAATCAATTAAAAATGTCGTATCAATTCCTGTCATACGAACTCCCCAACATTTCATCCTGGAAATCTTTATTTACCCAGTCACCATTTTCTTTTATGCCGCCAACCGATAATGGTTCCCAATCAGCAAAGGATTCTGCCTTTTTTTGTGACTCTAAATACAAATCCATAGCACTTCGAATTAAATCTGCTGCATTACAGTTCTCTCGTTTTGACAATTCCTGAAACGCCATATACTGCAACTCATCAAAATAAATCGAAACCAATTTTTTATTTGTCATTGCCATATTTATAATATATATACATAATATATATATGTCAAGTTTTTTTTCCGGTAACTCATGTTCACATTTGGGCAACTCATGTTTTTTCGTATTCCAAATTTTTTTCATCGGATTTATAGTTCAATCATCAAACGAATCAAGAACAGGAGAAAAAAAAATGAAAAACGCAAAGGAAATGACAAATCTTATTTTTAAGGCAGTTGGATTGGCAATGGGTGTCGCCGTAACAGTGTTGAGCATTATCAAAAAAGTTGATATCAACTCAGCTTTGATTATGGTGGGCGTAGGTCTTGCATGTTTGGGTATTTCACAGTTTACTAACAGTAATGCGAATAACAATTAACAACATTGAACACTTCCTTGATACTCAGCAAAAAGATTTTATCTTTTGTATTTTCACAGGCATTATCCTTAAAGCTAACTCCTGATTCCATACTGTTGTCAACTGTTGTGACAGCGATTTTTCCCTGGGCCGTGGAAGTAAAAGCAGTCTGAAGGAATCCTTTGTTCTCCCATTTTTTGTTAAATGTTTCACTACCAAATTCATCCTGGCCATAAC
>JAZUKJ010000038.1:0-31157 GCA_045643225.1 Treponema sp. | reverse complement strand
TTTACTTGGAAAAATTTTTGGCGATACAAGTCGCGCAGACAGAATTATTGAACTTGGACGTCAGGTTGAAAAAGATATTCTTGCAAAAACAAGTCAGATTCCGGAAGAAGAAAAACCTCGTGTATTAATCCTCTTTAATTACAATGATTCAGGACTTATTGCCGGTGGTGATTCATGGTTCAGTTCTTACTGGATTGAAACTGCCGGTGGTAGAAACGTTGCTAAAGAAATCAAAATGCAGGGAAAAATCAATATGGAACAGGTTTACGAATGGAACCCTGATATGATTTTTATTACTAACTTTAGTCCTCGTCTGGCAGAAGATTTGTTGAACAATACTGTAGAAGGTGATGACTGGAGTGTCGTAAAAGCTGTAAAAGAAGGAAAGGTCTACAAGTTCCCATTAGGAATGTACCGCTGGTTCCCACCTGCATCAGATACTCCACTTGTATTGGAATGGCTTGCAAAAACAATTCAGCCAGAAGTATTTGCAGATTTGGATATGGATAAAGAAATCACTGAATATTACAAAAAATACTATGACTGTGATTTGAAACCAGAAGATATACAGGCAATTTATAATCCTGCCCGCGCTGCAGCTTATACAAAATAAATTAGCGGATATATAAAATGGTAATAGAAAATAAAAAAGTTCAAAATCTGGTTATTGTAGTTTCCTTCTTACTGATTCCAGTTGTAGCATTAATCTGTCTGGCTGTAGGGCGTTATTCTGTAAATCCTTTGGAAATATTTTCAGATGCAATGACTAAAACCGTAATTTTTAAAGTGCGCTTACCAAGAATTATACTTGCACTAGCAACAGGAGCAGGTCTTGCATGTGCCGGTACTGCATTTCAGGGATTGTTTTCAAATCCTCTTGCCACTCCAGATACTTTAGGTGTTGCAAGTGGCGCTTCCTTTGGAGCAGTTCTTGCAATGATGCTTCACTGGAATCTTATAGGAATCCAAATTTTAGCCCTTGTTTTTGGACTAGTTGCATGCTTTATTACCTACCAGATTGGCCGAATAAAGGGAAAAACTTCAATAATCATGATAATTCTTTCTGGTATGGTAGTTTCCTCTTTATTTCAGGCCCTGGTTTCTATCCTAAAATATATGGCAGACCCAGAAGATGAACTTCCGTCCATTACATACTGGCTTATGGGAAGTATGTCTACGGTTACTTATAAAAGTCTTCTATTAGGACTGCCTTTTATTATTGTTGGAATTGTTATTATCTGGGTCCTCAAATGGAGATTAAATATTCTTTCTCTAAATGAAGATGAAGCAAAATCTATGGGAGTGAACATCAAACTTATCCGTATTCTGATTATTATTGCATCTTCTTTAATTACAGCATCCTGTGTTTCTATGTGCGGGCAGATTGGCTGGGTAGGACTTTTAATTCCACATATTTCCAGAATGCTGTTGGGAAGCAATAACAGAACCGTTGTTCCGTTAAGTGTGTCTTTTGGTGGAGTTTTTATAATGATTATAGACACTTTTGCCAGAAGCGCATCATCGGCGGAGATTCCAATTTCAATTCTAACTGCAATTATTGGTGCACCAATATTTATCAGTTTGCTTAGAAAATCTAAAGGTGCATGGTCGTAAAGTAATTTTCTGGAGGTTTATTCATATGAAGTTTGAAATAAAAAACGGTTGCTTTTCTTATGGTTCAAGAAAGATTCTTGAAGATATTAATTTTGAAGTAGGCAGTGGTGAAATTCTTTGTGTATTAGGTTCAAACGGAGTTGGTAAAACAACTTTGCTTAAATGCATGATGGGACTCCAAAAATGGAAGAAGGGAATAACTCTTCTTGATGGAATGAATATTACAAATATAGCAGACAGAGAATTATGGAAAAATATTGCGTATGTACCTCAGGCTAAGACTTCTATTTTTTCTTTTTCCGCATTAGATATGGTTACAATGGGAAGAAGTTCACATCTTGGAATGTTCCGTGAACCTTCTGCGGAAGATGAAAAAATTGCATTGCAGGCTATGGAAGACTGTGGAATCCTTTGGTTGAAAGATAAGTTATGTACAGAAATGAGCGGAGGGGAATTGCAGATGGTTCTGATTGCCCGTGCTCTTACAGCCAATCCAAAAATGCTGGTTTTAGATGAGCCGGAATCAAATCTTGATTTTAAAAATCAGCTGGTGATTCTTGGAGTTATAGAAAAACTGGCAAAAGAGAAAAATATTTCTGCAATTGTAAATACTCACTTTCCAGCCCACGCAATGAAGATTGGGACAAAAGCCCTGATTTTAAATAAGAATGATAAGCCTTTGTTTGGTTACACCAATGAAATAATTAACGAAGAAAACATGCGTAAGACCTTCAGTGTGCAGGTGCAGATTCACGATTTTGATTACGAGAACCGTCATTACAGAAGTGTTGAACCTTTGTATGTGGTTTAGGAACATAGGTAATTATTTTCATGAGTTTCATTTTTATTAATCCTGTTACACTAAATATGTATGATCAAAACAGTCTGAAATCATTTCTGAAATCAAAAGAGTTCATACCTGTAGAATGCAAGTCTGACTGGATATCAAAAGTCCTTGAAAAATATAAGGCTGCTCTTTCAAAAACAGAAAACACTTTGGTTGATATGCGCTGTCCAAAGGCCGTTACATATGTAAAATCTGAATTTCCGGCTTTACCATTTGCCTATCCTGACATTGAACCGATTTTAATTCATTGTGCAAGAGAAATTTCTGAAGAATATGGAAGTTCAGGTGAAATAATCATTACCACTCCATGTGCATCCCTTGCAGAATACGGAAATTCCCTTTTGCTAAAAAATACGACTTTCATCTCGTGGAATCAATTTTCAAAAAACATCGGATGTACCCTTAAAAAATCTCATCTTAGCGTAAGCCCTATACCGCAAGGTTTCTTTGACGGACTTAAGGTAAAAACAAAATCTGTTACTGAAAAATCGAATATTCATAAGTTTTTTGGCAAAGGAAATTCTGCTGATTATAAACTTGTTGAATTACTGTATTGTGAAAATGGCTGCAATAATGGAGACGGAGTTTTATGACATCAATAAGAAAACTTCTTGTCAGAATGATTCCAGGAATATGTACAATAACTTCTGTTGTTTTAATATGGTATTTCGTATGTTCTTTTGAACTTGTCAGCAGTTATATTCTTCCGTCTCCTGAAAAATGCCTGCGCAGCTTTTTTCTTATGGTGAAATCCGGAGAAATTTTTGTTGATATAGGAATAAGCTTATCAAGAGTCGGGCGGGGATTCTCAATAGCTTTTTTGATAGCTTTTTCACTTGGAATGATAAGTTACGTCATTCCTTTTTCAAAACATTATTTTGAATATTTGGTTCAATTTTTTAAGAATGTTCCACCTTTAAGCATGATTCCGCTTTTAATTTTATGGTGCGGAATTGGTGAAACGACAAAAACTGTAATTATTATTATGGCTTCATTCTTCCCCATATACATGAACATAGTCAAAGGATTTACAGATTGCGACAAAAAACTCATAGAAGTCGGAAAATCCTTTGGTTACAGTGGTTTCATGTGCTTTGTCAAAATCATACTGCCGTATTCAGTTCCAGACATTTTAGTTGGAATGCGGATTGGTCTTGGATATGCATGGCGTGCAATAATCGGAGCCGAAATGGTTGCCGCTTCCACAGGTATAGGTCATCTGATTCTTTTTGCACAAACGATGTCCAGGACAGATCGTGTTATTGTCGGAATCATTGTCATCGGTTTCGTGGGATATATAACAGACAAACTCTTTGGAATCATGTTAAAAGCAATTCTTAAGGAAAAGATAGAAAATGGATGGAATTAGTTTAAAAAATATATCTAAAAGTTATTCATTCGGAAACGAAGAAAAAACAATACTCAGCAACATCTGTCTTAATATTCCTGACGGAAAAATAACGGTTCTTCTTGGGAAAAGCGGATGTGGTAAAACAACTTTATTAAGACTTATCGGTGGCCTTGAAAAATGCAATTCAGGGCAAATTGAATATGAAAAACCCTTAAAGTCTGCTTTTGTTTTTCAGGAACCACGATTAATGCCATGGCTTAACGTAATGAAAAACATCAGTTTTGGATTGAAAAAAGAAAACTATGACAGAGAGGAAGTTCTGTCGCTTATAGAAATGGTGGGATTAATAGATTTTGTAAAAGCATATCCTGCACAGCTTTCCGGGGGAATGCAGCAGAGAGTTGCGATAGCCAGGGCGTTGGCCTACAGACCCGATTTTATAATGATGGACGAACCTTTTGCCGCCCTCGATTATTTTACACGCCAGCAAATGCAAAAAGAACTGGTTACCATCCAAAGTAAAGAAAATAAGAGCCTTTTATTTGTCACCCACAGTATCGATGAAGCAATTACCATTGCAGATAAGATTGCCATCATTGAAGAAGGAAAAATAAAAAGAGAATTCAATATAGATGCTGAAAAAGAAAACAGGAATCTAATGAATCAGTATTTTTTAGATCTGAAACGCCAGATTCTGGTGTCTTTGGATTTTAATTAATAAAAATTTTTAAAAGGAGTTTTTCAGATGAAAAAACTTATTCTTCTGTTGAGTGCAATTGTTATACTCTCAACTTCATCAGTTGTTTTTGCAAAAGCAAAAAAATCAAAGAAACTTACATTTACATATGTAACTTCGCCACTTAACATTCCTTCGATCATTGAAAAGGATAAGCAGATTTTTGCCGGCACATTTAATGATTCGACGGTGGAATATGCAGAAATCACCTCTGGTTCTGAACAGACACAGGCACTTGCTTCCGGGGATGTACAGGTTCTTTATGCTGTCGGTGGCTCTTCAGTAATTCTTTCAGCTGCAAACGGTGCAAATATCAAGGTCGTAAACATGTACAGCCGTGCACCAAAAGCATTCTGTCTTTATTCAAAAGATGCAGGTCTAAATTCTCCAGAATCATTGAGAGGGAAGAAAATTGCAGGACCTGCCGGAACAAATCTTCATGAACTGCTCACTGCATATCTTGCGTCAGCTGGAATGAAAATTACAGATGTTGATTATGTCAGCATGGGAATTCCTCAGGCAAAAGCAGCACTAGATGGAGGAAGCATAGACGTTGCCCTGCTTGCAGGTGCCGTTGCTTACAATGCAGAAGCACAAGGATATCATAAAATTACAGACGGAGAAGGATACATAGCTGCAATAATTGCTGTTGCTACAACAGAAAAGTTCTATAAGCAGAATCCGGATGTTTTCAAAAAACTGGCTTCAGCACAAAAACAGATTTCATCTTTCATTAAGACAAATACAAAAGAAGCTTATTCAATTACAGCTAAATATCTGGGGCTTTCAGAAAAGGCCGTTGAAGATATGTCTGCTCTCTATGATTTTTCTACAGAACTTTCCGATGAAGACATTAAAGGGTGGCAGAAAACAGCAGACTTTATGTATTCATCAGGAATGATTGAAAAGAAATTTGATGTTAAGACTCTGTTCATAAAATAAAATGACAGCTACTCCAATCAGGATATATGAAAAAGATAAACTTCTCTCTTTTACCTACGATGATTTAGCAGATTATCACAATGGTGAATTTCCTGGTGGAGTAGCTTTAGTTTATAAACTCATGGCGTGGTTTTTTAATGAAGTTGTTTCAGAAATTCCACATCGTGAGACCTGTTCTTTTTATTCTGGAATTGGAATAAACGGAAAGGGAATCATTGACGGAGCTGACCTTGTAATGCAGGTCAGAAAAAACTGGAAAATTAAATCTTGATTTGGACTGACATCCCTGGTGCAAGAACGGAACTGTTAGAAAGAAGAATTGTTTATCTTAGTGTACAAGAAATAAACGCAACAGCTGATTAATGCGGTTAGGGTTTTGTCTACCAGATTTTCGATTATTCCTCCAAGGTGGGTTGCAATCTGCAGATTGTGTATTACTACGTAGATTCCCTGAACAACTGCATCTACCTGTGGGCGGGAGGAAATCGAAGATAGAACGATTGATACAATAATGTTGCCTAAAATTGCATTAACAATTGCGGCAAATAATCCTATCCATAAGAGTATATCCCTTATTTGGATTTTTCTTTCTATAAATGAAGAACCGAAACCAGCACGATTGAAAAAATATTTCCAAAGTTTGAGCTGGCAGTAATTTTTATGTATTTGGTCATGTTCATAAATGCTTTTCTGCCCTGAACAATTCCTTCTTCCAGCACGTTCAGATCTTTTTTGCCAAGAATAACATTGGAACATTCCTTTAATGCAGCCACAGAATTTTCCACGCTGATTCCGGCATCACATTGAGTAATTGCATTTATATCGTTAAGTCCATCACCTAAAAATCCAACAGTGTGGCCGTTCTGCTGCAGGATTTTTACGACAAGACTTTTCTGTTCAGGCGTAAGTTCGGCAAAAACTTCCGTAGATTCTACCCGCTGTAAAATTTCATCATCATTAATATTCTGAAGGTCTGTCCCCGTAAGTATATTTTCCGTATTGAGTTTTAGACGGCGGCAAATTGACTGTGTAACATTTTTTTTGTCTCCTGAAAGAACCTGCACACTTATATTTTTTGCCTTGAGTTTCTCAATGGCACTCAGACTACTCTGTTTTGGGGCATCAAAGAAGGCAAGAAAACTCAGCAAAGTCAGATTGTTTTCATCTTCACTTGTGATTTCTGAAACCGAGATTTTTTTGCAGGCGAGAGCAACAATTTTCATTCCGTCAGCTGCCATCTCACCAGTTATTTCTAAAGCCTTTTTCCGACAGTCGTTGTCAAAAACTGAAATCTCATTTTTATATTCAAAACTGGAACATTTATTTAAAATTTCTTCTACGCCGTCTTTTACAATCATCAAGTTTTCTTCTATATATTTAGCGGATTTATCATCTATTGATTTTACCAAAACAGTTGCAATTTTACGCTGATAATCAATCATATAGAATCACTTCCTGGTATAATAACATATAAAATCAGGATTCTATACGGATACTTCTAAGCTTACATTCAGTAAAAACAAAAAAGAGCTGATAATTTCGTTGAAACTTCTATCTAACAGAACTTTCCCGTTAGCAACATGGAGGGCTGCCGAAGGCAGGTGCACGAGCAACTTGTTGCGACGCACCGAGCGGAATGAGCGAGCCCGGAATACTGCGACCCCAAGGCACTGCTTGCTGGGACTTGGGTGGGGGAGAATTAAACCATCCTGACACAATCTTCTGATATATATTTTTGAGGTTCGTTTACAAACAATGGTAATCCAGGAGCCAAGATTTCTTTACCGGATTCTTCTTTTTTATGACATGCAAAATTTAGATTCAAAATAAATTCCAGAATATCATCTCCTTCCTTAATTCCATAGGCAGCGTTTACTGCTTTGTCCAATTCATTTTGAATTTCGGTCACTGGATTGTTTGGTGTTGATTCCATAAGCTTGTATAAATCACGAAGTGAAAAGTCATGTTTTGCCATTACTTCTCGTCGTTTTTCTCTTAGCCTTTTTGCAAGTTCCGAGATTTTTTTAACATCTTTCTCTTTTGGATTTTGTGGCCAAGGGAAAGAATCAAAAACAGTGTCAGATGTATATCTTGGATCTCCTTTTAAAGATGAACATCTTGCGTTAAACCATTTCCAGTGAACTGTTGATGACAAAATTCCAAAGGAATAATCATCTTCAAATGGGAAAACCTGAAGTGCATCATTGGGATGAATTTTCGAAGAAATAAATTCAAAAATTGGTCTTTTAGTAACACGGGAACAAACTATGTATCTTGTTTTTGTTTCAAGGATATCCATAAGTTCGTCACGCGCATAAGACAATTTCCACCATTTTTTCAAAAATCCTTCGTGATGATGATTTACCTTTGCATTTGGATTCTTTTTCAATGTCTCCGCATTTTTTTGTTTTTCAGCTTCAGTTTTTTCAGTTTTCTCAGGAAGAATATTTTCTTCAATTATTCTATACAAATCTTTGTATGTAGAGGCATCAAAAATATCCTGTTTTCTAAAATCTATTACATATCTGTCTGGCTGAGAATTTTTTGCTCCCACAAGTCTGTCGCCAATTAAAAATGGAAAAAACACTTCTTTGTTTTTTGAATTTTTATTCAATAAATCTTTTGCCTTTTCTAAATCTTTTACAAGGAAAAATTCATTTCCATGGGTCTGTCCCTGATAGCAAAATCCTTCTTTCTTGTTGGCGTTTAATGGAAAAGCAGATTTTACATCACACTCAGATTTTAATGACGATGAAATGTTTGTGGGATTTTCTGTTGTAAATGGAGAATCTAGTCTATCTCCGTTCTGTGTTACAAGTTTCTTTTCTCCTTTGAAATCTCCCTTTGTCCAGTTTACAATTGACACATGAACAGCAGCATCTCCTGACCAAACCTGTGTACTTACAGCATCAAAAATTGTTCCGCCATTGTCAACAATATAATCAAGACCACCGACTCTTGAATCATTTTGCCTGATTGTATTTGTTCCAACCAATCCAGCATACTGACCATTTTTCATAAGTTCGTGAGCTTTTCTGTACCAAAATACACAATAATCCGCTCTTCCAGGCACATCAGGAAATTTCTGTCGTACCTCTTCAATATAGGCATTATCCATTTCCGCTTTCATTTTGTTTTTACTTTGATACGGAGGATTTCCAATCACAACATCGAATTCAGGCCATTCTGTAAGCAAGGCATCCTGGCACAAAATATTTTTATCCATGTTGTCCAACGGTAAACTGGAATCAATTTCAAACAAGGCATCTCCATACCAATGTTTGTTCCATCTGTCCACACCTATTTCTTTTGCAAGCATCATTGTCACTTTTGCCAATTCCACAGCAACAGGTTGAATCTCAATTCCAAAAAATTGATGAGTTGAAATAACACTG
This sequence comes from Treponema sp., assembly GCA_045643225.1. GTDB lineage: Bacteria > Spirochaetota > Spirochaetia > Treponematales > Treponemataceae > Treponema_D. Next base: position 22,272 of record JAZUKJ010000038.1, on the reverse strand, counting down.
AATGAATGTATTTGAGTAATAGATTTTTTAGAATTACTTTTTTCCATTAAGTCAGCAATCTTATCCAAAATGTCAAGCTCAATTTGTTTTAACGCAAGATATGCTACAAACAAAAAATTTCCACTTCCACACGCAGGATCTAAGACTTTGTAGTTTTGTAATTCAACAAGAAGTTTTTCCAAAGCAGGTATTGTTTTTGCTTTTCCTATTTTTTCTTTCCAAGGTTTTACAATGCAAGGATTTACAATTTTCTGAATATCAAGTTCACTTGTAAAATGTGCTCCATATTCATGGCGTTCATCCGCATTTAATGTTCCTTCAAATAGTGAGCCAAAAATTGCAGGGTTCACAAAATTCCAGTCAACTTCGCAAGCGTCATACAGCAGTTTCAAACTTTTAGAGTCCAAATCCAATGGTTCCACTTTTTTGAATAATCCACCATTAAAATAAGGAACATTTTTATATTTTCCTCCCTCTGCAGGAGTTTTATTTGCCATTTGTCTAAACAGTCCACCGAGTTCGTCATAGGAGTTTTCTTTTCCAGATACACAGTTTTTTACCAATGTCGTAAATAATCCATTTGGCAACAATCCAAAATCTTCACTGAACATTGAAAGGACGCATTGAAGTAAAAATCTTTGAACTTTAAGAGAATCTTCTTTTTTATCATAGACTTCACATTTATAAATTTCTCCGATTGTTTTTGCAACATCTTTTGAAATTTTTTCAACATTGATATGAAAGTTAGGTTCTCTTTCATCTGGATACATAAAATTAAAAGCAGATTTTCTTGACTTTAATTCATCTATAGAAATTTTATCAGCAAATGAAAGATAATCATAAATTATAAATTCATCAAAATTACAAAGAATTATGTATCTTGGTTTTTGCGCACCTTGGCCAATAACAGTTGCCGGATCCATTTCAATCCAATAATCTCTCACCTGAGCAAAATGTTTTTCCAGATTTTTTTCTGCCCGCTTTTTCATTTCGATTAAAACACCAGCGTGTCCAATTGGAGCAAAAAGACAGTCTGCAAATTTTGTTGTTTCATCTGCAAATTTTATTCTGGATTCAAATGACCCTCCTGCAGTAACAACATCTTCATAACCAAATATTTGAAAAAAATGGTTCAAGAAAGTTTGAGCTTCACCTTTTTCATCACCTTTTAATGATTTTGCAAAACTAATGAATTCTTCAACAGATTTCATAATCTTATTCTCCTATTTCCAGAACTTCCCAATAGCCGCCTTTATCTGCACCAACACGACGGATATATTTTTCTTTTTGCATTTCGGTTAGCATTTTCTTGATAGTTGTGTGTCCTGTATCAAGTAATTTTTCTAAATCTCCTATAGTTACATACTTGTTTTCATTTATGGCAATAATGATTTTTCGACACTTTTCTGGCCACTTTTCTGGCCACTTTTCTGGCCACTTTTGTATTTTCTGGTCACTTTTTCTAGATTGTCCTGTTTCTTGGACATAAACAGTAGGGGAAACAGTAGGGGTACCCTCTTTGTCCAAGAAATTCATGTTCTTAACAATTGCAGTAAATGAGAATGGTGTAGATTTAAATACTGGGAGATTTTCTTCCCGATAATTTGGAGCAAATTTAACTGCTGCCAAAATCTTTCTGAAACCACTTCCTCGGCGTTCCATAAAATCCATCCGATTCATTAAGTCGGCAATCACTGGGTTTCGTCTTGTGGAAATAATGTTTTCTAAATCCTGATTCTGAACAGGAATTCCATCATACATTCCGCCTGGATTTTGGATTTCAATTCTGTCATCAAAAATATCAATGTGAATTTCACTTCCAAGTACACCATAATCTCGATGAACAAGTGCATTTACCATTAACTCGTGTATTGCACGTTCCGGGAAATTCTCTTTTTCAACACGAGAATCAGCAGTTTTATACCAGATTTTCTGATTATGCAATTTTATAAAACCTTCACTGTCATTCAATAACTGCAAAATATTTCCGCTATATTCTTTATCATCAATTGCATCAATGGAACTTGGTGCTTTTGTAAGACCGTTCCATCTGGTACAAAAAATGCGTGCATGCCTGAATGGACTAATATCTGTGAACAATGCTCCAGCATTCGTAAGATATCCATCTTTTGTAACAAGCCCAAATGAAAGATAATCGCCTGATTCAAGATGATTTCCAGTTTTATTGTAATAAACAGATTCCAAAAATGTAAAGCTGAAATCCTTTGCTTCAAATTCCGATTTCAGTGTGTCCCAAGTTCTGTTTGTTCCTTTTAAGATAAGTTCATGCAATATTGGTGTGTCGGCCTGAACACTTGAACTGCCTGCACGGATAAAGGTAATTTTTGTTGAGTTTTCATTTAGATAATAGGGTGTATTTAATCCACCTTTCACCTGCAAAACGATTATTTCGGTTCCATCCTCTGCTGTTTCTGGTTCAAGAGTAAAATCTGGAATCGGAGAAATCCTATCTTTTATGCAGTTGGAAATAAATTCAATTTCAGATTGAATATTTTTGATTGGAACAGGTTTGCGTGTTTTGTCATCAATGCCAAAAATCAACATTCCGCCAATTCCGTTCGCAAATGCACTAACACTTTTGAGCCAACTTTTTGTTTTTGTATGTTCCACTTCCTGTTTAAAATCACATTCCGAGTGTTCAAGCTTGAATCTTGTAAGCATGACTATATTTTATAGGAAATTTTTGCAAATTACAATTTTTGATTTTACCCATTAACCAAAATTCAAAAAAATCCCCAGAGCAAAAAACTCCGGGGACTTGATTTTTAGTTTCTATCTAATTTTAGTTGAAATATGAAACTCCGGCGGCGAAAAGGTTTTGGCAAGAATTTTCTTTTGGATTTGTCAAAGGATTTCCGGCGATGTTTTTAATCAAATCAATGCTGGCTCCGTTTTTGTCATTTCCAACAGTTCTTTCGCTGTGTCCCATCTTTCCAAGAACATGTCCGTCTGGGCTGGTCAAACCTTCGATGGCAAAGAGACTTCCGTTTGGATTGTCCGGTTCGCTGATTGATGGAACTCCATTTTCATCAACATACTGGGTGTAGACCTGTCCGTTCTTGAACAAATCCGCTGCCATTTTTTCGCTGACAACAATACGACCTTCTCCGTGGCTTACTGGAACCAAATGGATGCGTGGGTCCAAAACAGACTCGTTCAAAGCCCATGGACTTGTGGCACTGACCATTCTTGTGCGAACCACACGGCTGATGTGGCGACCAATTTTGTTGAATGTCAAAGTTGGTGTTTCATCTGTCATGTCACGGATTTCACCATAAGGTACAAGGCCAGTTTTAATCAAAGCCTGGAAACCGTTACAGATTCCCAAAACAAGACCGTCACGATTTTTCAGCAAATCCATCAAAGCGTCAGCAATGCGGTGTTCGCGGATAACATTTGCAATATATTTTCCAGATCCGTCTGGTTCATCACCGGCACTGAATCCACCTGCGAATGCAACAATCTGGCTCTTGCGGATTTCTGCACTGATTGCTTCAAGACTTTCGGCAATGTCAGCAGGAGTTCTATTTTTGAAAACCATGATTTTTGTTTCGGCTCCGTTCAGATTGAATGCACGGGCCATGTCAAATTCACAGTTTGTTCCAGGGAATACAGGAATGATTACCTTTGGTTTTGCAGTTCCAGTTTTTGCGGTAAAGGTCTTGCGTGCTTCTGCCAAACTTGGGTGCTCATCCAATGCGTATTTTGGAAGTGAAGGCTGTTCCTTTGCTCCAGAAACTGGTGGGAAAACTGTTGCCAATTTTGATTCCCATGCTTTTTCAATTTCAGCCAAATCAATTGTTGCTCCAAATACGGAGATTGATTTTTCATCAACAGTTGTACCAATCTTTGTGACTGTACCTTCTGCGAAAGTTGAATCCATATCCAAAGCTTCTGAACTTTCCACAATGATAGAGCCGTACAACGGAGTGAACAAATCTCTTGAGTCAACGTCGTGATCCAGAGATGCTGCTGTAGCGCTGGCACAAATAGTTGTAATGTTTGCACCAATTTTGTTACCCATTGCCATCTTGCTGATTGCCTCGGCGATTCCTCCAGGTCCAACTGGATACATTGCATTGATTTTGCCATCAGCATTCAATTTGTAAAGGGCGCGGCTATTTTCTGTAAAGACGTCAAAATCAGGAGCAAGCTCTTCTGAATAAGGGACAGACACCAAGAAGATTCCGTCACCAGATTTTTTGAAGGAACCGGAAGTTACATTCTTTACGTCATCAGTTGTTACGGCAAATGAAACCAGTGTGTGAGGAACATTGATATGTTCAAAAGTTCCACTCATACTATCCTTTCCACCAATGCTTCCAGTTCCCATTGCCTTCTGTGCGTCCAATGCACCCAAAAGTGCTGCGGCTGGATATCCCCAAGTCTTTTCGCTGACTGCACGACCAAAGAATTCCTGGAAACTCAAACGACAGGATTCGGCTTTTCCACCAAGGGCTGTGACTTTTGCCAAAGATGAAAGAACTGCAACCTGTGAACCGTGCCAAGGACTCCACTGTGAAACACGAGGGTCAAATCCGTAAGTCATCAAACTGACTGTTGATGTTTCGCGAGGTGAAAGAACTGGAATCTTTGCGGCCATACCAGCTTCCGGACAGTTCTGATACTTTCCACCGTAAGGCATCAAAACAGAACTTGATCCAATTGAACCGTCAAATCTTTCGCCCAATCCACGCTGAGAACAACAAGCCAGGTCTTTGATATTTTCAATCCATGCTTTATGTACTGCAGATGAGTCTGAATCAGCAGTCAATATAGAAGAAACTGAATCAAGTGGATTTACCAATGGTGATTTTTCTGGTTCAGCAGGTGACTCGATTTCTGCAACTGCTTCATGTGGAGCTCCAGCTGTGTCGATGAACGAACGGTCCAAATCAACAATTGTATTTCCACGCCACTTCATAACCATGCGGTCTGTGTCGGTAACTGTTGCAACGACAACCGCGTTTAAGTTTTCTGCATTTGCAGCGGCGATGAATTTTTCAACATTTTCCTTGCGGACAACAACTGCCATTCTTTCCTGTGACTCGGAGATTGCAAGTTCTGTTCCATCAAGCCCTTCGTACTTCTTTGGAACTGCATCCAAGTTGATGTCCAATCCTGGTGCCAATTCTCCAACTGCTACGGACACACCACCTGCACCAAAGTCGTTACAGCGGCGAATCATCAGACAGACATCCTTGTTGCGGAAAAGTCTCTGAATCTTGCGTTCTTCAACAGCGTTTCCTTTCTGAACTTCAGCGGCTGCGGTTGTAACTGATTTTTCTGTGTGAACTTTTGATGAACCTGTTGCTCCACCAATTCCATCACGACCAGTTCCACCACCAAGCAAAATAATAATGTCACCGGCTTCTGGAGTTTCACGAAGGACCAAATCAACTGGAGCGGCTGCAATAACTGCACCAAGTTCCATGCGTTTTGCCAAATATCCCGGGTGATAAACTTCTGCGACCTGTCCAGTTGTCAAACCAATCTGGTTTCCGTAAGAAGAGAATCCCTGAGCTGCTTCACGGGTCAACTTCATCTGTGGGAGTTTTCCTGGCAAAGTCTGGTTCAATGGAACTGTTGGATCGGCTGCACCTGTTACGCGGAGAGCCTGATAAACCCAAGAGCGGGCTGAAAGTGGATCACGGATTGCACCACCGATACAAGTTGCGGCACCTCCGAATGGTTCAATTTCTGTTGGATGGTTGTGGGTTTCGTTTTTGAACTCCAAAAGCCATCTTTCTGTTGCATCTGGAGAATCAGCAGCGATTGGATTTCCGTTTGCGTCGGTTGTGTAATGAACATCAATGTAGATTGAACAGGCGTTGTTTTCTTCACTGACTTCCAAATCTTCAAGTTTGCCGTGCTTTCTCAAATATTTTGCACCGATACAGGCCATGTCCATCAAAGTGACATTCTTATCCTTGCGGCCTGCATACAAATCTGTGCGCATATCGGTGTAGTTCTGCATTGATGAGCGGAACAAATCAGCATAAGGACCTTCAGCGATTTTTATATCCTTGAGGATTGTGTTGAATGTGGTGTGGCGGCAGTGGTCAGACCAGTAGGTATCCAATACGCGGATTTCAGTGATTGTTGGATTGCGCTTCTTGGAGATAAAATAATCCTGGAGCCATTTGATATCAGCATGATCCATTGCAAGACCAAGCTTTTTGCGGTAGTCCTCCAAAGTTGAATCATCAAAGTTGATGAATCCATCCACAGTCTCAATATCAGCAGGAACTGTTGTTTCCATTTTGAGAGTCTTTGGCTGTGAATTATCAATCAGGCGGCTGTCAACCGGGTTAATCAGATAGTGCTGGATTTTTTCAACATCGGCAGCGGAAACTGTTCCAGTCAAAAGAACAACCTTTGCGCAACGGACTCTTGGTGGTTCTGTTCCAACTTTTGCAAAAGAAGCCATGCCCTCACGCAAAAGTGAAAGACACTGCTCTGAGGAATCCGCTCTCTGATCGTACTGACCCGGGAGGAATTCCCATATAATCTGAGTTGCACCTTCAGGAACTTCCAGTGACTCAAAAACATTATCGCTCTGTGGCTCGGAAAAGATTTGTGTTGTTGCAGCACGGGCCACATCATCAAAAACATTTTCCACGTCATATCTGTTCAAATAACGGACACCAGTAACGCCGCTAATTCCCAAAAAACTGCTGATTTCAGCGTAAATACGGTCAGCCTCAATTGTAAAGCCGGCTTTTCTTTCTACATAGATACGAAACATGGGTCTATTATAGAAGATATTTAATTGATTTTCAATGTTAGTTTATGAGGGAATGACCGTTGGGATGGGGGTAAAACCTTGAAACTGCAGGGGAAAATAAAATCCAGAATCAGTATTTTGGATGCGGTATTATGGATTTAGAAAAATATTCCCTTAACAAAAATTTCTATTCCAATTCCAATAAGAATAATTCCTCCGAGAATTCCTGCCTTGTTGGAAAGTTTTGTTCCGACTTTTTTTCCAATCGTTAATCCACCCATGCAGATTCCAAAAGTTACAACCGCAATAATCATGGAAGCAACAAAAGCCATGATTGCACCGTAGCTTTCAATTGTAAAACCAACAGACAGGGCGTCGATGGAGGTTGCGACTCCCTGAAGAATAAGGGCTGCGAAGGTAAGTTTTTTTGTTTCTTCGTCAGTTTTTTCTTCCTTGTTAAAAATTGCTTCAATCAACATTTTGCCACCGATATACAAAAGTAGAATCAGGGCAATCCATGGAATAAATTTTTGGAATGAACTGAAGATGTTGACAATAGTGTGGACGCATAACCAACCAATCATTGGCATGGCGAACTGAAAAAACGCATAGACTCCGGCAATAAAACTCATTCGACCAATTTTCATTTTTGGTTCATTCAATCCATTTGTTAATGAAACAGAAAAAGCGTCCATTGCCAATCCAATACCCAAAAGTACTGAGTTAATGAAGAACATAAAATTCCATGCGTCCATATACACACTTCCGATTTAAATTTTCAGGTACATTCGCAAACAACCGAGAATGTACAATCGATAAGGAAGTTTAGCAAAAAAAGTACAGTTAGTTAAAGGTAATATTGCTTTGCATTTTAAGGTTGTACTTTATAAAAATAAGAATTTGATTATAATGATTAATGAAGGAGACGCTAGCGCGGTATTTATAGAAAAATGTCTGTCATAAAAAAAATTGTTTGTCTTTTTTGTTTTAGTCTTGTTTGTTCAAATGTTTTTGCACTCGGACATCAGCTTGTGTTCGAGCAGAAGGCCAATACGAATTTCCAGAATTTCCGGTATGAAGGCAGCCTTGGATATTATTTTAGTATTTTTGAAGTGCGGGAGCTGGAAGCTTTTAATGGTGGTAGATTGCTGGCGGTTTTTACGGATGCGGCATATTCCTTTGATTTTTCTGCTGAGGACTGCACAAAAAATGTTCGTTTCGATTTAGGATTGGAAACCTGGTTCCTGCCTATATTTGGAATATTTACAAATAGGGGAGGTGTTTCTTATTCTCCAACTGCAGCGGAGAAAGACAGATTTAATGTTTTTTATGATCTGCTAATTCATTTTGATATCTACGGATTTGGTAATCATTCATTTGTGCATGATGATTTTTTTGATGATTATTACGTGGATAATAATTTTTATTTAGGTGCGAAAGCAGGAGTAAAGGTAAATTTCTTTCCGCTAAATGAAGGACGCAAACCTGAAGTCAATTTGTATTTATCCGCAACCCTGACATTTAATTTTAGGCAAAAAAACGACACCCATGTTCCGGACAATAAAACAGGGCAGGACGAAGACTATGGTTTTGAAAAAAACTTCGCAGACTGTGGTTGCGGAGAAGAGTGCAATTGTAGAGCTTTTGAATCTAATTCATCAATTTAATTCTTACATTTACAATCCTTCGTGAAGCCTGGTCCTCGACAACAAAAATCGTTTTTTCGTTTTTAAAAATTTCTCCAATGGATGGGAGGTGGCCAAATTTTTCCAGGAGCCATCCTCCAAGGGTATTGTAATTTTCGCTATCCAAATCAAGATTCAGAACATCATTGACATCATCTAATTTCATGTCACCGGGAACTAGAAATTCTTTTGCGTTAATCAAAGTGATTCTTTTTTCTGGAACAACATCGGTTTCACCATATTCATCTGTTATACGCCCAAAGACGGCGCGCAGAATATCATCCATGGTAACGATTCCAGCTGTGCTTCCATATTCGTTAACGACCATTGCAAAATTTTCTTTCTCTTTTTTGAACATCCTAAGCAAATCAACTGCGTACATTCCCTCCGGAACAAAAAGGCAACGGCTCATACAGATTTTAACAAAGTCATGACTTTTCCGGATTTCTGGAATCGCAAATAAAACTGATTTGTAATGCAACACTCCAATTATTTTTTCTGAAGTTCCAGGATTTCCTTCAATGACAGGAAGCCTGGAATATCCTGATTGAGAAAATGCCTCCAGTGTCTGCTGATAGGAATAGTCGCATCCAACATAGCGTATGAAGGAACGGTGGCGCATTATATCTTTTGTCTGCAAATCAGAAAATTCAAAAATTCTGTCCAGCATATTTTTTTCATCGGTTTCAAGGGTTCCTTCAATTTCACCTACGTGGACCAATGTTTTTAGTTCGTCTTCTGTTATTAAAGTGGATTTTGTTTTAAAAACAGAGCGCTCTATAAAGTTCATGAATTTTGAAAACTGATCAAATATCCAAACGATGGGAAAAAATATTTTCTGGATTACTAAAATAGCATTTGCACTTTTTTGTGCAACTTCTTTGGGTTTTACTGCCGCAAAAGTTTTTGGAATGATTTCGCTAAATATTATAATCAAAATACTTGTAAGTGCAGTTCCATAGGAGACGTATTTGCTTCCGAAAAGATTTAGAGAAAATGCTGTAGATAGAGATGAAAGCAAAGTTGTAACAAGATTTGTTCCAATCAAGACTGTTGAAATTAATGTGTCCAGGTTGTTCCTGAGTTTATAAATTTTTTTTGCGTTTTTGTCATTTTGTTTTAACATTTGACGCGCAGTGATTTTTGAAATTGATGTAAAGGCCGTTTCTGTTGAAGCAAAAAAAGCGCCGCAAAAAATTAAAAGAACTTGAGCAGTTAATGTGCAGATTGTAAATATATTTTTTGACATTTAGTTTTCATCCTCAACCTTTTTGGTCATCATGATTTTGGCAATACGTTTGTCATCCATTTTTAAAACTGAAAAAGTATATCCTTCTGCAGATATCGAATCGCCTTCTTCAGGAATGCGTCCCAACTGTTCTGATATATATCCTCCAATTGTTTCGCAACATTCGGAGTGAAGATGTGTACCAAGCTGTTCGTTCAGGTCAACTAAACGCGACTGTCCTTCAATCTTTCCATTGTTTTCATTTCTGATTACAACCTCAACGCGTCGTGCATAAGGTTTGTATTCATCAGCGATAGGACCAAATATTTCACGGGCAATATCTTCTGTTGTAAGGATGCCGTCTGTTCCGGAATATTCATCGATTACGACGGCCATGCTCTGGTGGTTTTCCTCTAGCATTTGTTGGATACTGGACATTTTTTTTGTTCCCAAAATAAATAACGGAGGGCGCATGATGTTTTGAATTGAAAATCCTGAACTGTCGCTGTTAAAAAAAAGAAGGTCCTTCATGTATAGAATTCCGACTATATCGTCTATACCGTTTTTGTAAACCGGAAAACGTGAAATCAAATGACGTTCAGAAAATTCTATAACTTCCGTGTATGTCGCATCATAATTTATGGCTTTTATATTCTTGCGTGGAGTCATGATATCTTTTGCGGCCAAATCAGAAAATTTAAAAACGCGGCGCATCATATTTTTTTTATTTTTATCAATGACCCCTTGTTCGCCGCTAACTTCAATAAATGTTTTTATTTCTTCCTCGGTAAAACTGACATTTTTGGGTTTCGTGCTAATTTTGAATATACCAAGAATGCTTTGAGATATCTTTGTAAAAATAAAGACAAACGGTGTTAGCAGTTTTTCGACAACAAAAATGAATCCACTAAAAAAAAATGCAATGGCTTCAGGGTGATGGGTTGCAATAGTTTTTGGTGTTATTTCACCAAAAACCAGCAGTAACATTGTGGCAATGAATGTAGCGATTCCGATTCCGGCATTTCCAAACCACTTGAGAGAAAGGTATGCAATTATGGAGGATATAATAACATTGACAATATTGTTCCCAATGAGCAATGTGTTTATTAGTCGTTCCTTGTTTTTTAGAAGAGCCCAAACTCGTATGGCTTTTTTGTTTTGTTTGTTTTTTAGAAACCTGACCCGTAATTTATTTATTGAAAGAAAAGCACTTTCCGTTGCGGAAAAAATCATTGATAAGATTATACAAATTCCGGCTATGGTTAATAAAAATCCTTCTGGCATAGTTGCAGCAATGTCATTATCCATTAGTTATTTGGTATCCTTTTTTTCATTGTCATTTGAAGATTCTGTGTCGTCTGCTGATTCATTATTATATGCTTTTAATGAGTCTTCATAAATTATTTTCATATTTTGAATTGTTTCAAGTAATGCGGTGGCCTCTTTTGCATGGCTGTCAGCAGGATTTGATTCGTAGGCTTTTTCCAGCAGTTTTATCATTGTGTCATAGTCTGTGCTTCCAACAAGTGCGTACAGGTAGGCCGCTGTAAAATATGCTTCAAATTTTTGGCTGCGATCAAGATGACCACCTTCCGCTATTGCCGTGAATTTTTTTGCGGCCTGTGCAACATTCTCTTTGCTTAGTATTTTATCAGCATCATCATAGGCGTTGATGATTTCATATTTCCCTAAAAGGCCTGTTGAATTTGAATCATCCAGTGATGGAATTTCATGGCACAGTGGAAGAATGGCAGCTTTGTATCTGTCATCCGTAATTTCATAAAGGGAATCTATTGCCTTAACTTTGTCGGTCCCGCTGGATTTTTTTATGGACAAAATTATGTTCTTAATTTCTGCCACTTTTTCATCAGAGTTTTTTATGTCTGCAACCAGTTCCGCCGGATCCTGATATTTTGATAAAAACGGATAATCAGCAAGCCAATAGCCCTCTGGAGAAAGTCGCAGCATTGTCAGTTCGTCGGTTATATTGTAATCCCTGGTGATTTTTGAATTCTCTTCGAACGCTTTTTCAAGTTGCTCAGGAGTAAAATCGATTTGATTTTCCACAGACAGGTTCGTATAAAGCAGGGTATATTTTTTCGCCATAGCGGAAAGAAACGTCTTGGAATCTAAAACATTGTTTTTGAAATCCGTTGAGGATGCTTCGCCACCTGCAATTACCATAAAGATTTCCTGATTGGATTTTGCGGCCTTGGTTTTAGCAGCTTCAAAAGAATTTTGCCATTTTGGAGTTCCGCAAGAACTTAAAAAGAATGAACTTAAAAAAATAGTGAATGCAATGACTGAGTGATTTTTTTTCATTTAGATTTCCGTTTTTAATGTAAATAAGGGCTGCCTTAAAAATTGCAATTTCTAGAGGTTCCCATAATTTTAAAACAAAAGGGGACTCCAATGAAACTTATTGGAAAATCCCCTTGTTGTATGGTCAATTAATTTTTCAATATGTCCAAACTTTTTTGCACAATGGCTGAAGGGTTCTGAGGTTTTCCGACAAATCCTTTTGCACCAAACTGCAGGGCTTGAAGAACAAATTCTTTTGATGGTGCCATCGAATGGACCAATATTGGGATTGGGTATCTCTGCTGCTTAAGGTATTGCAGAAGTTCAAATCCGTTAACATCAGGAAGATACAAATCCATAATCACTATATCAAATTTGTGGGAAGCCACAGACTGAACAAAGGACTGTCCATTTGAAAATAGTGTCACGTTGGCTTTTATAGCTTCGTATGCAGCTTTTATGTTATTTTGAGTGTTTACATCATAATCAACAATTGCAATGTTCAGGATTTTTCCTTCAAGGGATTTTGATTCGTTTGTTTCGCCAGTGTCTGAACCAAATCGGATTTCAACTGAACTTTCCCTGGACTCTGCATCCATATTCAGGATTTTTTCTGAAACAATGTCTGATACGTCTGCAATTCCTTCATGCTCTACAAAATCACTTAAAACGTCTGTCAGGTTTTCTACAATTGTAATTCCATTATACATTGGATGGCCAGCAATCAATTCTTTTATGAATTCGTTCATGGCAAGAACTTTTATGTTGGTTCTCTTGATTCGTCGCTCGTCAATCAGAATGTCGAACAGCAGCTCAAGGTTCGCGCCGTCAACAAATGTCAAATCCAGGTTCGTCATCATCACAATGACTTTTGGTTCATGGAAAGTATTGTTGTCCAGAAGTTCTGCCAGTCTGTATTTGAGAAGTGAAATCTTGTCTTTGTTTAAGCCTTTTGCAATTTCAATAAAAATAAGATTGCCATTGACATGGGTTTCCAGCATACAGTCAGTGTCATCGATTGTAAGCACCGTGCGAAGGGTCTTGCCGATGGCCTGGAAAAAGAGGTCGAACTTTATTGGTTTTGCAAAATATTTTACTACGCCGTATTTTATGAGATTCGCAACTTGTTCTTTAGGAATTGAAGGCCCGCTGATTATTGTGGGGATTCGGATTGCGTTTGGTTCATGGAGTTTGCTGTCCAAGAAATTTTCGATGCTGTTGAAATCATCGTCTACGTCTATGATTACCAAATCCGGGAGAGTTGTAATCATTTTTTGGAATGCATCTCTGTCGCCTTTAGCGAAAGTTACCTTTATCTGTTCGGCGGATAGTTTTTCTTTTAAGAATCCATCGAATAAAGGGGAGGAATCAATTAATAATACTTGCTTCTGATTAGTTCTTAACTCTTGATTCATGCTTACTATTTTACCTTATAGGGTGTATAATTTCAACGCGATAAAGAAAGCTAAGGCTTTCTTTAGGACATCAAGAAAATCTCACTTAGAATTTCGGAAAAATCTATGGTAGATTTTAGAAATTTTGGAGGAAATATGAAAAAAGCTGTTGTTTTTATTGCAAATGGTTCGGAGGAAATCGAAACTTTGACTCCTGTTGATTATCTGCGTCGTGCTGGAGTTGAGGTGGTTCTTGCGGCGGTTGCGGATGATAAGACTGTCCGTTGTTCCCATGACGTTTGCATTGTGGCTGACACAACAATTAATGAATATTGCTTGCTGAATGAAATGCCTGATGCGGTGGTTGTCCCAGGAGGAATGCCAGGGTCAACTAATATTGCGGAAAACAAACAGGCTGTAGAATTTGTAAAAAAAATGAACGATTCTGGAAAACTTGTGTGCGCAATCTGTGCAGCCCCTGCGATTGTTCTTCCAAAGACAGGTGCCCTGGATGGTAAAAAGTGGACCTGCTATCCAAATATGGAGAACGAGGCTCCGGATCATAAATCAAATCACGTGAGTACAAATCCGTTTGTCCACTGTGAAAATTTGATAACAGGAAGAGGCCCAGGTGCTGCAGAGGAATTCTCGATGGAAATTGTAAAGACTCTGGCAGGTGATGAAATTGCTTCAAAGATAAAGGCTGGAAGTGTCCAGCGGTAGGATAATTAACAAAAAGGGGGCTGTCTTGAAAGTTTATAAATTGAAACTTTTGGACAGCCCCTTTTTTGCTGGTTAAGACGAATGTAGGGCTTTGTGATTTTCACCATTCGTTTAACGAAAAAAATCGACGTTTGACCTGTTAGTCTTTTTTAGAAGGCTTTCGTCCTCTTTTTTTAGGTTCCGCCGTGGCTACTGTTTTTGTTGCGGTCTCGGTGAAAGATAGGGAAGGCTTTGCGATTTTTTCTATTGACTGGATTGGTTCTGCTTTTTTCTTGGCAGTCTTTTTTTCGTCGTTACCGGAAAGGATGTTTATGTCGTATCTGGTAAATGGAATTACGACGCCATATTTTGTGAAAACTTTTACAGCAGTTGTGTAGATTGCGTTCTTTGCTTCAATGAGTTTGGAGCGTTCGAACCAAACAGCCAGGCGCAAATTAACAGCATCTCCAAATCCGTCGTAGAATGCACTTGGCGCAGGGTCGCTCAGGATGACACCATTTTTTATACAGATGTCGGCTACCTCATTTGCAGCCATCAGTGCCGTGTCCATGTCAGAATCGTAGCTGATTGGCAATGGAAATACAAATCGGCGTTTTTCAAAACTGCTGTAGTTTATGAGGTTGCTGTTTATGACAGTGCTGTTTGGAATACGTATCATCTGATTGTCCAGGGTATGGATTGTTACACTCAAAAGACCCACTGAATCAACAGTTCCGCTGACCCCTGAAATCTCAATGAAATCACCAATTTTCATTGTGCGTTCAATGACAACGAATATTCCGCTTATAAGGTTACTGACGGAAGTCTGAGCCGCAAAACCGATTGCAACTCCGGCGATTCCTGCTGCACCCCAAATTGCAGATAGGTTTATTCCAAAAAGGTTGAGTATATACATTATAATCAAAACGTAGAAAACGTATGAAATACCTTTCGTAATGATTTTGACGGTGTGCGCTTCCAGTTTTTTTGATGCACCCTTTTTTACGAAATGGACTATAGCTTTGTAGGCTGCCCAGAAAAGCAGTATCGCAATTACGCTGGTCAGGACCTTTAATAAGTTTGGCCAGTTCAAGTATTCTTTAAGCTGGTCCAGGTGCAATAAAGTTTTTGTCTGGTTTACAACTTCAACGGCAGCTTCTTTTGTTGCTTCCACAACATTGCCTGGCATTTCAGTAGCGATTGGTGCAATATCTTCAACCAATTCTTCCACAAGTTCTAATTCTTCGCCCATGTTTGCCTCCAAGTAGATTAGGGAAACTATACAAAACTATCGCCTAAAAGTCTATCGATGGAACCGATGGGATGTCGCAAATGTGACAAAGAGCATCGCAATTTCAGAATGGTTTGACGGATATTCGGTTTTCAAAAAACTGAAAAAAAACATTCAAATACTTGACATCATTTTTGTTTTTAGATATATTGAATCTACAATTCATTGGAGCGATGGCAGAGTGGTCGAACGCGGCGGTCTTGAAAACCGTTATACTCTTACGGGTATCGGGGGTTCAAATCCCTCTCGCTCCGTCCTTTATGATAGCCTACAAGGCTTCGCGAGGAACTTTGGAGGCGTGGTAGAGCGGTAATACAACGGTTTGCTAAACCGTCGGTGCAGAAATGCCCGGGCAGGTTCAACCCCTGTCGCCTCCGCTATATTTTGAGACTGTAGCTCAGCTGGATTAGAGCATCACCCTGCGGAGGTGAGGGTCGCACGTTCGAATCGTGTCAGTCTCGTTTAAACAATTGCAGGTTTTTGGATTAAGTCCTGTTTTTGGGGTTTGGAAGAAGTTTCCGAAGGACCTCATTGAATGGACTCTCGAAGGTTAGGCAGCGGTTTAATGGTTGCTTGATGTTGAGTTTGATTCAAAGAATCTGTTTTTTTTTGTTTATTTAGATTTTGGAAAGATGTCCGAGTGGTTTAAGGTCCACGCTTGGAAGGCGTGCATAGGCGAAAGTCTATCGGGGGTTCGAATCCCCCTCTTTCCGTTTTGGGTCCAGATGCTTTGCACATTGCAGCTAGAAAACCCCGCCAGATCCGGAAGGAAGCAACGGTATTTAGATTGTAGTGGTGCCGAAGATTATCTGGGCTCTTTTTTTGTAATGATTTCAGAATCCAGTCTTGCGGTGTCTATCTAAATCCTTATTCGAAAACTATCAATCTTAATGTATGGGTATCCCTAGAAATATTTTCTAAAAATGTCCGGAGTGTCTGGAAATCAATTTTCTTCTATTATATAGAGAGAAAATAATATTCATTGGGCTTTTTTTTATTTGTAAAATCGATAAAAAAATGCCGAAAAATTTGTGTGTCTTGTAAAAAAAAGACTTGATAGAAGTGTAAAATTTACAATAATATTTAATTTGGAGAATGATTCTGGAGATTTTTTAGATTTCTTTAAGAATTTTGTTGTATGTTTATTATGTAAAAAAAACGTTATTAAAAAAACGAAGGTTATAAAAGAGTGTTTATCTGTAATTTTTTCTGTAAGGAAAAGAATTCTCTGCAAAGGAAAAAGGTTGTCGTTTTCTTGTGCGCAATGCTTTTTTCCTCTGTTTCATCTCCTGCAAGTGAACTTTCATTTAAAGTTGTCCCAGGGGCAATATTTCCGTTTCTTTCTGAGAATGATTATTATTATCCGGTTGGTTTTAATGCCTTTCTGGATGGTGGCGTAAACGTAAATCATTATATAAATATTGGTGCATCGATTGGTCTTTTTATAATGCCAAAATCCAATTTTACGGAACTACGAAAAGGTGTCAGTACGACAATGACTTTTATTCCGTTTGGTGCCAGAGTGGAATTTGTTGGATACCCTGGTTCCAGAATTGAGCTTTGTGGTGGATTGGCGGCAGGCGTTGGGCTTGGTATCAACGATACCCAGGAAGAAACAAAAACTCTTTGGGCCCCTTGGTATAAAGTCTACGGGGATGTTATGTACAGGATTAATCCTAATTTTTCATTGGGATTAAATGTCGCCTGGTTTGATTATCAGTCTACAACCTTTTTTGGAAGTCCGGCGATGGCTGGGGTGAGTGCTGGAATCTCTGCAAAATTTAAATTCGAAACAGAAAAAATGGTCCACAATGTTAAGGCCGCGGTGGAGCAGGATGGAAGAATTTTCCCGTTATTGGCCAGCCTTTATAAAGAGAATCCTTTTGGTACGGTTTCCATAATTAATAATGAATCTGCGGAAATTAAAAATGTGAAAGTTTCTTTTAAGGCCACCGATTACACTTCATCCGATATGGTGTGCGGAACCATTTCCAAGATATTCAAAGGGGAAATTGCCCAGGTTCCTCTGGTTGCTGATTTTAGCGAGAGGATACTTCAGTTCAGTGAAGCCGGTGATTTTCCTGCGGAAATAGTTATTGAGTATGAACTGCTTGGAAAAAAGCGACGGACGGTTGAATCCGTTATAATATCGGTGCATAATAGAAATCAGGTTACTTGGATTGATCCTGCTGTTTTGTCTGCATATATTTCACCAAAATCTGAGCAGGTTCTTCATTTGTCAAAGATTTTGTCCGGTCTTGCCCGTGGTCAGCTTGTTTCTGGTATGAACCGGAATCTGCAGTTTGCCATGTATATTTTTGAAGGCATGAGATTGAGTGGAATTGAATGCAAGGCGGATACGTCAACGCCTTATGCCTCTTTCCACTTGGATTATGATGCTCTTGATTATATCCAATATCCATTCCAGACGCTCCTTTACAAATCTGGTGATGTAGATGATGTTGGCATTCTTTTTATGGCTTTGCTGGAGGCAAGTAATATAGAGGCTGGTTACATCCCTCTTGCAAATGATTTCATTGTCCTTATTGATATGAAAACTCCTGCTTCAAAAATCAGTTCGCTGATGGATGGAGAGGATAGGGCTGTTATACTAGATGACGAGGTATGGATTCCTGTATCCATGTCTACTTTGCGCGAAGGTTTTGTTAATAGCTGGTACAACGCTGTTAATGAACTTTTCCTTGCTGCAGAAAATGGGGAAGATGAAACCTGTTATATCCTTCAGGATGGATGGACAATTTATCCTGCTGCCTCGTTCCATGTTTCATCCGCCACCCCGGAAAGTCCATTGGAAACATTGTTGATTTCATCCGTGGAAACAAACATTGCTCGCTATAATACTGCAGAATATGGACCTCAGCTTGCGGCTATTCAATATCAGATGAACCAAACTGGCGTGACCGTAGAGTTGCTGAATAAACTGGGACTCACCTATGTTCGGGCGGGTATGTATTCAAGCGCCATCCAGGCTTATGAAAAATCTGCGGCAATGGGTTCTGTGGCTGCGATGAATAACTTGGGTAATATCGCAATCATTCAATCGAGATATGCGGATGCCAAGGTTTGGTATGAAAAAGTTCTTGCTATAAGTCCAAACAATGCGACTGCAATTAAAGGTTTGGACAGAGCCTTGGGACGACTGGGGGATTAGGAATGAAAAGATCTTCAAAAAAATTCCGAAACGCAGCAAAAAGGTCCTCAAAAAAAATGTTGGCTACAGGAATGCTCGTCTGCTTGGGAACACTTCCAATTTGGAGCAACGATGATATTCTTCTGACAATTATCCCAAATGCAGCAAAGTCCCTTGGGTCTGCCTCTGGTATTGATTATGATTATGGTGTTGGAGCAAAGCTGACCTATCGCAAGGGTGAAAATCTAGATCTGTTTGTTGAAGGCGAATATAAGAATCTTGCTCTGCCAAATGTATCTGCAATCAGTTTGATGAATGGTGGGGTGGGAGCCGGATATCATTTTAAATTCAATGACCGTTGTGGATTGAACGTTGGTGCCCAGATTGGTGCATACATGGCAACAAAATCTGGGGGAACCGTAACAGGACTGTCCGGCGGACTGAATGTTTCTTTCACTTATAGAATTAACCCTGTGGTTTCCGTTGAGGCGGGTGGAAATCTTAATCACTATATTGCTTCTCCGGATCCTCTGTTAACTGATATTGGTGGTTCTGCGGCCGTAACTTTAAATCTTACGGAAGCTTTGACAAATAAAACAAAAGTGAAAATGGAAACAAATGAACTGCTTCCAGTTTTTCCGGTACTTTATTCGTGGTACAAGGATAATGCGTTTGCGAGTGTAGGAATCACAAATGAAGAAGACGCCACGATTGAAAATGTTACCGTAAGTTTTTATCAAAGCCAGTATATGAATCAGCCAAACGTCTGTTCCTATGTTCCAAAACTTGGAAAAGGTGAAACTTTTGATGCTGAACTGACCGCTTTCTTCAATGAACGCATGCTGGATTTGATTGATAAAACCAATACCGAATCTACTGTCATAATTGAATATACTTATCTTGGTCAAAAGAAACGCAAAGAGATTTCGATGGTTGTTCCTGTTTACGGACGCAATTCCATGAGCTGGGATGACGACCGTAGGGCAGCTGTTTTTGTTTCTTCAAAAGATCCTGCCGCACTTTGGTTTTCAAAATACATTAGTTCCATTGTTCGTGACAATGTTCGTCTTGGTGTTGCCCCTAATATTCAGTATGCAATGGGAATCTTTGAAACCCTTGACCAGTTTGGAATAAATTATGTAATTGATCCTTCTTCTGCGTATTCGGATAATGTTGGAAGTTCTTCCATTGACTTTTTGCAGTTTCCATATCAGACCTTGACATATCGTGGTGGTGACTGTGATGACCTTTCGATATTGACCTGTTCTCTTTTTGAGGCTGTTGGTATAAAAACTGCTTTCATCACTATTCCGGGGCACATATTTATGGCTTTTGATTCCGGAATGACAATGGAAGCGGCCGGCCAGTCCATGATGAATACGGCAAATCTGATTGACTACAATGGGGAGGCATGGGTTCCGCTTGAAATAACCTTGTCAGAGGAAGGATTCAATAAAGCCTGGAAAGTTGGTGCCAGAGAGTGGAGCGTGGCAAATGCCAATGGAACCGCAGCTTTCTATCCAATGGAAGAGTGCTGGAAGTTGTATGAACCGGTAAGTGTTCCTGGAGCGTCAGCCAATTTTACTTTGCCGGATAGGACTATTGTTACAAGACTTTTCCAGCATAGCATGGATCAATGGATTGCAAGGGAAATTTCTCCTATTGTTGCGCAGTATAATGCTCGTCTGGCCATGAGGGATACGGTTGAACTTCGAAATGAGTTGGGAATCCTTTATGGACAATATGGACTTTTTGTTGAAGCTGATGATCAATTTAAAAGAGCCAGACGACTTGGCTATACTCCGTCTTTACTGAATACTGCGAATGTTTATTTTGCACGAAAACAATTTAAAATCGCACTGGAATGGTATAAGCAGGTATTAGAAAAAGAGCCTGATAACGAACTTGCTATATTGGGTGTTGCTAGATGTCAGTATGAATTGGAAGACTACGAGCAGTGTGACAAAGCCTATGATATGGTTCGGAATATGAATCCCGCTTTGGCTGCGGAATATCGATACCTTGGAGCTTTTGAACAGACTGTTGGCCGTAGTTATTCGCTGGCAGATAGATTGGCATTAACAAAATGGGACCGTGGTGACAGTTTCAGCGGAATCCAGAATCATGGAACTGAAGTCGAACTGGCAGAGAATAATCAGGAAGATAACAACGGCTTTGTTGTTTCCGATATGATTCCATCAACAGTTGCCTCCTATAGCGATGCTGAAGACATTTTGGCTAAAGTCCAGAAAATAACCGGCGGTTCTTCTTTATTAGTTCCGGATGCAATTGTTGAAGATAAAAAAGTATACGAAAATATTCCTCCTGATCCGTATGCCTCGCTAGATGATTATACAACTTTGGTTCAGGAATTGCCGGGATTGTTAGCTCAGATTCGTTTGCCGGAAATATCTTTTGATGATACAAAACCGGTTATGGTTAGTGATTATCAGTTGATTGCAAAGACCTCTACACCTGGTTCGGGACTTTCGGAAAATATTGAAGAATATTCTTCAACCCATAAAAATAATCCAGGTTCAAGTGCTCCTGTAAAAAGGACAGCTTTGGTACTCGAAAAAAACAAACCGTCCTCTAGTGCAAATGTAGCTAATGTTACAAAGCCTGCGGATTCAAATCCAGCAGTAGCACAGGCAACTCCGGTTGAAATGAAAACAACTTCAGTCCCGGAGACAACAGTAGCACAGGCACCGGTTGAAACAAAAACAACTTACGTTCCTGAAACGACAGTAGCACAGACAACACCAGTTAAAACAAAGACAACTTACGTTTCAGAAACAACAGTAACACAGCAGGCTACGATTGAAACAAGAAATCCTTTTGTTCCAGAAACAACGGTTACTCAGCAGACACCGGTTGAAACAAAGACGACCTATGTTCCAGAAACAACAGTTGTTCAGCAGACACCAGTTGAAACAAAGACAACTTACGTTCCGGAGCCAACAGTTGCTCAGCAGACCCCTGTTGAGACAAAAACGACTTACGTTCCTGAAACGACAGTAGCACAGCAGGCTACGATTGAAACAAAGACAACCTACGTTCCTGAAACAACGGTTGCTCAGACAACACCAGTTGAAACAAAGACAACTTACGTTCCAGAAACAACAGTAACACAGCAGGCTACGATTGAAACAAGAAATCCTTTTGTTCCAGAAACAACGGTTACTCAGCAGACACCGGTTGAAACAAAGACAACTTACGTTCCTGAAACGACAGTAGCACAGTCAACACCGGTTGAAACAAAGACAACTTACGTTCCAGCGCCAACAGTAGCACAGACAACTCCGGTTGAAACAAAAGCGACCTATGTTCCAGAAACAACGGTTGCTCAGCAGAGACCAGTTGAGACAAGGACGACCTATATTCCAGAAACCACAGTTACTCAGCAGACATCAGTTGAAACAAAGACAACATATGTTCCAGAAATAACAGTAGCACAGACAACACCAGTTGAGACAAAGACAACTTACGTTCCAGCGCCAACAGTAGCACAGGCAACTCCAGTTGAAACAAAGACAACCTACGTTCCTGAAACGACAGTTGTTCAGCAGCCCCCTGTTGAGACAAAGACAACTTATGTTCCAGCGCCAACAGTTGCTCAGGCGACCCCAGTTGAAACAAAAACAACCTATGTTCCAGCGCCAACAGTTGCTCAGCAGAGACCAGTTGAGACAAGGACGACCTATATTCCAGAAACAACAGTAGCGCAGACGACCCCAGTTGAAACAAAGACAACATACGTTCCAGCGCCAAC
>JAZUKJ010000037.1:0-13798 GCA_045643225.1 Treponema sp. | reverse complement strand
GAACCCCTATGCAGTGCCGCGGAAGGTGGGAGGTCAAGGAGGGAGGAGGGAGCTCGCTTCTGAGTAGGGCTTCCGCCTCCCTCCTTGCTGCCCCATGTCCGAACATGAAAAGGACCTTGAAGGCGCAGCCTTCAAAAAAAGAATAAGCGAAGCTTAAACAGTCCCAACGCAGTTGAAAAAAGTTCCCAAAGACAACGTCTTTGAAAAAAGAAAAAGCGTAGCTTAAAAAGTCCAACGCAGTTGAAACCAGATTCCAAAGGCAGAGCCTTTGAAAAAAACAAAGCGTAGCTTAACCAGATTCCAAAGGCAAAGCCTTTGAAAGAAAACTGCGCCTTTGAAAAAACACACAACTTTCTTCTATATATAACCCACAACTCCCACTAACCCAACGTTAGGTTTTCTTTTCACCGACAAATCCATACCATACATTGCATTAATTTGAGCATAAAAAAAGCCATACCCTTAGGTACGGCTTTCTGTTCTATTGCTAAAACTTAGAATGAAAGAGGAATCTTGTAAGATACATCAACCTTCAATGCACGGCGCTCAAGCTTAGCCATCTTTGTTTCTGTACCATCACCATTCTTTCTAATAACATCAATTGGGATAAAGTCAAGCATGTAGTTTCCACCAATAACAAGGCGTCCCATTCCCATGCGCTGTTCATAACCCATTCCAATCAACAGACCAATTGAACCCCATGAATGAGCATAGGTATCATCACCTTTAGTTGTTGATGATGTTGAGGAAGTTTTTGTATTCCATACAGAATTCTTATTCATTTCTCCTACTGGGATAGAAACATAAGGTCCAAGAGCAAAGTTGAACTTGTTAACCTTTGCTGTAAGCAGCAGAGGAATATCAATAGACATATACCTGTATGTAAAATCATTGTTGTGCTCAACACCAATGTTTGTATACTTCTGATTATATCCAACATTGTTTACATAGAAATCAACACCTGGCTGGAAACCAAAATATCCACCAAAAGGAATATTAACAGCAAGTCCAGCTCCGAAATCCAAGTTTGAACCAAAGCTCCAGGATGTTGTGGCAGAGTCCAATGCATTGCCGTTTCCATTTTTTACAGTTGAGCCAATACCAACACCAAAATATCCGTGTCCAACCAAAATTGGATCAGCGGATGCCAAAGCAACAGCAGCAACTGCTACTGCAGCAAACGCCAAAATCTTCTTCATAAAGTTACTCCTATTAGAGAAAATATATGGTTTTAATATCATGGAATTTTTGTTTTTAGTCAACCTTTTTTACGAATCAACTATTATAAACTGTCCCGAATGGACAAGATATAACTGTATTTTATGGGAATTATCTCACGTTCAGGAATTCCAAAAAGGCTATGATTTTCCACTTTATCAAGGAATATAAATATGGAAGAAAAATGTATATGGGAACCTCCAAAAGTTGCAATCTTTAGAGGTGACTTTGAAAACGCAATCAATTTGCTGCCCCAATGGCCATTTTCACCCCTTCCATATCTCCAAACTCTCAAAAACCTCAAAAAAAAATCACTTTACAAGCAAACTTTTATAATCTAGAATATTTATTATGGCTATTGTTACCGCTCAGCAATTGACGCATTATTACGACTATTACAGGACCACAGAAATAAAATTTACCAAGGATATTATCAAGACATTCGGTATGGATCCTAGGCAAATTTATATTAAATGTGATGGAGCCCAGTGGCCTTGCATCATTAATTCAACATCGTTTCAACAGGCCAAGGTTATCATAGGTACAAAAGGTGGCGCTTTTCAGCAGCTCTCAAAAAAAGATGCCGGAACAGTAAACGTAAGATTTCTTTTCCGCAATTCAGCTGGAGAGCAGTTAAGCTTTTTCATCGCTGGAAGAGTTAACGGCATTTCTTCCTATGCCAATAGCACTGATTTGGCTATAGTGAACATTCAGTTCTCTCAGAGACCCCCGGATGATTTCATTGAAATGATTGGTCATCTGATTGACGCAAATGAAAACGCAATACGTAGATATGACGAACGAATCATCATAAACGCCGACTCATGCCGTAAACTGGGTATTCCAAAGGAAGAGACGGTTATCACAATACAGGGAGTTCCTCGCAGGTGCATCCTAAGAGATTTGTCTTTTGGTGGTGCAAAAGTTATGGTCTTGGGACTTGCAAAGTTCCTGGTCAACAAGGAAACCTGCCTGAACCTCCAGTTTACCGAACCGGATGAGACAATTGAATTGAAAGGAAGAATCGTAAAAGCAGTCGCCGCGGAGGGACGAAATGATATCTACGCCGCAAGCATACGGTTTGACGAAGAATCAATCTCAATGGCATACAAGATTCATATAAACAATTATCTTTCTTCATTGCGCAAAAATGAGCTTGAAAACCAGGCAAAGCAGGAAGAGATAGAGAAAATGAAGGCTCTTGAAAAACAGAAGATTCAGGAACAGAGGGCACAGATTATTCAACAGAACACCGCAGCAATAGAAAAGGCTGGCGAATAATTCCCTTCAAGCCGGATTATACAAATGCATCCCATTTAACATACCTCGGTTTCACGACCGGGGTATTTTTTCATGAAAAAAAATCCAGATAGTTGCGAGTTTTTAGTCATTAGACTACAATAGCTCGGAAATGTTTTTCTAGAGAAACCTATAATTACATTCCCGGAGCATATTCTATTTTAGAGGCTCCAAAATCTTACAATACAGAGGTAAACAATGAATCCTGCCAATCATTTGGAATCAATATACTTTATAAAGCTTCCTGATGGATATAAATTTTCAAATGCTGATTTTGAATTTGATTCCAGCATCATGATCCCAATCCAAAAAAAGGACGGAGAAGATTCAGGAACATTGAACATGTCAGAGCTGACCCAGGAACAAATCCTTGCAGGTATTTTGACAGTCCTGGCCTATGATAAAGACAATATAAATCTGCCATATTATAGAAAACTTATTGAAAAAATCCGACCGAACATCAAGGTAGAACTTCAGGAAGCTGCGATTCTTAAAACCAGAAACGAAGACTGGGAACTGGCAGAAGAAATGTGGACTTCCCTTCATGGATTGGATCCAGAAAACAAGCGCATAATCCTGAACATGGCATTGTTTTTTGACCAGGCCGCTGACAGCTACAGGCGGAACAACCTGCATGAAGACGCTGATGCCTATGATGATTTTGCCCTAACCTACTATAAAAATGCAATGGACAGCGACCCTGAAATTCCTGATGCATTCTTTAACGCAGGTTATTTTTACATGAAGAAGCGAAACTATTCGGAAGCTAAATGGGCATTCGAAAGTTACCTTGCCCTGACCACGGATGTAAGCGAAGAAGAGCTTGGTCCAAACGGAAACGAAAAAAGGGAGGACGCTCAGGCAATCTTAAATAAAATCGCAAGCCGCAATCTTGAGGACGAGCATTTCCACAACGCCTACGATTTAATATCCTCCGGCCAGGAAGAAAAAGGTATAACCGAAATACGACGCTTCCTTCAGGAAAATCCGGCAGTCTGGAATGCATGGTTCCTGCTTGGATGGGGATTGCGCAGACTTGAACGGTTCGCGGATGCCAAACAGGCTTTCGAAAAAGCAAGAGAGTGTGAAGGTGGCGACGAAAACGCGGACACTCTAAACGAACTGGCCATCTGTCAAATGGAAACCGGAGATTTCCAGGGAGCAAAAGAAAGCCTTGTCGAAGCCCTTAACATGGACCCAGACAACACAAAAATTATCAGCAACCTGGGCTACCTTTTCCTAAAACTTGGAAACGAATCGGAAGCCAGAAAATATTTTATGACGGTGCTGGAAATAGATCCAAAAGATCCAATCGCTTTGGCACAGCTTAAGATAATGGAACAGGAAATATAAAAAAAATTACCCCTTTTACTTTGATTCAGCAGAAGGGGTCCATATTCAATCCGGCAGATCAGGGATTTCCATTATCCTAGTTATCTAAGGATTTTCAAATCCTGCATCTGACCGGCATCATCCAGGCACAAGACCTTGTCGCCTACCCTTGCGCCAACTTTTTCAAACCATCCCTTTGGAACTTCCAGAGCATACCGTACTGAACGTGAGCTGGTTACGGAAGTTTCGCTAAAAGGGGTCATATCAAGAATATCCGCTATTACGCCGGCTCCATCAATATAGGCTATAGACAATGGATGAGGTGTATTTTTCATCCAGAAATTCAAAATCTGGTCCTTTTCAAAAACAAAAAGCATACCGGTTCCGTCAGGAATATTTTTACGGTTCATGAAACCATAGTTCCTTTCTTCAACTTTCTTGGCAAGCTCCGCTTCAACCTTGGCGATTTGTCCAGAAGCATCGTTAACCACAACCAAGGTTTTTATAGGCAGATTGTATTTTCTTTTTTCTGAGCAAGAAAACACCGTCACCACAAAAAGAAGAAAAAGAATTACCTTCAAATATTTTTTCATTTTTTTACCTACTTTAAATTATGTTAGATATAAAAAAAATCCCGTACAGAAGCACGGGATTAATTTTTTAAAGTCCTTCAAGGAAGTTATCCCTGGTTGTTTCCAACGCCGATTTATCTACTGTTGATTTATCCTGCAGGTCATCAAAAACCTTTTTGTCAGTATACTTCAAAGTCAAAGGGCGCTCCAATGTCATTATCACAGAATCATTCGACCATTCAGACTTTGCTGGACTCAAGCTTGTTGGATTTCCATATTTATCGCACAAAGTCTTGAACACTGAATAATGGTCCATTTTGTCTGTCTTTATGTTGATAGTGATTATATAAAGCTTATCTTCGTAGAACTGAAACCAGCAACGGTCCAAAAAAGAATACGGTGCAGTTTTAGAGGTATCGGTTTCAATCAAAGTCCTGTTTTCACCTGGCAGAAGGGATACATCCCTGTCTCCCCGGTATCCAAACTGGGCATCCTTTTTTAGGGCCTCTTTTACGGCATCAACTGACATTCCAAGCGAAATCTTGGAGTATCCCCCTGGAAGAGCTTCCTGAGAAAAAGCAAAGGACGCAAATCCAACGAAGCAGGCCATCAAAACAAGCAATATTTTCTGTTGTCTGTTAAACATAACACCCCTCGCAACAACGCTTAACGATTCTATCTGTTGGCGTTTTTACTATTCTGCTTTCTATAGAATGCAGCCGTCTTTATCAACTCAGGAACATCCTTGATGATAATTTTTCCTAAATCAACTTTCAGCAATGGGTCACAGAAGATTGCATTTACAGCTTCAGGTTTATCATGTGCCGAAATTCCACACAGGTGTACCAAATCTTCAGGACTCAAATCAGTTACATACGGGAAGCCGCTTCCAAGATTCAACTTCTGTTTTTCCATCTGCAAAGCCAGCATATCAATTACCTTTTCTTTTGGTGACTGAAGCGCTGTATTTGCCAACTGACGATACATCGACCACAGGCGATCCGCCAGCATTGTCGTAAGTTTTGCAATCATCTGAGGCTGTGTCGAAACCATCTGGTCAAAGTTTTCTTTATTTACCACCATCAATTTGCACTGACTGTGGGCAATCGCAGATGCGGACCGTGGTTTATCCTCCAGGAGAGCCATTTCACCGAACATGTCTCCCTTTTTCAGCAGAGCCAAAGTGACTTCCCCATTATCCACGACTTTTGATATCTTTACGGAACCTTCCTGGATGATGTACATGTCACGACCTTTCTGATGTTCGGAAAAAATCATCGTGTCAGCCGGATATTCACGAACCAAATCATCGTTCGTTTCAAAGTAGACAGCCTTTGTGGCATGTTTTTTCAGCATCACGAAACGTTTCTTGGCATCCTCAATATGGAGTCCGTTTTTGCAGGCCTTTATGTATTGATAATAAGCGTAAACCGCTACATCAATTTTGCCATCCTTTTCGTAGCACTGTCCAACGGTAAAAAGTTCTTCAGGAGTTTCTTCCCCAGAGGTCTTCTTGAGTGTAAGTTTTGTAAGACTGGCATTCAAGGACCTCATCTCTTTTGTAAAGGCCCGCACAATCTTTAACGCAACCGGAGTATTACGCATGATAAGTTCAGGATACTGTTCCTTTTTTACCATGATTGCGGTCACTTCTGTAAGACAAATAACGTTTTCTGTCTGAGCTTGTCCAGACATACATGGGATAACACCAACAAAATCACCAGGTCCTAAAACTGTTGGAACGCTACCTGCAACAGGAGTAGCATGCTGAGAAGAAACCTGCCCTTTCTGTATAATAAAAAACTTGTCTATAGCAGATGTTCCCTCAACCAACATATAAGTATTTGGCTTAAAATTTACAAAACCTAACTGAAGCACTTTCTACCTCTTTTCTACGCATATAATGCTATTTATGTATCGGATGAATTCAACTTTTGCATAAGGACATCTCTAAAAACTCCATGACTTTTTTTGATATCCAGCAATGATAAAAGCCTTCCGAAAGGTCCATTATTAAGGAAATTTCTTTGAAAATGTAGTCACTAATGGGCATCTCTAAAAATTGCAACCTTTGGAGCTTGCCTAATAATTTCCTACAAAAATCACCTCCGGCTCCAACATGAACCCGGTATTTTCCACGACCTTCTCTTTAACAAATTCCACAAGACTTTCCACATCCGAAGCAGTAGCGTTCCCCATATTGATTATAAAGTTGCCATGCCAAGGAGCCACTTGTGCGCCCCCAATCTTGTTTCCCTTCAGTCCTACCTCGTCTATTATCTGACCGCTAGGTTTTCCATATTCATGATTGTTTTTAAAAACACTGCCGGCGCTAGGAGCCCTAAACTGTCCCTTGTCACGGCGGTCATCTTCGTAATGGGCGTTTCTTTTCAGGATATAGTCACAAACCGCTGGACTTGCACCTAATCCGCCCGACACATAAACATCCAGACCTTTTAGGGCGATTGTTACGGAGGTTATTATCCAGCGTTTTCCCTGGAAAGGTGACTTTTTGTAACTCCAGTCCCCCTCCGAATACATGTAGGTATCAATAACATCCAGTTCAGAAATTTCATACGTCTCTTTCTGATCCAGATTTTCAGGAAGGCAGTCCAAATCCACATACTGAATTGACTGTATTATAGAAGAAAAATCAATTCCATAGCACCTTGCATTCATAAATACGGCGCCACCGAAAGTTCCTGGCAATCCTGAAAAATTTTCAACCCCGCTAAGTCCATATCTTGCGCACCATTCGGTAAGTTGCTTTATAGTTGTCCCAGCCCCTGCCGTCAAACTGATTTCAACAGCCTCGTTTACCTCAGGGAAATCCTCCAGCTGATATGGAGCCGCTTTTCCTGGCTCAATGCCAATGGCATTAAGGTTATCCGTCATTATAACGGCCCCGGAAATACCACCGTCCCGGACAACGGTATTGCTGCCTCCACCAAGAACAAAAATATTCACTCCGTCATGCTTTAAAACAGACGCCGCTACAGCCAAAGAGATTGCATCATCCGGCTTCACCAAAAGCTCCGCAGGGCCTCCGACCTTCATTGTCGTAAATTCTTTAAGAGGTACGTCATATTCCACAGTGCCATTGAAAAGTGGTGAGTTCTTGATATTTTCGCCTGTTTCTCGTATGCTTAATGCCATATATAAAAATCCGTCTTGTTCTATTGTAGTTTTTTTGCTGTTTAGATGGACTCGATTTTCCCATCACAACAGTTTTTATTATACACAAACACCTAAAAAAATCGAGTAGTAACAAGCAGACACAAAAAAAATCAAAACAATGTCCGGCCTTGAGACTTTTGGAGGATTATTATGGGATTACGTTTATATAACACCTTGGGACGCACAATGCAGGATTTCGTACCACTAAAAGAAGGATACGTTGGTTTCTATGGATGTGGACCAACCGTTTACAACTATGCCCACATCGGAAACCTTAGGGCTTACGTTTTCCTGGACACATTGGACAGAACCCTCACCTTCCTTGGATACGACAAAAAACATGTCATGAATATAACCGACATTGGACACCTGACAGGTGACGCGGATGCCGGCGAAGATAAAATGCTCAAGACTGCAAAAGAACGCCACGAGTCGGTACTGGAAGTCGCCCGTTTCTATACGGATGCCTTCTTCGCGGATTTGGATGCGCTGAACATAATCCGTCCGGATGTTGTTTGCAAAGCCACCGAGCATGTCAATGAAATGATTGAACTCATCAAGCGTATTGAGGCCAACGGTCACACTTACATGGCCGGCGGAAACCTCTATTACGATGTAACAACCTATGACCATTACGGAGACCTGGCCTGCCTGAATCTGGATGAGCTTAAAGCTGGTGCCGGAAAAAGAGATGTGGTCGTCATTGATGAAAACAAACGCAACCCTGCGGACTTTGTACTCTGGTTTACAAAGAGCAAATTCGAGGACCAGGCCTTAACATGGGACAGTCCTTGGGGCCGTGGCTATCCAGGCTGGCACATTGAATGTTCCGCAATGAGCATGAAATATCTTGGCGAACAGTTTGACATTCACACCGGTGGAATTGATCATGTCCCAATCCACCATACAAATGAAATTGCACAAAGCGAAGGAGCCACAGGCAAAAAATGGGTCAACTATTGGCTCCACAACGAGTTCCTTGTAATTGCAAAAGATAAAAAATCATCAGAGGGAGACGGCGGTGAAAAGATGTCAAAATCATCTGGAAATTTCCTGCGCCTTCAGTCGCTGATAGATAAAGGATACAACGCCCTTGACTATAGACTTTTCCTCTTGGGAAGCCAGTACAGAAAGCAGGTATACTTCTCATGGGACGCAATGGACGGTGCAAAAAATAGCCGTGCAGCACTTCTCCAGAGGATTGCCAAACTGATTAGCCAGGCTGGAGGAAAGGATTCTGTTTCCGCCCTCCTGGACAAAACATATGCAAAGGGACAGGCCTCAAACACAGAGGGACTTTCAGAAAATGCAAAAAAATATATCAGCGATTTCCAGGCAGCCCTGGAGAACGACCTGTCAACTCCTGTAGCCCTGAGTTGTCTGCAAAAAGCAGTCAAGGATTCCTCTTTAGATCCGAAAGAAATATTGGACATTGTTTCTCGTCTGGATTCCGTTCTAGGACTCAGGCTCATTTCAACTGCGGCGGAATGTCTGGACAGTGTACAGGCCGGTGCACAGACAGGACATGAAGGCGATCCAGAGGCTGCAGAGATAGATGACCTTGTAGCAAAAAGGACCCAGGCAAAAAAATCAAAAGACTTTGCCCTTGCTGATAAAATCCGCGACGAATTGACCGCCCGTGGAATAGTAGTTACAGATACACCAAACGGTCCTGTTTGGTCTAGAAAATAATTTTTTGTTCTGTAACCAAAAAGAGGATACGCTGTTATGAATAATAGAGAGCCAACCGGGGAACTTCGTTGCGAAGACCCTGGCGACTTCAAAAAGCTTTACGACTCAACAATGCAACTGCTTTTCAAGGTTTCGTATCGAATTGTAAATGATGAAGAAGCTGCGGAAGATTTAGTGCATGATTCGTACATAAAAGCAAACGAGAAAAAAATGGTTTTTCCATCGCTTGATGACGC
This sequence comes from Treponema sp., assembly GCA_045643225.1. Taxonomy (GTDB): domain Bacteria; phylum Spirochaetota; class Spirochaetia; order Treponematales; family Treponemataceae; genus Treponema_D. Next base: position 4,272 of record JAZUKJ010000037.1, on the reverse strand, counting down.
GAAATTCTGGCTCATCAGGGTTGTAAAAAATGCATCCCTGAACTACGCCAAACGAAAGACTAGAGAAGCTAAAGCTTACCACAAGGTTCTATACGAAGGACGCCAGCACATGGACAGTAGCGAAGTTGATTTGCTTAAGGCCGAGACAATTGAAAAGGTCAAGGAAATTTTGGATCAGCTTCCACCTAAGATGAAAGAGGTCCTTGTCCTCCGTGAATATGGAGACCTTAATTACAAAGAAATTGGAGAGGCTCTTGGAATCACAGAAGGAAACGTTAAAGTACGTGTGTTCCGAGCACGAGAACAAATAACAAAACTGATAGGAGAAAGCGATGTCTACATGCCCTGAAAAAGATATTCACTCAATCTATCTGGACGGAGAACTTCCAGTCACCTACATTGAAAAATATGAAGCCCATCTGGCAACCTGCGAATCCTGCAGAAAACAGCTGGACAGTCTCAAGATGCTGAGAGCCATTTTCAATGCCGACAAAAAGGATTTGGAACTTTCCCAAAAAGACATGGACGACAGTTTTGCAAGGCTACAGGCCCGCATGTCCTTTGCAAAGCATACAAACCGCACCAATGTTGTAAAATTCCAGCCACGCACATGGGTTTCAGTTGTAGCCGGGGCTGCTGCAGCTTTGGCACTGGTCTTTATTCCAGTTAGACTTTCCGCTAACAAAGGAATGCCATTGCCAGGTCTATCAACATTCAAGCCTGTTGCAAATGTTGACCTGGTTTCTCCAACAACAGCGGCTTTCCAACCAGTTGACGGAGAGCTTTCTTCATCTTCAATCGCGAATCTTTTTTCCGGTGGCGAAACTTTCGTTGGAAACAGCGAAATATTGAATACATTTTCTTCTAACCTGAGTTCCGTTCCTTATTCTCCAGCTCAGCAGGTTTCATACAATCAGAACGGAGTCAACCAGACCATTGATGCCGCGGCACAATTAGCAAGCTACGACATTTTCACTCCGGTTCCAAGAAGAAGCAGAAAGGATTTTTCCGATTCGAACTCAAATGTATCAAGAGTTGAATTTTCAATAGGAAACATCAGCTTTGATATCCACATACAAGGCGAATAAAATTGAAATTCACTAGTTTTATAAAACGTCTCTATCAAAGTTCCCCGGCAGCAAGAATTTTAACTTTCGTGGCAATAATTGCGATTATTGCCACTTCCACTTCTCTATCGGGGCGTAAAAAAATTGGAAAACCAATTATAAATTCAATAAATCCCCCAATAGGTTCTTCGGGGGATATTGTTGTTATTGAAGGTAAAAACTTCGGCAGTTCCCGTGAAAACTCATTCATAGAGATTGCGGGTTCCAGAGTTACGGCCAGCGGTTACAGGGACTGGGACAACAATCAGATTGAATTCGTGGTCCCGACAAATGTGCAGGATGGACTTGTTATTGTCCAAACTTCATCAGGACGTTCAGAACCGACATTCTTTGCAAGAAGCGATTCAATTCCGGTGGCAGTCAGAACCGACTTCAGGGCCGCGGTTCCAGTAATCGATTCCGTTTCACCGACAACGGCAAGAATTGGAGATACCATTACCATCCTTGGTTCAAACTTCGGAAACATCCGTGGAAATTCCACTGTATATTTTTCTGCAAACAGAGATGATTCTGCATCAAAAGTCCCAACGGAAGAAAACGGTTTCAATCCTGATTTCCTTGCCGCCAGCGAATCCGATTATGACTTCGAATATTGGACGGACAGTGAAATCAGAGTCCATGTTCCAGATGGAGCAACCAGTGGACAGATTTTTGTATCCACCGACAAAGGAAATTCCTATAAGCAGAATCTGGACATAAATTTTCCAGTCGGAAAAAAACATTTGGTTGATGGCAGAACATACGTGCTTCAAATCAGTGCCGACATTCAGAACCGCAGCAGTTCAGATACCAATGTGACTCTTTATGTTCCAAGGCCATCCGTTTACATTTCCCAGCCGGCGGTCATTCTTAACGAAGTCTCCCCGACTCCATTGATTCAGGACGATCCTTACAACGTAATCCACTCAATCCAGTTAGACTCAGGTGAAAACTCAAGAGTAAGGGTTAACCATTCTTTTGTAATTACAGCCTTCTCCCAGATTTCTGAGATAGAATCTTCAAAGGTAGAAAGGAACAACAATAGCTCGCGCCTGCTAAACACGGTATATACAGCGGCGGACCCATGCGTCCCTTCCGACAATAAAAAAGTCATTGATTTGGCCAATACCATAGTCGGAAAAAATAGGAATCCATATATCCAGGCCCAGCTGATTTACAACTACATGTTGACCAATTACAAAATCTTGAATACGGTCCGCACCGGTGACGTATCACCAATTGACTTAATTGAAAAGGGCTCCGGTGATGCCTATGATTTTGCAATACTGTTTACCGCCCTGTGCCGTGCCCTTGAAATTCCATCCGTGCCTGTCAGCGGAATCCTTGTCGAAACTGATTCCACAACAAAAAATCACTGGTGGTCAGAAATCTATCTGGAACACTACGGTTGGTTCCCGATAGATATTTCACTTGCGGCTGGACTGAATCACAAGCCATTCACGGAAATCAAGAATCTTGCCGATTATTACTTTGGCAACCTTGACAGTCAGCACATCGCATTCAGCCGAAAATGGAACGGATTAAAAACTTCATTGGTAAGCAGCAAGACTGTGTTCCGGCCAAGAAGCTATGCGCTCCAATCAATCTGGGAAGAGGTTAATTCAACGGAAGCGAATTACAGTTCTCTGTGGAATGCGCCTATAATTGTTGGTATTTACTAAGACAAACCTGAATGCAGAGTATTCCAGGTATCGTAGTTTCAGCAAGGTATCGCTCTCAGAGTTCACTACCTTTTTTAAGTCAGGGTATTGAACCCTCCGGCACGAATAAATTCGACCTCCGGGCCAAATGACTTAGAGTTTTTTTTATAGAGGTGTAAAATGATTACTAAAGTTTTAAGTGTAGGCGGTTCAATAATCGCTCCAGATAAGCCAGATGAAAAACTTCTTGCAGAATTTTCAAAGATGGCATCCGACTGGCTCATCAACAATCCAGAGACCAGGCTGATTTTAGTTGCAGGCGGTGGCGGTCCAGCTAGAACTTATCAGAACGCATACAAAGCTGTCGCTGCCCAGTTTGATGATGCACAGAAAAAAAGCTGTCTTTTCAAGGACGATGACGAAACAAATTATTTCTGCGACTGGATTGGAATTATGGCAACCAGACTGAACGCACAGCTTTTGAAAACCTGTTTCGGACCTTTGTGCAAGAATGACGTAATCACTGACCCAACAAAGGCTCCAGACACTTTTGAAGGAAGAGTTCTTGTGGCGGCCGGATGGAAGCCAGGTTTCTCAACTGACAACGATGCAGTTCTCCTTGCCGAAAAATATCATGCCGATACTGTTGTAAATCTTTCAAACATCGAAAAAGTTTACACCGATGATCCAAGAAAAAATCCAGACGCAAAACCTTTGGACGTAATTTCATGGTCAGACTTCCGCAAGATGGTAGGTGACGAATGGGTTCCAGGAAAGAACTGTCCGTTTGACCCAATTGCCAGCAAAAAAGCCAGTGAACTTGGATTGACTGTAATCTGTGCCGGAGGAAAGAACATTCCTAATATACGTTCAATTTTGGACGGCGGCGATTATATTGGAACAACAATAAAGTAATTATGCTAAAAAGGTTTGCCCGTTCCATTACACTTTTAGTTCTGACAATCCTTTTGTGGAGCTGTACTTCAATCAGGGAGAAAAAGATTCCAGTTTCCAGATGCCTGAATGATTCTGGTATGAAAACAGCCCAACAGCTCCACAAATTTTTCATGGATTCAAATCCAGAAGCCGATTCACAGCAAATTGAATACATGGCGCAGGTTTATATTGATGAAGCCACCACGGAAGGAATCAATAGTGACTGCGCCTTTGTACAAATGTGCCTCGAAACCGGATTCCTCCAGTTTGGCGGACTTGTAACACCTGAAATGCACAATTACTGTGGACTGGGCGCCATTGATGAAGAACATCCGGGAGAAGTCTTTGAAACTGTTGAACTGGGAATAAGGGCACACATACAGCATCTGCACGCCTATGCCACCACAGAGGAAGTCGGGCTTGTCAACGAGTGCATCGACAACCGTTACAAATGGGTCCGTCCCCGCGGAAAAGCGACAACAGTTTTTGGGTTAACCAAAACATGGGCCGCAGATCCAGATTATGGAACAAAACTGGATTCGCTTTTATCAAGACTTGAGGAATATTAA
>JAZUKJ010000036.1:0-4392 GCA_045643225.1 Treponema sp. | reverse complement strand
GTTATTTTGATTTCTTCCATACTTTCATTATCGGAAAATTTTCTAAAGTTGAACAAGCGAACTCAGTCATTCACAATTTCCTGAATCATACACTCAATCGATTTTTGAATTTTAGGCGGAAGTTTGTCGAAGTGTTCTATCATCGTGCGATATTTTATATATTTTTGGAAAAGAGCTTCAATGTTATTCTCTGAGGTTGTACCAGACTTGCCCTGAGTAGAATCACCAGATTCATTTCCACCCATCAGCAAATATTCAATCGAAACATCCAAAACTTTGGCAATCCTGTACGCAACATCAGCAGATGGAATAGAATTTCGAGCAATACCTGTAGAAAGACTCGTCAACGAAAAACCAGCCAAATGGGCCAATTCTTTTCGAGTCAGATTTTTAAACTCCCTTTCAATATCAACATTTTGCCAAAATCCCATATTTTTAATTTAACACAATTGTGATTCGTTTTACTTGATTCAAATATTTTTGTGTTTTATAATATCCTAGACACAATTGTGTTTTTACTAGAATTTTGGAGGAGGAATTCAGGATGGAATGTCCAAAATGTGGTAGAGATGGCACTGTATATTTTGATGCAGGGGCAGGTTGTTATGAATGTGGCCATTGCGGTTGGCAATCCAAAGGGTACTATCGTATGCCAGTTATTAAACCAGCCTATGCAGTCAAATTGGGAAAGGGTGTGTTTGCTGGAGCTTGTTGGCAATGCTCTAGATGTGGCGATTATGTCAACACAAATGGTTCCAACAGACCGTCCTCATCTGGTTGTTCAGCAGGTGGAAACCATTTCTGGGTAAAAGAGCACGACTAATTCTTTTTACTCAACAAATATAGGTTAACTCCAAGCGGTTAGCCTATATGGATTTTAGTTACATGGAAACATTGAAATTATCGATGGAGAAATCTGCGAGATAATTTAGTTTCAAGATTGAGGTATGAAGATTGAAAGGAAGTTTAGTTCGCCCTAAAAAATGGACTGATGTTATTGATTTGCACGATGATGGAATGAATTCATTAATTTATGGATCTTACGAGCCACTTGGTAATTATCATGTTGGAATTCGTTGGAACGGAAAAAGCAATAAAGACATTGGTTATCCAAGACAAGGAAAATATCCAACCTGGTTTGTACTTCCAAACTGGATGGCAAAACTAATCTTGTCATCATTAAAAAATAATCCATCTGGCTCTGAAAACTTAGATAACATCGCAGAGACTCTCAATAAATTGAATTAATTCAGACTACACAGTCTAAATACATGGAGGAATTTTATGAATGTACTTACAGACGAAATTGTAGACCAGCTACAAATAATTGAAGTCAAAGATTTTTCAGATATTTCACAAACCATTATAGTAACAGACTGTAGGTATCGTTGCTCGGGTGTTTGTGAAGACTGTTATTTCTGTGATAATACATGCAGTTTTGGATGCAGAGCGGAATGCCAAAGTGACTGTGATAATAGCTGCAGCGGCTGTGAAGACAGTTGTACAGGTGATTGTGACATGACAGAATAGCACTTAACATGACCAACTTCAGATGATTGAAATTACAAATTTTTCAGACATTCAACAGACAATTGTAACAGTCGTTGTACTGGTTATTGCGACACAAGCTGTGATTATCAGTTAATGTAATTCTTATTTTTATGGGCAACATCTATAGAAAAACTTAGAACGACAACTATTTGAAAAGAAAATATTTTCCCAAGGAGACTCTTTATGGCGTATGCAGAAAAAGGTCAAATATATCACCCAACAATCTGTGTAACACAAAATTGTAATTTAAATTGTGTCTACTGCTATCAGAAACATGACGCAACTAAACATCTAACTTTTGAAACTGCAAAAAAAATTATTGATGAAATATTCCTTCATTATCCTTCTGGAACTCAATCCATAGAAATTTCTTTCATTGGTGGCGAGCCATTGTTAGAATTTAAGTTGTTGCAAAAAATTTATGATTACGCCGCAACTAAAAATGCAAAAATCCCATATTATTTCTTTGCAACAACAAATGGAACAGTCTTAACTGATGAAATGAAAGAATGGTTTACACAAAGAAAAGAAAAATTCTATTTAGGTTTTAGTTTAGATGGAACACCAGAAACTCATAACCATAACCGGAGTAATTCATTTTCAAAAATTGATATAGATTTCTTCAAAAACAATTGGCCAAAACAAGGCGTAAAAATGACCTTAACAGAATTCTCTCTCAAAAACTTTGCCAACGATATTAAGTTTATTCACAGCTTAAATTTTTCCTCCATTAATGGAGTCAATCTTTTTGAAGGAGATTATGATTGGGATAAAGATGAATACATAAAAATACTTGCCCCACAATTAGAAGAACTTGTTAAATTTTATGTTGAAAATGATGATTTACCATTAAACCAAATGTTCAATAAAAATATTGCTATGTTGGATTCAAAAACCAGAACAAAGAGAAAATATTGCGGAATCGGCACAGGCACAGTATTTTACGACACTGATGGAATAAAGCGTCCTTGTTCTTATTGCACACCAATGACATTTTCAAAAGAAGAACTTGAAGATATAGCAAAAACAGATTTCACAAATGAAAGTAATTTTGTTGATGATGAATGTTTTGAAAAATGCTATCTTTATCCGTTATGTCCGCATTGTGCTGGAGCAAACTATCTAGCAAAAAAATCTTTTAAGGAATGGGACAAATCAAAATGTCGAATTCATAAATTGATTTTTTTATATATCGCAGATTTAACTGCAAAAAGGATATTGAAAAATCCTAGCAAATATAGTGACAACCAAAAGTATCATTCAATAAATGCAATCAAAAAAATTAAAGAACTCTATCTTGAAGAGTTTAAAAACATTCTAAAATAGGAGGCGAAATTATGGGAAAGGAACTTCTAACACAAGAAGCAATGGAAATGCTTGCATCAATTAGTCTTGCGATTTTACCAAACAGTATTGTTGTTGACGATGACTCATATGATTTGGCAGCACCATGTAAAGGATTATGCACAAATTCATGTCCAGCAACTTGCGATTATTCTTGTACTGACGATTATTAAAAAAATTATCCACTAGGTAACTTATAATTATCTAGTGGTCTTTTGAGGATAAATAAATGGTAAATGAAACAGAAAAAACAAAACCTTTTTATGAAAACAATTTAGGAAATGGATTTTTTGTGGGCGCAAGAAAAACATTTAAATGGATATGCAGTCGATGTGGATTAACAGCATTCACCGTAGGCAGAGCAGGTCCAGTTGTAGATGTTGATTGTATTGATGATGATCCCCATGACTGGGATTTTCAAGGCGAAGCAGAAGACGATTAAAACAAATTGAACTTTGCACAAATTGATTCAACGACATTTACTCAGAGATTTACCCTACTCCCCTATGACCGACCACCACATTCACATTGGACAATTCAATCAAGTCTATTACGATGCTATTGAAGTTTTTGAGACCATTGAATCTACTCAATCACAAACTGGAATTACAGAGGTGCTTTATTCTTCCACTTCCAGTTGTCGTGATGATGTGACGCTTGATAAAGTTGAGGAGGAAATTAATTACGCTCAATCTTTTATGTCTCAAAATTTATCAGTGTGTCCTTATCTTTGGTTTGTTCCAAAATATGCTGAGGAAAATATTTCTGTCCAATCGGCAACCCGAACTTTTGATTATTGCGGAATCAAGATTCATCCTTTTGCTCAAAAATGGGATATGGAAAATCCAATTCACAAAAAGGCGATGGAACAAATTTTTCAATGGTCGGAGGAAAATCAAAAATTTATTCTGATTCATTGTGGACCAAATCCAGAAACTTTTCCAAATCGATTTGAAGATTTTTTCAAGACCTATCCAAAATCAAAACCAATTCTTGCTCATTCAAATCCAGTGTACAAAACTGTTGATATGCTAAAAAAGTATCCAAATGTTTTTTGTGACACGGCTTACATATCCAAAAAGAATCTACTCAAATTATTTGATTTAACCAAGGATTGCCCTGACTGTCAAAACAGGATTTTATTTGGCACAGATTTTCCAGTGACTCATTATTTTGAAGGAAATTTGTTTAATCGGCAAAAGACATTGGCTCAAGAATATATTTTAAATTGTCAGACCCAAACTGATTTTTTAATATTTTCCTTGTCGACTTCCAATTTTTTTCCTATATTTAAACTGTAACCGAAGCAACTGTTTTTTTTACTGTTTTCCAATATTATTTTTTTGTCGCTTGATTTTTTTTCACGGATGCTCGTCACTTACCGAAAGTTTTCATGGGTTGGAAATGAAGAACTTTATTCAATTTTGAAGGAGTTCCTATGCCCAATTCACTGCGTCCCTATCCCGGCGCTTTACTAAATCCATGTGCGGATCCAAC
>JAZUKJ010000035.1:0-34589 GCA_045643225.1 Treponema sp. | reverse complement strand
ATCTGTTGCACCGTTTGCTGCCGTAACAGTGATTGTTACAAATCTGGAAGCAATTACGCCTGTAGTGATAATTGACTTGTATGTAAGCTTGCCGGTCTGGTCTACTGCAATAATATCCGGATTGCTTGAAGTCCATGTATAAGAAGAACTTGATCCATCTGCCATTGAAGCGGAAAGGTTTCCAACATATCCTGGCCATGCAAAACATTGTTTGTTGCCCACACCTTTTCCTCCGGCACTGTAATCAATTACCGGATAAGCAGAGTCTTTTACAATAACCTTAAATGTGTGGACACAATTAACTTGAGCAGATGGGCTTTCTTTATCATAATACTTTGGTTTTACAGTAATGTTTGTTGTACCAACACCGACCGCAGTGATAATTCCTTTAGAATCAATTGATGCAATTTCTGGTTTAGATGAAAAATATACATATTCCTTGCAATAATTACTTGGCACAACATTTGTAACGCTCACCGCGTTCTGTTCACCAACCAGCATTGTAGTATCTTCTGTAATATTAATCGTAATGGATGTGGCAGGAATTTCTGTAACAGTAAACTCACAGGTTGCAGTTTTACCATTATGAGTTTCAAAAGTTACTGTCGTGGTTCCAGGATCCTTTGCTTGTACACAATTTGTGGAGCTCCAATCAACTTCAGCTACAAAATAATCAGAAACTTCAATATATAGAAGTTTATTTGTAGCATTTTCCGGATAGAACTTTACATCAAATGGATATTTATTACCTTTTGTAACAGTAACGGAAGGTTCGATTTCGATTCTCTCTACAGGAATAAAATCATCGCCAATAGGGTTTACAGTTATGGTAACAGATCTTTTGGCATTTCCACCATCGCAAGCTTCTGCTGTAAGTGTAAAAGTGCCTGCCTTTTTTGTTTTAAATTTACAAAAATCATTTGTGCAATAGTAAGGCACCAGCTCTGCTACAGAAGTATCATTGATGCTCCACTTCAAGTTGGAGTTACTTAGAGAGCCAGAATATTCTCCCGTAATTTTAGAAACTTCAACAGCACCTACATCTCCAGCTCTAAATGTCGTAAAATCCTCCCAAAAATCAATCTGCTTGATATGATTGAATTTTGTTGTAACTGTAATTTCTTCATGAGTACCGCTGCCATCATTTACAGTTGCAGTTATTGTCGCAGTTCCTTCGCTGACAGCATAAACCCGGCCTTTTGAATTTACAGTCGCAATTTCTGGATTGCTTGAAGTATAAATTATATCCTTGCATGTGGCGGTTGTGGGATACACAGCTGTAGATAGAGTTTTTCCTGAGTTTACATTTAACTCAAAATCCGAATTCGGATTTAAATAGACGACATATTCAGCAGGTATCACAGTGGTAAGAACCTGAACCTCACAGATTGCCGTAACTTTGGAATTGGATTTTAATGTGACACGGACTTTTGCAGTACCTTCATTAAGTCCTGTAACAAGACCTGCTTCATCAACACTGATTAAATCGGTTGCTCCACCATCGGTCGATTCAACTGACCATATGACATCTGGTTTTTGAGCAGGGGAGGGATTAACGGAAAACGACAATTGCCTTGACGCATCTTTTCCAATAACAATTTTTTTGCTTTCTACCTGCGCTTCATTAATTAAAAGCTCCGGTAACTGTTCCGGGATATCTCCATTGTCAGCAGATAAATTACAACCTAGAAGAAAAACTACAGAGACAATAGAAAGAAAGAAACGGAATGTACTTTTTTTCATAACAAGATCTCCAATTCAGTATCAGGAATTTTTCTAAATATAAAGTTGTTAAAATTGTACTATATTTATTACCACAAATAAAGACTAACACTGTGGAAAGCTTTGAAAATAAAAAACGGCTAAAAATACAGAAAACGTATTTCTAGCCGTCTTAGAGTTTTATCATGGGTTTGCTCAACGAGTTTGCTCTCGCAAACTCGCACACTTTTTTTAGTTTTTGTAAGCCTGGTCAAGGGACATTCGCTTTGCTCGTTCAAGCCCTTGACTCAGTCATGCCAGCGCTGTTCACTTACAGTGTACAGCACTAGTAAGCTTGATCATGCACGCCACTAATTGCACGTCCACTTGGTTCGTCCATATTCTTCCAAGCTGCGTCCCACTCCAAAGCTTTTGCTGTAGAACAAGCTACACCTGCTTCGTGTGGAACTACCTTGGCGGCTGAATCGCTTGGGAACAGGCGGCTGTAGATTTCACGATAGTAATATTCCTCTTTTGTTTTTGGAGGGTTTACTGGGAAACGGTTTTCGCGGCGGGCAAATTCTGCGTCGCTCACTTTTTCTTCAGTCATCTTCTTTAATGTATCAATCCAGTTGTATCCTACACCGTCAGAGAACTGTTCCTTCTGTCTCCAGCAAATTGATTCAGGAAGAATGTCTTCAAATGCCTTACGCAGAATCCATTTTTCCATGCGCTGCTTTCCGTCTGGAAGTTTAATGTTCATTTTGTCAGTTGGGTTCAATCCCATTGCAACATCAATAAAATCTTTATCAAGGAATGGAACGCGACCTTCAACACCCCAAGCCATCAAAGATTTGTTAGCGCGGAGACAGTCGTAAAGATGGAGCTTGCTCATTTTGCGAACCAGCTCTTCATGGAATTCCTGTGCGTTTGGAGCCTTGTGGAAATACAGATATCCACCGAACAATTCGTCTGAACCCTCGCCAGAAAGAACCATCTTGATTCCCATTGATTTGATTACGCGGGCAAGAAGATACATTGGTGTTGAGGCACGGACCGTTGTAATATCATAAGTCTCGATGTGATAAATTACATCTGGCAGTGCATCCAAAGCTTCCTGGATTGTAAAGTGAACTTCGTGATGAACTGTTCCAATATAATCAGCGGCTTTCTGCGCGGCAACCAGATCCGGACTTCCTTCCAAACCGACCGCGAAGGAGTGGAGCTGTGGCCACCAGGCAGCCTCTTTTGAATCAGACTCGACACGCTTCTTTGAGAACTTCTGGGTGATAGCCGCAATGACAGATGAATCCAGACCACCGCTCAACAAAACACCATAAGGAACGTCCGACATCAGCTGAGCCTTTACAGCACTTTCCAAACCGTTGCGAACTTTTTCAATAACAGCAGGATTGACGATTTCACCTTTATCATCAGTTGCCTTTGGTGCTGATTTTACTGCGTCATAAGTTTCCCAGTCACGCTTGTACCATTTGGTTGGCTTTTCGTCCTTTGAATAAAAATATGAACCGTTAGGGAACTCTTCAATAGTCTGGCATTCGCCTTCCAATGCTTTTAATTCGGAACCGACATAGTAGCGGCCCTGCTTGTCCCATCCCTGGTAGAGTGGAATGACACCAATTTCATCACGTCCAATAAGATAGACATCGTTTTCAGAATCATACAAAGCGAACGCAAAAATACCGCTAAGTTTTTCAATCATCTCCGCAAAGTTTCCGCTTGAACGGTACTGCTTATACAATGCAAGAATTACTTCACAGTCTGAACCGGTACGGAAATTATATTTTCCTTCAAACTCTTTTCTAATATCTTTGTGGTTATAGATTTCACCGTTGGCGGCAAGAATGATTTTTTCGTCATCACTTACCAAAGGCTGTTTTCCAGAAAGCGGGTCAACAATTGAAAGACGCTCGTGGCTGAGGATAGCATTATTACCAGTGTAGACTCCGCTCCAATCCGGACCACGATGTCTAATCTTTTTAGACATTTCCAGTACCTGATTGCGCAATTCTTCCTTCAAGCCTTCATTGATTGGCTGACTACCTGAGTTAAGATCAAAAGCTCCGACGAATCCGCACATAATATATACCTCCTGAAATGTGTAAAAAAAAGAGGCCGTAGATAAAATTCCGTACCAATGCACAAAACCTTATCTACGACCTCTTTGCCGTTTATTATTTTATAATAGTAAATTTTGAAAACTTATGCAAGAGTTTTATAAACTCTTAAAATCTACAAAACCTGTGTCCTTTCAGGAATCCCTTTCGGTAGACAATTTGTAGAGCAAAGTGCAAGTAGTTTTTAGTTCCTGAAAATTTCCTTGCACTTTGAAAAGAATGTCCAGGCGTATCAAACTTCGAACTTGTCTACCTGGTCGCTGATTTCTTCAATAGAAGTTGCAAGCTGGTGGGTAAGTTCGCTAAGTCTGGAGCCTGAATCGTCAATTGTTTTTGCACCGGAAGCGATAACGTCCATCTTTTCGCGGATGTATTTTGTAGCCTGCTGGAGACGATCAATTTCGCTAATCACGGATTTATTGCCTTCTGCCATTTCATGACTTGCTTCACGAACCTGAGCTGTACTGTCGTTCATAAGGTGGAGGCTTTCGTTAATCTGCTTGGAACCAACATTCTGTTCTTCCATTGCACCTTTGATTTGACGCACAACTTCGTCCGTTGCCACAATCAATTCTTTTACGCGGTTAAAGGACTGACTTGATTCGCTGGATGCATCAACAACACCGGAAATGGAATCCCGGATGCTGCTAAGCTGGTCGCTAATAATTTTTGACTGCTTTGTGGAGTTTTCGGAAAGCTTACGGATTTCGTCAGCAACTACGGAGAAACCTCTACCTGCTTCACCTGCATGGGCAGCTTCGATTGCTGCGTTCATGGCGAGAAGGTTTGTCTGTGAGGCAATGCTGTTGATTACCGTGTTGGCATCCTGAAGCATCTTTGACTGTTCCTCAATCTGGCGGATTTTTTCGTTTACGATTGCCTGTTTGCTGGCACCCGAATTTGCATCTGTCTGCAATGTATCAAATGAAGTGGCCATCTTTTCTACCGACTGGTTGACCGACATGATATTTCCAATCATCTGTTCGACGGCCGCGGAAGCCTGCTGGACTCCTCCGGACTGTTCTTCAATCATCCTTTCAAGATCCTCAATGTTTGAAGATATCTGTGTGATTGCATTTACTGTCTGGTTAACGCTTTCGCCCTGGATACCAATCTGGGTGTGGACGCCTCCAATGTTTGCGACAACCTGACCAATGACGTCTGAGTTGGTCTGCATGTTGGAGTTCAATTCTTTGCCGGCTTTGGAAAGATTGTTTCTGGAAGTTTTGATATCCTTTACGATTCCCTGGAGCTTTTGCTGGAACAGGTTAAAGTTGCCTACCACTTCACCGATTTCATCTTTTGTGGTAACTGGAATGCGTTTTGTTAAGTCGGCATTTCCTGTTGCAATTTCGCCAATGGCATCCTTTACTTTTCTCATTGGCATGAGTGAGCGGTGGAGTGTAATTCCAATTACGATAATCAGGATGATTGTAAAGATTACTACGGAAAAGGCCATAGAAAGCTGCATTCCGATTATGTCTTTTTTGAAATCAGATGATGGAATTGAACAGGTTGCAACCCAATCTATTCCTTCGATTTTTTCAAAGGCGCATACGTATTCGACTCCATTGTTTTTGTATTTCACGACATCGGTTTCACCGGAAAGCATCTTTTCAACTGCTTCTGAATAGGACCTGTTTTTTGGATTTTCGGCTGCAATTTCTGCAAGATTTTCAGCCGCAACCAGGTCATGATTTTCTGAACCAATCGTAAGTCCTGTTCTCTGGCTGATGACAGAGGCTGACCTGTTGTTTCCTGCCTTATGTTTCTGGATTATATTGCTTATCTTAAATCCATCTACTACGCTGAAAAGTACATTTATGACTTTTCCGTTCTGGTCATAAACCGGGACCCCATAGAATAAGGCCATCGCATCTGTTACTTTGTTGATGAAAGGGTCCGTTACATAAGGTTTGCTTGTGGCTAACGGTTCAGTAAAATATTCACGTTCAGCAAAAGAAATTATTTTTGCGCCATTGTTAATCCAGCTGTTTCCTTTTGTATCAAGAATTGCTACATCAATATAATCCTTGTCCGTGCTCATGGTTCCATAGATAACGTGAGCCTTATCAAGCAGGTCAACATCAGCGTCCTTGATGGCAGGAATTGCCGCCAAAGTTTGAAGGGTTTTGATTTCTTTTTCATTGTACGCCGCTATTGCTTCCGCTCCTGCATGAACGGATTCTTTTAATGAATTGACAAGACGATTTTCAAGAGTCACATCGGCTTTTTTTGTTACGATTGCGCCCAATGCAATATTTGTAATTACAAGAAGAACTGCTACCGTCAGTAGAATCTTTTGGTTTAGGCTTTTAATTTGCATAGTCCAACTCCAGTTTAAAGGAAAATTAAACTACTTTTTTAATGCATTTATTTTAGACTCTACTTATCTGTAAATCAAGCTTAAATAAGTAAAAAAAGGCATTTTATGTAGAATTCTCGGGTTTTTCCGCAAATCCTATCATAAAATGCCCAAAAACTAAGGAATTTTTTTGTTAGTCTTGCAAGGCTTCGTAGCCTTCCTCGCCAGTTCTAACTTTGATTACATTTTCAACATCATAAACGAAGATCTTACCGTCACCGATGTTTCCTGTGTAGAGAACTTCTTTTGCGGCAGTTACTACAAGGTCAACCGGAACTTCTGATACTACGATATCAACTTTAACTTTTGGAAGCAATGCCATATCGATTTCAGCACCACGGTATTTCTGTGTCTTTCCTTTCTGAGTTCCACAACCAAGTACGTTTGTTACTGTCATACCGGTTACGTTGATGTCGTTCATTGCGGCCTTGAGTTCCTCGAACTTGCTCTGGCGTGTTACGATTGTTACCATGTGGAACTTAGCGTCAGGGCGATTTGAAGCCTTGGTAACTGGAACCGCTTTTTCAACTGGAACTGTTCCTGCAGCTGCAGTTTTTCCACCGGCAGCACCTTCTGTCATTACCTGTGGAGCCATGATAAATCCGGCGTAAGAAGAATCGATACCATGTTCAAGTTTATCAAGACCAACCATTTCTTCTTCTTTGCTTGCTCTAAGTCCATGGAACTTTTTGATCAAAGCGAAGGTGATAATCATACAGATTGTTGTCCAAAGGATGATTGCTCCTTCACCAAGACACTGTACGCCAAGCTGTTTCCAGCCGTGTCCGTAGAACAAACCTGTATCAACGCTGAACAAACCACATGCGATTGTTCCCCAGATACCGTTTGCAAGGTGAACACCGACAGCACCAACCGGGTCGTCAATGTGAAGCTTAAGGTCAAGACCTTCGATAACCAATACTACGATAATACCTGCTACAAATCCGATGATTGTTGCTCCCAATGCATCACAAGTTGCACAAGGGGCGGTGATTGCTACAAGACCAGCCAAGGATGCGTTCAATGTCATGGAAACATCAGGCTTACCGTTTTTAATCCATGTGAAAATCATTGTGGTTACACAGGCGATTGCAGGTGCGATGGTTGTTGTTGTAAAGACTGCTGCAAGACCACCGATTCCTTCCATCTGAACACAAGCTGCACCGTTGAATCCGTACCATCCGAACCAGAGGATGAAGGTTCCGAGGGCACCAAGAGTAAGTGAGTGACCAGGGATAGCGTGAACCTTTGTTACTTTTCCGTTCTTGTCATAATCATATTTTCCAATTCTAGGACCAAGGAAGATTGCTCCAATCAACGCGGCTACACCACCAACTGTATGGATTGCTGCTGAACCTGCGAAGTCAATGAATCCCATCTTTGCCAACCATCCCTGTGAGTTCCAGACCCAACCAGCTTCGATTGGATAGACAACTGCAGAAATTACGGCAGAGTAGATACAGTATGAACTGAACTTTGTTCTTTCTGCCATTGAACCTGAAACGATTGTTGCTGCTGTTGCGCAGAACACAAGGTTGAAGACGAATGCTGACCAGTCAAGATCCGCAAAGTTTGTAAAGAGCTGGAGATTTGGCTTTCCGATGAGACCGAAGAAATAGTTCTCGCTCAACATCAATCCAAAACCCAAAAGCATAAACATTGGTGTACCGATACAGAAGTCCATCAAGTTTTTCATGATGATGTTACCAGCGTTCTTTGCGCGGGTAAATCCTGTTTCCACCATTGCGAATCCACACTGCATAAAGAAAACTAATGCAGCACCGATGAGGAACCAAACACCCCAAACTTCACTTCCCATAATCAACCTCCTGTAGTTGATAAAACAAAAGCGTCGGAATTATCCAAAGAAAATAACTTTGAACCATTCCGACGCCTTTGCCGAATTAATTTTTAATTTTGAGTCGCAAACAAAAAAAAAGACACCATGGATGTTTTCCACGGCGCCTTTGTCGTTTGTTTTTTATTTATACCGATTTTAAAAATAAAAGTCAATTTGAAATTTAGATTTTTTTTTATCAGTTCCGATTTTTACAATTTTTAGAAGTTTTAGAAGCTCCCTTAAAAAAAATTGTCTTTTAGTTTATATTTAAGGGAGTCTCTAAAAATTGCAATTTTTAGTGATGGCCTTAATTAGACACTATAAATCACAAGAGGGTTTTTTATGTCAGAAAAAATAATTCTTGTTACAAACGATGACGGTATTACAGCTCCCGGAATAAGAATGCTTGCGGAAGCTGCAAAAGATTTCGGAACTGTTTATGTTGTTGCGCCGGATGCACCGCAAAGTGCAATGTCACACAGGATTACATATTTTAGTAAATTCGAGGCCAGGGATTTTGATTTTGGCGTCGAGGGAATTAAGGCCCTTGCAGTCAACGGTTCCCCTGCGGACTGTGTGCGGATTGGTGCCTTAAAATTTTTGCCGCGGAAACCGGATTTTGTTTTTTCCGGAATCAATAAGGGATTTAACATATCCGGGGACATTCAATATTCGGGTACCGCCAGCGCCGCATTGGAAGGTGCGTTCCTCGGAATACATTCGATTGCGTTTTCCCGTGAATCCGGTGAATGCCATGAAACTACGGACAGATATTTAAAGGAATTGATTGCAGAATACATGGATGCTCCGTTGAAGGAAAACCAGATTTGGAATATCAATTTTCCAGGATGCGCGCTTTCCGAATGTAAAGGAATCAAAAGAAATGTCCGTGTAGCATACGACGGTTTTTACGATGATGATTACAGTGAAGAAATTTCGGCTGACGGTAAGCGGATTTTTAATGTTATCAGGGGGCGTCACTGGGAGATATGTCCTGACGATACAGATGTTGCAGCAATCCGGGAGCATTACGTTTCCGTAGGCACTGTCACCAATGTCATGTAGTGCTTTCAATTTTCTAGAAAAAAAATTTTATAAAAAAAAGGCTCAGGATTTTGATCCCGAGCCTTTCTTTGTTAGCAATTAATTTTCAGAATTATCTTACGCTGTAAAGCAGTTCGCCGTAAGATGGTACTGGCCATTTGCTTGCTGGAACGTATCCTTCAAGCTCATCTACGCTAGCACGAAGTTCTGTCATGATTGGGATGACTGTGTTGCAGAAGTATGAAGCCATTGCATCTACTTCTGTTACGTTCTTTGCATCACCTTCAGCTTTTTCAAGAGCCTGTACGTTGCTGTAGATTTTTGCTGTAAGTGAGCTTACCTTCTTTACCAGGTCTGATTCGTAAGAAGCATCAATGCCAGCGTCTACAGACTTCTTTGAAAGGATTGTTCCTGCCAGTTCTGTTGCATAAGCGCTTGCAACCGGGAGGTACAATTTCTTTGTCATATCAATCATTGTCAAAGCTTCGATGTTGATAATTTTTGAATAGTTGTCGTTGTAGATTTCGTAGCGAGACTTAAGCTCAACGTCTGTAAAGATTCCTTCCTTCTTGAGAACATCTGCGTTCTTTTTGTCGCAAAGGTGAGCAAGAGCTTCTGGAGTTGTCTTGAGGTTCATCAAGCCACGGCTTTCAGCTTCCTTGACCCATTCATCAGAATAACCGTTTCCGTTGAAGATGATTCTCTTGTGATCCTTGATTGTCTTGAGAACAAGAGCGGATACTGCAGCGTTAAAGTCGCTTGCACCCTGGAGTTCATCAGCAAACTTTTCAAGGATATCTGCAACGGCTGTGTTGAGCATGATGTTACAGCAGGCGATAGAATCGTTTGATCCCAGTGAACGGAATTCGAACTTGTTACCTGTGAAGGCGAATGGTGAAGTTCTGTTGCGGTCTGTTGTGTCCTTGTTAAAGTCTGGAAGAACATTTACACCAATCTGCATCTTTTCTTTTGCATGTGCACCGTATGGCTTTCCTGATTCAAGTGCATCAAGGATAGCTGTAAGTTCATCACCAAGGAAGATAGAGATGATAGCTGGAGGTGCCTCGTTAGCTCCAAGACGGTGGTCGTTTCCGGC
Source organism: Treponema sp. (assembly GCA_045643225.1). GTDB lineage: Bacteria > Spirochaetota > Spirochaetia > Treponematales > Treponemataceae > Treponema_D. Next base: position 24,405 of record JAZUKJ010000035.1, on the reverse strand, counting down.
AGAAGCAACAGAGATACGGAGAAGATCCTGGTATTCATCTACAGCGCGGATAACTGCTGCGAGGAACAAAAGGAACTGTGCGTTCTGGTCTGGTGTTGCACCTGGATCCAAAAGGTTCTTTCCTGTGTTTGTTGAGATTGACCAGTTGTTATGCTTTCCTGATCCGTTGACACCGGCAAATGGCTTTTCATGGAGGAGACATACCATACCATGTTTTGCGGCAGTCTTTCTCATCAATTCCATTGTAAGCTGGTTGTGGTCACAAGCCAGGTTTGTTGTTGAGAAGATAGGAGCAAGCTCGTGCTGTGCTGGAGCTACTTCGTTGTGCTCTGTCTTGGCAAGGATTCCCAACTTCCAGAGTTCCTCGTTAAGGTCCTTCATGAAGGCCTGGACTCTTGGCTTAATCATACCGAAGTAGTGATCTTCCAGTTCCTGTCCCTTTGGAGCCTTTGCACCAAACAATGTGCGTCCTGTGTAGATAAGGTCTGGGCGTTTGTCGTAAACTGATTTGTCAACAAGGAAGTATTCCTGTTCTGGACCGACAGTTGTTTTAACTGAAGTTACAGCTTCGTTTCCGTCGAACAATTTAAGAACACGGACAGCAGCCTTTGAGATTGCTTCCATTGAGCGAAGGAGAGGAGTCTTTTTATCAAGAGCTTCTCCTGTGTATGAACAGAATGCTGTAGGGATACAGAGTGTTCCGTCCTTGATGAATGCGTATGAAGTTGGATCCCATGCTGTGTATCCACGGGCTTCGAATGTTGCGCGGATTCCTCCTGATGGGAAAGAAGAAGCGTCAGGTTCACCCTGAACCAATTCCTTTCCAGAGAATTCCATTATGATTCCGCCTTCCTTTGTTGGCTGGATAAATGCATCGTGTTTTTCAGCAGTTACACCTGTCAATGGCTGGAACCAGTGTGTGAAGTGTGTTGCACCTTTTTCGATTGCCCAGTCCTTCATTGCATTTGCTACTACGTTAGCTACAGATGGGTCAAGCTTTTCGCCACCCTCAATAGTTTTCATAAGCTGCTTGTATGTTTCCTTTGGCAAGCGAGCCTTCATTGTTGATTCGTTGAAAACATTTTCACCGAAGATAGGTGTTACGTTGTCCATAAATTTATACCTCCTATAGAAAGTAAACATTCCTAATTGTTTGGCTTAATCTGGCATTTTATTAAGGTGAAAGCTTTCAAGATGGTTCTCAAATGCTGACCAAAAAATAAAGGCGCATAAAATATCCTGTCCAAATATTATGAACAAATATTTATAGCGCCATTGCCAGATTTATAAAGTTAAAAGTTTAAAACAAAAAAAGACATCGCGGAGTTATAACTTCCACGACGCCTTTGTCGTTTGTTAATTTGGTTATACATTTTTAGAAAAAAACTGTCAAGATTGTTTTTCCAAAAATATTAATTTTTCTTGAATTTATTTTTCAATGGACGCTGGATTGAAAGTCCGGCCATCCAGAAAAACTGTTCCCGGTCTTGCCAGGGGCTGGATCCCTTGACAACTTTTTCTGCATAATTGACTAAATCCGGATAAAGTTTTATAACTAATAGGGTTATAAATGTGAGCAAAGGCGCTCGATTAATAGGGTAAATTGTTTTTATCGGATTAATCGAGGGCCTTTTTTTATAGCCGATTCTTTGCAGGTCTTTTTTTTTTGCCTGCGAACTTTTTCGGGAGTTCAATATGAGCAAAGCATTCCTTGTTCTGGCCGACGGAACAATTTTTGAAGGAACATCAATCGGCGCAGAAGGTTCAACAATTGGCGAAACAGTTTTTACAACGGGTATGACCGGGTACTTGGAGACTTTAACCGACCCAAGTTATTTTGGCCAGCTGGTTACCCAGACTTTTCCATTAATCGGAAACTACGGCGTGATTCCAGAGGATTTTGAAAGCCGTAAATGTTTTGTAAAGGGCTATATAGTCCGGGAGCTTTGTGAAAAGCCTTCCAATTTCCGTTGCCAGTCAGATTTGGACGGGTATCTGAAATCCCAGAACATCGTGGGCATTGCAGGAATCGATACCCGCGCGCTAACCAAAAAGCTCCGCGAATCTGGAGTCATGAACGGAATGATTGTTTCAGGAGTAGAGAAACCTGCCATCGAGGATTCGCTTCTTGAAAAAATCAAGGCCTACAGAGTTGAGCAGTCTGTTGAAACGGTTTCGACATCAACAGAGCTTTCTGAAAAACAGAAGATTGTCGAAGGTTATCCTGAAATAAATCATCACATTTTTAATAGCGACAAACAGATTAAGATTGTGCTGTGGGACTTTGGCGCAAAATATAATATTCCCCGTGAACTTGAAAAACGTGGTGCGCAGGTGATAACGGTTCCATACTTCTACAGTGCGGAACAGATTCTTGCGCTGAACCCGGATGGAATTATGCTCAGTAATGGACCTGGAGATCCTGCTGATAACAAGGGCGTGATTGCTGAGATTGCAAAGATTGCCCAGTACAATATTGATGCGAAGGAATCAGGAAAAAAGATTGTACCAATTTTTGGAATCTGTCTTGGACATCAGCTTTTGGCTCTTGCCCGCGGATGCAAAACCTCAAAACTGAAATATGGACACCGCGGTGGAAATCATCCGGTAAAGGAAATAGAAACAGGGCGAGTGTTTATTACAAGCCAGAATCATGGTTACGCGGTTCAGTGTGATGGACTTCCTGCATTTGCAAAACTTGCGTTCTATAATTCAAACGACAGAACCTGCGAAGGAATTACCTACACAGATATTCCTGCCTTTAGCGTGCAGTTCCATCCGGAAGCCTGTGGTGGACCGCACGATACGAACTTCCTTTTTGACAAATTCATTCAGAACATTCTTAGCGCAAAGGAGGCAAACTAAAGATGCCACTTAATCCAGATATCCACAAAGTAATGGTAATTGGTTCTGGTCCTATCATAATTGGACAGGCCGCCGAATTTGACTATGCCGGAAACCAGGCTTGTAAAGCTCTCAAACAGCTGGGGCTTGAAGTTGTACTCGTTAACTCAAATCCGGCCACATTGATGACAGACCATGCAATGGCGGATGAGATTTATCTTGAACCGCTGAATGTTCGTACCCTTGAACGCATTATTGAAAAAGAAAAACCGGACAGCCTCCTTTCAACTCTTGGTGGCCAGACAGGTCTGACACTTTCCATGGAACTTGCAAAATCCGGATTCCTTGAAAGGCATGGAGTTCAGCTGCTTGGAGCCCGTCCACTTACAATCGACAAAGCCGAAGACCGCCAGATGTTCAAAGACACAATGGAGGAAATTGGAGAACCTTGTATTCCTTCAAAGGTCGTAACAACTTACGAGGATGCCCTGGACTTTGTTACAAATAAAATCGGTTATCCTGCAATCATTCGTCCCGCCTTTACCCTTGGTGGTACTGGTGGAGGTATTGCCTATAACGAAAGGGAATTTGATGAGATTGCACACAACGGTCTGCACCGTTCTCCTATCCATCAGATTCTTGTTGAAAAATGTATTTCAGGCTGGAAGGAAGTTGAATTTGAAGTAATGCGCGACCATTCGGGAAACGTAATAACTGTTTGTTCAATGGAAAACTTTGACCCTGTTGGTGTTCACACGGGAGATTCAATTGTTATTGCCCCAACCGTGACCCTTGCCGACAAAGAATATCAGATGCTGCGTTCGGCCGCCTTGAATATTATTTCCGCTCTGGAAATTGAAGGTGGCTGTAACTGTCAGTTTGCTTTAAACCCTGATACTTTCGAATATGCAGTAATCGAAGTTAACCCTCGTGTAAGCCGTTCTTCCGCTTTGGCTTCAAAAGCAACGGGCTATCCAATCGCAAAGGTTGCGGCGCTTATTGCTGTCGGTTTCAATCTTGATGAAATCCCGAACTTCGTAACAAAGAAAACCGCCGCCTGTTTTGAGCCGGTCCTTGATTATGTTGTAGTAAAGATGCCTAAGTTCCCGTTCGAGAAATTCGTTTACGCAAGCCGTAAGCTGGGAACCCAGATGAAGGCCACCGGAGAAGTCATGGCCATTGGTCAGAACTTTGAGGAAGCAATCCTTAAGGCGGTCCGCGGTTGTGAACTTGGTGTAAGTGATTTGAACTACAAAGTGTTTGCAGCGGAGAATGATGACAAAATCCGCGAAAGAGTTGGGCAGTGCACAGACCAGAGAATCTTTGCAATCTATCAGGCAATTAAACGTGGCTGCATGACGGTTGAGGAAATCCACGACATAACAAAGGTTGACGAATGGTTCCTCTGCAAGCTGCAGAACATTGCCGACGCTGAAAAAGAGAATGAACGGCTTGGCAAAAAAGAGATGCTCTATCCACCAAGGTCATTCAAAATGGTAGACACCTGTGCCGGAGAATTTGATGCAGAAACTCCTTACTTCTATTCCGTGACTTCAGGAGAAAATGAAGCGGAACAGTTCCTTGCGGAAGTCCATAACGGCGGAATAAAGTCCCAGATGCCGGAACAGTTCAAGGCATTCAGCGGAATGGTTTCTGAAAACAATAAGGGCAATTCAAAGGGAACAATCGTAGTTCTTGGCTCCGGTCCAATCCGTATTGGTCAGGGAATTGAGTTCGACTATTCTTCGGTTCAATGTATCTGGGCTTTGAAAAAACTTGGATACGAAGTCGCAATCATCAACAACAACCCGGAAACCGTTTCAACAGATTTTGATACAGCGGACCGCCTTTACTTTGAGCCGCTTACACCGGTTGATGTAATGAACGTAATCAATGTGGAGAAACCGCTGGGTGTTGTAGTCGCCTTTGGTGGTGGAACCGCAATCAAGCTTGCAAAATATCTTGATGAGCAGGGAATAAGAATTCTTGGAACATCTGCTGATGCAATTGACCTTGCCGAAGACCGTGAACGCTTTGATGAACTTTGTGAAAAACTTGAAGTAAATAGACCAAAGGGACTTACGGTGCTTACTGAGGTTGAAGCTCTGGAGGCTGCGGCAAAACTTGGTTATCCGGTATTGATGAGACCAAGCTATGTCCTTGGTGGTCAGAACATGATTATTGCAAGAAGTTCCGCCGACATCAAGGAATACATGAAAATCATTCTTGCACAGAAAATTGAAAATCCAATTCTGATTGACAAATACATGGAAGGAATGGAGCTTGAGATTGACTGTATCTGTGACGGAACAGATGTTCTGATTCCTGGAATCATGCAGCATGTTGAACGGACTGGTATTCATTCCGGCGATTCAATTGCGGTTTACCCGACCTGGTCCTTCACTCAGGAAATGACAGACATTGTTGTAAAAAAATCTACAGACATGGCTCTTGCCCTTGGAACCCAGGGACTTGTAAACATTCAGTGGCTTTTCTACAACGGACAGCTGAACATCATTGAAGCCAACCCACGTTCATCACGAACGGTTCCATATTTGAGTAAAGTCACGGGCGTTCCAATGGTTGAACTTGCAACCCGTGCAATGCTTGGCGAAAAAGTTAAGGACATGGGTTTTGGAACTGGGCTCCACAAACCACAGAATTACTATGCGGTAAAGGTTCCTGTGTTCAGTTTTGAAAAGTTGATGGATGTTGATACGCATCTTGGTCCTGAAATGAAATCCACTGGCGAAGTTCTTGGAATTGCACCGACAGTAGAAGAGGCTGTCTACAAAGGAATGCTTGCCGCCGGCTGGAAGATGATTCATGTTGGTGAAAACAAGGAAAGACCTGAGGCAGTTTTGTTCAGCGTCCGTGAATCTGATTTGCCGGAGCTTCCTTCTCTTGCAAAAAAATATCACGACCTTGGTTTTAAACTTTATGCCACAAGCGGAAACGCCAGTACGATTGAACGCTCCGGAATGGAAGTGACTCATGTTGCAAAGGTTCATGAAAATTATTTGGACAATGTAATGACACTTCTTGAAAGCGGTAAAATTGATTACGTTGTTTCAACTTCCGCAAAGGGTAGAAATCCTGAAGCCGAAAGTGTTAAGTTGCGTCGTCTTGCGGTTGAACATGACATTGACTGTTTTACTGCAATGGATACGGCAAATGCCATGGCCGATTGTTTGAACAGCAAATACAATGTGGACAATCTTTGCCTGGTAGATATTAATCACATAAAATAAAAGGGCATCTCTAAAAATTGCAATTTTTAGAGACTCCATAAAAAAAGTAAAACTGTCTTCGATTCGTTGACATGGAGTTTGAATATGTATACAGAAAGTGAAATCCTTCAGTTTGTAAAAGAAGAGGATGTTAAGTTTGTACGTCTTACTTTTTTTGATTTTTTTGGAAAACAGAAAAATATTTCAATCACAACATCGCAGTTGGAAAAGGCATTTAAAAAAGGAATCAGTTTTGATGCCTCTGCGGTAAAGGGATTTGAGTTGCCAGAAAAATCAAGTCTGTTTTTGCATCCTGATCCTTCAACCATTTCAATTATTCCCTGGCGTCCAAATACTGGAAAAGTTGTGAGAATGTTCTGTAACATAAAAAATCCTGATGGAACTCCATATCATAAGGACTGCCGGACAATTCTCCAGAATGCCATAATCAAGATGAAAGCAAAATATAATTGTGAACTGATGATTGGTTCTGAAATTGAGTTCTACTTGTTTAAGCTTGATGAAAAGGGACAGCCAACAAAGGAACCTTTTGACCAGGCCAGCTATATGGATATTGCTCCAGATGATAAGGGTGAAAATATCCGCCGCGAAATTTGTTTTACATTGGAGCAGATGGGAATCATTCCAGAGGCAAGCCATCACGAGGAAGGTCCTGGCCAGAATGAAATTGATTTCCATTATTCAGACGCATTGACCGCCGCCGATAATGCTGCGACTTTTAAATGGATTGTCCGCACCAAGGCTGCAAATAATGGTCTTCATGCAGAGTTCTCTCCAAAGCCTTTGGAAAAAAAAGTGGGAAGCGGTTTCTATGTCAATCTGTCCTGCACCGACTCTTCAAAAACGAAAAATATTTTGGCAGGTCTTTTGAAACATGCAGAAGAGATGACATACTACATGAACAATTCCGAAGAATCTTATGACCGCCTGGGTGATTACAAAACACCAAAATATATTTGCTGGGGACCGGAAAACAGGACCGCATATATTCGTGTGCGGGAAGGAAACGGAGATAACCGTTTGGAAATCCGTTCCGCCGATTCAAACTGTAATCCATATCTGGTTTTTGCACTTATAATTTATGCAGCAATGGATGGAATCGAAAATAATTTGCAGCCGTCTGAACCTGTCTATGATAATGTTAATGAAATGGATAATCCTGATGCATTTGCCACATTGCCGGATACATTGGACTATGCAAAAAAGATTGCAGACGAAAGCGATTTTATAAAGGGAATACTTGGAAACTAAAGTATGATTGACGATACCCACAGCGTGTTGATTGTTACAAGAAATCCTGAATTATCCTCAAAAATTACATCCCTGCTGATACCTCCTTTATTTGATGTAAACCTGGTACAGAATTTTAGCGAGGCCCGCAGGCGAACATCGGACCGGGTTTTTGATATTGTCATTGTTGATTACGCAGATGGTGATGGCCTGGATTATTCTATGGATATTGCTTCATCTACAAGTATAATTCTTTTGCTTGTTCCATCGGAAAAGTTTGATCAAATAAGCTACAAAGTCGAATCCAGTGGAATACTTACAACCAGCACACCTTTTGAGCAGTATCATTTCTATAATATCCTGAAACTGGCGATTGCTGTAAAATATAAAGTCCAGAATATTTCACGGCAGGCTGTTAAGTTAAAGGAAAGAATGAATGAGATACGACTTGTTAATCGTGCAAAAATGTTGCTGATGGAAAACCTGGCCCTTACAGAGGAACAGTCCCATCATTACATTGAAAAAGAAGCGATGAACTCTTGCATGAGAAAAATGGAAGTCGCGGAAGACATTATCAGAAAATATGAAAAATAAAAAAAAGGTGACCATCAGATTTTGATGGCCACCTTTTTTTTTAGAGTTTTTTTGTTTAGCGAAATTATTCAAGTGTCACCTTGATTGCATTGGCAGTTGAATATCCATTTGAAAAATCCTGACCATCAATTTGACAGTTGACTTCAATGTAGTAAGTTCCATTTGAACTTGGTGTCCATGATGAAGAACTGGTGACGGTTGAAACTATATCCGATGATTTCCAGTTGCCGCCGTAGTTTGATTCATGGATTTTTAAAGTTATTCCGCTACACAGTTTTCCGCTTGAATCTGTAAGTTTTACATAGCCGCAATTGTTTAATTCGTTTTGAACTTGCATGAACAGATTTGCACCAAAGTTGGTTACGGTTACACCCTTTTTTTGATTTTCAAATTTATGTTGTTTTCCATCATCGTCGTAATAGTTCATCACCGTCAGGGACAGGCTGTCGGATTTTTCTTCGATTGTGTTGGTGATGACTATTGGCAGGTACTCGTCAGTAGGGGCACTTAAATTTCCCTTTCCATAAATCATTATGCATTTCATGTCCTCCGTAATTTTTAGATTCCTTATATCGCTGACTTTGTTGGTGCAGGAAAGGGAGTTTGGTCCGTAGAACATTGTGAACTGGGAATTAAGATTTTCATCCAGATATTTCATTTGGTTTGTGTTGAAGGAACAATCCGCATTTGTAAAGCTGCCGTATAACTGGTGGTATGGATAGACCAGTCCTTTGACCAGGGTTTGTTTAACGGAAGTCTCCCCGTACATGTCATATTGATTGATAGCCTTGACCGTCATTGTCGCGGAGTTTGAATAGTTTTGCAATTTGCATTCGATTTTGTATGTAAGTCCGTGCCTAAAGTTGTATGGTTTTGCATCTGTAATTTCAATGGAAACAGGCAGCTCTTCAATTTTAACAACTCTGATGGTAGATTCATTTAGAAGGTCGGTGGAATCAAATCCGATTCCGTTTTTTTTATTCGTGTAGCCTGTTGCCTTAAAATAATTTTTGTCATGCTCACCGATTTTGATATAGCCGGTTGGGGAATCGTCTCCGGTTTTTGAAAACACAAAGGCGGGCAAGGTGTTTGAATTATCGTCGCCACCTGCATCAATCTGGCAGGACATAATGTTTAAAAGGAATGGAACCAAAACAAGTGTAAAAAGAATACTGAAAATATTTTTTTTCATATATATACTTCCCTAAAAAAAATTACTGCGTAAACTTCCGGTGGATTGAACCTTAGATAAGTATACCATATCATCTGCATTGAAAAAAGCTGGTGTCAAAGGGGGACTGTTTTGTCGGCAAGGAAATCTGATTCGGATTTATCGTGGGTCACAAAAATAATTGTACGGGGATTCGACTCCTGCTCTTTTTTTATGAAATTCATGATTGCTGATTTTGTTGCTACATCAATGGCACTAAAAGGTTCGTCCAGTAAAAGGATGTTGGACTGAAAAATAATGGAGCGGACCAGATTGACTCTTTGTCTTTCGCCACCGCTAAGAGTTTTACAATCAGCAAATATTTTATTTTCCATTCCAAAAATTTTTAAAATGGAAAAAGCTCTGGCGTAATCCTGGATATCTGTTTTTGATTTTGTTGATGCCAACGGCAGGACTACGTTCAAAATTACGGACTCATTTTCCAAAAGCCGTGGTTCCTGAAAGCAAACGGAAACCTGGTCGAAGGTTTTTGCAATATGACGCAGCAAAGTGGTCTTGCCTTTTCCGCTGGGAGCAACGATTGCCGTTATTTTGTTGCAGTCAAAGGCAACGGAATAATTTTTGAAGATATCTGATTCCCCGAATGATATATTCAAATCTTTAATCTGCAGTGGCTCCATTTTTTTTCTGTTGATTATAACGTGGGGTTGAGCCTGAACTGTAAAGTTTTTTTGCTGAAGGTTCTTTTTCAACAGGGAGAGTTTTTTCGCTTTTAGGATTTTTGGGACGATTACAAATAAACAGGAAATCAGTTTTTCAAAAGCAAAACATAAAAGTATAATGGAGATGGTTATGGCAAAAACCTGTTCACTTTCAATGCTTATTTGTGCGGTGGACAAAATATTTCCTAAAGATTTTTTTGGATGGCACAATACTTCTCCTGCCACAACAACTTTCCATGTCATTCCAAAACTTGAAACGACTGCGGACTTAAAGAAGGGTAGCAGTTTGGGAATGTGAACATATCTGATAATCTTTGACCTGGAAAATCTGAAGGTCTGGGCCATTTCCAATAACTGCATATCGTTTTTGTTTTTTTCAAAGCCAGATGAAATTGAGCTGACAACAAGCGGAAGTGTCATTAACAGGCTTACAGCGATAGGAACGTCGTTTGATTTCAACGCAAAAATTAAAATCAAAATAAGGGCCACAACCGGAGTGGCTCTTAGAATGGTCAGCGGAACGGAAAAAAATCTTTTAAGAAATTCTGAACGGCCACAAAAAAATCCTATGGCAGTTCCAAAAAAAAGTGAAAGCGCGAAACTAATAAAAACTCGTGCGACTGTTCCTGTCAGGTTGTTCCAGAAATTTTTAGTTGCAACAAGTTTCGCCAATGCAACAAATACATCAACAGGTTTCGGAACAATAAATGAGGAATCGACAATGCAGCTTATGACTTGCCATAAAATCAGCAGCACAAGGACTGACAGAAAATATGGCAAAATCTTTTTCATTTTAGGTCGTGCTTTCAATTAAAATAAAATCCCTTGTCTGGAAGTGAACCGCCAATGGATTCCGGTGAAATTTCAAGGAATATTTTTAGCAAGGATTCGATTGATTCCTGTGATTGTGATGCGTTAATCCAAGTATAGTTTGCTTTTGGAATTGCTTTCTCTGCAACAGCTGCCTTCAATCCCAATCCATTTTTTTCAACAAGAACTCCTGCATCCTTTGGATTTTTTATGGTCCAGTTGATTGCCTTCTGCAAATCGGAAATGAATCTGTTAATGGCGGACCTGTTTTTCTTTGCATACTTGGCATTTACGACAAGGACCGTAATTGGATAGGTGCCTCCGTTTGTCTGGTCAAAAACTTTTTGCATATCAACAAGTCTTACGACGGATGAATCATTCATTTCTGCTACAGTCGGGAATGGTTCAGGAACAAGTGCGTAATCGATGGTGCCTTGAATCAAGCAAGGAGCAATCTGTGGATTAGGTATTGAAAAATCCAGGGACACATTTTTGACATTGATTTTTTTTAGCAGATAAGTCATGAGGTATTCAGGAGTTGCCCCTTGCCCTGCGCAGTAAACTGTTTTTCCTTCCAGTTCGCTTAGGCCGGAATCTTTTGTTCCGTCTTTTGCTATCACATAAAGATTTCCGTTTCCCGTTATCCCCAGACAAATCAGTGAACCCTTGTTTTTGGTGTAAACCTTTGCGGCGACATTTGGTGGAAGAAATCCAATGTCCAGTTCTCCGTTAATCAGTTTTGGAAGTTCCGTTTGTGCTGTAGCGAACACTTCAAATGAGCGACCCTTCGATACTTTTTCCATAAGATATGCACAAGGAATTCCGGATGGTCCATTCAATACGCCGACTTTCTGCGCAATACCTGGAACCAATACTGATGAGATGAACGTTAAAATCATAAAAAATCTTTTCATAGCAAAAATATTATAGCATGAAAAGTTTGTGTTTGAAATAGGACAGAAGGCAATCCCGAAATCTGCGCCTATAATAGCCCCAGCGCTTTGGCGATAAAAATAATCAAAAACAGGGTCAGCAGGGAAAGCAGTGTGGTCCATACAACCAACTGTCCCGCCAGTTGACCATCGTTATCCATTGCCTCCGCCATAATTGCGGATGCCACGGCGACAGGTGTTCCGAACAGGGCTATCAATGCTGAAAAAACATCCGGTCCAAAATCTGTTATTTTCAGGAGGGTCAAGATTGCCGCGCATCCCACACCAATCAATGGAGCAATCAAGTTACGGCCAATGACTCCCAGGGCCAGCTGTTTTTTATATCCGGACATTCTCTGAAGATTGAATTGACCTCCAAGGACTATCAGTGCAAGTGGTGTCGCGGCCCGTGAAAGAAAGTTGATTACTGTGGATATAAAATTCAGTCCACCACCAGTCTGAGTGATTCCGTTTCTGTGCAGCTGGAATTTTATGTACGCAACCACCAGCCCCAAAAGGACTCCAATTATCAGAGGATTTTTTATGATGTCCAGCAAGATTTTTTTTGCATCGATTTTAATTTTTCCGTTCTTGTAAATCGAAAGTACAATGACGGCCATCACATTAAAAATTGGAATTGAAAAAAGGGATATGACCGCGGCCATGACCACACCATTTTCTCCCCCCATCAATTCTGCCAGAGGAACTCCAATCAATGCAAAGTTGGAGCGGAATACACACTGATGGATGACGCCTTTCTGTTTTGGTTCACTTACAAAAAGCTGAAGAATAAATCCGGCTACAGCTAAAACCGTTATTGCTCCAAGCACATAATAAATCACGTCCATGCGGATTTGGGAAATGTCTTTTATATCAGAAATATTTTTGTAGAGCATGACCGGAAGAAGGACATAGAAAACAGTCTTGTTTCCGATTTTCAAAAATTCAGGTGTAAGGAATTTTATGGTTTTTAGCAGATACCCCAGCAGCATCAACAAAATGATTGGCATTATTGAATTTAACGTAAAAATTAAAATATCCAGCATGCAGATATTATAGAAGTTTATTGAAGGATACTCAATGCAAAAAAAACGGGGACTCCCTCTCTTGAGCCCCCGTAGAAAAAGTCTATCTGTTATTTTGCCGGACCGTAATTTTTTCCACCTGCTTTCGGTTTCTTTCGCTGGTCTGAATCGTAACCCAAAAGCCGGTCTGGATGTCGGAAATATTACCGTCCGAGACTACCGGTTCCCTGTCGTTGTCCATTCTCTGTCTTTCCCGCGGACCACGTTTAGGTGTTTTTTCCATGGCAACAATCTTTGTATAATCAGTCAACAAGAACTCCCGCTCCTTGCCTTCCGGTGTGATGATTTTGATAACTTTTGTCCATGCGTCCACGGATTTAACTTTTCCCAGGACAATCCTTTCGTCATTTCTGTCAGACGCTTTTATATTTTCAACATTGCTTTTTCCACGAAGGACTGCGGAATTGCTCTTTTTATTTTTTTCAGAAGCGAAAATGTTTGTTGAAAAAAATGCGCAAATAAATGTGATTGTGACAATCTTTGCAAGCTGTTTCATTCCGGGCCTCCAGTAAAAAAATATTTCGTCTGTCGTTATGGTTATAGAATAGAATATGAGCGGCAAAAAATCTTTAATCAGAAATAAGAGATAAATAAGAGAGTTCTTAGAAAGGTTCATAAAAAAACTCTCCATGATAGTTTATGTCATTATATCATGGAGAGCTTTGGCTGAAAAAGTATCAGGCGTTTCGTCCAAGGGTAAAGGCTTTTTTGTTTACCTCAAGGAACTGTGGTTTTACAAGTTTCTCTATTGCCTTAAGCCAGGCTTCCTCTGGAAAATCCATGTATTTTGAAAGGCGGCCCATTAGAACGATGTTTACTGATTTTGCTGTCCCGGCTTTTTCCGCAAGATTCAGACAGTCCAATGCATCCACCTTGATTCCGGCGGATTTCATTTTGTTTTCCAAATCCTGGGGATATTCCGCCGCCCCTGTGATTACCGGCATTGGATCAATCTGCTGGGTGTTGACCACAATCTGTCCATCCTTTTTTAGATATTCGGTGTAACGGGCCGCCTCAAGCATTTCAAAAGAGACAATAAAATCTGCCTCGCCTTTATCGACTATAGGGGAGTAAACCTTGTCGCCATATCTGACATAAGTTACAACGGAGCCTCCTCTTTGACTCATTCCATGTACTTCGCTAACTTTTACATCGTAGCCGGCATCAAGTAAAACCTGTCCAAGAGTTTTGGATGCCAGCAAGGCACCCTGTCCACCGACTCCAACAATCATTATATTTTTAATCATTTTATATTCCTCCTGATGGTAAAAAGGTTTGACTATTTTGCCAAAGCTTCAAACTTGCACTGCTGCATACAAACGCCGCAACCAACGCAAAGGGTATTGTCAATCTTTGCTTTTCCGTTTTTCATGCTGATTGCCGGACATCCGATTTTCATACACATTTTGCAGGATTTACATTTCTCTTCAATCACTTTGAGTGGAGGATTGTGTTTCACTTCTTTAAGCAGTGCGCACGGCCGTCTGCTGATGATAAGGCTTGGTTCTTCAACGGCCAGTTCCTCTTTGACTGCATTTTCACAATCGGAAATGCTGTATGGGTCTACAACTCTGACACGGTTGATTCCAAGGGCTTTTGCCAGAGCTTCCAAATCAACACGGCCGGCCGGTTCTCCATAAAGATTTTTTCCGGTCGTCGGATTCTGCTGGTGTCCGGTCATGCCTGTTATGGAATTGTCCAAAACTATTACCGTTGAATTGGACTGGTTATATGCAATCTGGGCAAGTCCTGTTATGCCGGAGTGCATGAAAGTTGAATCCCCAATTACGGCGACGGTTTTCTTTTCGTTTTCCTGTCCACCGGCTTTGTTCCATCCGTGGATGCCACTAAAGGATGCGCCCATGCAAAGGGTTACGTCCATTGCCGAAAGTGGCGCCGCTGAACCCAGTGTATAACATCCAATGTCACCAAAGACCGTTACTTTCAATTTGCTAAGAGCATAGAACATTCCCCTGTGAGGACAACCGGCGCACATGATAGGAGGTCTTACAGGAAGAGGTATGTCCAGTTTTGTAAAAGACGAATCCTCCACTGGTTTGATTGAAGGAATTATTTTGTTCAGGCAGTTTCGGATAAGGTTCTGGTTGTATTCTCCGCAGCTTGGGAAAATATCTTTTCCGTGAATCTGATTTGAAAGTCCAAGGGCACGGACAAAGGTTTCAATAATTGGATCAAGTTCTTCTATTATAATGAGTGTTTCCACTGTTGATGAGAAATCCTTAATCAGTTTGGCGGGAAGTGGATTTACCATACCGAGCTTCAAAATATTGACCGAATCGCCAAGGACTTCTTTTGTGTATTGATATGAAGTTGACGAGGTGATGATTCCGTAATTCTTCAATGGAGAATCCTTTGCCGCGGATTCAGTTCTGTTGATTCCGCTGGTGCAGGACCATTCTTCAATATCCTTCATTCTTTGTTCAACAAAGGGGTGCCTTTTGATTGCGTTCGCCGGAGTCATGACATATTTTTGAACATTCTTTTCATAAGGCTTGCGTTCCGGAAGCGCACGTTCTTCTGTTTCGACAATGCTCTGGGAATGGGCGACCCTTGTGCACATTTTATACAGGACAGGCGTGTCAAATTTTTCCGATACTTCATAGGCAATCTTCATGAAGGTTTTTGCTTCACTGGAATCGCTTGGTTCAAGCATTGGAATCTTGGATGCAATGGCGTGATGTCTTGAATCCTGTTCGTTTTGTGAGGAATGCATTCCCGGATCATCAGCGACACCAACAATCAGACCTGCGTTCACTCCGCAGTAGCTGGCTGTGTACAACGGGTCCGCCGCTACGTTTAGTCCAACGTGCTTCATTCCACAGAAGGCTCTTTTTCCTGCCAGGCTTGCACCGAAAGCAGATTCAAGGGCCACCTTTTCATTTGGAGCCCATTCACAATAGATTTCCTTGTATTTTGCGGCTTCTTCCGTAATTTCCGTACTTGGAGTTCCAGGGTAACTGGAAACAATTTCGCATCCTCCCTCAAAAAGTCCACGGGCGGCGGCAGCATTTCCTAACATCAACTGTTTCATGTATAAATCCTGTAAAAAAAATTAATGAGGTCCGCAAGAGTAGAGTAAAGACTTGCAAACCTCGTTTGAATCTTTAAAAAATATTAAAGGTGTTTAGAGTTAACTTTATTATTTTAGCTTGTATTAATTTAGCTGTAAAGGGTGCAGCATCCAGTATTAATCAAAAAGCCCGGCAGTCATCCTAATAATACTTTTTTATCTGGCGCTTTTCGTATTCTGATTTTTCGAGCGGTTTGTCAAAATAGTATCCCTGGATTGTCTGACAGTTTGCTTTTTTAAGAAAATTAATTTGCTCTGTGGTTTCAACTCCTTCCGCAATAATTTCCATTCCCATAAAATGAGCAAGTTCGATTGTATGTGTTAAAAGAGTCCTTCCCATTTCATTTTCAATATCAATAAGTGATTTGTCGATTTTCAAAATATCAAAATGAATCTTATGAATCAAATTTAGAGATGAACTTCCTGTTCCGAAGTCGTCAATCAAAACGCGGATGCCTTTGGACTGCAATTTTTCAACAAATTCTTTCAAAACATCAATTGAATATTCGTCAATCGTTTCTGTAATTTCAATTTCAATCAAGTTTTTTGGAATACCATTTTTTTCGATTACAGAAATGATTTCATCAACAACGTTTTCATTACCCAAATGGCGTCTTGAAAAATTTACACTCACTGGTAGCGGATCAAAATTGTCCTTAATCCAGGATTTCAAATCAAGACATACCTGATTCAAGACCCAAAAGTCAAGCTCGCAAATTTTTTCATTCGTTTCAAGAATCGGGATAAACCTGGCTGGAGAAAGCATCTGACCATCGTGCTTCCATCTTACCAATGCTTCTGAACCGCAAAGCTGGTTTGAACTTGTCCCTACCTTTGGCTGATAGAAAACCATAAATTCGTTATTATCGATGGCACGGGAAAGAGCTTCTTCAAGCCATCGCTTTTCATCAATCTGCGCTTTGAGTTCTTTTCCGTACATAACGAAAGGTTTTTTATAGACATTCTTTGCGTAGTACAAAGCCTCGGCGGCTGGCGAAATATACTGGCCACGATTTGTTTTTCTTGAAGTAAATTCATAAATACCGCAGACCGCAGACAAATGCAAATCAACCTGTTTATTGCTTGCATCTCTAATTGTGACCGGAACATTTGAAAGAACTTTTAAGAATTCCTCTGTACGATTGCGACGAATCAGGGCAACAAAAAAGTCACCGCCAAGACGTCCAAAAATTTCATCCTTATGAATCTTAGTCTTTACGTATCCGGTATATTTTATGATAATTTCATCACCGAGGGTTTTGCCGTAAATACTGTTCAGCCGTCCCATTCTTACGATGTCAATGTAATAGGCGTTGTAATTTGTAATGTCCTTTGTGATTGCAATCTTATCGACCGCATCCAAAAAACCGTAAGTATTAGGAAGTCCAGTTTGAATATCATAATGAGCAGACTTAATCAACATATCGTTCTGGTCAACGACGCTCATATTGAACATATTCAAACAGCCAAGCAAGGCCGCAATATCAATAAGCGAAGTTCCAGGAAGGAATATCTGCAGAATTCCGGCGGTAACCAGAAATCCGATGGTGATGACCATGGACAAAACTTTTCTATGTCGAAGGATTTTTCGATGTTTCAAAATAAAGAAAGACTGTATGCCCAGTATCAAAAAAGGAATAATCATCGATACAAAAAACAGAGATCCACGGTGATAAACATTGTTGGCATCGAAGGAATAGTAAATTCCTGTAAACTGGGAAATTATAATAAGCGTGACCGCAACGGAAGGCAGGATAAAACCTACAAGAAGTTCCTTTGGCAGTTTCTTGAACCGGCCTGTCTCCATAAATGCGTACGTGATATACAGGTTAAAGAAAAACAGCTGTAAATTTACAAGGCAAAATACAAAGAAGTTTGAGAGGACGACAACCCAGCGGGGCCACATGGCAGGATATAAATCACAAAAATAAGCAATTGCATCAAAAATCAGGAAAAACACACAACAAAGCTGTGTCAAGTAAAGTCCTTTCTTACAACCCCGGGACTCAAATTTTAAATTCAGAGTAAATAAAAAAATAAAAAATCCGTAAACGCTGGATATCAGCAAACTATACGGCTGAATTTCATGATACGATAAAACCATATTACTGTAATTATACAATACCTTTCAAAAATTTTCACTAATTTTTATAGTAAAATGAACTATTAGGGCGAATGTCGAGTTTTCAAATTCAATAAATCATTATGGTAAAAATAACTGCACTTTCGCCGAAAACCTGCCAAAAATATTGCGAGTGCAACAAGTTGCAAGCAATTTTTTGTCAGAACTTCGGCTACGATCCGTTTATTTTTACCACTCTTGTATAAATTATAAAAACTCGAAATTGGACCTATTATTTAAACTTTGCAATCCTGGGGAATTTGCTTGCGTCGGGGTTCATTTATTGGGTATAATTATTCTATGAACGAAATCATAGAGGGCATAAAGGAATCCAAAAAAAATCAAGGTGGCGATGACGAAGAAATTCAGGAATCCTCTAAAACCACTTGGCTAATTTTTTCAATACATGGAAAAAAATATGCCGTTGAAGCTACTCTTGCGAAAGAAATTTTGCGGGACATGGATATTTATCCGTTGCCATTTGTTCCGGAATATATAAAAGGTGTAATCAACCGCCACGGGGAACCTTATACCATTGTGGATCTGTCCATTTTCTTGGGAGAGGAGCCGCAGGATTCATCGTTGTTTATTGTGCTGAACCTGGAGGACAACCAGTTTTGCATACAGATTTCCGATGTGCTGGATTTTCATACCGTGGACGATGAGTCAATCATAAAAGTCAGCGAGGCCCAGGACACACCTTTTTACAGTGGGGCGATTGAATATAATGGAAGCCGCGTGCCTGTAATTCTTCTTGATAAAATCTATAACGAGATAAGGACTAACCTTGAAACCTTCAGTTAATCTTGTATGTCTGGCGTATAAGCATTTTGATTACCTCATTGAAAAGGATTGGGTGGATGCAAGTTTTTTCATTGGAACAAAAAGTTTCCAGGGTCCTGTCCGTGAACTGGTGATTGATAATGTGAACAGGACGGTCGTAAATCTGGATTATCTTTTTATAAATCTGTTTGACGACGCTGTTTGCCAGGAAGAGTCCATGATTCTGAAAATTGGTGACGAGTATTTTGAAACCTCATCACAGGCTTGCGTAAAAAATGTTTCGCTGTCGGAGTTCAATTTGTTCGGAAAAATAATGGATACTTTTTGTCATGGGCATGGTATAATCGCAGTCAGGTATGTTGGAAAAAGAATACAGTATCTGGTTGATATAAAAAAAATATTGAATTGCTATAAAGAGATTGCAAAATGATTAATGTTCTTTTGGTGGATGATTCGGCTGTAATCAGGGCTATATTGAAACAGATTTTGGGAAGCGATTCCAGATTTTGTATTGTCGGTGAGGCGTCAAATGGAAAAGATGCTTTCACAAAAAACAAGATGCTTTGTCCTGATGTAATAATCATGGATGTTAATATGCCGGTCATGAATGGTATTGAAGCGACCAGACTTATAATGAACGACTCCCCGACGACCATTGTAATGTTCACAACGGAAGATACTGTCAAAAATGGTTTTGAAGGAATAACCGCAGGGGCCGTTGAGTTAATTGAAAAACCAAACCTTAGTGTAAGTTCCGCAGAATTTTATAACGACTTTAAGGAAAAGATTTATCAGCTTGGTTCCAGGAATAAAAAAAATATTCCGGTTGAAAGGCCTGAACGCGTGGAATCTGCCAGCGATAAAAAAATCAATCTTATCATGATAGGAACTTCAACCGGCGGACCTCTTGCTGTCAAAACTGTCCTGAGCGATATAAAAAATAATTTAAAAGTCCCTGTCCTTGTTACACAGCATATTGATGCAAGTTTTGCAAACCATTATGTACCTTGGCTTAAGGATACGACAGGGATGGAAATTAAATATGCATCCGATGGGGAGCCCTGTGTTGGAGGTGTTGTATATGTTGCGCCTCCGGACTTCCATATGACCGTAAAAGGGGATGGAGAAAGCGGTTTATATTATATCAGCTTGAACAAAGATGCCCAGGTACATTTTTTGCGTCCTGCTGTTGATCCAATGTTTTTTAGTGGAGCAAAGGTTGCCGGCGCAAACAGTGTTGCAATCCTGTTGACCGGAATGGGAAACGATGGCGCCGAAGGATGCGTTGAATTAAAACAGAATGGGGCGTACACGATTTGCGAATCAGAGGAAACCTGTTCCGTTTATGGAATGCCAAAGTCTGCCATTGAATTGAACGGAGCAACGGAAGTGCTTCCATTGTATGAAATTGGAAAACGTGTGTCAGAACTGATTGGGTAACGCTCATGGAAAGACTGGATGAAATAAGAGAGAATTTTAGAAAACTCATTGAATCCAAATGCGGTATGGTGATAACGGATATTCATGTTAAGCGGATGGAAGAATATATTACCGGGACTGCCGAAAGAAAAAATTTGAACTGTTCCCAATTGTACGATTTAATAAATGGTAATCCTTCCGAATTGTCCAACCTGATAAATGCGGTTGTAATAAATGAAACATATTTTTTTAGGGAAGAAAGGCAGTTCGAGTTTTTAAGAGACTATCTGATAAAAAAATTTCAGAATTCGGATGTGGTCATCTGGAGTGCGGCCTGCTCAACCGGGGAGGAGCCGTATTCTCTTGCCAGCCTGGCGGTCAGTTGTAATACTAATCCAATTGTGTATGCCACCGACATTGATACGATTGCATTGGGTTCTGCAAAGAAAGGTGTCTATAATAAATCCTCGTTCAGACCGGACGGAAAAAATTTAAAAATCTATCTGGAGCCATTCCTTACGGAACTGAATGAAAAAGATTTTGTTGTGTATTCAATAAATCCGGAGCTGAAACAAAAAGTAAAATTCGGTTACGCAAATTTAATTGATATCAATTCTTCCTGTGACGTTCCACCAAATGAATCTGTTGATATAATTTTTATAAGGAACGTTTTTATTTATTTTAACCGGGATACAAGAGCTGCAATCATAAAACAGCTTGCCTCAAAATTGCGTGATGGCGGAATCATGATTTTTAGCATAAGTGAAATTGCCGGAATTGATTCAAAAACTTCTGATGTGCCGCTGGTAAAAACGAATCAGGGGTCCGTCTTTTATTTTATAAAACAGACCGGGAAAAATGAAATAAAGATAAAGGATGCGGTGGTTTCTACAGAAAATGCTGTTGAAAAAAAAGCTGCAGAAATTCTAATATCCGGTTTGCAAAATAAAAAATCTTTTGAATCCGGAAAGACTGTTGATAATAAAAAAAGTGAACCGACGAATGCAATTTGTGGTTCAGCAAAAGACGTTTGGAAAGGGATACAGCGCTGTATTGAAAAAAAAGATTACTCCCTGGCAATGTCAATTGTGGAGGAATATTCTCCCGCGGTAAATGATTTATATTTCAAATATTATTTCCAGGGGATAGTTTTTGCTGAAAAAAAAATGGAAGTAAAAGCTGTGGAGTCTTTTGAAAAAGCTGGAATTGCAAATCCTCATTTTTGGCCAGCGTTCTATCAGCTTGCATGTGTACAGCAATTTTCAAAGGACAGCAGTTCCCGAAAATCCAGGTTCAATGCATTAAAAAAAGTTACCAGCATTTTTGAAAAAGAAAAGTGCGGACAATATTCCTGGGTGCTTGGAGATTTTAGTGCAGAGTATTTTTATAAACTATGCGTTGATATATTAAAAAAAGAGTGCCAGTAGGGATGGCTCTTAAAATCGGCAGGCATTTAAAATTATTTGCCCGATGGTTTAAAAAATTGTTTGGTTTTGAAAAAAGGATTTGACAGATGATTGATAAAAAAGTCTTCGTGACAGACTATATCGAAGAAGCAAATGAACATTCAGTAAGCATTCATAATAATATTTTAAAATTAAAAGAGACGCCTGATGATGAAGAACTTTTGAACGATATACTTCGTGAGCTTCATACAATAAAGGGAACCTCCAGGATGCTGGGATTTTCGACCGTAGAAAAATTGGCGCATGGTCTGGAGGATGTTTTAAAAGCTGTCTCCGAAAAGCGGCTTGAGTTCTCTGAGGTTATAACTGGATTAACTTTGCTGACTCTGGAAATGATGGACACATGTTTTTCGGAAATAAAAAAATCCATGTCAGACGATTTGCCTGTAACAAATTTCTTGAACGCATATTCCTCTGTCCTGAAAGGCATGGCCTTTGACCGGAAAAGTCTTCAAATGGAAATCGAAAGATTTGAGCCTGATGCGGAGGATGAAGAAAAAAACGGAATATCATTGGATGATGTAAAAAGCATAAGGATAAAGATAGAAAAAATAAATACCATCATTGATTCATATGACAGTCTGATAATCCGGGAATTTAAATTAAAGAAAACCCTGGAACTTTTGCGGGAAGAAGAAATAAGAACTGGAAATCCCCGTCTTAAAAGAATACGAAACAATTTTAAAAATGATTTGGACCAGCTTGAATCAAGGCTCTTTGAAGTTCAGGATGAAATATTTAATCTAAGAATGCTTCCGCTGGAAATAATTCTTGAGCCGTTAAAAAGGACCATCGAAAAGGATGCGATGGATTGCGGTAAGGAAGTCAGATTTGAAATTCCTGCAAAAAATGTATCGCTTGATAAAGTTGTTCTGGAGCAGCTTTCGGATATTTTGCTGCACCTTTTGCGGAATGCATTGGATCATGGAATAGAATCATCCGAGGAAAGAAAAAATCAGGGAAAGAATCCTGTTGGAACAATCCGGGTAACCACCGAAAGTACTGCAACTCATTTGGAAATGGTTATCCAGGATGATGGTCGCGGAATTGATTACGAGAAGGTAAGGGAGCGGGCAATCCATCGGTATCCAAACCGGGAAGAGGAAATAAAAAATATGAACGAAAATGATTTGTCATCGTTCCTTTTCGTTCCCGGATTTTCAACAACCGAGTCCGTAAATGCTTTGTCCGGCAGAGGAATCGGTCTTGATGTTGTTCGCACAAACATGGAAAAAATAAAAGGAAAAATAAATTTCCAAACAGAAAAAGGAAAAGGGACATCCTTTATTTTAAGTTTCCCACTTTCTCTTGCCAGTCTGCAGGGAATGTTTGTCAAAAGCGGTGGAATGAAATTTCTTGTCCCTGCGCAATATATTTCAGAGATTACCCAGTGCGACGAGGACGACAATATAAATCTTCAAAACAGAAAACTTATTCAGCTAAGGGATACTCTTCTTCCTGTCTATAATCTTTCAAGTATATTAAAACCGTCAAAGCCGGCTGACAGGAAAAATAAAAAACAGACCATTATTGTTGTTGAGTATCTTGGGAAGAAAACCGGTATTGAGGTTGAGACAGTGCAGAATTATGTTTCTCTTGTTGTAAAACCTTTGCCACCGCTTTTAAAAAATATCAGGGCGCTCCAGGGTGTTGTGTTTGATGAAAACTATTCGATAGTACCGATTCTGAATATTCCGGAAGTGCTGGCAAAACTCAGGTCACTGTTGAGTTATGATCTGAAAAAATTTGAAATAAAGACGCAGAAAAGGGAATATAAAATTCTTGTGGTCGATGATTCGTTTACCACACGGCAGATTGAGCAGACGATTTTATCTCTGGAGGACTATAAGGTTGATACTGCTGTTGATGGAATTGATGCGCTGGAAAAAATCAAAAATCAAAAATATGATGTAATTGTAAGCGATATAAAAATGCCTAGAATGGATGGCTGCGTGTTGATAGAAAATGTGCGCCGCCAGGAATTGAATAAGGATACTCCAATAATAGTTGTTTCCTCTGTCTATGAATCTGAAATCAAGAACAGGTTTATGAATGCCGGGGCAAATGCTTTTATTATTAAATCAGATTTTGAACGCGGAACTCTCGTGTCAACTGTCAAGGAGCTAATCGATGAGTAAAACCATTTTGATTGCAGATGATTCCAGATTAGTAAAATCATTTTTGTCATCAATTTTACAGGATGCCGGATACAATACAGTTGAAGTAAGCGATGGATTTGAAGTCATAAAAGGTGTAAAACAGTTTCATCCGGATTGCGTGGTTTGTCTTTCATCGTTGCCTGTTCTATCCGGATTTGAGGTCTCAAGGATTCTCAAAAACAGTGACGGATCTGATTTGCCTGTTATTCTTTATTCGCTGGTAGAAGAAAATATTTCAAAGTCTGTAATCGATAGCTGCCTTTGTGATGATTTTTTTATCCTCGACATGGATGAGTGTGATAATATTTTGCACTTGATAGAAGACAAGCTGATAGATATGGTGGAAGAAATAACCGATGATGCGGAAAATGAAATCCCCGAACTTCCAAAGAACGAAAAGGAACTGACTTTGGCAACGGTTAATGACATCACAAAATTTTATCACAATGAAAGCGAGTATTTGAATATTGTAAATTCTATCTATAAAATTTTTGGATACACGACCAACTTAAAAACTATGGGACTGTCAATTCTGGATGAGCTTGCAGGTTTTGTTCCGTACGATGTTGCTGTCCTGATTCTCCGTTATGAAAACAAGGCGTTTCAATTGTGCCGGGTCCGGGATTCAATAACGATAAATGAATTCAAGGATTTTAATGAAGTCTGCTGCAAATATTTTTTAGACAACTGTGACATGAATCAGCAAATTATTTTTGACGATTGTAT
>JAZUKJ010000034.1:0-2683 GCA_045643225.1 Treponema sp. | reverse complement strand
GAACCCCTATGCAGTGCCGCGGAAGGTGGGAGGTCAAGGAGGGAGGAGGGAGCTCGCTTCTGAGTAGGGCTTCCGCCTCCCTCCTTGCTGCCCCATGTCCGAACATGAAAAGGACCTTGAAGGCGCAGCCTTCAAAAAAAGGATAGGCATAGCCTAAAAAGTCCCAACACAGTTGAAAAAAGTTCCCAAAGACAACGTCTTTGAAAAAGGATAGGCGTAGCCTAAAAAGTCCAACGCAGTTGAAAACAGATTCCAAAGGCAAAGCCTTTGAAAAAAGGATAGGCGTAGCTTAACCAGATCCAAAGGCAGCCGCCTTTGAAAAACCTAAAATTCTTTTCCAATAATTTTTTCGCACACCTTGATTCCGTCCATGGCTGAACTTACAATTCCACCAGCGTAACCGGAACCTTCTCCAGCGGGATATAAATTTTCCAGTCCCACGCACACAAGACTTTCCTTGTCCCTTGAAATTCTAACCGGTGTGGAAGTCCGTGTTTCCATGGCAATCATCAATGCTTCGCCACAAATGTAGCCTCTCATCTCCTTGTTGAAATCCCTGAAGGCTTTTTTTAGTCTTGAAGAAATCTGCTTAGGTAACCACTGGTCGAGCCTGGTTGGAACCAATCCCGGTGCGTAACTGGATTTAGGAAGTTCCTGGCTTTCCTTTCCGTCCAGGAAATCAACCAGAAGCTGGGCAGGGGCCTTTTGACCTTCCCCTTTTTTGAAGGTAAGATTTTCCAGCCACTGTCGCCATAAAAGTCCAGCCAAAGCTTTGCAACCATTTTTTTCTGCAGCGTCGACATATTCCTGAGGGATATCTTCCGGCCTGGTTTCCACCACAATTGCGGCGTTGCTCCAGGCACTGTTACGGCCCGCTGCGGACATTCCGTTTACAACAATCTCATCAGGACCGGAAGCGCTTGGAACTACAAAACCTCCCGGGCACATACAGAAACTGTAGACACCCCGTCCATCGGCTTGGGTGACAAGCAGGTACTCCGCCGCACCAAGTTTTTTTACGGTCTCCATAGAATGATAGCGGATCAGGTCTATAGTTTTTCTTGGATGTTCCACCCGGACTCCCACGGCAAAGGTTTTGGCCTCAAGACTTTCAGGCGAAATCCTTGCAATCATCCTGTATATGTCCGGAGCGGAATGGCCGGTGGTCAAAAGGACTGCATCAGCAAAAAGGTTGGACCTCTCCCCGGTGGACAGATTTTCAACGGCAATACCTTTTACGGTTTTTCCATTTCCGTTTTCTTCGGTCAATAAATCAACGCACCTGGAACCAAAGTGAATTTCCCCACCAAGTTCTATTATCTTGTTGCGCATGTTCTGGATAATGGAAGGAAGTTTGTCCGTCCCGATGTGGGGATGGGCATCGGTCAAAATCTTTTTGTCGGCACCGAAATAAGCAAAAATTGAAAGCACCTGTGAAATATCACCACGCTTGTTGCTCCTGGTGTAAAGCTTTCCGTCGCTAAAAGTTCCAGCACCGCCTTCACCAAAACAATAATTGCTATCACCATCAACTTTCCCCTGGGTACTGATTGCGGCTATGTCACGCTTTCTTTTGGCCGCATCATTTCCGCGCTCCACGATAATTGGCTTGATACCGCTTTCCATAAGCTTTAGAGCACCAAAAAGACCAGCCGGACCAGAACCGACAACAATAACAGATTTTTGACCGTCACATTTTTTCCACTTCGGAACAAATTCCACCTCAGCTTTTTCGCCAATGAATATTTTATATTTCAAGTGGATTTTGATTCTCCCATGCCGGGCATCGACAGAACGCTTTTCAAGAACATATTCCGAATCCTTAGGAAGCTCTTTTATTCCAAATTGTGCAAGGGAGCGACATATCTCTTTTTCAACGAGGGACATATTTTTTTCTTTGTCCGGAGTCATAGTAATTGTGACAGTCTGAATCATGATAAGAAAGTTTACAACATAATCAAAAAATTTAGAATGGGAAAAAAAATATTCTAAGCCCCACAAAAATACATACAAAACATCAAAACCTTTGAAATCGGAAAGCGTAGCGAACGCCCCCAGTGAACAACAGCCCCAAAGGTGAAACCTTTGTCTATGAACAAAGCGTAGCAGGTGGACAGCAGAACAGAAACCAAACCCAAAAGCAAAGCCTTTGAAATCGGAAAGCGTAGCGTCCACCCTCCAGTGAGCAACAGTTCCAAAGGTGAATCCTTTGCTTATAAGAAAAGCATAGCGTCCCATCTCCAGTGAGCAATGGTTCCAAAGACGAAGACTTTGTCTATGAACAACGCGAAGCGGCAGGACAACAGAACAAAAACCAGACCCAAAGGCAGAGCCTTTGAAAAAGAAAAGCGTAGCGTCCCATCTCCAGTGAGTAATGGTTCCAAAGACGAAGTCTTTGTCTATAAGAAACGCGTAGCGGCTGGACATCCGAACAAAAAAAATTCCGCAAAAAAACACCATGCTCCTGCCGAAAATTCAAAGGGGTACATAGGGGCGAACCCCTATGCAGTGCCGCGGAAGGTGGGAGGTCAAGGAGGGAGGAGGGAGCTCGCTCCTGGGTAGGCCCCCCCCCCCCCTCCTTCCTGCCCCATGTCCGAACATAAAAAGGATCTTGAAGGCGCAGCCTTCAAAAAACGAAAAAGCGTAGCTTAACCATTCCAACGCAGTTGAAAAAAGTTCCCAA
>JAZUKJ010000033.1:0-74475 GCA_045643225.1 Treponema sp. | reverse complement strand
CCTGAGAATCTTCCGTCGGTAATCAACGCGACTTCCTTGTCCAGTCCCTGTCCTGCAAGGGCTGCTGTTACTGCCAGCATTTCTCTCATTCCAGGTCCACCCTTTGGTCCTTCGTAGCGGATAACGACAACATCGCCACTCTTGATCTGTGCTTTCTGGACTGCCTCCATTGCTTCGGACTCGTCGTTGAATACGCGGGCTGGTCCTGTGTGCTTCATCAATTCCTTTGCACAGGCTGAGCGTTTGACAACAGTTCCGTTTGGTGCAAGGTTTCCGAAGAGGATTGCGATTCCACCGTTGTCGCTGAATGGATTTTCGATTGGACGGAGGATCTCTGGATTGCGGTTCACGACACCCTTGATATTCTCTGCAATTGTTTTTCCTGTGGCGGTAATCAGTGAAGTGTTGATAAGATTTTTCTTTGCAAGCTCAGCCAAGACTGCCTGAACTCCACCAGCGTCATTCAATTCACACATGAAAGTGTGACCGGCTGGAGCAAGGTGGCAAAGGTTAGGTGTATGCTCGGAGATTTCGTTGACCATGTGAAGGTCGATATCAATTCCAGCCTCGTGAGCGATAGCAGGAAGATGGAGCATTGTGTTTGATGAGC
Organism: Treponema sp.; assembly: GCA_045643225.1. Lineage (GTDB taxonomy): Bacteria > Spirochaetota > Spirochaetia > Treponematales > Treponemataceae > Treponema_D. The sequence goes on along the minus strand of JAZUKJ010000033.1, from coordinate 73,865 downwards.
AACCAAGTGCCATGTCTGCTGCGAGACCGTTCTTGAAGTGCTCCTCCGTCATCATCTGGCGGGCGGTGATTCCCTGTTTGTAGAGGTTCATTACTGCCATACCGGCGTGCTTTGCCAATGCGATTCTGTCTCCAGTTACTGCAGGAATTGTTCCGTTTCCAGGAAGCCCCAGACCCAAAACTTCGGTCAAACAGTTCATTGAGTTTGCTGTGAACATTCCGGAACAGGCTCCACAACCAGGGCAGGCTGCATGTTCCATTTCCTTGAGCTGAGCTTCTGTGATTTTTCCAACGGCCAATCCACCGACAGCCTCGAACATATCGGTGAGGGAAAGATTTTTTCCGGAATATGGGTTTGTTTTATCCATGACATGGCCCGGCATCATTGGTCCGCCGGAAACAAAAACTGTTGGCAAATCAAGACGGGCGGCGGCCATCAGCATACCTGGGACAATCTTGTCGCAGTTTGGAATCATAACCAAGGCATCAAACTGGTGTGCCTTTGCTACACATTCAATTGAATCCGCAATCAGTTCGCGGGTGACAAGCGAATATTTCATTCCCTCGTGTCCCATTGCGATTCCATCACAGACACCGATGGCAGGGAATTCAATTGGAGTTCCTCCGCACATACGGACACCAGCCTTTACGGCCTCGGAAATGCGGTCCAGTTCGATATGTCCTGGAATCAGTTCATTTTTTGCGCAGATAACTCCAACCAATGGCTGGTCTAATTCTTCATCAGTGTAACCTGATGCATAAAACAGGGATCGATGAGGAGCTCTTGCTACTCCTTTGCAAGCGTTGTCGCTTTTTTTTGACATGTTATTTACCTCTACGGATTTTTTTTCTGACAGGTTCCCCCACAGCTTAATTGATTTTATCTTCATTGCAATGAGATTTCAAGTGGAGCGGTTTCAGGACATGACCTGTTCATAAATTTTTGCATTCTCAAAGCTCATGGAGTGTGGTGCGATTGGATTTTCCAGCAGGCCTTTTTCCATGCATTCGACAAAGGATTTGAGTTCGTAATAAAAACCTGGAACGTCATCTCCCTTGAAATCCTCAACGACTTCCGCGGATTTGTTCAAGAGGATGGCGTCCTTTCCCCAATGGATCCTTGGAATCTTTATGTATCCATTGTCGCCATAGATGTAGCATTCCTCCGGAACGGAATTGGTGAAGGTAGCGAAACCGTGGGCCACGCAGGAATCCAGTACAATCTCCAGCCGGGTGGTGGTGTCCACTCCGTTTGGAAGAAAATCGGAACTGGATTTTATTTCCACAATCTTTTGGTCAACGAAATATGGAATCAGGTCTATCAGGTAGACTCCCAAATCATACATGGCTCCACCTCCAAGTTCCTTGTTGAACTGCCTGGAGGAATAATCCGTTCCACCGTTGTAGCCTATGTTTGCCTGAATGGTGTGGACTTTTCCAATCCTTCCTTCCTTTATCCACTGGCGGACTTTGTCCGTCTTTGGCAGGAACCTGGACCACATGCCTTCCATCAGCAGAAGTCCTTTTTGCTTGGCAAGCCCGGTAACGGTTTTGCATTCATCGTAACCCAGGGTTATGGGTTTTTCGCACAGGACATGCTTGCCGGCTTCCAGACAGTCAAGCAGGTTTTGCATATGGAAGTTGTTTGTCGTGGCAATGTAAACTGCGTCAATCTCCGGGGACGCCAGCATCTGGGCATATGTGGCCGCGGATTTTATCTGTTCTGACTTGGCAAAATCTGCAGCCCTTTTTAGGTCCTTTGACGCTACGGCCACTACCTGAGCGTTTTCATAACATCTGGCGGCGGCACAAAAGTCGCGTGCTATTTTTCCAGCCCCCATGATTCCAAAATTTACCATAATAGTTTCCTCCTGGCACACATCCTGGTGCAATGGATTTTTAGGATTCCGGATATTCAATTCCAGCTTTTTATGTATCCGTTTTTATTTTACCATTAAAATATGGAATCCGGGGGTATTTTTATTGCATAAAAATTTGTTTTTTTACTATTAATAAGGTATATTTTAATCATGAAAACAGAGAAAGAAGACATTGAAGTTAACAACGAAGATAAAAAGGATGAAAAATTGGGACTCCCGGCTGAGGTCGTGCTCCCAAATAAATTGCATATAATTCCAATCGGGGGACGGCCCATTTTTCCGGGCATCTTTACGCCCCTGATGATCAATAATCAGGAAGATGTAATTGCCATCGAAAAGGCGGTGGAGGATTCGAATTACATCGGTATTGTCATGCTCAAGGAGGATGTTGACAAGCCAACCCTGGCAGATGTTTACGATGTCGGTACGGCGGCAAAGATTATCAAAAAGATAAGCCTTCCTGACGGTGGGGTGAATGTTTTTGTTTCAACCGTCGAGCGTTTCAAAATCAGAAAGGTCCTGAACAAAGCAAACCCTATGGTGGCCGCCGTCGAGTATCTTAAAGATGTAAACGGCGACAGCTTTGAGGTGAAGGCCTTGACCCGTGCCCTGATCAGCGAGATGAAGGAAATCAGTGAAAGCAATCCGCTGTTCAGTGACGAGCTCAGGTCGAACATGATGGGCGTGGATCATCCTGGCCGTGTAGCAGATTTTGTTGCTTCCATTCTGAATGTCGAAAAAGAGGAGCAGCAGGAAGTCCTTGAGACCCTTGACGTTCCGGCCCGTATTCAGAAGGTGCTCGTTTATATAAAAAAGGAACAGGAGATTCTGAAGGTTCAGCGCCGTATCCAAAACGATTTGAACGACAAGGTCGAAAAAAGCCAGAGGACCTATTTCCTGCGGGAGGAGATGAAGGCCATCCAGGAAGAGCTTGGCATGGATTCCGACCCAAAGACCAAGGACGCAAGGATTTTCCAGGAAAAGATCAATTCCTTCAATTTTACCGGGGAAATCAAGGAGACTGTCCAGTCCGAGCTTGAAAAATTCCAGATGCTTGATCCCCATGACCCGGAATATGTTAACGTCCGGTCCTATCTTGATTTGGTCTGCAATCTTCCCTGGATAGATCTGCCCGTGGAGGATTACAGCCTTGAGGAGGCCCGGAAGATTCTGGATGATGACCATTACGGCATGGAGGATGTCAAAAAGAGAATCGTGGAACATCTGGCCGTCAGAAAGCTTAAGCATGACGGAAAAGGTTCCGTGTTGATTCTGGTTGGTCCACCTGGAGTTGGAAAGACCAGCATCGGAAAATCCATAGCCAAGGCCATGCACAAAAAGTTTTACCGGTTCTCCGTAGGTGGAGAGCATGATGAGGCTAAGATAAAAGGTTTCAGAAGGACCTACCTTGGGGCCATGCCGGGACAGATATTGGCTGGACTTAAGATTACGAAATCAAAGTCCCCGGTCTTTATGATTGATGAGGTCGATAAAATGAATGCGTCCCATCAGGGAGATCCATCGGCCGCCTTGCTTGAAGTCCTGGATCCGGAGCAGAATATTAATTTCCGTGACACGTATCTTGACCTTCCGTTTGACGTAAGCAATGTCTTTTTCATACTTACGGCCAATACTCTGGATACTATTCCGAAGCCTCTTTTGGATCGCGCCGAAATCATTGAGCTGTCCGGCTATGTTGATACCGAAAAGATTCAGATTGCAAAAAAATATCTGCTTCCAAAGACCCTTGAAAAGAATGGCCTTAAAAAGAATCAGGTAAAATTTACAAAGGCCGCCCTTGAGTTGATTGCCACCGAGTATGCCCGTGAAGCTGGCGTAAGGCATTATGAAAAGGACGTGGACAAGATAATCCGCAAGATGGTCAAATCCGTTGTCGAGGATTACGAAAAGAATAATCCTTTGCCAAAATATCCAAGCCTTGAGGATGTGGCCGGCAAGGTGAAAAAGGCGTCCAAGAAAAAGGGCGGAACTGCAAAAGTCCCTGAGGCGAATGACATTGTCCAGGATAAAATTGAAATAGATATGGAAAGGGTTCTGCGGGAGGAGATGGAAAAGATTTCCGCGGAGGAAGCCGCAAAGATTTCAAGTGCAGTGGCAAAGAGGACCTTCACCGTCGATGTCGATCAGGTCAGGGAATATCTAGGCAAGGCCGTTTTTGATGAAAGCCAGATAAAGGCCGCATCGATCCCGGGAACCGCCATAGGTCTGGCCTGGACCAGCATGGGAGGGGACACCCTTTTGCTTGAGAGCCTTGCCTTTGAATCCTCCAAGGGTGGCCTCCAGTTGACCGGTCAGATGGGGGACGTGATGAAGGAAAGCGCCCAGATTGCCATGAACTGGGTAAAAAGTTACGCCATTGGCAACAAAATCAAGGATGGGGAGTGGTTCGAAAAAAACACCATACATCTCCATATCCCTGAGGGTGCGACTCCAAAGGATGGTCCTTCCGCCGGAATCACCATGGTGACCACTTTCATGTCATTGCTGACGGGGAAAAAGATAAAGCCGAACCTTGCCATGACAGGGGAGTTGAGCCTTACCGGACAGGTTTTGCCTATAGGTGGCCTAAGGGAAAAAACCGTCGCCGCGAAGCGTAACAAGATAAAGACAATCATCATACCTCAGGCAAATGTTCGCGATCTGGACGAAATTCCTGAGCAGGTGAAGAGCGGAATCAAATTTATTCCGGTATCAAGGGTCGAGGAGGTCATTAAATGGGCCTTCTAAAGATTGCCGCTCAAATGAAGTGCGACTCCGCTTCCTGTACGTTCAGGAAGATGGATTTGAAAAAGGCTTATAAAATGATAAAGTCCCCGGCCGTCGTGGCAAGTAAGGGTGAGAAATTCTATAATCTGACTCCCTACAGCTGGATCATGCCTTTGGATTACGAGCCGGTGACCAGGATTGTGTTCAGTTCCGATCCGGACCATCAGGCGGTTGCGAATATTTTGCGCAACCAGGAATTTGCCGTATGCTTTCCGACGGATGACAAGGCGCCGTTCATTCAGCTGTGCGGTACGGTTTCAAATCCAAAGGTGGACAAGTTTGACATATTTAAAATACCTTCAGACCCGTTGACCGTTGTGGATGCAAGGGTTCCGAAGGACAGGATTTCCGGATGGATTGAATTCCGTCTGCTGCGGATCATCGAGGAAGGGTCCGTGGTTTTGGTAATGGGAGAAGCTGTTGCGGCTTACGAAAAAGTATTGGCCATCTCTGAAAAGTAAATTTTGAGATGCACTGGAGTTTTTATGGAAAATGATATAAAGGCCGTTGTGTTTGATATGGACGGCGTTCTTTTTGATAGCGAAAGGATTACCAGGATCATGTGGAGGAAAGCCGGTGAGGAATACGGTATTGGCGATATCGAGACTTCCGTAAGGGACTGCACCGGTTCCTCCAGACCGGACCAGTGGGTCTATCTGAAAAACAAATATGGACAGGATTTCCCTGCAAAGGAATTCCGTGAACGGTGTTCGGAGCTGTTCCATAGCTATGTCGATTTGAACGGACTTCCGTTGATGCCTTACGCCGGGGAGATTCTTGAATATCTTTCAAAAAAAAATTATCCGCTGGCACTGGCTTCCTCCACAAGAAAGGAGGCTGTCCATCAGGAACTTAAGGACGCGGGATTCTTTGATTATTTTGATTCAATCATCTGCGGCGACGAGGTGGTCCATTCAAAACCCCATCCGGAGATTTACAGCAGGGCATGTTCCAATCTTGGTATAGAAAGCAGATTCTGTGTCGCAATTGAGGACAGCCCGAATGGAATCCGTTCCGCCTATGGTGCGGGAATGAAACCCATAATGATTCCTGACCAGATTCAGCCGACGGAAGAAATAAAGAAGATGCTTTTCCGTCAGTGCCAGAGCCTGGAGGATTTGAAAACGGTTCTGTAGATTTGGAGATGCCCATATATCTGTTCTGGAAAAGAGGGCGCAGCCTTGCCACCGAATGGAGGATAGGCTGGGGGAATCCCCAATCGGTATGCATTGTTTCACTGCTCTGGACTTTTGTCCGGGGCTTTTTTGTTGCAAAACAAATTAATGTTTTATAATCCCTTGAATTAAATTTCCCTGTTTTGTATAATTATGAAAGTATTTTTCGGGAAGATTGCATATTTATGCGTGTTTGTTAATCTTCTATCAATTTCCCTTTGGCTTTTCAAGGCGACAATCTTATTATTGCGGAGGTACAAATGAACGACGAAATGAGCATGTACAATGAATTTATCAGGAAGGTTTCCGAGCAGACAAAAAAAAATGACCCAATCGATCCTTCGCTTTATCAGAAATATGATGTAAAAAGAGGGCTCCGCTATTCAGATGGACGCGGTGTTCTGGTCGGATTGACCCGCATCGGTGATGTTGTAGGCTATGAAGTGGACGAGGCCGGAAACAAGGTTGCGGTTCCTGGACGCCTTATTTATCGTGGATATTCCGTTGAGGATATTGTTCATGACGCGGAACGCAATCACCAGTTCGGATATGAGCAGTGCGTTTACCTTCTTCTGTTCGGAGAACTCCCAACCGCTTCCCAGCTGGAAGAATTCAAGACCATCATGGGAGCCATGAGGGTGCTTCCTCCAAACTTTACGGAGGACATGATCATGAAGGCGCCTTCCAATGACATAATGAACAAGATATCCCGTGGCGTTCTTGCGTCCTATTCCTATGACCCTGATCCGGAAAACCGCGAGGTGAAAAATGTTTTGCGCCAGTGCATCGAATTGATTTCCAGGTTCAGCACTCTGGCGGCCTATGGATATCAGGCAAAGCGCCGCTATTATGACGGAAAGAGTATGTATATCCATAACCCGGATCCAAAACTTGGTACGTCAGAGAATTTCCTCCGCCTGATACGTTCAGACAAGTCCTACACAAGACTTGAGGCCGAAATATTGGACCTTGCATTGATTCTGCACGCGGAGCATGGTGGAGGTAACAACTCTTCTTTGACGGTCCACGTTGTTTCTTCCGCCGATACGGACACTTATTCTTCAATCGCCGCAGCCGTTGGCTCCTTGAAGGGAAGACGCCATGGAGGAGCGAACATCCGCGTCATGGAAATGATGGACGATATCAAGGCTCACGTAAAGGACTGGAGCTCTGAAGCGGAGATTGCGGATTATCTTAGAAAAATTGCACGCAAGGAGGCCTTTGACCACACCGGTTTGATCTATGGCCAGGGACATGCGGTCTATACAATATCCGACCCTAGGGCTATCCTGTTGCGGAACAAGGCCGCGGAACTTGCCAAGGAAAAGGGCTGCGAAGAGGAATTGAATCTGTATAACACAATCGACAGGCTTGCTCCGGAGATTCTGGGAGAGATTCACGGCAACAAAAAGAAGATCTGTACCAATGTGGACTTCTATTCCGGTTTCGTATACTCAATGCTCAACATTCCTAGGGAACTGTTCACACCTTTGTTCGCCATTGCACGTATTGCAGGTTGGTCCGCCCATAGGATTGAGGAGATTATTGCCGGTGGAAGAATCTATCGTCCTGCATACAAAAATGTTTCAGAGGAAAGGAAGTACATTCCTATCGAAAAGAGGGTCGCCTCGGTTTCAACTGCTCCGGCTCCAATCGTTGAGGAGGATGTGCATACAGCGGGTCCTTCAGACTAGCCGGTTCTACAGGACTTCGGTGCTTAAAAAAACGTATTCCTGAACTGCACCCCTTTTGCTGAACAAAAGTAAAAGGGGTGTTTTTTTTACTCCGGAAAAAAAATCCCTGACACTGCCAGGGATTTTTGGTATGCAAAGCCGCTACTCCTTTTCCTCGTAGGGGCTCAATATGATTACATGGTCGTCCGCCGGATAGCTTTGGTCCGGTGAAAGGACGTAAGGCTGCAGAAGTATGTCGTCTTTCTGTTTTTCCTGGCGGGACATCAGGTATGTCTTTTTGAACATTGGAGTCTCGGTCGTGGAACGGAACTGTATGAATGGTTTCGAGCCATCGTCCAAGGCGGTGTAGGAACCTTTGTCCACGATGTTCTCTCCCTCGGCGGTGTATGTTCCGTTGTCGAATGTTATGATAATGCCGTCCGGGGTCGTCCATTTTGTGCTCCTCAATTTTTCAACGAAGGAGGTAAATTTGTAGACCTTTTCGTTCATGGACTTTAGATAGGAAGTTGCGTCGGCCATCTTTTTGTATTCGCCGTTCCATGGGTTTCCGTCCGAGACTATGAACAAAAAGTCAACGACCCTAAGCTTGAACTGGTCCGGCCCGTTGAAAGAAATGTCAATCTGCCTCTGGAAGTTGGTGATTTCATCGTTCTTTGCGGTGATATATATTCCGTTGTTTCTTGGCGTGCTTCTGACCCATTCGTAGAGTTCGTACTGCTCCTCGTCAAGAAAGAGGAACTGCTTCAACTCTTTGTCCACGTAAAGATAGTGCATGTCTCCCTTGGTGCCGTCAATTTTATACCAGAGGCCATCCAGCAGTGTGAAATAGGAATCGGTGCTGCTTCCGTTCTGACGTGGATTGTTGTGCTTTGACGGGGCGATGTCATGAGGCTGGTCAATAAGGACGTACTGCTGCTTCTCGATATCCCAGTCGTATTTTGATTCCGTTTCGGTTTTTGTCTCCGGATTTGTTGAATAGACCCAGATGGTAAAGCTTGGTGCGTTGGCCGCGGCCATCAGATAGGCATCGGAGCGTTCCACCAGGTCGACGTAAATTGTGTTGTCCCCCTCAAGGTTTGCTATCTGGGTGATTGAAACCCCTTCCTCGTTTCTGTCAATGAAGAAGGCCTGGAGGATGGATTTTCCGGTGTCAACGGTTCCCTGATATACCAGGGAATTTTTGTGGGTTCCGGTCAAATCAATTCCTGTATAGGAAAAGGTCGAAAGCTGTCTGATAGGTGTGGCGATTGTGGCTACACGCTCAAATTCTCCTTTCTGCGGACTAAAGAGACCGACTATCAATGATATGAACGGATTTCCTGCTGTCCTTACGGCGCTTATTTCATCATCCTGTCCATCCCCGTCAAAATCCATGTCCACGGTAGCCAGAAGGGTTTCATCGCTGTTGAGCGGAACCAGGGAGGTCTTTTCCGTATCAAGATATGGAGAGTCGTCCTCTTCGGCGGAATGCTCTATCTGAGGGATGACAATACGGGAGGCCATTATTTTTTCCTCCCCTGGAGCCTGCTTATATTTTTGCTGAAGGAATATTATGGCGATTGCTGCGATAACAACAATAAAAAGTGCTAAAACTAATTTCTTGTGCATGCCTTTTATTTTATCTTATACCCGTTTTTTTTTCAATGTATGTGTTTTGCTGGAGGGGAGCGGTGGGGCAATAAAAAACCGTCCGCAAAAACTGTGGACGGTCTCATGCTATTTATCTTGCGAACCTTTCAAGTGTTTCCTTGAGGATTGCAAGACCCATGTCGATTTCTTTTTTTGTTATGTTCAGCGGAGGCACAAGGCGTAGAGTGTTGGTTCCCGCGGTACTGAACATGAGTCCCTTTTCAAGACAGGCCTTTTCAATGGCCACAGGGTCCTTGTTGACCTGGATACCAATCATGAGTCCCAGTCCCCTGATGTCTGTGACAATCGGGATGTTCCAGCTCTTTACTGTGGAGCGTATGTACTCGCCCTTCTTTGTGACGTTGGCAAGGAAATCCGGTCCCTTGAGGGTTTTCAGTACTACCCTTGCAGCTGAACAGGCCAGCGGATTTCCTCCGAATGTTGACTGATGGTCCCCGGCTTTGAAAACGTCCGCGGCTTTTCCTCTGAACAGGACCGCTCCCATTGGGACTCCACCGGCAATACCTTTGGCAAGGGTCACCACTTCCGGATTGAACTGGAGCTGCTCGCTGGCAAGAAGGCTTCCCGTTCTTCCCATTCCAGTCTGGACTTCATCGGCGATTACAATGGCTCCGGCTCTTCTTGCTTCGTTTGCCGCTGCCTGCACCCATTTTGGGTCAAGAAGATTTACTCCGCCTTCCCCCTGTACGCATTCGATAAGCAATGCCGCTGTGGAAGAATCAAAGGCTGTCCTGATTGTGTCCCAGTCGTTGGCGTCGATGGTCTTGAATCCTTTTGGATATGGAGCAAAGTCTTCCGGATGGAACTTGTCCTGCCCTGTGGCTGTAAGGGTTGCCAGTGTCCTTCCGTGAAAGGAACTGTTCAATGTAACGATGGTCTTTCTTTTTTCACCGCCATTGAGGTAGCCATATTTTCTTGCCAGCTTGATTGCAGCCTCGTTGGCTTCGCATCCGCTGTTTCCGAAATACACGCAGTCAAATCCTGTGGCGTTCAAAAGCTCCTGGGCGTAGGTGTTTCCTGTGTCGCTTGTAAAATAGTTGCAGACATGAATCTCCTTGGCGGCCTGCTTTGCTATTGCCCTTACCAGAGGCTTGTAGTTGTGTCCCAGACAGTTGACGGCTATTCCCGCCAAAAAGTCTATGTATTTTTTTCCGTTCACATCAACCACTGTAGCGCCTTTTCCGCTTTTCAGGGTGACGTCAAAGGAACCGTAGTTGTTTACGATTATCTTGCTTCCCATAATATTATTCTCCAGTCTAAAAGCCGGTTCATTGAATCCCCGGAATTAATTTTCATCACGCCTTTTTTAGTAAATCATTGTTCCTATTCCCCTGTCGCTGAACATCTCGATCAGCAGGGAATGAGGGACCCGGCCATCAATGATGTGGGTTCGTGGAACTCCGCCTTTTCGTGCGGTCATGCAGCATTCGATTTTTGGAATCATGCCGCCAGCGATTGTTCCGTCCTGTATGTAGCTGTCGATTTCTGTCATACGGATTCGCTGAATCAATGAGGTCGGGTCGTTGACATCCTTGAGGACGCCAGGAACATTTGTGAGCTGAACAAATTTTTCCGCTCCAAGGGCTATGGCAATCTTGGCTGCGGCTGTATCGGCGTTGATGTTGTATCTGTTGCTGTCCCCGTTCTCTCCTAACGCTACCGTGGAGACCACCGGAATAAAGTTCTGGTCCAAAAGGGACTGCAGTATTTCAGGATTGACGTTCGTGACTTCTCCTACGAAGCCAAGGTCAGCTCCATCCTTGTCGATTTTCTTTGCGCGCAGGAGACCTGAATCTACACCGCTAAGTCCGACTGCCTTTCCACCTTTCTGGAGCAAAAGTCCGACGATATCCTTGTTCAGTTTTCCTGTGAGAACCATGGTCACAATTTCCATTGTCTCGGCATCAGTATAACGGAGCCCGTTTACAAATTTGCTTTCCTTTCCAACACGCTGGAGCATACTGTTGATTTCAGGACCTCCGCCATGGACCAGGACGACCTTGATTCCGATTGTGCTAAGAAGAACGATGTCCTCCATGACACAGGCCTTAAGGTCCTCGTTGAGCATTGCGTTTCCACCGTATTTTACTACCACGACCTTTCCGACCCAGTGGCGGAAATATGGAAGCGCCTGGGCCAAAACGTCTGACCATTTGGAATTGTCCAGCCGTGGATCGACTTCGTTTGTATTGATATTGATTTCCTCTGACATTGTTTACCTCTCTAAAATAGCTGGCCGCGAAAAATTGTTCCTGACTGGAATCAAGTGCGGTAGTCGCCGTTGATTTTTACGTAGTCGTAAGTCAGGTCGCAGCCCCACGCAGTTCCATCGGCGTTTCCGTCTCCGCACTGCACCAAAATTTCTACGGCTTCCTCGCTCATTATTTTCTTTGCCAGGTCCTCGTCAAAGTCCGTAGGCACACCGTCCTTGTATACAAGGATAGAATTTTCGCCGTGCACTTCAAACGGTTTTGTCTCATCGAAGTAGCGCTTTGAGTTTGCGTTGCTCGTGAACCAGATGCTGACTTTTTCAGGGTCGAATTCAAATCCGGAATATCCCATGGCGCAAAGAAAGCGTCCAAAGTTTGCGTCGCGACCGAACATGGCGGCCTTGACCAGTGAGGAGGAGATCACTTCCTTAGCAAGTCCCCTGGCTGTTTCCACATCCTTTGCTCCCTTCACGTTACATTCTATGAGCCTTGTGGCGCCTTCACCGTCGGCGGCAATCTTTTTGGCCATGACAGTGTTGATGGTATCCAGGGCCTTGCAGAAATCGTCAAAGTCTTTTCCTTCGCCCGTAATCTCCGCGTTTCCAGCCATACCGTTGGCCAGGATTGTGAGGGTGTCGTTTGTTGATGTGTCACCGTCAACGGAAACACAGTTGTAGGTTCCCTTTATGCTGAGCCTCAGGGCCTTTTCCAGCATCTGCGAACTGATTGCGCAGTCCGTTGTCATGAACGCGAGCATGGTTCCAAGGTTGATGTGAATCATTCCAGACCCTTTGCACATTGCTCCGATGCGTACCTTCTTTCCTCCAATCTCGGTTTCGACGGCGCATTCCTTGAAATGTGTGTCGGTGGTCATGATTGCTATGCGGGCTTCCTTGTGTCCATCCTTGCTCAAGCCCGTCGCCAGGTCGTGAATCTTTGCCTCGATTTTTTCGACAGGAAGCTGCTGTCCGATTACTCCGGTTGAGCAGACCACGATGTCGTCAGGGGAAACATTCAGTTCCTTTCCCGCCAGCTGTGCCATCTTGTATGCAACCTGTGCTCCCTGTTCCCCGGTACAGCAGTTTGCGTTTCCGGAGTTGGCTATCACGGCCTGAATTTTTCCATTGGCGATATTCTTTTTTGTAAGCTTGACAGCTTCTGCTTTTACTCGGTTCTGTGTGAAAACTCCTGCGGCATTGCACATTTTTTCTGAGTATATAAGGGCAGTGTCGTTAGTGGTGCGGCTCTCCTTGATTTTGCAAAGGATTCCATTAGCTAAAAAACCATTAGGTGCGGTAACTCCGCCATCAATAAACTGCATTTTTATGCACTCCTTAATATGAGTTTTGCATAATTATAGTAAAAATTTGTTGTTTTTCAAGGGGTTAGAAGGATTTTTATGGAATATTTATAGAAGAAAGCTAATGAAAATGGGCATCTCCAAAAATTGCAATTTTTAGGGACTCCCAAAACTGTTGCCTGCAGGTCACTGAAATCGGCAGCCTGCAGGCGGTGTTGTCTATATCCTGAAGATTTTTGAATTGGTGAGGACAGAGTTTCCGTTGTCTGTTATGAGCACATCGTTTTCAAGCCGGCATCCTCCCAGCTTTGGGTCGTAGAGGCCTGGCTCAAGGGTGACAATGTTTCCGCTTTCAAAGACCTTTGTTTCCCCTGACCTGGAACTGACGAAAGGACCTTCGTGAATCTCCAGTCCGGTTCCGTGGCCAAGTCCGTGGGGCATGGACCGTCCGGCGGCGGCGAAAATTTCGTCCGCCTTTTTTACGGCTCCGCTTATGGTCAGTCCTGGCTTGTACAGTTTGATGCATTCGTCGGCCGCTTCCTGCACCAGGTCCAGTATCTGGTTCTGCTCTGGACTCATCTTTCCTTTTGCGACAGTTATTGTACAGTCGCTGGCGTATCCTTCGTAGCAGACGCCGTAGTCCAGAAGGCTTATTCCATCGCTACCCCAGGTTCCGCTTGTATATCCGGGGAAGGCATGGATCGCGAAACTTCTTGAAGGACCTGCCGCCAGGGTGTCAAAGCTGGTTCTCTCGCAGCCCCTTTCCCGGAGGCGTCTTTCTATGAAGAGAGCCACATCCATTTCTGTGACGATTTTTCCTGAACGCAGCAGAGGTATTATATCGTCAGTCATTTCCGAGGTAATCCGGCAGGCTTTCTGGGTGCAGGCTATTTCATATTCATCTTTCCTTGCCCTCAATTCTGCGGTGTAGGAGTGGATCGAATCCTCCTTGCATTCTATGGTCCAGCCTTTCAGCACGTCAGCATATTGTTCGTGAAGGACGAAGGTTGTATCCGGGGAAAGGGCAACGGTTGGGGTGTCGCAGGCAAAACCGCTTAATGTCTGTGACACTGCCAGAAGGTTTTTCCTTTTGAACTGGGTGTACGGAACCACTTTTCCTGCGTGGGCCTTTATGGACGCAAGGTTTTCGTCCCAGGGAATCAAGGTGGAGGAACCGTCGGCTGTGAGTATCAGCAGGGCGTCCCCGGGATGTCCCGTAAGGTACCTGATTGACGGGTCCCTTTTGTCTTCGCTGTCCTCGTAAACCACCGCCCCCAGTTTTTTTTCTCTGAGCTGCGCAAAAATTTTTTCCCGTCTGGAGGAATAGATTTTATCCAGGTCCGCGTTCCTGATTATCGATTCAAAGTCATCTGCCATGTTAGTGCTTCCTGATTTTTCTTAGTACTGTTTTTATTAGAGGGTCCTTTGTCAGAACCATAAGCCCGATGCCTATTGCTGCGAAAAGGATGCCTGTTATTGCGACCGGTATTCCCTGGGAGACAAGCCTGTTGTGTCCTGCGAACAGGTCAAGGATTTTGCCCCGCAGGAAAAGCACAGGCAGCGCGGCCAGGACAGAGAAAATGATCATCCGGAGAGAATAAATCATGGTGGACATTACGGTCTGCTTTATATCGATGTTCCTGTTTTTCTTCATGAAGATGAAAAGCGCCAGGGTGTTGAAGAAGGAAGAGATGGTCAGTGCCAGTGCAATTCCAGCTCCGCCCATGGGTTTTACAAGCACAAAGGCAAGGACCATGTTAATGGCAAAGTTTATGAGTCCGGCGATGGTTGGACTTATGCTGTCCAGCTGAGCATAGAAGGCCGGTGTTATGACGCGGTTGACGGCAATGAAAAAGAGGCCGATTATGTGGAACCTGAAAACGTTCACGGTCATGGCGGCGGAATCCTCATTGAAGCGTCCTGTAGAGAAAATCAACTTTATGAGGTTTTCATCCATGCTAAGGGAGAAAAAGGTGATAGGGATGGCTATGAAGGCCATTATGCGGATGGACTGGTTCAGCATGTCGTTGAAGTTCTGCCATTCATTTTTCTTTGCGTATCCTGTCAGGTCCGGGAGAATGACGGTGCCTATGGTCACGGCGCAGATTCCAAGAATCAGTTCCTGCAGGCGAAGTGAGTAGCTCAGGCTGGAGTAGACCCCCTCTCCGGCCCTGGTTGCCAGTGCGGAGGATACTATGTCGTTCAGCTGGTAGGCGGCCATTCCTATGATTGTAGGGCCAACCAGCGCTATGACCTTTTTTGTTCCCGGGTTTGTGAAGGCTTTTTTCAGCGAGGTGAAGCTGATCTTCCATCTGTTTTTTAGGACGAAGGGAAGCTGGAAAAATGCCTGGACCGTTCCTCCTGCTATGACACCGACGGACATGGCCCTTGCCGGATTTTCCATGTGGGGCGAAAGAATGTAGGTCGCAAGGATCACGATGGAATTGAACAGTATAGGTGTGAACCCTGATGGGGAGAAGATTTTGAGTCCATTGAGGATGCCCTGGAAAAAGGCCGCAATGGAAATGACCGTCAGGTAAGGGAACATTATCCTGGTGAGAAGTGTAGCCTCCACCATTGACGCCGCGTCCTCCGTCTTGTAGAAGATGCGCAGGATCCATGGGGCAAGGATCACTCCGAGGGTAACGAAGCATACTGTCAGGAAGGTTACGAAGGTGAAGGTGGCGTTGACAAATTCCTGTGTGCTCTTTTTGCCCTCAGGTGTGCCGCAATCCTCAAGGTAACCCTTGAAGGTCGGTATGAAGGCCACCGATATGGAATTCTCCGCAAAGAGCCGCCTGAAGAGGTTGGGAATCATGAACGCAATTCCAAAGGCATCGGAATAGGAGGTGGTGCCCATGAACTTGGCCTTGGTCATCTCTCTGATAAGCCCCAGTATCCTTGAGAACAGTGTGAGTACGGAAAGGGAAAGCCCCTTTTTGACAAGGGAGGAGGTCTTCTTTTTTGAATCGGCTCCCGGCTTAGATGCATCAATCTCGTCGTTTTTCATATATATTAGAGAATAAAATAGTTGTAAAATTAAATCAATCAGTGTAAAATTAGACAATGTATCTAGATTTGGCTGGGGGTTTGGGATGAATTCCTCTAACAAGTTTTCCCGTGGGGTAGGTTTCCAGAAGGTTGGGAATACACCGATAGTGCCGATTTCTGTGAAGATTCTTACCGTCTTCATAGTTCTTATTCTTCTTTCCTGTCTTAGCACAAACTTCATAACCCTTATATTTTCACAACGGCAAACGATTGCCTTGACCAACGAGCTTCTCGTCTATCATCTTTCCGATCTCTATACCAATGCTACAAATCAATACCAGATCAGCATGTATTCACAGAAACGGGAAGAGTCCCTGGAAAGTATAGCCAGCGCCGCGAAGAGGGGTTTTTCGAAGCCCCATTCAGTTGCCATGGGCGTAACAAAAAATGGTGACATATTGTTCAGCGCCCGCAACGATACAAGCTACAGCTGGTACAATTTTTCCGACACCGAGGCCCTGGACAGAATGAACCGGATGTATGAGGAGGCCCGTAAGACGAACTCCCTGGACAGGGTGGAAGGGTCCTTGAATTTTGTCTCCCCGTCCGGCGCCGAGTTCATGGGGGTTTTCAAATATCACAGCGAGTGGGACTGCTATCTGATACGAGGGGAGCTTCAGGCGGACACAAGCCGTGAGATGTATGGCATCTTCCTGAAGATTTCCATAATAATCCTGGTCATGACCTTGTTCTTCGTCGTGGTGGGAATCTCCGTCCTGCGTTCTCTTTTCAGCAACGTGAAGAAATTTACAAGGGATGTCTTTGGACTCAGGCAGCAGCTTCAGGATGAAAGCAGTTTCACTTCAATGGAACTGAAGGCTCCGATTGATATAAGCGGTTCCTCCAATGACGATATAACCTATCTGGCGGCCAACTTCAATAACCTTTACCTGAACACGGCAAGCCTCCGCAATATCTTCCAGAAATTTGTATCAAAGAATGTGGTGGACACCGCCTACAATGATGGACGGGTCGAGCTTAAAGGTGAGCAGAGGCAGCTGACCATCCTTTTTACGGACATAAAGAATTTTACAAACCGCACGGAAGTCCTGGGCAATGACATAATCAGGCTCCTGAACATACATTACAATTCGATTATCGGGATAATCCAGCCGGATGAAATAAACGGTAACCGTTCCAAGGCGTTCATCGGTTCCTTGATTGGTGACGCGGTCCTTGGAGTCTTCGGGATTGATGGCGGCAGGGATAACGTGAATCCGCAGAAGTCCGTGGATGCAATATCCTGCGCATGGAAGATGACCATCCAGACTAAAATCTTCCGCCAGAAGATGGATGAACGGAAAAAGGAACTCATGGGGCTGGGCAAATTCAACGACCAGGCGCAGAAGGTCTATGAGGCGGTAAGCATTGACATAGGTGTCGGAATAGACGGCGGCGAGGTGTTCTATGGAAACATCGGGTCCAACAAGTACATGGCCAACACCGTAATCGGCGATAACGTCAACTCTGCCTCAAGAATCGAGGGACTGACCAGGGTATACAGGCTGCCGGTCCTGTGCAGCGAGTACGTCAAGAATGAAGTATGCAGGGTCCCTTCCGCCATGGAAAGGTACAGGTTCTACGAGATAGATACGGTCCAGGTCAAAGGCAAGGTCGAAGGCAAAAAGATTTACTTCCCTCTGGACCTTCAGATGGAGGACCCGGAATATGCCGGCATGTATACGGTCGAACGGTTTGATGAATTTGAACAGGGACTGAAGGCATATTACGAAGGTGATTGGAAGACTGCTCGAAGTCAGTTTAAGAAAAGCTGCCTGGAAGTGGGTCAAATTTTTCTATCCCGCATGGGACTCAAGAATGCGCCTGCTGATTGGAGTGGAATATGGACAATGTCAACGAAATAAAAACGGAGGAACTTTTTGTTCCTGACTCAAAGATTGATGAAAAGCAGAAAGCCTCCGGCATGCAGTCCCAGAATCCGGCGTCAGAGGATTTTGGTACGGACATGAAGGGCTATAAAAGTTTCAAGGATGCGGGCAGGGCGAAGCTGAAGGGCAGTATCCAGGATTTCCTTGAATCGGAATCAAGGACCCTTCCAGGCGAGGCTTCCGGACTGAAATATGACCTGGTGAATGAATATTCCGCCACAAGAAAGAATACCCTGAAAAATTCCGTCCCTGTATTGCTGTGGATGGCGGCCGCCTTCGCTTTTGTTGGCATCATGGCCGGCACAATCATTTCCATAGTCCACCGCCAGAATAGGAACATCGCGGTCGAGGTTGAAAGCTTTGACAGCCTTAACCTGAGCAACCTCCTTGACCTGGTGGGCGAGACCCAGCAAAAGATAAATGATGAATCCGCCAGCAAGGTCAGCCTTGAGCTAAAGAAAAAGAATATCATTGCCCAGGCCGAGTCTGAAAGGAAGTCTTCCCTTGCGACATTGAATTCCCTGAACATCCGGGACTCCTCCGAAAAGAGCCGTATGCAGAACGAAATACAGGCCAGCTACAATGCGGCGATGGAAACCGCAAGGCAGCTGGATTTCCAGATCGCCGAATCCGAACAGCGGATCAATCTTTATCAGCAGCAGCTGGCTCAGTATGATACCACCAAGGTGCAGCAGGCCAGGGAGCATCAGGCGGAGTTGGCCAGCGAAAAGAAACTTCATCAGCTTGAAAAACAGCAGCTGGCCAGCGACTATGAAGGAAAGCTGAGCGACCTGCAGAAAAATCTTGATGACATACAGCAGAGCGCCATGGAAAAGCAGGAAGAGATGGTAGGTTTCGTCAAAAACCAGTACGACCCGACCTTTTCCGATGACAGGACGGCCCTGTCAATCGTTACAAAGGCTGCGGCGTCCTATTCATCGTATTACAGCGGAGCTTCCTCAAGGGTCGATGAAAATGCCTCCGAGGAGTTCAAGAAGGCGCTGGAAAAACAGAGGCAGTACTACAACGATATATCCACCCTGGGCTCCAGGTTCCTTAAGATTCCCCAGAAGAACGCCATCCCGACATTTGCCTCTTCTATGCAGAGGATAGCGAACAATGCCGGAAACGAGCTTGCCTCCGCCTCCGTGTCCGAGGTGAACAAGCTGCTGGGAAAAAACTATGAGCTTAAGGACAGGAACGACGGGCTGGAGGAAGAAAAAAAACAGCTGTCCGTGCAGATTGATGGCCTTGAAGAGGAAAAACGGGAACTGATTTCACAGACCGGTGCCCTTACGGAAGAAAAATCCGCCCTGGAAAGTCTGAAGGAAACTTTGTCTGCCCAGGTGGAAACCTTGAACGTTACAAACGGGGAACTGGCAAGCGAAAACGAAAAACTGAATTCCACAAACGAAAGTCTTTCCACCAGGATGTCAGAGCTTTCCCAGTCCGTCGATTCTCTTTCGAAAGAAAAGGAGTCCCTTGAGGCATCATGGAAAACTGAACTGTCCAGGCTGGAGGAATCCTGGGCCGCCGAAAAATCTGCCCTTCTTGCTAAAAACGAATCGCTGTCACAGGAAAGGGAATCCGTGGACGGTCTTAAAGAGGCAAACGCTTCCCTTGTGGCCGAAAACGCCAGCCTGGTATCCGAGGCTGAAAAAATCCGGAAGGATTATCAGAGCGCGGTCGAGGAGAAGGAAAAACTCAGCAGCCAGACTAGATCCCTGGTTTCCGAAAAGGAGTCCCTGGTGGATGAAAAGAATCGCCTTGAGGAATCAAATAAGGCCCTTTCGTCCCAGAACAGCCAATATTCGCAGCTGCTTCAGGCCCTCTGCACGAAGGACGGCAACAAGATACAGGGACTCGTTTCCGGTGTGGTCAACAAACGCCGGGTCATGATTTACGTCGAAAAGTCTGCCTATTCCGCCTATGCATCAAAGGCCGGACAGGGAAGCCTTGTGCCTGTCACCGTGGTCAGAAACGGAAAGACCATTGCCGGTGGAAAAATGACCATCGACAACGGGGTCGTCTACATGATAAAGGGAAGCGAGGAGGACCAGATAATGGTCGAGTCTCTGTTCAATATTGAAGGCGGGAATGACTACTCCTCCGTCTCTGTCGGTGACGAGATACGTATCTCAAATCCAATGTAGGTCACATCCAGAAAGGGGGTCTTCCCGGAAACATTTATTTGGGATGTCCCATAAAATTGTGTTCCTGTGTCTTTTAGAAAACCGGAGTTTCTGATATAGTTCTCCTGTTTGTAGGTGTCTTTAAAAAGTATTTTTTAGAGATGCCCTTATATATTTTTTTGCTATCCGTTAATTTCTGTTGAACGAA
This sequence comes from Treponema sp., assembly GCA_045643225.1. Lineage (GTDB taxonomy): Bacteria > Spirochaetota > Spirochaetia > Treponematales > Treponemataceae > Treponema_D. The sequence continues at coordinate 53,890 of JAZUKJ010000033.1, read as the reverse complement.
TTTAGGTTTCGCAAAAATGCTTTAGGGATTCTCAAAGAACAGCTGTTTTTGGGATGCCCTTTGTTTGTTATAAATATTTCCTACTGCCATCCGTCAGTGTATGCTGCCGGTTCGTGTGGTTTTTTTTTTTGTTAAGGGGTTTTGCATTTATGGATTTATCAAAGGTTTCTTCTATTAAGCCGGTGGCTTCTCCAATCCGCATGGGAATTGATGTTGGTTCGACCACCGTAAAAGTTGTCGCTCTCGATGAAAATGATAAGCTGCTTTACGGGGACTATGAACGTCATAGAGCGGATATCAAGAACACAATTATCTCGGTCGTAAACAAATGTTTCGATGCCCTGGAAAGCCAGCTTCCTGCCGGAAATGCCCAGACCGTTTCAGTGAAGGTCACAGGTTCCGGAGGTTTTTCTGTTTCCCAGTGGCTAAAGATACCGTTTATTCAGGAAGTTGTGGCCGCCACCACTGCAGTCCGTAAGTTGATTCCTCAGACCGACGTCGTGATAGAGCTTGGCGGAGAGGATGCCAAGATTACATATTTCAAGGGCGGTGTGGAGCAGCGGATGAACGGAACCTGCGCCGGAGGAACCGGGGCCTTTATTGACCAGATGGCCGCACTTCTGGAAACCGATGCCAGCGGATTGAATGAACTTGCCAAGGGTGCCGACACCATTTATCCTATCGCGGCCCGCTGTGGAGTTTTTGCGAAGACAGATGTGCAGCCTCTCATAAACGAGGGAGCCAGACGCGAGGATATCGCCGCATCAATTTTTCAGGCCGTAGTTTCCCAGACAATCTCCGGCCTTGCCTGCGGTAAGCCTATCCGTGGAAATGTTGCTTTCCTGGGAGGACCTCTCCACTTTTTGGACCAGCTTCGTCACAGGTTCATTGTGACCCTGAAGCTTTCGGAAGAACAAACCATTGTACCTGAAAACAGCCAGCTTTTTGTTGCGACCGGCGCAGCGTATTCCGCCGAAAGGGAAATCAAGGGTGTCCTTGAGGGACGTACCTCCTTTTTGACTATTTCAGAGTTCCGCGAGAACTTGAAAAATCTTGTCGGCGCAGAGATGCAGGAAGTCCAGCGCCTTGAGCCGCTTTTCAGGGACCAGTCGGAGCTTGATGAGTTTACAAAGCGCCATGCCCAGGAGAAGGCTTTGTCCGGAGATCTGTCCAAGGCTTCCGGACCGGTATTCCTTGGTCTTGATGCCGGCTCAACCACAACAAAGGCTGTCCTTACGGACACCAACGGCGCAATCCTTTGGCGTTTCTATGACGTGAACGCAGGAAACCCTGTGGACCTGGCTGTCCGCGTCCTGAAGCAGCTCTATTCAATCTTGCCTGAAAGCTGCTATATTGCCAGGGCCGTCTCAACAGGTTACGGGGAGGCCCTTTTCCAGGCGGCCCTTGGAGTCGATGCAGGTGAAGTAGAGACCATCACCCACTACAGGGCGGCGGATTTCTTTGTTCCTGGGGTCGAGTTCCTTCTGGATATCGGTGGACAGGACATGAAATGTCTTAGAATGAAGGACGGCGCCATAACTTCCATCCAGCTGAACGAGGCATGTTCCTCCGGATGTGGAAGCTTCCTTGACAACTTTGCCCGGACAATGGGAATGAGCGTCCAGGAATTCTCAAAGATCGCCCTTCTTGCACAAAAGCCGGTGGACCTGGGTACCCGCTGTACTGTTTTCATGAACAGCCGCGTCAAGCAGGCACAAAAGGAAGGCGCCTCTGTTGCCGACATATCATCGGGACTTTCGTATTCCGTCATAAAGAACGCACTTTTCAAGGTCATAAAGCTTAGGAACGCTGATGAAATTGGAAAGAAGGTTGTGGTCCAGGGAGGAACCTTCAATAATGATGCCGTACTCCGGGCCTTTGAAAAAATATCTGGCGTAAATGTATTCCGGCCTGACGTGGCCGGATTGATGGGAGCCTACGGTTCTGCGCTTATCGCCCAGGACCAGTGGGAAGACCTGAGACGTCCAAAGCCTGATGATCCTGACCAGACACCAAGGTTTGTCATGTCAAATATCGCGACCCTGGAGCAGCTTGAATCTTTCAAGGTGGACCTGGAGCTGAGGCGCTGTGGAAAATGTTCAAACAATTGTCTGCTTACCATAAACACATTCTCAACGGACCGTTCCGTACGTAAGTTTGTTACAGGAAACCGCTGCGAAAGGGGAGCGGAGCTTGGAAAGGACGACCTGGTTGTGGATGCCAGCAACAAAGAGGCTAGCATGCTTGATGATAGCGAAGATCCAAAGAATCTTCCTAACCTTTTTGAATGGAAATACAAGCGGCTGTTTAAATATACCCCTCTTTCTTCCTCCGAGGCTACCATGGGGGATGTAGGAATACCTCGTGTCCTTAATATCTATGAGAACTATCCGCTGTGGTTCACTTTCTTCACTAAACTGGGATTCCGTGTCCGCCTTTCACCAAGGTCCAGCCGCGGTATCTATGAAAAGGGATTGGAGACCATCCCGTCGGAATCCGTCTGTTATCCGGGCAAAATCAGCCACGGACATATGGAAAGTCTCCTCAATATGGGCTGCAAATTTATTTTCTATCCTTGCGCCCCATACGAAAAGAAAGAGGACGCCGGTGCCGGAAACCATTATAACTGTCCGATAGTCGCAAGCTACTCGGAGGTGCTCCGGAACAATGTGGACCAGATACGCCATGACGAGTCCCTGCTTTATCTGAATCCGTTCCTTCCAATCTATGACAGGCAGCGTCTTGCGGAACGTATGTACGAGGTCCTTTCTCCTCATTTCCGGACTTTGACAAAGGAAAGGATAAATGCTGCGATGGACGACGCATGGAAAGAGCAGGAGCAGTTCAAAAAGGATGTGGAGACCGCCGGTGAGGAAGCCCTTGAGCAGATGATCCGCCGCGGGGCCAACGGTATCATATTGGCAGGACGTCCATATCATCTGGATCCGGAAATCAACCACGGTATTCCGGAGATGATACATGGTTTGGGACTGGCCGTGTTTACCGAGGACTCCGTTGCCCACCTGGGCCAGATAGAAAGGCCTCTCCGTGTAATTGACCAGTGGGTATACCACAACAGGCTTTACCGTGCCGCCGCGTTCGCATCCCAGATGCCTAATCTTGAGCTGGTGCAGCTGACTTCCTTTGGCTGTGGACTTGATGCCGTAACCGCGGACCAGGTCGATGAAATCCTTAAGGCAAAGAGCCGCATGTACACCCTCATAAAGATTGACGAAGGCAGCAACCTTGGTGCGGTCCGAATAAGGGTCCGTTCCCTCATTGCGGCCGTAAAGGCCCGTCAGAGAAGCGGAAAGAAATTGCCGGTCAAGAGCGCCGCATACCACAGGGTCGTTTTCACAAAGGAAATGAGACCTAAGCATACCATCATCTGTCCACAGATGAGCCCGATCCATTTCAGGCTGATCCAGGATGCCTTCAACTACAGCGGTTTCAGGCTTGTTATACTTGATGCCGTCGATCCAAAGGCGGTGGAGGTCGGACTCAAGTATGTAAACAATGACGCCTGCTATCCGTCAATCCTTGTGGCCGGCCAGATGATTGCCGCTCTCCAGAGTGGAAAATATGACCTTAACAATACAAGCCTCATAATGTCGCAGACCGGTGGCGGATGCCGTGCCACAAACTACATAGCCTTCCTTAGGCGTGCCGTAAAGGATGCCGGCTTTGCTAATGTCCCGGTAATTTCATTGAGCGCACAGGGACTGGAATCGAACCCAGGATTCAAGGTATCCATCGCCGCAATCCATCGTGGACTTAGGGCAGCCGTCATTGGGGACCTCCTGATGCTTTGTCTTTACAGGACAAGACCTTACGAGGCCGTCCCTGGCAGCGCCAATGCGCTTTATGAAAAACTCAACGCCGAAGCGTCTGTGGCGCTCAAGAGCCTTGGGCTGCACAGCTACAGGAAGATAATCCGCAGAATAGTAAAGGAATTTGACAACCTGCCTTTGCTTCCAATAAAGAAACCACGCGTAGGTGTTGTCGGTGAAATCATGGTAAAATTCCATCCGACCGCCAACAACCAGATTGTGGAGACAATCGAAAGGGAAGGGGCGGAGGCCTGTGTCCCAAGTTTCGCCGACTTCTTCTTCTATTCATTCAGCACCGGTATTTTCCGTCACCAGGAACTGGCGTTCCCTAAGAAGAGCGAAACAAATGCCCGCAGGTTTGTTGCCCTGATGGAACTTTACCGCTCCTACATGAAGAAGATGCTGAAGAAGAGTCACCGCTTTGATCCTCCTGAAAGCATCTACAAATTGATGGATGGGGTGGACGATATTGTCCAGCTGGGAAACATTATGGGCGAGGGATGGTTCCTTACTGCCGAAATGGTGGAGCTTATCCATAGCGGAGTTCCAAGCATTGCCTGTGTACAGCCATTCGCCTGTCTGCCTAACCATGTCACCGGAAAGGGAATGATAAAGGAACTCAGGAGAAGGTATCCGGCTGCAAATATCTCCGCAATCGACTACGATCCGGGTTCCAGCGAAGTGAACCAGCTGAACCGTCTGAAACTTCTCCTGAGCAACGCGCCTGTTGGAAATCATCCGGATGAAGAGAAGGATGGAATGATTCACAATCCTGATGGAACAGTGGTAAAGCCAGAGGTAAAATATGCCGATGGTGCAATGGTGAACTAAAAATTAAAACAGGGGGTCCGTCCCCCTTGCAAATAATACCGGAGTGTCGTCCCGGAAGGAAGATTAGATGAAAAACTCATTTCCGCTGAAACGCCTTGTTACTCTTTCGTTGGCCACTTTCTTTGCTTTGGGGTGCGTCTTTGCTGAATATGCCAGGATTACTGTTCCCGATACAACAGAAATCCGGCGTACGGTGCTGGATTCCTGGATCCTTTCCCCGCTTTCACAGATAAACGGCCGTCCGTCGGAGGATTACACTGATTCAAGCGGAAAGCTTTTTCAGGTAAGGGCCGAAAGGGAAGGCCAGTGCACGGTCATAGTTGTCTCCCCTTCCACGCTGCTCAAGGTGACGGAAATTATTGGCCAGACCGTGGTGGGAGTCAATGAAAGGCCCGCCTTCAGCAGAAATTCCTGTGGCGCATGGCTTCTCTATAGGAACCGAGCCTCCGGGGCGCCAGAAAAGATGGTGTTCTATTTTACGGAATCGCCTGAGGTCTATCTCCAGGTCAGGCCGGAAGGCAGGAAGACTTTGGTGGACCTGATGGTTTACGGCCACTATCTTTGCCGCGGCATACCGCTGACCATTCCGTTTGAAAACCTTTATACAACCTCATTCCAGAGCATAATGAACCAGACCAGGAAAAGCGTTCCCTGGGAAATGGTTTTGCCTATGCTGGACCAGTATACCAATATCGGGAAGATGGCTGTCACAATCAGACGCCGCCTGCCAACTATGGTCTATGCTCCTGATGCGGCCTACAACTACAAGGGCGAGCTTTATTCCATCACGACTTCCAGACCTTTCAACGAGGAAGTCGTGGACGAGGAGCTGAACTACTGGCTAAAAAATCCTGTGACCGAAACTTCACTGGAACCGGCGGTCACTGTCGGTGCGTCTGGTTTCGTAAAGTGGATAGTCGATGGGCTTGTTATTCCAATCAACAACGGCAGGGGTACAAAAATCATTGACCTGATTGTGCCGACCATCGAAAGGAATGGAATATCAAAGGCCGATGTCATGGGACAAAAATGGAACCTGACATTAAATCTTGACTGGAACCGCCATTTGGCTGAAAAAGTGTATTCCCTCCACACGGTGCGCAGTGACCTTTCATGGGAGGATTGCGGTGTGGATGTCACCGACAATTTCTTTGTATCAAGCCTTTCCGGTGACGGACGTGTTGTTCCTGCGACCGGCTACGTAAAGAACGTTGGATATAGCACCAGCTGTCTCAAGGCGCTTATGTACGTTTTGGCCGTCACCGAGCCGGACACCTTCTTTCTTGGGGCTGTCCGCCACAGTTCCGGTGGAGTGGACGTGTATGATTCCAATGCGGTGTTCATGCCATATTTCAGGGATGACGGAAAATTTGACTGCGTGGTATTCCAGAATGGCGAGGAGATGACGTTGAATCAGTTTATCAACAACAACTACAACGCCTACGTCCATTTTGAGCGGGTCAAGGCTTCCTCCGTGTATGAACCAAGGTGATGCTTCGTAAAGCGCAGATTCATATCTATTGCTGTAAATCCCCTTCTGCAGGGGATTTTTTTGTCAGCAACTTTTTGTTGACAAATGAAATAGTTGAACTTATTATTAAAATAACCATTATCGGTTAATTCAGATGAATCTAGGAGTGTTTATATGAAGTGTTTTAAGAAGGTTGCTGTTGGAATTGTTGCAGCTGTTGTTGGAGTGTCAGCCTGGGCACAGGATAAACTTGGTGATTACCTTAGCCAGATTTACGACTTGAACTATCAGAGAGCCCTTGTAAAGGACGAATATGAGACCGCATTCCAGAAGGCCAATGCCGAATTGAATGCAAAGATGCAGAAAGAGTTTGCTAGAATTTCTGAAATGGAGCAGTTTGGATGGGAAAGCGCGGAAGAGTACAACGACCGTGTCTCAGCTGAAATCGAGGCAGTTTCCGCAAAACGCAAGGAAGCTATCGCCAATGCGGATGCAGAGATCCGTGGAAGATTTGATGACCAGCTTTTGGCAATCGACCGCAAGAAGAAGGAACTCATTGATGCATTGGTTGAAAAGGAATTCATCTATTCAGAGGACAGCATCAGCCTTTCTTTTAGCGCATTCAACAGGACCGAAAAGTATTTCCCTTTCACTGTAAAATCAAACGAGTCTGATTTGAACTACACTTCAAGAGGCCTACACTACGCTTTGAACAGGGACCGCCTTGCAGAGGAATGGCCAGTTTTTGACGGATATATCAAGGACAACGCCCTTACAGCCCAGGTTAATTTTATTGTCGTAAAGAACACTGATTCAACAAACTACCAGAAGAAGGTTACCCAGGTTAAGCTTGTTGACGGAAACGGAACAGTTATTGCTGTCTACGATGTGAACGAGCCTGTCGAGATTGTTTCAATGGACGAAGCTATCGAGGCTGCCGTAAAGACACCTGTAGTTGAAACAGCCGCTGCAGAGGAAACTGAAGAAGCCGCTGATGTTGCAACAGAAGATGAGGCAGCAGAATCAGAGGAAGAGGCTTCCGAAGAGTAATCTTCAACCGCTTTGCGATTAAGCAGATGGAAAACCGTTCCGTTATGGGACGGTTTTTTTTATAAAACAGTTGACGGCTGATTTTAGTGGTCTTAAAATAAAAACTGTATTCCCGGTAAGCGCCTGGGGATTCAAAAAACAGATACCTGATAGGACAAAGGTCGGGCCAGTATCTGTAGGCTTGTTTTGCGGAAAACGGATGGACCGAAAGCGTCGCAAAACAAGCCTAAGGGAATGGAACTCGTGATTGTTCCTATGCAAAGGGCATTTCTAGAAAATACTTTTCAGGGATGTCCGGAATATTTTATATTCCTAATAGAGTTTTAAGGCTTGGGATTACAAGGCTTAAAACATCGCATTTTCAAAGTTGCCTCTAAAAATTGCAATTGTTAGAGGTTCCCTAAACATCTTGAGGATTTTTATGAACAAAGATTTTGAAGTTCTGGACAAAGTTATAGGCCGTGTTCCCGATTTTCCAAAGCCGGGGGTTCTTTTTTATGATATAACGGGGATTCTCCGTCATCCTGAAGCCTTTTCCTATTGCATTGACCGTATGGTCGAAATCTACAGGGACAAAAAGATTGATGCCGTAGCCGGGATTGAGTCCAGGGGATTCATTTTTGCGGCCCCTTTTGCCCAGAAAATGGGAATCCCGCTGGTCCTGATACGTAAAAAGGGAAAGCTTCCTGGAAAAACCTATTCCTGTTCCTATGCGCTGGAATATGGAACCGCCGAAATTGAAGTCCATTGCGCGGATATACAGGAAGGGCAGAACATTTTGCTGGTGGATGACCTTGTGGCTACGGGCGGAACCCTGGCTGCCGCAAAAAAACTCGTGGGCATGGGTGGCGGTGTTGTTACCGATGTCTTTGGGGTTGTGGGATTGCCTTTCCTTAATTACGGAAAAGTCCTGGAGCCTATGAATGTTACGACGCTGGTTGACTATGACAGCGAATAATAAAATGTTATCCAGTATCGGAAAAAAATAAAAAAAACTTGAAAATTAATTAGAGTGGTATATAATATAGGCATATTTGATATACTAAGAGGTATTAAAATGAAAAAACTTTTAGCTTTGGTTGCTGTTGCATTGGTAGGATTGACATCTTGTTTTGCTTTTGATGTAGGTTCAATTTCTGGAACATGGAAGGATGCAAACTGGAACGCCAACTGGACTATCGGTGGTGACACAAACGGAAAAGGACAGGTAGTTCTTACAAACGCTAAGACAGGTGCCGTTATTAAGACTTTCAACGACTCAAACATCACAAACTTCAAGGTGGAAGCTGGTTTGGGTGGAGCAGGATTCTCATTCTACTGCAAGTCAACAATGCGCAAGTACACATTCTTGAAGCCACTCAGCCTTGATACAGGTCTCAAGCTTTCAATTGACCGTGACTGGACTGACGAAGCTTACGATGTTGATATCGAATGGGTTGACGGTGGAGCTAAGTTAGATTAGTTTTCCTCGTGAACTGCGTAATGGGACTGCCTTCATGGTGGTCCCTTTTTTATTATTGCAGGCTTGACGGTACCTCGGTGCTCTGCGACGGGAATCCGTCAACAGGTGCATAGGTTTATGTGTCCAAAAAATAGAGATAACATATTTTCCCCGTTGGGATGGAATTTGGTAAACGGCTGTGGTGCTTTTGTAAATGAGGAACAGGTAAGGTTCTGTGCTGACCATATTGCCCGTGCCCTAAAAGAATATGGATGGGAGTACATTGTAATTGACCTGCGCTGGTCCTATCTCTCATGCCGTCAGGAAAAATCTGAATGGGACTGCCTTGACGAATATGCAAGGGTGGTTCCCGATTCAAGGTTGTTTCCTTCCAGCGCGGATGGAAAAGGATTGAAGGTTCTGGCGGATTACATCCATTCCCTGGGATTGAAAATTGGAATACAGATGGAAACCGGAATCCCATGTCCTTGCGTTGAAAATCATGCAGGAATATTTGGCTCCGGTGCTACCGCCGACCGGATAGTTGATTCTTCGGTCCCCCACAATGAAGGGACAGGCCTGTATAGGGTGGACTGCCTTAAGAAGGGAGCCCAGGAATATTATGACAGCATATTTATGTTGTACGCTTCCTGGAACCTGGATTTTGTGGAGGTTAGGCCATCCGCAAATTCCTGTCCGCACCAGAGCGATGCCGGCGTACCAAAAGAAGAGATGGACCTGATCTTTCATGCGCTTGAATCCTGCGGACGGGACATCGTTCTTGCTGTGGGAAATGCTGGCAGTCCTTCGGGAAATCCCTGGCTGGCTGAAAATTATGTGGGCATCTGGAAAACTTCCGGAGGGCAGGTGAATCGCTGTTGCAGACAGGTGTGGCCTGGTCCGTTATCACTGACCTCCTTTGCGGATTCTTGTCTACCATTTTTGAATCAAGGAAACCGTGACGTGGCGGAACGGAAACCGGAATTCAAGCTGGAGGAACGCAAATCAGTTCTTACATTGATGAGCATGTTCCGCTGGCCATTGATGTTTGGTCTTGATCTTGCTGAAATGGATGATGAATCCGCATCCCTTCTTATGAATGAAGAGGTCCTGGCTATCCAGAAAAAATCCAGGGGCGTGTTCCTGTTGCTAAGGGATGACGAAAAATGTATCTTCGTCAGCTATGGGGATGGCTGCCCTGCCAAAGGGGTGGAAGTGAATATCGCCATTTTTAATTCCAGGGATGAGACAGCCGAAATCTCTGTTGACTTGAAAGCCATCAGAAATCTGCTGCCGGGGACATTGTATTGCCAGAGGGACCTGTGGGAGCGTAAAAACCTTCTGCCAATATCCGGGGGTGCCGAAATTATAAAAAGCGTTGCCCCTCACGGCACTGTCCTGGTTCAATTGAAATAGTGTAATGCACCGTAACGGTTCGTATATAAGGGAATCTCCAAAAATTGCAGTTTTTAGAGACGCCCATAATTTATAAACTGATTTTGTTTAGGAAGGATTTATGAAAAAGAAGATGTTTTTGTCAGCCCTGGCGGCATTGACCATTGGAACTTCTCTGTTCGCAAAAGAAGCGGACCTGGTTGTCCGCTACGGAGCATACGGACAGGGAAATTTTTTGATTAACGGACACCAGTCAGATGCCGCTGCCGATATGGGAGGAGGCCTTTCGTTTGAATATGGAATGCCTTTCGCCATTGCGGGAAAACAGAACGGATTTAAATTGCTGGTTTCCTTTTCTCCTCTCCTTGGGGTACAGGTCCCTGTCGTAAGTGGCCTTGACCGGGATTTCTTTTTTGGCTACTGGATCCGCCTGCCATTTGGTCTTTCGGATTTTGCATTTCAGCCTGAAATCGACTACGGCTTTACGTTCAAGGATATCACAAGCGACACGAGTTCAAGCCGGTCTGACCAGAAACTTCTTGTGGGACTTTCCTTCAGATGGAATCCCCTGGATTTTGCAAAGGGACGACTCGAATTTGAGTTGACCCCTCAGTTTGGAATCGAGACCTTCAATTCTCCTAACACGATTTACGCGGGAGGCAGGCTGGGACTCCATTATGTCTTTGGAAAGAACGCGTCCACGGACGAACGAATTGCGGAGCGTGAAGGAAAGGTCGTTGATTCGACCATGACGGCTATTGCAAACGACCCTGACCTGAATGGCGCTGTCTCGGTTTACAGGACGGACGAAGGTGTTGCGATTTGTCTGGACACGATCAACTTTTTGCCGGATTCATACGAACTGGACCAGCTGGAATACAGGAAGCTGGATAAGGTCGTGAAAATCCTGAAGAAATATGACAACACTCTTCATGTGGTTGGACATTGCGCCAAGACTGCGGAAGGCACAGACGAAACGGATGTGGAGTTCTCCCTTCAGCGTGCAAAGACGGTCGCCGACTATCTGATGCAGAAACGCACAAGGGATTCGGATTTGAAAATCAAGGTCAGCGGAAAAGGCTCTTCGGAACCTAGGGGCGACAATGAAACTGACTATGGCCGTAAGTTGAACCGCCGCGTCGAAGTTATCCTCGTCAGAAAAATTTGATGGGCAGATAGGGGGAGCTGAAACTCCGGATGGGTCAAGGTTGGGCAATGAGTTTTTGGATCTGCCGGCCTTGACCTACTTCCGCTGGGATTTGCCTGGTTTTTTGTAGCAAATCTTTTTTGTTGCCAGCCCGTCTGAATTGTATTCATACAGGAACCATTCCTCAAGGCCCTGGTCCCTGTAATAGATTTCCCGTCCATCGGAGTCATATTGGATAAGGGTTTCAAAACCGTCAGCCGTTTTTACCTGCATGATGTTCTTGCTGTAATCATATTTGAGTTCCGAACCCCTTGCGTCCTTGTAAAAAACGGTCCTGCCAAGTTCATCATATTCTCTCCAGCCACCATCCGAGGACTTTGATATGGTCATGAGTCCGTCCTGATTGTATTCCGGTATTATCTCTGTGTCATCGCCCCATTTGGTTAGAATCCATTTCCCATTTTCGTCGTAATCGACCCACCATTCAATCCCGTCTGAGTCCAGACCGTGGACCTCCCGGCCGTCAGAGTCATAGTCGTACCAGCTTTCCTTTCCGTTGGAGTTTTTGTAGTGAACAAGTTTTCCTGAATCACCATAGTCGTTCCATTCTTCGTATTCTTCGTGACCGAAAGTATTTTTTGAGTAGATTTTATTTCCGTTTTGATCATACTGGTACCACCATTCGTCCAGAATCCGCAGTTCATCCGGAAACAACGGTTCGATGCCGAAGGTGGAGGAGGAATGGACTATCAGCCCGTTGCTGTCGTAGTCAAAGTACTCTTCATAAATCACGAGGACATCCTCCCCGTCAACTTTGATAGTCTTGTTTTGTGCGTAAAGTGTGGCCAGTGTCATGAGCGACACAATGATTGCGGCAAATTTTTTCATGGATTAAATCTTATCACGTAAAGCCGGGATTCGTCATTAAAAATTTTGATTAAATGAATCAATAAACTTTAACTCATGTTCCATAAAATCATATAAAATACTATACTATGTGTAATCTTTTTTATTGGATTGTCCAAAAAGGCTTCCATTAATTAATCATGTAGAAGAGGATCCGGATGACAGATATAGAAATTGCCCAGGCAAACGTGATGGAACCAATTGTTGAAGTTGCAAAGCAGATTGGCCTTGAAGATAAAGATTTGGAACTTTATGGTAAATACAAGGCAAAGATATCTTATGAAAAGTTGAACGAATATTTGAAAAAGGGCAGCGAAAAAGGTAACCGTGGCCATTTGATTCTGGTTACGGCAATGACTCCAACCGCCGCCGGGGAAGGAAAATCGACTGTCACGATTGCACTGGGGGATGGCCTTAGAAAGATCGGTAAAAAATCTGTGATCGCGCTAAGGGAACCTTCCCTGGGACCTTGCTTCGGTGTGAAGGGAGGTGCCTGTGGCGGTGGATATGCCCAGGTGGTTCCTATGGAGGACATCAACCTGCATTTCACGGGGGACATACATGCAATCACGGCTGCGACAAATCTTATTGCGGCCCTCATCGATAATCATATCCAGCAGGGAAACGAGCTGGGGATAGACCCTCGCACCATCACCTGGAAGCGTTGTGTTGACCTGAACGACAGGGCCCTCCGTAATGTTATCATCGGGCTGGGTTCAAGGATTGATGGAATACCAAGGGAAAGCCATTTCCAGATTTCCGTTGCCAGCGAAATCATGGCGATTGTATGTCTTTCCAAGACCATCAGTGAACTCAAGGACCGCATATCACGTATAACAATCGGACAGACCTTCGATAAAAAGGATGTAACTTTTGGCCGCCTTAAATGCACCGGAGCCATTGCGGCTTTGCTGAAGGATGCCATCCGTCCGAATCTTGTTCAGACACTTGAGCATACTCCGGCCTTTATTCATGGTGGACCTTTTGCAAACATTGCCCACGGATGCAACTCAATCAATGCGACCATGTGTGCCCTTGCCACAGGTGAATATGCAGTCACCGAAGCCGGGTTCGCAGCGGATTTGGGGGCGGAGAAATTTTTTGATATCAAATGCCGCATGAACGGAATTGCCCCTGACGCTGTCGTTATAGTCGCCACAGCAAGGGCCCTGAAAATGCACGGCGGTGTATTGAAAGCGGATCTGGGAAAAGAAAATCTTGAGGCAATAGAGAAAGGCTTTGAAAACGTCCGGGTCCATATTGAGAACATGGCAAAGTTTGGTGTAAGGACTGTTCTGGCCGTGAACAAGTTTGTTACCGATACCGATGCGGAATTGGATTTGATAAAGGGCCTGGCCGGAAAGTACAATTCAAAGGCCGTTGTCTGTGAGGGCTGGGGAAAAGGTGGGGAAGGTGCCACCGAACTGGCGGAGCAGGTTGTCCGGCTTTGCGACGGGGATTCCAACTTCCGTTTCATCTATCCGACGGAGGCTACCCTTGAAGAAAAGATTGAGGTCCTGGCAAAGGAAATCTATAGGGCCGGTTCCGTGGAATTTGAGGAAAAGGCAAAGAAAAAACTTAAGCAGTACCAGGAGGCCGGCTTTGGAAGTCTGCCGATCTGTATGGCAAAGACACAGAATTCCATAAGCCATGACAAAAGTGTTGTAGGTGCTCCAGTGCCGGGATATCCATTCCCTGTCAGGGACGTGCAGCTTTATAGCGGCGCCGGATTCGTGGTGGCCTTTGCCGGTGATATAGTCGATATGCCGGGACTACCAAAGGTGCCGTCCGCCATGAGCATTGATGTTAACGACGATGGAGTTATCTCCGGTCTGTTCTAATGCCGGCAAGGAATTCTTCTACGGAAGACACGATTGTTTGCGAATATTAAAAATATAAATTTAAATATATGAGGATTGATGAATGAAAAAGTTAAGAATTGTTGCTGCTGTTTTTTTCTCTGCGCTTTCTCTTGGGGTGATGTCCTGTGGAAGAACAAGGTTCCGTCCTTTTGAGGAAAAGGATACCGGACCAAAGATATGGCTCATGTCAGGCGTTAACCAGTTGGAGAATGGAGATTTCAGTCAGGGAAACAAGCACTGGGGGCTTTTCAAATCTGCCGGCGGAAGTGCCGCCGTTGATTATTCGAATAATTGCGCAACAATAAAAATATCAAATCCTGGCAATGTTGAGTATGGAGTTCAGGTCTATTACGACGGTTTCAGGACTTACCATGATGGCCAGTACACTCTTTCATTCAAGGCTTCCGCTGAAAAGACAAAGGGCTGCGAAGTCCGTATCCAGTTGAACGGTGGTGACTACCGTCCATACGTTGTTGATGTTGTAACCTTTACTCCGGAGGAAAAGGAATACCGGCTGAGCTTTACCATGACCGATGATACAGACACAAGCCCAAGGCTTGCCTTCAACATGGGGTCCATACCGGAAAAGGATGAGGCCAAGGCTCCGAACGTTGTGAAGATAAGGGACGTATCCATTGTCCTGAACAATTCTATCATCGAGGAAGAGGTTTCCAATGGTGGTGCCGATTTTGTAAGGGTCAATCAGATTGGGTTCAGACCGGTGGACAAGAAAATTGCCTATGTAAAACTGACCGGCAAGGAGAAAAATTTTGTTGTCCTCAATTCAGCGAAGGAGACCGTTTTCACTGGCAAACTTGGAAAGAGTGTCCGGGATGAAATGGCCCACGAATATGTTGCCCCGGCAGATTTTACAAAACTTGAGGCGGAGGGAACCTATACTGTAAAGGTTGGTGAATCCGAAAGCTTCCCGTTCGTCATAAGCTCCTCCCCATATTCGGCAATGATAAAAGACGCCCTCAGATATTTTACACTTTCACGCTGCGGTGTTGAGGTTGAGGATGACTTGTACGGCCATCCTGCATGTCATACAGGTGTGGTCATGGAGGCTAAGACCCATAAGGAAAAGGAGGTCTATGGCGGATGGCACGACGCAGGCGATTACGGACGTTATGTTGTTCCTGCCGCAAAAACTGTTGCCGACCTGCTCCTGGCCAAGGACAACTTTGGCGGTTCAATTGATTTTGATATCCTTGATGAGGTCCGCTTTGAACTGGACTGGCTCCTTCAGATGCAGCTGGAGGATGGAAGTGTCTATCACAAGATAACATGTTTTTCGTTCCCTGCTTTTGAGATGCCGGAATATGAGACCGCGACCCTCTATCTGAGCCGCTCGTCCACCACAGCCGTTGCCGATTTTGTTGCGACCCTTGCGCTTTCTTCCATCTACTTCCGTGATACTGATGCGTCATATTCTGAAACCCTTTTGCAGGCCGCCAAAAAGTCATGGGAATATCTGGAGGTGACACCTTTGCAGCCCTTCAAGAATGAGTCATACATTTACACCGGTGAATACGGTGATTCTGATGATAGTGACGAAAGATATTTTGCCGCCGCAGCCCTGGCCCTTGCGACAGGGGATGGAAAATATGCTCAGGCGGCGGAAAGCATCCGTTCTGAATCAGCTGAAAAATGGCTCGAGCAGTTTGGCTGGGAACAGATGGAGGGGTACGGCGACCATATAATCTTGATGAACCAGGAAATCTTCTCTAAGGGGCTGGTGGAATCAGTCAAAAAGGCTGTCACCGCCAGGGCTTTGGAGGCTTTGAAAAATACTAGCCGCTCAGGATTCCGTCAGGCCCAGACCACAGTTGGATGGGGAAGCAACATGGAGGCGATGAATATTGCCCACCTTCTTTCCCTTGCCGGAAACCTGCTTTCCGATGCCAAATACATTGATGCCGCAAAGGACCAGGTGAACTACATCATGGGTTCAAATCCATTGAGCCGCTGCTATGTGACCGGTTACGGAAGCAATCCTCCTTGCCATCCACATCATCGTCCTTCCATTGCAAAGGATATTGCCCAGAAAGGAATGCTGGTTGGTGGACCGGACCAGAATCTGGAGGACGAGTTTGCAATCAACCTGGTTTCCGACAAGCCTTCGCTGCAGTGCTATGTAGATCATTACCAGAGCTTCAGTACGAACGAGGTTACAATCTACTGGAACTCTGCGCTGGTTTATGCATTGTCGGCCTTGTACAAATAAGGGTCATCTTGTTGACCGGAAATAAAAAAAGGATACCTGGATGGTATCCTTTTTTTTTGTGGTCATGAGTTTTTAGTCCGGGTTCCGTTTCATCAAGAGAAGCTCCTCTTCCGTCAGATCCCTGTATTCACCTGGGGCCAGTGATTCGTCAAGGCTCAGCATTCCTATGGAAAGCCGTTTCAAATAGGAGACCTCGTTTCCAAGCGCGCTGAACATTCTTTTTACCTGATGGAATTTTCCTTCGCTGATTGTAAGCCGGCAGATTCCATCGGCGTGGTTTCCGTTCGCGTCCCCCCATTTTATTTTTGCAGGCAGGCAGTCTGCTTCACCGTCCTTTCCGTCGCTCAGTATGTGGATTCCCTGCGAAAGTTTTTTCTCGTAGATTTTTTTTGACTCGTCATCCACCCGGTCCCGCAGGTGAACAAGATAGGTCTTTTCCACATGGTGCTTCGGGGAGGTGAGCTCATGGTTCAGCTGTCCATCGGTGGTCAAAATCAGGAGCCCCTCCGTATCTACATCAAGGCGGCCTACCATACCGAGTTCTCCGCCAAGATATTTATGATTGTCCTCCGGTGAAATCAGGTCAAACACTGTCAGGTGTTCCCCTTCCTTTGCGGAACAGACGTAACCGGAGGCCTTGTTCATCATCAGGTGCCTGTGCTGTTCCAGTACAAGAGGTTCTCCATCCACCAGGATTTGGGCCGTCGCCATATCCACATGGTCGCTTTCCATCTTGACGACCTGACCATTGACCGTTACTGCGCCGGAACGTACAAGGGAGCGCACTTCCTTTCTGGTTCCGAATCCGTGGTTGCAAAGTATCTTATCCAGTCTGTCCATTAGTTTATCCCCAGGAGTTCCTTTATTTTGCCTGTCAAAATTCTGGCGGCCTTCCGGTGCGTGCATGGTCCAGGGTGCTGCCTTGAACCCCTGTCGTCCTCCTCGGTTTCCTCTTCCATGGACGGCAGGGGAATAAAGTGGAGCCTTGTATCGCCGTGGGCCTGGACGTAGAGGTCCAATGTTTCTTTTATGGCTTCACCAAGTTCAAATCCGCACATCCCGTATCCCCAAAGGATAAGGGAGTCTGGATTGTTTTCCCTAAGGTCCGAAAGGAAATTGGATACGCCGGCCTTGATTTTGTCCACGTCCTCAGCAAAAGGCCTGCCATCTTCATCAAGACGGTATTTCCATTCCGCTCCGGTCTCTTCGTCAATCTTTGGCGGATTGTTGAATGCGACCCAGTCGTTTGTTCCCAGGTTGACCACAATCACGTCGCTTTTCCATTTCGAAAAGTCCCACAGGTCATGGGACCCCATCTCCTCATTTTTTCCGCCCGCAATCGAACAGACGTTCCTGTAATGGCGGGGAAGGTTGCTGTTCCTGTCGTTGTCCCAGGACGTGGTTACTCCCCATCCGGATTGCGAGAGTATATGGAAGTCGGCGTCAAGATTCATGGCCGTTGTCACCGCATAGTTATCCCTAAGGGACATCCAGCCGGAAATCCAGTCCATTTCCGGTACGTCTCCAGCAAGTCCTTCGCCTGTGGTGAGGCTGTCCCCAACAAATTCAATGTTCAATGGTCTTCTGTTTTGCTTAACGAAAATCCTGTCCGCAGGGCCTTCCATGCTTTCGGGAACTCCCAAGGCATGCACCAGCAGAAGATGTTTTGGATCCGGGCTCATGGCCTGGGTCTCTTTGAGCAGGGTAAACCTGTGGATGGAATCCGGGTTCAGTCCGCGGAACAGGCAATACCAGCGGCGTCCCTTTTCGGCAATGAAACGGCTGACCATTTTTCCGTTGATCCATACGCTGACCCAGGGTTCGTGTATGGAATAGTCGCTTTCCAGTAACGCCCATAATTCTCCGGACCTGGTATCTACGGAAAATCCTGAGCCTGTCCAGAAGAGTGGGAGGGCATCTCTGTAATCGGAGGTGCGGCCATAGATGTGAAGATTTGAAATGTTTCTTACTTTATATGAATGTAGTTTAGTTGGTTCCATGTATAAAACTATACATCATGAATCAACAATTTAGCAATCATTAAAGCCCGTTTCCGGAAGGTGTAACTTGTTGAGGAAGGGAGGGGCTTTTGTTATTTTTCGCCTTCAGCCTTCAAGGTAAACGTGAACACGCATTTTTCCTGTGGAACTTTTGCCGGTTCCTGGGACTCCTCAGGTTCCTCTCCGTCAGCGGTTTCCTGTGGTTCCTCTGGCTGGACCGGAATGCTGCACAGGGTTCCGCTTCTTTTGAACTTCACTTCAGGCAGGTGCGAATAAAGGTACGTGAATCTGTCGTTAAAAATCTGGGCCAGTTCAGGACATCCGTTCCCTGTGCAGATTATCAGGTAGGCATTTTCCGTGATTTCGAAGGTGAATGTATTTTTGGATTCCTCGGTGACGGAGCAGTTGAAAAGGGCTTTGTCTGAGAAATCTTTTTTTGCCATGGACTTGCATTCCTTGAAAAACTGCTGCGGTTTTTTGTTGCACAGCTCGACTATGGCCTTCCTTTCGCGGATCGCGTTCATCTTGGACTGTTCAGCCACAAGGGTCATGGCATCATCGGGGCAGACTTCCAGAAGGACTTTGTATATTGCGATGAACGGAAGTATTATATCCAGATGGGGACGCAGGTTTTTATGAGTCTTCCTGTATTTTTCCTCAAGTGCGTACAGCTGCTCGTTGGCCGCGTTCCAGATTTCGTCAACAGTGTAACTGTCGTAGCGTACCACAAGCTCGTCGTTCAGGGTTTTGAAATCGTTGTTCTCTCTAAAAAAATCTACACCTTTTTTCATGTCGGCTCCCAATTTAAACTGCGCATAAGATTATACTACCGATAAGACAATTTGGCAACTTTGAGGGAACGGACGGTACCTGGTTAGTTTTTATGGGAGCATGGCAGGTTTTGTAAAAAAGTCTTACTATAGTTAACGGCGGGTTGCAATTTGCAGTTGGTTTTGTTAGACTGTCTTTCATAGATTTAATAAAGTGGTTGAAAATTTATATACAGGTAGAGGCTAAGATGAAAAAACATTCAAGTGTTTTCCTGGCTTTGAGGTTGTTGCCGTCAACCATTTTTGCAACAGGTTCCCGGGTGAAGTCCATTCCGCAATGTCATACGGAAAATTCCCGTATCTGGAGGACCTGCCTTCCAAAATAGATTGCCATAGCAGAATCCAGGATGCGGATGCCTGATTGACTGCGTGGACTGTCATTTTATAATTCCAATTTTTAGAGACAACCTTAAACTCTGTTAGGAATATGAAATATTCCTTATATCTTTAAAAAGTTTAGGGATGTCGTCAAGAATAAATATTCACAGAAGTTGAAATCCTTGAAGTGGGGCTCCCGACCAGAATAGATGACATAAGTTCAAACTGGGTCAGGGTCACGGTTCCATCTAATTCTTCCGGAATCAGAAAAGATGGATCGCCTGTATTTGTTCCAAATGGAACCACCGGCTGGTGCTTTGGTGGATATTTGAAATAGTTGAATCCGAGGGTATCCTCTTAAAGTGTGGATACCTTTTTTATGCGTTTGTATCTGAAATTAATATTTTTGGTGGAGGAAGAAAATGAAAACGAAAGCTTTGATTCCTGTCGCAGCTTTTGCGATTGCCGCGATGATGCCAGTGTTCGGTGCTACAGAAACCACTGTCATTGACAAAACTATTGTTAAGACCCTTGAGACAAATACCAGCAGCAATCCAATTGTAGCGCAGCTTAGCCTGGAGGATATAAGTATTGATTCGTCGGGTAACGTTACAACCAAATCAATGGTCAGCAAAAAATTCACGGTGAAGTGTAAGATCGATTCGACGGACCTGCTGGAGAGAATCAGCTATGCGGACAGGGATTCCTATGAAGTTGAATTTGTTTTGAGCAGCAGCAAGCCCCTTCAGTACAGCATCACCAGAATTGAAGGACTGCCAACGTCCGAGGAATTCCTCAAGATAAAACCTTCCCTGGAAAAACAGCGGACAGCAAATATGAAGGCCGGATATGGAAAATTAACTGATCGTCAGGTACTTAAGGCCCGTGGTCTTCCAAACATGATTTCCATACCGGATGCTGACTTTTCCGTTAGCGAAACAGAAGTCACCCAGTGGTTGTACGAATACGTAATGGGTGAAAATCCTTGCACTGTTAAAGGTGAGAATTTTCCGGTGGAAAGTGTAAGTCTGTATGATGCCATGGCATTCTGTAATATCCTGAGCGAGATTATGGGACTGGAGCCTGTTTATGCAGTGGATGGCTCATATGATGTAGCGGATTGGAATTATCTGCCACATAGGGGGGTGGCTATTGCAGGTGCCATAACACCTAACTTTGAGGCCAATGGATTCAGGCTTCCCCGTATAGTTGAATGGCAGCAAGCCGCAAAAGGCGGAGAGAACTACAAATATGCCGGAAGTGATGACTTGAATAGGGTCGGTTGGTTTGCTTCAAACAGTGATAATTTACTGCATGAGGTTGGTCTGCTTATGCCAAACAGGTATGGATTATATGATATGTGCGGTAACATATGGGAACTTTGCTGGGGTTTTGCGGTAGATGCAAATACGCAGGAAATTGTGTGTCCAGTAATGGGGGGACACATGAGGGGAAGATCCGAAATTGCTGAAATAAATACCAGTAATGCATGTGCTGTAATCAACGAACGTTATTCAAACATTGGTTTCAGGATTGTTAGAACCAACAAATCTTCTGGCAATTGATAATATTACGGGATTTTTGAAGTTAAGGGTATCTCCCAAAATTACAACTCTGGAAGTAATGTTTGCGACATATCCCTAACACTGGAATTCTTTATTGAGGATAAAATTATGAAGACAAAAATCAAGGTATCTTTCACTCTATTAGTACTTTTTATGGTTACGGTTTCTGTGTTCGCCGCCGGTCCATTGGTTCAGGAATCAAAAATCGTCAAGTTTTTGGAAAGCAACAAATCATATGCCCCAATTAAAGCTAGGATAAGTTTGCAGGGATTTTATGTTGATGACAATGGTTGCATAACTACAGAAAAACTTAAGAGCAAAAAATTTTCCATCATAAGTATGGTAAACCTTTTTAATTTAACGGACAGGCTTCCAAATTCTTATGACGGCATGTATACAGTTGAATTTGTGTTACACTCTGAAAATCCAAAGGTGTATTTCCTGAAAAGTATTGAGGGACTCGAAAATCTGACAGATTATTACAATAGGTTGATTGAAGAAGTCCTTATGGAACAAAGAGTCAAAAATGCAAAGGCAGGGCTGGGGGCAATTACAGATCAGGAAGTGATTGACGAGATTGCAAAGAATAAGAGCGCTGGCCTTGGAGAATTGACCAATGCCCAGATTCAAAAGCAGATTAAGGAAAAAGAGAAGGCCGAAATTGAGAAAAATAAACTTGCAGGACTTGGAGCTATTACGGATGCGCAGGTAGTTAGCGAAAAGGCCTCAAATGTTGACAAGGGGTTGGGAGAGTTTACAAATAAACAGATTGAGGTCCAGCGGACAAAGAATAAAGACCTTGGACTTGGTGCGATTGCTGATTCAGAAGTTGCTGCTCAAAGAGAAAAGAACAGGAAAAATGGACTGGGAAGTTTTACCGACCAGCAGATTGCGGAAAAGCAAAAAAAATTGGCTAAGGCAAAAAATTATGAGAAGAACAAGCAATGGTTCAATGCCCTTATAAGTTATTACGATTACATTGAAGATAATCCTACGCTTGAATCGATTGACGTTTATCATAGTTTCAGTGCAATTGCTGATGCTATTAGGGCCGGAAATCCAGGTTTGGGAAGCTTCGATATTTTTTCAAAACATGATGGATGGAAAAATATAACTGAGGAATATAAAAAATACTGTTCGTCCGTGGAAGGCGCCTATGGAGCTAAAGTCTCTGGATTGAGGAAAGTAAATACCGATTACTCAAAAAGGACCGTTACTTACAGGATGAGCGCTGAATGCAAATATACGAAGGACAGCAGAAAATTCAAGATGCTGGATAAAATCCTTAAGGAAGGTTACAACAATGCAAAGGCCAGGGACTGGAACGATGTGCCAGAACCTTCTTGTGCCATTGCTAAAAGAAACAATTATGCTATTAAATTTGTAATAAATGACGAAAAAGGTAAAAATATTACGGGCATGATATATACAAGAAATGTTTCGAGTGATATCACCGTTTCCGTAGATGCAACGGCTATGGATATTATCGACTCTGGAAAATATTCCATTCAAATCTATGAATTTGGTTATACCGATTCATCAAATGTGTTTCATGATATTTCTTCAGAGAAGATGGATCTTGATTCTGCACAACTGGTAAGAGCCTTGGAATATTGTGGAACCGGTTTTGTTAATATTCCGAATAAAAAATATGTGGTTCAAAAAACTGAAATGCCGCAATGGCTCTACGAATTTGTAATGGGCAGTAATCCAAGCCGTACAATTGGAGACGATTTGCCCGTCGAATCTGTCAGCTGGTTTGATGCTGTGGTGTTCTGTAATAAGTTCAGCGACCTGATGGGCCTTGAGCCTGCATATACAATCTACGGAACCACGGATACTTCAAAGTGGAATTATGAGCCGCATGCTAATAAATCAATCGGAATGTTCGGGGATGTCTATGAGGTTCCAGGTGCAAATGGTTTCAGGTTGCCAAAAAGCGATGAATGGTTCTTTGCTGCAAAGGGTGGAGAAAAATATAGATACTCCGGAAGCAACACTGTATATGACGTGGCATGGTGTGAAGCGACTTCCCCGAATAAAGAAATCCATAAGTGTGGGACAAAGAAACCGAATGGTTATGGATTGTATGACATGAGCGGAAACGTCAGGGAATGGTGTTATGATCTATGCCGTAAAGAAATAACCATAGACTATAAATACGTTGGAGAGCTAAAGCGCAATAGCTATGGACAGTACTATGAAGATAATGTAAGGGAAGTGCCTGTCAAAGGTTTCGGTAAATATTGCCTTGGTGGCAGTTCATGGACTAAAGCAGAAGACTGTCTTGTAACTCATGACGCTGGGGAAGTCCCTAATCTGAAGTATGATAAGGCAAACATATGTTGTTTCTCTAGAGACATCGGTTTCCGTGTGGTAAGGGATATCAAATAGGACTAAAAGAGGTAGGTCGATGTTTCATTCTATGCTTGCATGTGGAATTTTTATAAAAAAGAGAATTATTTTAATTTTTGCTTTGCTGTTGGTCTCCGCAAGTTTCTTGTGGGCACAGCAAAGTTATGAAGAGGCGGACGAACTGGAAACGATACTGACCGCTATCTGTGAAAAGACTGGTCAGGAGGCCGTTACCAGTTTCATTAAGGCTGAATACAATAGCATCATGGGGTACATCTACATGCATGTTGTATTGACAAAAGACAGGGACAACAATTTCTATTACTATAGAATGTCAAACGTGGCTGCGTCTGATGGTACCTTGATTTTTAAGGAGTCAAAACAGATGACCCGTAGGGAGGTCGAGGATTATGTACAGAAGAACGACCCTAAAATTCTTGATGACACTATGGAATTGGGATACAAATACTATGACGGTGTCGTCAGAACCCCGAACGGAAACTTTTACGAATTTGAAAGCTGCACGAATTTTTACGGCCTTAGTCCTGACAATGGATGGAATATTCTTGCAGGAAACTATAAATACTACAAGTTTGAGTCCTTGAAGAGAAAGTTCGTTCGTAATTCAAAGTTGGATGACCTTGGTTTCAACGACTATGAAGCGCCATCCTCTTCTTACGGTTCCTCATCCATTGCCGTTGGCCAGATTCTCAGTTGCGGAGAAAACCTTAGGCTACGGAAATCTGAAAATACTTCAAGCTCCATCATTACCACAATGAGGGCGGGCACCCGTGTAAGAATCCTGCAGCTTGGTTCCCGTGACACCATCGACGGAATCAGTTCCTACTGGGTAAAGGTAAGCGTCCTGTCTGGGGGAAGGGACAAGGATGGACGGTCCATTCCGGAAGGAACCTCAGGCTGGTGCTACGGAGGATTTTTGAAATAAACCAGTTTCCGGCAGATTTTGGACTGGCCCCTGGCATGTGGACATTATCTGTCTGGAACAATTAAACAGGCGGTCACCATTTGTTCGTCGGAGAATGATGGTGGCCTTTTTTGTTGGTCATGCAAATTCTTTCATTGGACAAAATGCTCTTTTTTCTATTATAATAATCCCTATGTTAAAAGGTATTAAAGCGGTCGCTTTCGACATCGATGGAACTTTGTATTCCGATTTGAGTCTATATATCCGTATAGTTCCATATTTTTTACGCAATATTTCTTTCTACAGCAGATTCAATAAAGTACGTAAGACGCTTCACAGGACTGCACCTCTTGCTGATTTCTATGAATACCAGGCGCGTATCCTTGCGGAAATGATGCGTATTTCCAACGAGGAGGCAAAAAAAAAGATTCAGGACATCTGTTACGATGGCATGAGACCCTATTTCAAAAAAATAAAGCCATATCCTTATGCCAGGGAATGTGTCGAGGCTTTCAGGAAGGCTGGACTCAAGATTGGCATTCTTTCTGATTTCCCCCCAAGCCAGAAAGGGGATATCTGGGGTATCCGTGACCTGTGCGATGTGTGCATAGGTTCGGAGGAGTCCGGGGCGTTGAAACCATCCCTTTATCCTTTTGGAATCCTTGCCATGAAACTGGGGGTGGAGCCGGAGGAAATCCTTTATGTGGGCAACTCCCTGAAATATGACGTGATGGGTGCCAGGAATGCGGGAATGAAAAGCGCCTACCTTTTGAAGGGATTCAAAAAAATTTTCAACTTAAAACAAAAAGAAGCCGATATTTCATTCAAAAACTATCGCCAATTATCCGATATTGTGCTACAATGAACCGGGGTTTTCTCTATTCTTCGGTTTAGGCGGGGGCCCCATGTTGAGGGCTCCTTTTTTTATTTCCAAAAGCAGTCCTTTTCATAAAAAAACAAAGTAAATACTCTTTTATTGGTCCGGCGGAGACTGTCTTGCTGGATCTTAAAAGATTTTTGGGTGAAAAAGTGAATAGCATTATCGTTATTGGAATCTCAGTAGTTTTGTCGGCAATCGTATGTATCGTAATAAGGGCGATTGACAAAAGCCAGAATACAAAGGAGTCGGTAAGAAAGTATGCCGACCGTCGCCAGAAGGAATTCGAGGAATATTTCAAGACCCAGACTGACCAGCTTCATCTTTTGGCCAGCGAGCTTGAAAGCCACGATTCCCAGGCCGTCGCCGCGGTTAAGCGACTGGACCAGCAGAAAGAGGAATTCGAAAAGGTTGCCGAGGATCTGGCCGGCCAGATTGGTCGTGTTGATGAAATTTCAGGACGTATTGATTCCTATGATGGTGCCATCCAGAATTTGATGGAAATGACCTCCGCCGTTGAACAGAACCTTCAGCGCGTCAAGGACGAGGCCGACATCATTGATAAACTTAACGACCGCCTTGATGAACAGAAAAAGAAAGTCGTTTCCATTGATAAACAGATTCCGGCCCTCGTGGACAAATTCTCTGAATCCAACGAAAACAGCCTTAAGCATTTGGGCGACAACCTTCTGGATGAATACGAAAGCCGCGCCAGGTCCATTTCCGAATCGACCGCCCAGGCTTTGGAAGAAAACCGTGTCATAATGGAAAAGATTGCCTCGGACATCAAGACAACCTATGAAAGTGCTTCCGAAAGGGCAAGAAGTCTTGAGGATGAAGCCTTCGAGGAACTCAAAAACACTGTAAACACCCGTAACGATAATCTTCTGCAGGAGATTGAGACTCAGACTCAGCAGCTCCAGGCCCTTATTGATGGCAGAATTCAGGCTGCCCAGGAGGCAATCAACGAGCAGACCGAAAATTTCAACTCTTCTCTTGATGGCCAGAAAAAGGCTTTCGACCGTGAATATGAGGTCCGGGTCAATGAGATTTCCACAGACCTGAATTCCCGTTTCGATGAAATCCATTCCGAGTTTATCGAAAAGCTTGATAAGCTGGAGCAGTTTGTGGTTGACCAGACCAACTCATTGGACAACTCCTGCAACGAACGCACCAACGCGATTTCCGTTACATTTGACGAAACATCATCAAGCATTGCCGCCATGTTCCAGGATAAGGCCGGCGAACTTGAGGATTCCTTCAACGAAAAATTGCAGAACCTGATTCTGTCTTTCACCCAGAAGACAAAGGAATTCGAGGACGAATATAACACCCGCAACGATTCCCTTAGCAGTGCTTTCAACGCACAGGCGGCCTTGCTGGAGAATACCTACAAGGACAACACTTCCCAGCTGGTATCTGATTTTGATGACAAGACCGCGGCCCTCCTTCAGAATTTTGAACAGAGGACAAAGGTTATCGACGACGAGATCAATGCAAAGACCGGAACCCTTGATGCGGAAGTAGGGGAAAAGCTGCAGAAGGTAGAGGAAAGTGTCCTTGAGCGTATGGAAAATGCGACCGCTGCCCTTGAGGAAAGGACCCAGGCTGTCGAGGATACCGTATACGAAACAACCGAAAACCTTTCGGCTACCTTGAATGACAAAATCCAGGAACTCCAGGATGAAGTAAACGACAGGACCCAGAGCCTTGAGGACAATGTAAACGCAATCACAGAACGCCTTGAGAATTCCGTAAATGAAAGAACTTCTTCCCTTGAGGAAAAGGTTAACGACACCATCGAGACCCTTTCGTCTTCCATTGAGGAAAGGACTTCATCCCTTGAGGAAACCGTTAACAGCCGCGTGTACGATCTTGAAAGCGGACTCACAGGCAGAACCGACGAACTTGAGTCAAAGATTGTCGATACCCTTGAGAGATTGCAGCAGCAGATGGATGACCGCACCGGATCCCTTGAAGAAAACGTTACGACAAGAATCGAGACCCTTTCAACTGATGTGGATACAAGGACCACTGCACTGGAAGATAACGTAAACAACGTACTCTCAACCCTTTCCGATACAGTCCACACCCAGTCCACCGGTCTGGCGGAATCACTGGCAAATACAATCAGGAATTTGACAGAGGATATTGGCAGCAGGACAGGACTCCTGGAAGCAACATTGAAGGAACGCATTTCTTTCCTGACCGACAGCGTTGAGACCGAGACCGGAAACCTCAAGGTTGCCCTTGATACAAAGACTTCAGCAATCGCCAGCGACCTTGACGAACGCACTTCCACTTTGGCTGCGGAGGTAGAGGGAAAGACTTCCACACTTTCTGATGACCTGTTCCAGCGCATCTCTGATTTGGAACAGTCCATGACCCAGCGTACCGATGACCTTTCCGATGCATTGGACAGCAGGACGACTACCCTTGAGAATCAGCTGGAAGAAAAGACTTCCTCACTGGACAGAGAGTTAAATGAACGTGTCGCAGAGATAACCGGCTCCCTTGAGGAAAAGACTTCCGCCCTGGCACTCCAGGTGGAGGAGAGGACCGAAACTCTTGCCGAGGACCTTGGTGGAAAAATATCTTCCCTGGCGGACGATACCAACGAAAGGGTATCCTCTCTTACGGACCTGGTGAACGACAAAACATCAACCCTTTCCGATTTGCTTTATGAAAAGACAGGCGCCCTTGAGGATGACCTGAACGAAAGGACGACCGCAATTGAAAACAGTCTCAACGAGAAGACCGAGAATCTTTCAAATGCCGTGGAAGATGAGACCTCTACTATAGAAAAGAGATTCACGACAAAACTTTCGGACCTTTCCGATTTTGTTGATGAAAAGACAGTATCTTTTGAAACCTCCGTCACGAATGTCGTTTCAACTTTGAACAGCTCAATCGATTTACGCACCCAGGAAGTCATTGACAATGTTGACGCGGTGGTCGAACAGCTCAAGGCATCCGTCCAGGAAAAGAAACAGGACCTTGAGGACGATGTCAATGGAAAAATGCAGAGCCTCACTGACAATCTTGAAGGGGCCGTCCAGAATTTCCAGGACAATCTGGAGGAACAGTCCCAGAATCTTAAGGACCGCCTGGATTCTCAGATGCAGGCCCTCCAAGAGAATCTTGATGACGCGTCTTCCAATTTCTCATCACTTCTGAGCGAAAAGACACAGGGACTTGAGGATGCGCTTAATGAACGCACAACAGATTTGAATGTATCTATAGAAGCAAAGACTACAGCCCTTGAGGATTCCATCCGCATGAGAACGGAGGAACTGGGGGAGAATCTGAATGACAGAATCACGACCCTTGAAACAACTGTGACCGACAGGACCCAGTCTTTCTCTGATGATGTGGAAAAACGTACCCAGGATTTTGAGGATTCAATCAACACCCGCATCGAGGATCTGGAATCCCTGATGAGAAGCCGTTCAGACAGTATCGAGGAGACATATACATCCGTTGCCGGAAGGCTTGAGGAATCTGTGGCATCAAGGACAGAGGCCCTTGAGAATGGTATCACAAAGAGAACCGATGACCTTGAGGAATATGTCAGCACAAGGACAAAGACGGTGGAGGAATCCTGCAAGGAAAGGATTTCCAAGATGTTGTCCGTATTCAATGAAAGGACTTCAAGCATTGACGGTGACATGAAGAAGAAACTTACGGAGCTTTCTGATTCTCTCATCGACAGGAACAGTGCATTGACAACCGAAATCAAGGAAAAGACTTCAACCTTGGGTTCATTGATTTCCGAATTGACAAAGGGACTTGAGGCCGCTATCAAGGATAAGACCTCCGCACTTTCTGAGGATTTGGACAGCCGTACCTCTACACTGGACACGGACCTGAAGCAGAAGACTTCATCCCTTACCTCAACCTTCAACGACAAGTTCCTCGCCCTTGAATCTGAAATCCGTCAGAAGGCAAACGAGCTTAACGCACGCACAACTACAATCAGTTCCGACATAAAGAAAAAGACCGATTCCCTTGAGGCGTTGCTGCAGCAGAAACTTGATGAAATGACATTCAATGTCCAGCAGGAAACAGAGAACGCCATCGAAAAATATCATGTCACAACCGAGACCTATGACCAGGACGTCCAGAACCATACTGACGAACTTTACAAGGCTCTGCAGTATAGGGTCTCAGAACTTTCCGACCAGATTAAGGACAAGGAAGGTGCCCTTGAGCTTGGAATCAACCAGCGGATTGAAGCTATGATTGAGGAAGTCCGCAAGCGTTCCGATGAAGCCATTGCCCACTATGCGGAGACAACCGGAAACTATACCCGCAATATTGAAACAAAGACTTCCGAATTGCAGCTGGCCCTTGAGGAACGTACAGGTGCATTGGAAAAACAGATCAAGGATTCTTCCGGAGAACTCCAGACCCAGGTCGTGGACAAGCTGAACACACTCATCGAGGATGTTGAAAGCAAGACAAACACTGCGATCGCTCATTACACGGAGCTGACCCAGAACTATACAAGCGATATTGAAAACCGTACCGCAGAACTTAGGGATGCCCTTGAGGATAGGACTTCCGAGCTGCAGGAAAATATTGATACAAGACTTTCTTCAATAGAAGATTCCCTTGACGAAAGGACCGGTTCCCTTGAGGATATGGTTTCCGACAAGCTGGATGAATTGAAAAACTCTGTGGACACCAGAACTGAAAGTCTTTCCGTGTCAGTCGAGAACCGTCTTTCCACATTGGAATCATCTCTTACTGAGCGTTCCGACAATTTGATTCAGTCACTGGAAAATGCCATGACCAGTTTGGAAGAGGACGTAACGGGCCGTTCAACAGAGCTTACGGATTCAATTTCCGAAAAGCTGAACAACTTGATCGACTCTGTGACCGGTACTTCAACCACTTTGATTTCCGATACCGAAAACAGGGTCGCTTCATTGGAAGAGGAGGTCAGTGGCCGTTCAACAAAGCTTTCGGAATCTATAGAAGAAAGGATGGCTGAACTTGAGGATTCCCTTACATCCCGTACGGCAAATCTTGCGGATGACCTTGAGGACCGCATCTCTGAATTGGAGGAGACTGTATCCGGTCGCTCAAGTACTTTGAAGTCTGACGTGGAAAGCCGCCTGTCTGATTTGGAAGAGGAGCTTACCGGAAGGACATCCACCCTTGCTGATAATCTTGAAGAGAGAATGTCCGAGCTTGAGGAGAACGTAAACGACCGTTCATCCAATTTGAAGGCCGATATCGAAGGCCGCCTTGCAGATCTGGAGGAGGAACTCACCGGCCGTTCATCAGCTTTGACAGACAATCTGGAAGGCAGAATGTCTACACTGGAAAGCAGCCTGGACAACCGTTCGACCAGCCTCAAGGATACTGTGGAGACAACCCTTGCGGCTCTTACCGAAGGTTTGACTGGCAGGTCAAGGGCAGTAACCGAGAACCTTGAACAGCGTATGTCTGAGCTTGAAAATATTGTGACCGGCCGTTCATCTGGAATGAAGGATGACCTGGAAAGCCGTCTTGCCAAGCTGGAAGCCGAGATGATGAACAGGACATCGACAGTTTCCGACAGCCTTGAAGAGAAGATTGCTGAAATCGAGGAGCTTGTAAGCGGAAAATCCGGTTCCCTCAAATCAAAACTTGAAGATAGCATCACCGCATTGGAAGATGAACTCAACATGCGTTCCAACGCACTGACCGATAGCCTTGAGGACAGGATGACAAATCTTGAGGATACTGTCACCGACCGTTCCGGAACTTTGCAGAATGAAGTGGAGGACCGTCTTACGGAACTTGAGGACGGACTTTATGCCCGTTCCGCATCTCTTTCCGAAAACGTCGAAAGCCGCATGACAGAGCTTGAGGATTCTGTGAACGGACGCTCCGATGCTTTGAGAACAAATATCGAGGACCGCATGGCCGCTTTAGAGGATTCACTTGAATCCCGTTCAAGCACATTGAGCCAGAGCCTCGAGGACCGTATCGCGGCCCTTGAGGAGACCGTCAGCGGAAAGTCATCAATGCTCAAGTCCGACCTTGAAAACAGGCTGGCAGAGATTGATGAAATCATGAACCGCCGTTCCGATACCCTGAGCGATTCCCTGGACAACCGCCTCAAGGATCTGGAACAGGTTATCGGTGACAGGACCGGTGCCCTTTCTGATTCTATTGATGAACGTTATGGACTTTTGGAAACAAGGGTCTCATCAAATACAAGCTCAATTGAGGAAAACGTTGCGCAGACAATCGACGCAATCAAATCCGCTGTAACCCAGAGGACAGGATCATTTGAGTCTGAAATGAACGAACGCCTCCAGGAACTGACCCAGGCGTTGGCCGAAAAATCTCAGTCCATCGAGGATGACGTAAATAGCCGCACCGACAGCTTGACCGCCCAGATAAATGAACGTATCTCTCCTCTTGAGGACTTCATCAACGACAAGAGCACTGTAATCATCGAGGACGTTATTTCTAAAGCAAGGAACCTTGAGAACTCTGTCACTGAAAAGACCGAGGCACTCCAGAATATGGTTGAAGAAAGAACCGAGGCCCTTACCGAGGAAGTCCACCAGAAGACAAGCAACCTTACATCCGAGCTTCGTGGAAAGGTGGATTATCTGGAGCAGAACATAAATGAATCTACATCCAGCCTTGAGACCCGTCTTGTTGATAGAACTGAAACGCTCCAGAGTGAGCTGGATTACCGCACGTCAAATCTTGCTTCCACATTGAAGGAAGTCACCGACGCTATTTCTTCGTCCGTCAACGAAAAGACATCCGCCCTGGAACAGTCGGTCGTCTCAATGATTTCAAATCTTGAGAACATGGTTAACGAACGTACCGGCAATTTGACTGCATCTGTCACTGAGCGCACAAATACTCTTGAAAGTGAATTGACATCAAAGACCGAGGCCTTGATCAATTTGATTGAATCAAGGACTTCCTCAATGGAAAAGAATGCCGATGACCGTACAAACGAAGTGGAGCAGTCATTGAAGGACCGCACTGCCGGAATTGAAAAGACCTATTCAACAAGGATCGCCGGCCTTGCAAAGATGTACCAGGACAAGACTTCTTCCATTACCAAGGCAATCAAGGTCAACGTCGGGGCACTTGAAAAAGATTTGAACGACAAGATAGCCACCTTGATTTCGTCCGTCAAAGAAAGGACACAGAACCTTGACCAGAATGTCATCGGAGTCACAAGCACCCTTGAGCAGTCTGTCAATGAAAGGACCGCCGGACTTGAGCAGTCTGTCCAGGATTTGGTGGACAGGCTCCTTGGTATGTTCGAGCAGAAGTCACAGGAACTTAGGTCCGATATCAGCGAAAGGACTTCAAATATTGATGACCTTGTAAACAGAAAGGTTTCCGCCTTGACTGATTCCGTGTCCGCACGCACATCAACAATGGAAGAGGAACTTGAGGAAAAGATTATTTCCCTTGGACAGACCATCGAGGCACGTACCGATGAATTAAGGAACAACCTTGATGAACGGACCTCTTCAATCAGTGAATCCCTTGAGGCAAGGGCCAGCGGTCTTGAGGAACGCCTTGGTCAGCAGCTTTCTGATTTGCAGGAGTCATTGGATAGCACCACCGGTTCCCTTAAGCAGGAACTTGAGTCCCGTTCTTCCGCATTGAGACTGGCTGTTCAGGAAACTGATGCCGATGTTTCTGAAGAAATCAACACAAAGGTTAACACTATTACCGAGGACCTGGTCAAAAAAGTATCCGCTCTTGAATCCATCGTTCAGCAGCGTACCCAGGAACTTGAGTCCATTTCAAACAGCAGCATCGAGGAATTCAAGAACAACGTTATGGCGTCTCTTGCAAGCGCACGTCAGACCGCGGCCCTCCTTGATACTGAAACAACGGAAAATACCCAGAGGCTTGATGCTCTCCAGAACGCCCTTGATTCAAAGGCCCAGGAGATGCAGACCCGTTACGACCAGCTGTTTGAGGAATCCTATCTGAAGGCTGAGCAGAAAGAGTCTGCGGCCTACGAAAAATATAAGGAAATGAGTGTCGCCCACCTGGACAACTATAAGCAGGAACTGCAGACCTATGTCACCCAGATGCAGCAGAATATTTCCGACTCATTGAACGCCGTTCAGTCAAAGGCAAATACAATTCATGCCGAGGTTGAAGCTGCAATCGCCGATACCCGTGCAAAGTACGAGGCCGCATTGGAGGAATCACGTGCTATTGGTGTTAAGATTGACGATGAGACTTCCTCTGCGTCTACCCGTATGATTGAGTTTGAGCGGGAAATGAAAGACCAGTTCGCTATTTTTGATTCCAACCTCACAAAATCAATGCAGGCTGTGGCGGAGGATTATGACAACAAGCAGTCGACATTCCTCGCAGGTCTGGACCGTCAGCTGGATAAGTACAAGGAAGAAATGGAATACCGTTTCAATAGCCTGAACTCTGCCGGCGGCGACATTGAAAAACTGGAGGAAGCTCTCCGCAAGATAATGGAACAGTCCCAGGCTAGAGTCTTGGGTGACTTTGAGAAGTTTACGTCAAGCATCTCAAAGAACCATGTAAATTTTGAGACTTCACTTAAATCCAGAAGCGACAAGCTCAAGGAAGAAATTGATTCCCTTGAGGCAGGGCTTGAGGAACTTAAACAGAAATCATACGCATCAGTGGGAGCACAGCTTAAGGAATTCGAGGCCACATTCGCAAATGGTTTGCAGCAGCGTGAGGCGGAACTTAATCAGCAGCTTGCTGACTGGAAGAACAAATTCGACACAAGGATTGAAAATTTCAGCAACTCCTATGAGGAAAGCAGACGCGACATGGAAACAAAATATGCTGACCAGTTGAAGGCCCGCATAGAGGAAATTGAAAACAAGACGTTGGCCCAGGAAAATACATTCCAGGCAAACCTCCAGGCAGGTCAGTCTACAATCCAGAACCAGATTAACACTGTCAACCAGCGGCTGCATGACTTTATTGAGCAATACCGCGAGGCTCTGAAAAATACTTCCGAGCAGGCGACGTCTTTGCTCAAGCAGGAAAGCGATGGATACAACAAACGTGTTGCGGAACAGCTCCAGGCAAATGCAAGAAATTTGAACGAGCAGTTTGAGGAAATGCGTGAAAACTTTGAGAAGAAGCAGAAAGAGGGTAACAGTCTTATCGACTCTTCAATTGAAGATTTCAACGCATGGAAACAGAAAATTGTTCAGCAGTACAAGGATACCAGCGCACAGTATGAAGAGCAGCTTGCCATGTTCACTCAGAAACAGAAGCAGGGGCTTGCTGATTTGGATGAAAAGACAAGGGAGTCCCGCCTTAAGGTCCAGCAGGATATTCAGACTTTGAACGACAAAGCCGACGATGCCCTCAGGGATTACGAAGAAAGGTCAAGACAGATAATGGATCAGCTGCAGGAAAGATGTAACTCTATGCTCCAGAGCACACAGGGTATGTTCTCCGAAGCTACTACCCAGGCTGATGCAAAAATAAAGAACCTTAAGAGGGACCTCCAGGAGACGGCGGATGGTGACAGGACTGCCTACCAGAAGATGATTACCCGTCTTAATGATGATACAAACAATCTGCAGCTCAAGATTGATGAAATCAACAAGGGCATCACAAGATTTACTGCCCAGACCGGTCTGTTCGACAAGGCAGAGCAGTTGAGGAAGCAGCTGGATTCTTCAATCGAGGGACTCAAGGATAAGATTAACGGATTCGCCACTTACGAGGCAAAGGTAATCAATCTTAAGAACCAGATGGATCAGATTCAGAAACTGGGAGGCGAGATTGATTCCCGTCTCAATGGTTATACGACCCAGAAGAACCAGCTGGATGCATTGGACCAGAAGTTCAGCAGAATCATGGCCCTGAGCAATTCAATGGATGAAAAGATTGCCGAACTGAACAACAGCAGCGACAATCTGGTTAACATGCAGCAGATAATCCACAACTTTGAGAATTCCATCAGCGGAATTCAGGCCCAGTATGACAGGATTGAAACAAAGTCCGAAACAATTGAGCGTGTCGCAAGCAACGTGGATAACACCGCTGACCGCATCCAGGATTTGGAGAAACGGCTCATTGACTGCAACAAGCAGTTGAACAGCATGCCTAACCAGGTTGAAAATCTTCAGACTGGAATCAAGCGCATAATGGACAACAACGGAACCATCAATGATGCGGTTGACAAACTGTCATCGCTCCAGAAGATTTTTGATGAAACCGAGTCCCGCATTGATGACCTGAACGACAGGATGGATGAACTTTCCGGAACTGAGGAAAGGTTGCAGCGGCTTACCGAAAAGGCTGAAGCCCAGATTGATGACCTGAGGGTTCTTGGAAAGGGTAGCTCAACCAAGAAACGTGACTCCGGAACAAAGACCAAGAGCAAGACGAACGGTTCCTTGACCCCACAGGTAAAGTCCAGCGTTCGTTCCCTCAAGGAAAAAGGCTGGAGCAATGTTGAGATTGCCGAAAGCTTGGGAATCACGGAAGATATGGTAGAGTTGATACTTGAAGTGCCTTCCAGTGATGATGAATAGCAGGAAATAAAGAATCCGTCTCCATAAGTGGGGACGGATTTTTTTTGTCACCAATAGAAACGGATGAAGGAAACGGTGTGCTGGTCGGACAATCGAATGTCCCTGTCCGGTTTTATGTCTACCGTTTTTTCAGCAGGCAGGTGCAGTATGCTTTGACGGCGTTTCCTTCGCCAATGGAGTCAAGTTTTTCGTTTGTCTTCGCCTTGACAAAAACTCTTTCGGAATCGACCTGCAGTATGGAGGCTATTGAATCTATGACCTTCTTTCTCCAGGGCAAAAATTTGGGTGCCTCAAATTCCAGCACGCAGTCCATGTTTTCCAGGTCCCAGCCTTTTGATTTTACATCGTTCCAGATAACCTGCAGAAGTTCCCTGGAATCCGCGTCCTTCCATTTTGGTTCTTCCGGTGGAAAATAGGAGCCAATGTCTCCAAGTCCGCTGGCACCTAGAAGCGCGTCGCTGATTGCATGGAGCAGCACATCCCCATCGGAGTGTCCCAGTTCCCCCTTGCCGGAAGGAATCTGGATTCCCCCAAGCATAAATCTGCGGTCCTCTACAAGCCTGTGCAGGTCCGTACCGAATCCAATTCTTAGCATATTGTTTTCCATCCCGGGGATGTCCTCCCGGTAAGTGATTTTTTTGTTTATGACATCGCCTTTTGTTATGTGAACCCTTCTGTCAGCTGTGAACGCCGGATATGCGTCCCATATTTCGCTGTCGTCGGTATATTCCCTGTTCACTGCGGCGGCTTCCTTGTGGCAACGGAGCAGGGGGGACAGATGGAATCCTTGGGGAGTCTGAACCGCCGCAAGGTTTTTCCTTACAAGGTGATTTGTTATTGTGTCTGAACCGGAGGTATCCTTCAGGGTATCCACCGGAGGTATGGCAGGTACGGCTGCTCCATATTTTATTGTCGCATCCACGACATCCTGTATGATCTGGAAAGTCACGTTCGGTCGGGCGCTGTCGTGTATAAGTACCACCGCTTCTGAATCCGCCACCAGCGTGCAGGCTTTTTCAAGTGCCTTGAGGACCGATTCCTGTCTGGTCTTTCCGCCTTCGATGATGGAAATCCTTTCGAATATGGAACCTCCGGAAAATCTTGGGTCCATGCTTATTGCTTCCGTTGCGGTAGCCTCTTGTCCGTTGGGAACCGTCACTATTATGTTCTGGATTCTATTGCCTGATTCTTTTTCGTATTCAAAAAAGGCTCCTAGCGAAGTGGATAGCACAGTGCCGGAGCCCATTTTGAGGTATTCTTTTTTTTTGCCGTCCCCCATTCTTGTTGAGGAACCGGCCGCCAGAAGAATCAGTACCAGCTGATTATTCTTCGTCATCTGATTCGTCGTCTTCCTCGTCAGCGTCATCGCCTCCGGATGAATACTTTACATCCTCGTCTTCTTCATCGTCGTATTCATCTGAATCATCATCGGAAGCCGATACAGCTCTCTTGTCGGCCTTGAGACCAAGAGGTTCAAGTTTTGCATGCAAAAGCGCTTCAACTTCTTCCGGAGTTATGCCCATCGCCTCGGATATTTCATCCTTGAGAAGGGTCTTTGCGCTTTCATAAAGTTTCCGCTCCTGGATTGGAAGCTCCTTGACCTTTGAACGATAATAGAGGCTCCGTACAATCTGAGTGATATCTTCGACGGTACCTTTCTTCAGAAGGTCCAGGTTGATTTGATATCTAAGTTTCCAGTCCGATGTAGCCGGCTCAAAGTTTTCAGTAATCATGTCGATGGCTTTCTGGGCCTCCTCTTTTGACACGATCGCCCGGATTCCCAACAGATGGGCATTCATAACTGGTACCATGACGGTCATTTCTGAAACAGGGATATAAATCTTGTAATAATAAACCATCTCGCCTTTGAATTCTTTTTTGAAAACATCGGTGACAGTTCCTACACCCTGACTTGGGTATACAACTTTTTGATTGATTGCGAATTCTGTCTTTGGTTTAGCCATAGGTTCATTATATCACAGATTTGTAAAAAAAACAATTGGTTGAATTTATTCGTGGGCCGTTCATTTGTTGACGGGCGGGAAATAAAAAACCAGACCTTCCGGTCTGGTCTGCGAAATGATTATTTCACTGGGAAAATCTTTTTGAAGTCAACAAGAACTTCGCTGCTGTCGCGGGCTGAGTCGATGTCAATCATCTTGTCCAGTTTGCGATAGAAATCGATGAGAGGTTCTGTTTCCTTTCTGTATACCTCAAGGCGGTGGGTGATTGACTCAAGCTTGTCGTCCTCACGTGTAAAGAGTTCTCCTCCACACTTGTCACATTTTCCCTCTACCTTTGGAGGAAGGAATTTTACATTGTAGTTTGCCTTGCATTCCTTGCATACGCGGCGGTTTGAAAGACGATCAATGATAAGCTGGTTGTTTACTTCAAAATTTACAACCTTTACATCGATTCCCAGTTTCTCAAATGCTTCTGCCTGTGGGATTGTGCGAGGGAATCCGTCCAGTATGAATCCGTTTTTGCAGTCGTCTTTCTTGAGCCTGTCCTCTACAATCTCAAGAACAACTTCATCGCTGACAAGTCCGCCAGCATCCATGATTGCCTTAACTTTCTTTCCAAGCTCTGTCTGATTCTTGATGTTCTCGCGGAAAATGTCACCCGTTGAAATCTGTGGGATTTTGTATTCTTCAGAAACCTGTGCTGCCAAAGTTCCTTTTCCTGCTCCCGGTGGTCCTAAGAAAATAAAATTCATCATATACTCCTTATAAAAATAAATTTTTAATATCGATTAAAATATTTTACACACTAATCATCAAATCCACAAGTAAAAAATATGTTTTCGGTTTTCCATGTGAACATCTGTTTTTCCGAGGCAGTCTTGAGAAGGTCCTTGATTTGTTCAATGGATTGCTGACCGATGGCCCGTTCCATTTTGTTTCCGTATGAAGATTTTTCCGGATCGAACCATCTGTCTATTTCAATTCCTGTTATGCGACGTTTTTCGATTAATGTGTGCTGCTCAAGCTGCACATGGAAGCCTGCCGCGGTGAAAATTTTTTCAACATCGGTGGCGTCCCATGCGAACAGTTTATTTGTTTTGTCATTGAAAAAGGCTTGCTCCGCTTTTTCCATGGCGGAAAGTGTTTTTTCAAGTTCCACATCCGTTTTCCCTTCCACGAGAATCTGCTGGGAAATCAGGTTTGCAATGTGCTGCCCATTTTTAGGAATCCTCTGGGATATCACAATCCTTGCCTGGTCAGAAAGCAATGGGGCGGTGTCCTTTGGTGGAATGGATTCGCTGTCAAAGGCGATGTCCCTTGTGTCCTGGATGGTCCCTGTAAAAAGTTCCCTCAGTGCGGATGCGGCCTGGTTTATGTCCGAGAGGGACGCAAAGCAATCCCTGAAAAACAGCCGGTCCAGAATTATATCCTGGAATCCCTGGATGCAGTTGCGCAGGTTCATCGGAGAAAATATTCCACCCTGTGGCTGGACCGTGACAAGAGGTTTGTCTATATCCCAGAGGGTGGAGGCGTATTGTTCAATAAGTTCCTTTCCTCCGGCTGTCCTGCAGGATCCGCAGACCATTCCCTCGGGGCATTTCCTCAGTATGTCAAAAATCAGCAGACAGTCATCGGCGTTCCAGATGAAACTCCTGTGATGCCTTTTCGGTTCCGCCAGGCGTACCATCCCGTCCCTTATCTGGGTCAGCACCTGGGATTTGTTGCTGTCTATCCTGGCCCTCCAGGAACGTTCCGCCTTGTCAAGGATGGCGCTTTTTTCTTTGTCATCCGGACTGAAGGTCAGGTTCTCTTCCTTGTTTGACTGGCCGCTTTTGAAGTGCTGGTTTATCCACCATTCCGAAATCGGGTTCGCCCCATATTCCGATTTTTCTTCCGTTTTTTTATGGGAAGAAAGATCCTGGTCGTTTTCAAGGAGGGTCGCAATCTGGACTTCCCTCCGGCTCAGGACTTCCGAACGGATTCTGCTTTCGTATCCCTGGTCGCTTGGGGTATAGAAAAATCTTCCCATCAGTGAGTCCGGCAGATACTGTTGTGCGACCCAATGGTCCCTGTAGGCATGGGGGTACAGATATCCTGCTCCGTGGCCAAATCCTTCTGCGTCCCGGCTGGAATCCCTTAGATGGTTTGGAACTTCCGCATCCTCTTTTTCGACGGATGCAAGGGCATCAAAAAATGCCATGGAGCTGTTGGATTTTGGGGCGGTGGAAAGGTACAGTGCTGCATGGGCCAAAAAGTATCTTCCTTCCGGTAGACCTACGCGGTCAAAGGCTGCGGCACAGTTTTCGACAACGGAGATTGCATAGGGGTCCGCAAGTCCTGTATCCTCGCAGGCGGAAATCAGCATGCGGCGGAAAATAAAATGCGGATCCTCTCCGGCTTTTACCATGCGGGCCAACCAGTAGCTGGCTGCATCAGGGTCTCTGCCCCGGAGACTTTTTATGAAGGCCGAAATGATGTCGTAGTGGTAGTCCCCGTCTCTGTCATAGAGGACGACCTTTTTTTGGATGGACTCCTCGGCGGTTTCCTTGCTGATATATATTGTGGTCCCCCAGTCAGGTGCTGGAGGATTTGCGTCCGGAGCCCATTTTTCTGGTGTGGTCTCCACCGCCAGTTCCAGTGCGTTCAAAAGGCTCCTTGCATCTCCGTTGGCTGTTTCAACAAGATGTTCCAGGGCGCCTTCCTCGAATACAATCTTCCAGTGGCCGTATCCCCGTTCCCGGTCGTCGATGGCCTGTTCCGCTGTTTTCTTGAGGTCATCCTGGGTCAGAGGTTTTAGCTGAAAGACCCGGCTACGGCTTACGAGGGCCTTGTTGACTTCGAAGAACGGGTTTTCCGTTGTGGCGCCAATCAGGATTATCGTTCCGTTTTCAACCCAGGGGAGAAGGGCGTCCTGCTGGCTTTTGTTCCATCGGTGGACCTCATCCACAAAGAGGATTGTCTTTCTGGAATACAGCTTCCTCTGGTCCTCGGCATCGGCAATGGCTTTCCTTATATCCGCCACTCCGGTCAGGACCGCGTTGAGGGTAATGAAATTGGATTTCGTATGGTTCGCGATTACACGGGCCAGCGTGGTCTTTCCGGAGCCTGGAGGTCCGTAGAATATGACGGAGGTAAGCTGGTCGGCCGCGATGGCTCTTCTTAGAAGGCGTCCCCTGCCTACGATGTGGTCCTGTCCAATGTATTCGTCCAATGTCCGGGGACGCATCCTTGAGGCGAGGGGCTCGTGGTTTTTACCTATTGATTCAAATAAATCGTCTGACAAAAGTACTTCCAGTTTTTTTAGTTGCCGTCCCTGTTCCAGTTTCCGCGGCCAGGGTAGTATGCGTAAAGTCCTGTCTCGTTGAAAGAGTCCGAGGAGGAGGTAAGGTATCCGTAGATGACCATGGATGCATATTCGTCTGTGGAACCTTCATCCTTGGAGGAGTCCAGAACGTAGACGCATGGCACTCTTGAGGTAAGTAGTGTCTGGGCGTTGTTGTCAAATCCGCTGACGGAATTTGCTGGTTTGCCGGTTGAATCCAGTGCCACCCTGTATATTCCGCTGGAGGTTCCAAGCAGGATATAGTTCTTGGTGGCCGCCATTGAATATATGGTTCCGGAATTAAGCTCTGAGGAGGCCATAACTGTACCGGAGGAGTTGATCTGCTCAATCATGGAACCTTTGGAGCGGTATCCATAGGTTCCGTTTGAGGTTGTGGCTGGGGACTGCTGGAAAATGTCCGCCCCGCCAAGGTTGATTGCCGTCAATGTGTTTTCCGGTGCCGTGGTTGCGGAACCAAGTGAGCCTCCTGAAAGGCTGTATATCTTTGTTTGGGAACTGCCGCTGCTGTCCTGGTTGTTTGTCAGGCGGACATAGGCCTTTCTTCCTGTAACCGCGGTCAGCTTTCCGTCTCCCTTTTTGTTGTCAAAAAGCACCACAGGGCTTGCGCTGTAGGAACCGTGGGCATCGTCTTTTAGGTTGGTGACCGTGCTGATGTCAATCTGCGTCCAGTTTTCGCCGTCCGTGGAGGTGTACAGGCATTTGTAGTATCCAATGTTGAGGCTCTTGTCCTTGTCCTGGAGCCACTGTGTCGCGTAGCAGTAAAGGTTTGTGTCGTCCGCCACCAGGGTGTGTATGAATTCGAGCTTCTTTCCATTGCAGGTCGCCTTTACTTCCTGCCACTGGTAGTTGTATGCGCCAGTTTCGCTGGAAGATTTCAGCACCTTTTTGTATACCTTGGAGTTGGCGGTGTACAGGTAGCCCTTGAAGGCGATGATGTTGTTGATGTCTCCGCCAAGGCCGGTCTGCTGTGGGACTTCCTGGTTTATGAGGTAGTAGATATTGTCGTGGCAGGATACCGCTGTCGTTGTAAGGGCGATTGCCGCCAAAGCCGATAAGATTATTCTGGTCTTTTTCATTTTCCTGGTCCTTGTTATCTTAGAAGTAGTATCTAGCGCTGACGGCTATATTTAAGAACTGAGCGAAGAGGTTTTCCTGGCCCTTGTTCCAAAGGCTGTTGAACTGTGGAAGCCATAGATAAGAAATCTCTCCTCCGACGCCCCAGCTTGGGGTTATCCTGTACTGGACTCCGACTTCCGGTTTTACGGCCAATCCAGGCCAGTAGGTTTTTCCGTTATAGGTTTCCCATGCCATACCAAGTCCCAGTGTGATAGGGAACTCGAAATTCTTGAAATGCGGGGTATATGTCACGGTTGCCAGGATAGGTACGCAGTTGAAGATGTTTCCACCGATCGTTACGTTGAATCCAAAGTTAGCGTCACCGCCCACGGAAATCTCCGGGGTAATGAAATAGTGGTAACCAAGGGATGCCAGACCTCCAAGCTTCATTTTTCCTTCCGGGGTGAAAGGGTTGCCGAAGGAAAGAGGAGCGGTAAGGGACAGGGATATCTTTATGTTCTGGTCGCCCCTTGAGCTGCCTGTATTGTATATGACCTGCATCGGTTCCTCGTTTTCATGCTGGTCCTGGATATCGTCAATGCTTTGCTCCTGATTTTCCTGTGCATGTAAATACAGTGGGTTGGTGATAAATGCCAAGCCGCAGACGAAAGCTGCGCAGAGTGTTGTAATCGTACGTTTCATATTTCCTCACATTTTTTTTGATTGCGCCATGTTACAATTTTTTTGCTGGAAAAACCGTAAATCTTAATTTTTTAGATTTTCCCTAATTAAAAAATAGTATACAATCGGATTATCTGCACAATTTTTATGGCAGATTCCAACTATAGAAGTGAAAGAATATTACCCCTTTTGGGCCCTAAATTCAATATATCTTCCATAATTGGATAAAATAAGGGATGCATGGGATATACATCACCTATATCTATGGGTCATCTCTTTAAAAACTTGCATGGACAAGGAAGGTTACAATATGAGTGCTGTTATTATTGACGGAAAGGCTGTCGCTACGGAAGTTAAGGCTGATGTGGCCGCAAAGGTAAAGACTCTGAACGAAAAAGGCGTAAAGCCTTGTCTGGCTGTGGTTCTGGTGGGAGAAAATCCGGCGTCGGTCAGCTACGTCACTGGAAAAAGGAAGGCCCTTGCTGAAGCCGGAATGGTTGACCGCAGCCTGGAGCTTCCTGAATCAACCTCCGAGGCCGAGCTTCTTGATGTAATCGACAAACTCAACAAGGACCCTGAGGTTCACGGCATTCTGGTCCAGCTGCCACTTCCAAAGCACATCGACGAAGAGAAAGTCACCAACGCCATAATCCCAGAGAAGGATGTGGACGGATTCCATCCTGTAAGCATGGGAAACCTTTTGAGCGGAAAAAAGGGATTCATTCCTTGCACTCCACATGGGGTTCTTGTTTTGCTTGAGAAAGCCGGAATCGAGACAAAGGGAAAAAGGGCCGTGGTTATTGGACGCAGCAATATAGTAGGAAAACCTATGGCGGTCCTTCTGTCAAGGAAAGAATATAACTCGACCGTAACATTGTGCCACACCGGAACAAAGGACATGGCCGAAATCACAAGGCAGGCCGACATTATAGTTGTCGCTTCGGGACATCCTGGAACCTTGACCGCCGACATGATTAAGGATGGCGCCGTGGTTATTGATGTTGGGGTAAACAGAATCCCGGACAGCTCAAAGAAATCCGGGTTCCGTCTTGTGGGGGATGCCGATTTTGATTCAGTAAAAGAGAAGGCCTCGTTTATCACTCCAGTTCCGGGTGGGGTCGGTCCTATGACAATCGCCATGCTGATTTACAACACCCTGGAGGCGGCGGAAAATTTTGCCGGAATCAAGGCGTGATTGATATCCAGAGCACCCCTGACACAAGGGAGATTCCGTTAAGAAAGGTGGGCGTGAAGAATCTGCACTATCCGGTCAAGGTCCTGGACAAGTTCAACGGAATGCAGTCCACCTCCGCCACCGTGAATCTGTTCGTGAACCTTCCCCACGACTACAAGGGAACCCACATGTCCAGGTTCATAGAGGCCTTCCACCGTCACCACACTGATCTGGGGATGAAACAGTTTCTGGAGATGCTGGAAGAAATCCGCACGTCGCTTCAGGCTGAAAGAGCTTTCGGGACCATGGAGTTTCCGTTCTTTATGAGCAAAAAGGCCCCGGTCTCCCAGTCCGAGAGCATCATGAACTACACCTGCTCCTACGAGGGGGAGGTGACCGCCGAAAAGCAGAACTTCTATGTCACAGTCTCCGTGCCGGTCACGACCTTGTGTCCATGCTCCAAGGCGATCAGCGAGCACGGGGCCCACAACCAGAGGGGGCTTGTCACCGTGAA
This sequence comes from Treponema sp., assembly GCA_045643225.1. Taxonomy (GTDB): domain Bacteria; phylum Spirochaetota; class Spirochaetia; order Treponematales; family Treponemataceae; genus Treponema_D. The sequence continues at coordinate 9,596 of JAZUKJ010000033.1, read as the reverse complement.
GGTGCAGAACACCAGCTTTTTCTGGATTGAGGATGTGATTGAGGCCATTGAAAAAAGCGCCTCCTGTGATTTGTTCAGCATACTCAAGCGTCCTGACGAAAAGTTTGTGACGGAGCGGGCCTACGAAAATCCAAGGTTCGTGGAGGATGTGGCCAGGGAAGTTTGCATCGCCCTGAAAAGCTTCAAGGGAGCGGACAAACCTTTTGACTGGTTCAGCGTGGAGTGCGAGAATTTTGAGAGCATACACAATCACAACGCATACGCATATACAGAGAGCACCGATTTTGAGGAGCGTCAGAGATGACATATTTTTTTGAGACATACGGCTGCGAGATGAACCGGGCCGAATCTGCTTCACTGGAACAGCTTTTGATTTCCAGAGGTTGGACCGCCGCCGACTGTCCTGAGGTAAGCGACATGGTCATAATCAACACATGTTCCGTCAGGGCCTCTGCCGAAACCAGAATCTACGGCAGGCTTGGTTTTTATTCCGGGCTAAAGAAAATCCGCAACTGCGAAAAGGACGCAAAGGTGAAGTCGTTGGACAGGGCCGCGGAATACGTGAAGGATGGACCGGTTCCGCTGACCATCGTCGTCATGGGCTGCATGGCCGAAAGACTTTTGGCTACCTTCAAAAAGGAGTGGCCCGTCATAGACTATGTTGTGGGAACATACGCCAAGAATTCCTTTGGCCAGATTATAACCGCCGTGGAGGAAGGTAAGGAACCTGTGGACATTGCGGAGGCTCCTGTCTACACCTTCGCGGAATCCTCCTACGAGCAGGGGGCTTTCTCAACCTTTGTCCCAATCATGAACGGCTGCAACAATTTCTGCACATACTGTATTGTTCCCCATGTGCGTGGAAGGGAGATTTCCCGTCCTGCTGTGGATATACTTAAGGAACTGGATGTTCTTTCAAAGCGCGGGGTAAAGGAAATCACTTTGCTGGGACAGAACGTAAACTCCTACAAGGATTCTGATGGAACCAATTTCCCGGGGCTGCTGAAAAAGATACTGAATCATCTGGACGAAACCTCCTCCTCGATTGGATGGATCAGGTTCGAGTCCCCGCATCCCAAGGATTTTTCCGACGAACTTATTGAGCTCATGGCCGCCGACGAAAGAATCTGCCGTGGAATTCATCTTCCCGTTCAGCATGGTTCCACAAAGGTGCTGAAAGAGATGAACCGACGCTACACCAGGGAACAGTATCTGGATCTGGTAGGCCGGCTCAGGAAATCGGTACCGGATTTGGCTCTCACCACCGACATCATGCTTGGATTCCCGGGGGAGACCCAGGAGGATTTTGAGCAGGCGGTTTCCTTGATGGCCGAGGTCAAATACAATTCCGCGTTCATGTACTACTACAACCCAAGGGAAGGCACCCCCGCGGCGAAATTTGAAAACCAGATTCCTCTTGAGGTCAAAAAGGAGCGCCTCCAGAAGATAATAGACCTGCAGCTTTCCATAACCACTGAGGTCCTGGAAAAGAGGGTCGGACGTACTGTAAAGGTTCTGGCGGACATAATAAGCCGCGACAACAAGGATGAGCTTTTGGGAAAGACAGCACAAAACGAGAGGGTCGCGTTTGTTGCCCCCCAGTCCTTGATAGGAAATTTTGTTACTGTGCACATTGACAGCTTGAATGGAAACACATTCAAAGGTACATTGGTGAAATAGGGGGATGGAATGCCTGTAAGATTGATTTTGGTAGTGATTTTGGCGGTCTTTGTTTCTGCTTTCACTGGATTTAACTTGACGAACAAATGTTCCCTCTGGTTTTTCCATACCTTCAAGGATTTGCCGGTGGTTTCGGTTGTCATCGGTTCCTTTGTCCTTGGGGTTGTCGTGACTTTGCCTGTTTCTTTGCTTTCTAGAAAAAAGAAAGGCAGGGGAAAGGACATTATTGAAAAATAAAAGCGGAACATCTTTTTGCCGATAAAAAGACAAATGACTTGTCTCAAAAAATTTTTTTTGATTTCCATATTCTCTCTGTCATCCATTGGAGCCGTTTTTTCCGCTGAGACCGCGGCATCCATAAGGGACATGGCCCTGGAAAAGGATACCCTCTACGGTACATTGGAATGCATATTCTCAAACATGGATTCCGTGGGGACTATCTCCGGAAGAAGGTCCCTTTGGTGTTTCGCCGGAAGATTGCAGGAACTTTCCCTGGACTGGGAGGGGGCCGCCAAAGCCTATTCGGAAGCATCGGACATGGCAGGGGAAAATGATGCCGGCTTTGAGAACTATTCCGCCAATGAGCTACGGTTGATGGCGGCGAAATGTTTCTTGAACAACGGTGAATATAAAGAGGCCGAGCAGTGCCTTAACAGGATATCCGGTGAACTCAAGGATGAAAGGCTGCTGGCCAAAAAGAATCTGTATTCCCTTTGGGTGGGGCTTTGCAGAATTGATTATCCGGATGAAATCAGGGACTGCATCGATACCCTGAAGTCCTACCTTGACATGGACACCATGAAAAGCGTCCGTTCCTCCGTGCTGTTTACCTTGTGGTATGTTGGTGGAGATAGCAGATATTCCGATATGCTGAAAAAGGAATTCCCCAACGGCCCTGAGTATTCGATAGTCCGGGGCAAATCAAAGCTGGCTGAAAATCCTTTCTGGTATTTCGTTCCCCGGTCGGTTGATGAGCCGTCCCTTCACTATGCTTCCGCTTCCGGCAAGGAAAATAAAACATCTTCCGCTCCGGCGAAGAAGGAAGAAAAAAAATCTACAGCTCAACCGGCCCCCGCTGCGGATAAAAAGACTCAAGCCTCCGCCGATACAAAAAAATCTGAGCCGGCTGCCTCAAAGTCAAAGCCTGAGGAGACCAAAAAAACTTCTGAACCTGCGCCAGTCAAAAAAGTTATGGAGCAGCTGGGGCTTTTCCGCAAAAAAGAGAACGCAGATGCATTGATCTCAAGGGCAAAGGAAAAAGGTTTCAATGCCTACTGCTATACCGAGACCAGGGCATCCGGGACTACCTATTACATTGTCGTTGTGGATGAAAACGCCGATGGCACCATGGGCAGAAAGCTGCGGGCCGCCGGATTCGACTGCTATCCTGTGGAGTAGGCAACCAAACATAAAACCTCAACCTATTCTGAATCTAAAATCTTCCCTGTCCATTTGGTTCGTGCCGGTGAAATTTGTTCAATTCCGGCATCTTGGTTGACCGTTTTGGCATCTCAGGGAAATCTGGATTGAAATAAAAAAATCAAACTGATAGTTTAATGACATCAAAAGCGCAGGAGGAAACGATGATTCACTGCAAGGATGTCATTAAAAGTTTTGACGGAAAAAAAGTCTTGAAAGGAATCAGCCTTGATATTTTTGAGGGACAGATTTTTGGACTGCTGGGACCTTCCGGCGCCGGAAAGACGACCCTCATAAAAATATTGACCGGACAGATTTTGCATGATGGTGGCGAGCTTAAGGTTTTGGGAAAGGAAGTGGCCCGTCTGACTGGAGCTGACAAAAAAATGTTCGGCATCATGATGGACCAGTTCGGGATTTATGAAAGGCTTTCCTGTTTTGATAATCTTAAAATCTTTGCTGATATCTATGGGGTTCCACGTCACCGTATACTTGAAATCCTAGACCGGGTGGGACTGGCGGAAAGCACCAAAAAATCTGCCTCGAATCTTTCGAAAGGAATGGCCGCACGGCTTAGACTGGCCAGGGTACTTCTGCATGAACCGAAAATAATTTTCCTTGACGAACCAACCAGCGGACTGGATCCAAGGTCCATGCGGGCAATCCATAAACTTATTCTGGAAAAGAAAAAGGAAGGATGCACGATTTTCCTGACGACCCACAACATGGAGGAGGCCTCCGCCTTGTGTGACAGGGTGGCTCTTTTGAATGACGGAACGATAGTTGAGTCCGGAAGTCCAGAGGAAATCTGCCGCAAATTCAATCACAGAAAAAGCTTTTTGATTCATCTGTTCTCCGGGGAGGATATGGAACTTCCCGACAATAAAGACAGCGCGCAAAAAATTTATGAGCTGATGGCGGAAGGAAAAATCGAGACAATCCATTCGTCGGAACCGAACCTTGAGACCGTATTCCTGGAAATCACCGGAAGAAAACTGGAGGAGGACTAAAATGAAAAATATTCTTGTTGTAATAAAAAAGCAGTTGAAGGACACTCTCAAAAATAAGACAATCCTGATTCAGTTCATCCTTTTTCCGGTCATTACTCTGGTCATGGAAAATGCCATCAGCCTTGATGGAATGCCGGAGAGGTTCTTCACTAAACTTTTTTCCGTGATGTACATGGGCATGGCTCCATTGACTTCCATTGCGTCGATTATTTCCGAGGAGAAAGAAAAAAATACACTCCGTGTCCTGATGATGGCGAACGTGAAGCCGTGGCAATATCTGGTCGGGGTTGGACTCTATGTCTGGATGATTTGCATGGCCGGTGCGCTGGTAATGTCCGTTGGATTTTCGGGGAATGAAATTTTCAGGTACCTTGCGATAATGGGATGCGGATTTATGGTTTCCATTTTCGCAGGCGCGTGCGTCGGTATATTTGCTAAAAACCAGATGTCGGCGACATCCCTTGCCATGCCTGTGATGATGGTCTTTTCTTTTGCTCCAATGCTTGCCATGTTCAACGAGACTGTTTCAAAGTTCGCAAGATTGCTTTATACTCAACAGATGAGACAGCTTCTGGAAGGACTGGCGTTTGATGGTACAGCAAAGGAAAGCTTCCTTGTAATTTTGGTGAACGCCGTTGTCCTGCTGGGGCTGTTTATTTTGGCTTACAGAAAGAAAGGATTGGAGTAAATGAAAATTGAAATCGACATTGATGAAAAATATCCCGATGTTGCAATTGTAATCAAGACGCCCAAAATCGATCAGGACATTGAAAAAATAATTTCGATGATGCGTATGATAAACATGCAGCTGGCTGTCAAAAAAAAGGAAGAGACAGTTCTCCTGGACATAGACAAGATTCTATATATCGAGTCCCTTGAAAGAAAGACCTTTGTCTATGCTGAGGGAGAGTGCTATGAATCGGACCTGAAGCTTTATGAGATTGAGACGGAACTTTTGGACCAGGGCTTCATCCGTGTCAGCAAGCAGAGCGTGATAAACATAAGGAAAATAAAAAGCCTTAGGGCGGATGTGGATAGAAAGATTCGGGTCACTCTGGTGGATGACGAGCAGATTATCGTGTCCAGGATGTACTCCGATGAACTGAGAAAACGTCTGGGGGTAAAATGATGGACGAAAGGAAAACTGTATTTAATTATCTGGAGCAGATTTTTGCGACCTATGGAACAATTGTTTTGATTTTTTTGGTGTTCGGTATGGCTATTGGTGAGCCAGCCAAGGGGCATTCATCTTTGTTTGCGCTTGGGGCCCAGGGATTCTCTACGAAAACTTTGTTCCAGCTTTTTTGTCTTTCCATAATTATTGCTGCCTCCAATGAAGTTTTTTTGACTGGCAGATGGATACGAAACATGAATATGGTTTTAAGGAATGTCTGCTTTTTTTGTTCAATAATCATAGTGATTGGACTTTTCGCGGTCAGCTTCAATTGGTTCCCTGTCAACGAATGGAAGCCCTGGCTTGGATTCGGAATCTCTTTTCTGATTAGCTCCGTGATCAGCGTCATCGTCAGCAGGTTGAAAGAGAAAATGGAGAACAAAAAAATGGAGATGGCTCTGGAAGAATTCAAGAAAATGGAATAGGGCGTAAGCTTTTTGTTGACCGTGGACCGTCCAAAAAAAAAATCTAAAAAACCTTTTGTCATTTTCTCCCATTGTGTAAATGGCATCTCTAAAAATATCATTTTGCTATTTTTTAGAGATGCCTGCGAGTTTTAATTCATTGAAATACAACGAATTAAAATATCGCATTTTCAAAGTTACCTCTAAAAATTGCAATTTTTAGAGGTTCCCTAAATGATTTTTTTTCTATATAATCACCCATTATGAGTACAGAAAGAAACGAAAAGGAATTGTGCCACTGGGCTGACCAGCAGGCTAAGAGAATTATAGAGCAGAGAGGAGATTTGGAGCAGTACACTTGTGCTTCCGGTATCACTCCTTCTGGAACTGTCCACATTGGAAACTTCCGCGAGATTATCACCGTTGATCTGGTGGTCCGCGCTCTCCGTGCCCGTGGAAAGAATGTGCGTTTTATTTATTCATGGGACGACTACGATGTTTTCCGCAAGGTTCCTGGAAATATGCCAAAGCCTGAGGAACTGGAAAAATATCTCCGCTATCCAATCACCATGGTTCCAGATACTTTTGACCGTGACGAAAACTATGCCCGCCACCACGAGATGGACATTGAAAAGGAATTGCCTCGTGTTGGAATCCATCCTGAATTTTTGTATCAGGCTTCCCGCTACCGTTCAAACCGTTACGCAGAGGGAATGAAAAAGGCTCTCCAGAATCGTGACTTGATTAAGTGGTGCCTCAACAACTACCGTGACGATGAGCACAAGATGAAGGAAGAGGATGTGTACTGGCCGGTGGCTGCGTTCTGCTGCAAGTGTAACAAGGACACAACAGAGATTACCGGCTACGATGGCGAGTACGGTGTTTCATACAAATGTACATCCTGTGGTCACGAAGAAAATGGTGATTTGCGCACTTCAAAAGAGTTCAAGCTTGGCTGGCGTGTTGACTGGCCAATGAGATGGAACGAAGAAAAGGTTGTCTTTGAGCCGGGCGGAAAGGATCACATCAGTCCAGGTGGAAGCTACGACACTGCAAAACTTGTAAGCAAAAAGGTTTACGGTTGGGATGCACCTGTCACAATGAAGTACGACTTTGTCAAGCTCAAGGGTGTTCCCGGAAAGATGTCCTCATCAAAGGGAAAGGTCATTTCCCTGGTGGACGCTTTGACAGTTTACCAGCCTGAAGTTCTCCCCTACATTTTCGCAGTGAACAAGGTGGACCACGAGTTCTCAATCAGCTTTGATTTGGATGTTATCACCATGTACGAAGCCTATGACCGCACAGAAAGAATCGCCTGGGGAGTGGACAAGGCAAAGAACGAAAACCTTGAGATGATGGAAAAGCGTGTCTACGAGTTGAGCCAGATTGACGGTCTTCCATCTGTCATGCCATATCAGGTTCCATTCAGACAGTTGACCACTTTGCTCCAGACTTATTCAGGAGATGTGGACAAGGTTATCGCAAGTCTAGGGGACGTAAAGCCTGAGCAGGTTGAATGTCTCAAGAGAAGATGCGAATGCGCCTGGTACTGGGTCAAGGAATGTGCCCCAGAGGATTTCAGGTTCGCATTGAAGACCGACGGAACAAAGGTTGCAGGACTTTCCGATGTTGAAGAAAAGATGCTGAAGGAAATCCGTGAGCAGGTTCTTCCAAAGATGGAGGGACTGGACGAACGTGGAATCCAGCAGGCAATCTATGATGTGGCCACAAACAACGGTCAGGAAGCGAAGGCCCTGTTCAAGACAGTCTACGCCGCATTGATTGAAAAAGACCAGGGACCACGCCTTGGAAGTTTCTTCAAGATTATTGGCCGTGAGCAGCTGGACAAGATTCTGGCGGCCTACTAAGATAATTGATAGTTGAAAATTGATAATTGACAATTGATTGACAGTCCCCCTGTTCTTGTTGCGTCGTGCCATGAGGATGGGGGATTTTTTTTATTGTATTTTTGCTGGATTGCCGTTACAATATTGCTGGCTGAATAAACTATTGACGCGGATTTTGCATTTGATTTATGGAGTAAAAATGCTGAATGTAATTTTTGGAAAAATTGATGACGCAATTTTTAATACCAGCGTATTTTTCAAAAACTCGTATGAAGAAAGTTGGTTAGCCGAAGAGCAGACTCGGCAGATGATTTTTGACATTGATAAATCAACAGTCATTAGCGGTGGAGCCATAGAAAGTCCCGTCCTTGGAATAATTCCTCCAACTGGTTTGTCCGGTGGGGTCAAGACTTTGATTTTAATTGCTCACCGTTTGGATAAAATATTCAACGCTTCTAACTGCGGAAATAATTGTGCAAAGTGGCTTTTGATACTTGGAGAGGAAAAGGATGTAACAATCAATCTCCGTCATCTTATGGATTTTGGGGAAGGTGAGTTTGAAATCAATGTGGTGAATAAAAACGTTGTCGCACATTCGATGGAAGAACTTTTGTATTTGGTGGAGGGACTGCTGTGAAAGGGGAGTTCTCAATTTCAGTCCAAAATAATAAAGTCAAATATGAGTTTACATTGCGAAGAAATATTACCGTAATCCAAGGAGACAGTGCCACGGGTAAAACGACGCTTGTTGATTTGATTCGAGAACATGAGTTGAACGGAGCTGATTCTGGAATTAGTCTTTCCTCTGAAAAAAAATGCAGAGTTTTGGAAGGTCTGGAGTGGAAAATCAAATTGGAGTCGATTTCTGACAGCATTGTTTTTATTGATGAGGGAAACAGGTTTGTTGAAGGCAAGGATTTTGCGTCGGCGATAAAAGAGAGCGGAAATTATTTTGTAATTGTTACAAGGGAGGGACTTGAAAATCTTCCTTACAGTGTGGAAGAAATTTATGGAATCCATTCCTCTGGAAAATATGCGGACCTGAAACCGGTTTACCATGAATTTTATAAAATATACGGAAACGATTTTAACTGTTCTGCTGTTGATAAAATTATAACCGAGGATTCGAATTCAGGATTCCAGTTTTTTTCATCTGTTTTAAATGGAAAAGTTGAATGTGAATCAGCCGATGGAAAATCTAACATTTACAAAAAATTGCTTGCAGTCGGGCATGAAAAAAATGTTCTCGCAATTGCTGACGGTGCGGCGTTTGGTTCTCAAATGAATCTTGTATATGAATTGCTGTCACGAAAAAAAAATCTCTTTCTTTTTCTTCCAGAATCTTTTGAGTGGTTGATTTTGCAGTCTGGATTTTTAAGGGATTCCAGTGTTGAAAAAATATTGGAAAGTCCTCAGCATTTTATTGAAAGCAAAGAATTTTTTAGTTGGGAACAGTTTTTCACTAATCTGTTGATTGAAAAAACGAATGGAACCTATTTGCAGTATTCAAAGAAAGTGCTTAATAAAAATTATATGACGGACCAGGCAAAGGATATAATTTTTAAGTCAAAAGGATTGGAAGGGCTTGGTAAGTTAATTCATAATTGAAAATTGACAGTCCCCTTGTTCTGGTTTTGTAGCCGAGGATAAGGGGATTTTTTGTTGTCAATTTTTTTGATTGTTGCAAGTGTTAAGTGACATATATTGGATGTTATGCTATCATTAGGAATGGGAGGTAGCGAAATGGAGTACGCAACATTGCAAAGGTCTGTCCCTATGGCGATGGTTCAGTTTGTTGAAAAAATTTCTGATGAGGAAGTGTTAAGACAAAATGCTCTTATGCTTTATTCCTATATCTCAAATGGAACAATTTCACACGGACGAGCTGCGGAGATATTGGGAATTCCAAAATTTACTTTGATTGAACTTTATGCAAAAATGGGCATTCCTTATATTAATCTTTCGGATGAAGAAATAGATAGTGAACTTGAAATTTTTGAAGAATTGAAGACAAAAAATGATAGTAATTGCTGATACCACGCCTTGGAAGTTTCTTCAAGAT
>JAZUKJ010000032.1:0-9552 GCA_045643225.1 Treponema sp. | reverse complement strand
ATCCAGTTTTGCTCCGTAGATGATTGACGGCTGACCGTTGACACCGGAATTCTTTTTAGTAAAATAATCGTTGTAATCAAAACTTTTGTTCAGTTCAACGTATATGTAATATTCCACGTTTTCTTCAAAATCAAAGGATGCTGAAAAAACTAATCCACCTTTTGGAGTGGCACAAGAAATTCCGTCCAGACAATTTGAATCCGATTTCTTTTGTCTGCTTTCAGAACTGTTCACACCAGAAGCGGAGTACCATACCGGTAAACTTTCGGGACGTCCGTTTTTGGGAAATCCAATCCAATTTTTCTTTGCTGCCCGCTGGGTAACGTAAAGGGTTGTAACCTTTTTGCCTTCCGAATCCGAAATCCATACAGCAATTTGTGGGGTACGTTGCTTGTTGTAATCTGTTCCAGGTTTGATTGTCACAGTCACGTCTTTTGCAAAAACTTTTGATGTCAACATTGAAATTAAAATAAAATAAAAAATCTTTTTCATAAAAACTCCCATAAAAAGTCAATGAGAAAATATCAATTTTCGAAATCGACTTTTTACGCACATCCGCAATGAAATGAGGATGTGCATTCGATAAGAAAGTTTGCAACGCAAACTTGGAGGCATCTATAAAAGATGCCCTAGATATAAGCTACGCCATTTTAGTAGCTTTTATCTTACACTCCCTAATTAATTTTTTTTAGTGGTTTAATTTTTCATATCACAATTTTTAGATATGCTCTTTATAAAAATGGAATCAATCCATAGGTCGATGAATCTGTCGGTAAGGATTTTTCCGTTTTCCCAATATTCAATATCGCTTTTTTTTAGGAGAACTGATTCAATGCAACCCCAGACTCCACTCACTAGAACGCCAACATCCAGTCTTGGATTTTTTGAAACTGCAATTTTTTGTTTTACATATTCGCTCAGAAGTCCTTCCCCGGTTCTGTTGCAGATGTAAAATTTTTCAATCGCTTCCGGTGGTAAATCATTTGCAGATTTTATTCCTGTCATAACCAGAAGCGAAAGTCTTGGGTTTTCGAAACACCAGTCAACGAAGGTGTTTATTACGGCCTTGATTTTTGACTTCGGTTTTAGATTCCTTTCTTTTGCCTTAGTAAGTTTATCGTTCAACTGATTAAGGCAGTCAAGCGATATTTCCTGGAATAATTTATTTTTATCCTTGTAGTAGTGATATATGTTCGCCGCGGTTATACCGGCATTTGTTGCGATATCCCTCATGCCAATTTCATCTGGATTTTTTTTGAGCAAAAGTTCCAGGGTTTTAGCTTTTATGGTTGATGTAATTTCCGGGTTTGCATTTCTCATAAAAACCTCACTGTATTATTAACAAGGTTAATTTAACATTGTTAAATTATAATGTCAATACTTTTGAATAATAAAATATAAAATTCTGAGAATAAAAAATGCGCCCCCAAAGTTTTTTAGGGACGCATTATTTAAGCAGTAAAATCAGATGAATTTGCTCTTTATTGTATGTTTACTTTCATTGAAACATTTTTTAGTGCCGGAGACAAATCCTTTTCTTCAATCAAATCAAAGACCGGTTCATCGTCTATATCAAAATGAACCCTCCTGATTCCGCTGGAACGAGGTTCGTCTGCGCCGGGATGTGCATGATAGGTAATCCATATTTCCCCATCATCGTCCTGAATAAATGCGTTGTGGCCGGTTCCGTATTCCCCCGGTTTGCTTCGGGAGGTCATCAATGGATAGCCAGTTTTTTTCCAGCTTTTTGCATCCAGAAGATTTTTGCCTTTTGAAGTTTGAAGCAATCCGATGACATATGAAGAATCAACAAAAGCACTGGAGAAGGTTATGAAGAGTCTGTCCCCTCTGATTAATGGGAAAGGTCCTTCGTCAACAAAGGTGTGGTTGTTTGCCCAGCTGTATTCAGGTTTTGAAAGCAGGACCGGTTCCGTTGCAAGTTTCCAAGGTTCATCCGGATTCAGTTTTGCTATGTAAAGCCATGCGCCTAAATCTTTTGGAATGTATTGACGCTGCGACCAGATGACGTAATATTCTCCTTCCCACAGAAAACAGGTCATGTCCAGTGTGATTTCTTTTCCTGCTTCACAAATGTCTGAGCCATCTGCTTTGCATACCCGTTTTGGTGCTGACCAATCCTCTCTGCAGGATGGATTTCCTCCTTCGCGGAGACACATTACATGGCTTTCTTCCCAATAAAATTCGTTAGGGGTTGCTGCATGGAAAATATAAAGTTTTCCATTGATTTCATGAAATTCAGGTGCCCACAACAATCCGCCAATGTGACTGTAGGTTGTGGAATCCAGCAGCAATTTTTCCGGTGCATTTACAAGTTCCGGAATTGAATCGGCTTCGCGGATGTAGAGTGTGTGATTCTGGTCTGCATCGTTTGTTGCGATGAAATAATATTTGTCCTTCCATTTATAAACGACAGGATCTGCGCGGTTGTATGCGATTGGAAAATCGTAGTGCTGCTGATGGATTGTTCCCTTTATCAGTTGTTCACCTTTTTTTGAGAAATCGATTGACGAAAAATCCCAGTCAACTTTTTTTTGTGCTGAGGTTCCGTCGTTGTAAAGGGCTGTGACTTTTATTTTTTCCAGGTCAGACTTTGATGTGACGGTTACGTTTTCTGGTAATCTAATTTCCGTATTCATCCGGTCTGCCAATTTTTTGCTTAACCTGATAAACACATTTTCCGGTATCTCAATTATGTTTTCCGGAACAGCGCCTTCAATAGGGTCTGCAGCATTTTTTATATCAATGGATTTTAATGTTCCATTTGAAATTATGGATTCATATTTTTCGAGAGTTATTTCCTCTGCGTCCTCGTAGTCAATGAAATCTTTTGTTCTATATAAAAAAGCTTTGCCGGAACTTTCCTTGTCCTCTTCTCCATCTCCTCCGAATCTGAGGGCCACCACGGAATAACCGTTTGTGTCGGCAAAGATGTAAGGATTTTTTATGGTCTTTGGATTTAACGAGCCATCAGTATTTTCTGTTGCTTTTGCAAAAAGAATTCCGGAATTGTGATTCAGTGGTTCAAATTTTTTTCCATCCAGACTGATTGCCAGGTGCAGGCTAAAGGCGAGCCGTGGGTCATAGTTTACGCTGTCGATTGGTTTTCTGGTGTATCCTAAAAGATAAGGCATGGTTCCTCCATATAATATCGGGAATGTCTTTTCACGGAAAGATTGAAGATTTGTTGATAAAAATCATTCGCTGTCCGGAAAAGGATATTTCCGCATAACATAAAACTTGAAGTGGATAAAATCTTTCCCGGTTGGAAAGTTTTATCTTGCGCGCAAGTAATATGAACTTTCTTGGCTTCTTATACTATAAGGTGGAATTTGAAAAAAGTTAAGAGAAAACAGGCAACCGGTTGCAATTTTTGTAAAAACAAAATGTCAAATATAGTTGACATTATACAAAATGTAATATATATTTAACATAAAGTTAAATGTTTGCAACGGAAATCGGTTGGACATTTGTTTTAGGTCAGAAATTTGTTCTTGCGGAGGTAATTATGAACAAAGAGTGGATATCAGTTTTAAGTGTTGCGCTTGCATTGGTTGTCATTGCATTGTTGTTTTTTATCCGGAATATAAAAAATAAAAGGTGCGAAAAAAATGGAGTGCATTATGATGAGCGGCAGATGGACGAAAGAGGTAAGGCTTACAGGACTGGTTTTACGGCTTACGGAATTTGTATGTTCCTTATATTGACACTGCAAAATATAAACGCATTGGAAGGAATCCCGATGATGTTTATATTTTTGCTGCTCCTGTTCATTCCTTTTTGCTGTTTTGCGGTTCACTGCATCTGGAGGTCATCATATTTCCAGGTGGGAGCAAAGAAAAGGAATTGGCTTATAATTGTGATTGTCGGTTTTGTTGTTAATATTGTGCTGTTCATTGTCTCGGATGATAAACGGTTGCTTCTTGATGATGGAACCTATAATTATAAGTGGACAAATCTTGTGGCAGGAATTTTTATATTCATTATTTTCGCGAACATGATTATAAAATCAATAGCGGAAAAGAAAAGTCTTTCAAACGAAGATACAAATTAAATTTTTGAATGGAAGGGGTAGGTGGAAGCTGAACGGATTGTCCGGCTTCCAGTCTTTTGAAGTTCTGGGGGATAAATGAAAAACTTGAAACTAAAATCCGCGCGGGCATTAAAGGATATGTCCCAGGATGATTTGGCAAAGGCGGTCAATGTAAGTCGGCAAACGATTAACGCAATTGAAAAGGGAGATTACAATCCTTCGATTAATTTATGTATCGCAATTTGCAAGGTATTGGGAGTTACCCTTAATGATTTGTTTTGGACGGAGGAGTGATGCTCAACGGTTCCATCAGCTCAACGATAAAATGAATTTCATAATCTTCTGAACGCAACCGGAAATTGCATTCTCAAAAGGAACCACCGAAGATTGTATTTTTGGTGGTTCCCTTTAATATTGTTTGCTTATATAATCAGTAGCATGAAGATACGAAAATATATTACACCAATTGTTTTGTTTTTGATTCTTGCATTGAGTGTTGTCTTTGCTTTTATCTATAGAAACTGGATATCAATGTTCGTGGCATCGGAAATGATACTTTTTCATTTTTTGCCTCCATTTGTTATACCGTTCAGTGTTATTGCGTACAAAACTAAATCACCATTCTGGTTTAAGCAAAGCAAATTTGATAAATGGTTTTACAAAAAAATAAAAATCCGGGAATGGAAAAATAAAGTGCCCTCCTATGATGACAGTCTTTTTTCACTAAAGATGCGTTCAAAGGAACAGATAATCAAAGGAATGATTCAATCAGGCAACGTCCATCTGTTTTTAATTTTTTTAAGTTTTGTTCCAATAATCCTTGGAAAATATTTTTCCCATTACACGGAAATGATTATCATGGCCGCGATGTTTTCCATTGTGCATATTCCATTTGTTGTGATACAGAGATTCAATATACCAAGAGTTGTTAATTGTCATTAGTTTTTGGAGAAGCAAATGGAACCTAAGATTTTGGATGACATGGATGCATATTTGGGGAAATCCGAATTCATTGATTTTGCTGATATCGATATTTGCAAAACTGCGGATGAACTGTTCAGCAATTCTTCCGATGAATTGGATTTCATAGAAAAATGCCATGAATATGTAAGAAATGACAGAACTTGAAAATAGAATATACGAAATTGTCAGAAAAATTCCACGTGGAAAAGTCATGACCTATGGACAGGTTGCGGAAGCGGCTGGAAATAAAAATCTTTCAAGGGTCGTTGGAAATGTGATGCATAAGAATCCTTTGCCTTTCTACAGTCTGGCCATTAGTGTTGGATGGGAAGAAAACCGTTTGTTTTATCCGGATACAATTGAAAAAGATTTTCTTCCTGTTCCCTGTCACAGAGTTGTCAATGCGTCTGGAAGGATGGGGAAAAATTTTGGAATGGGAGGACCTGCCATCCAGGAAAAAATGCTTGCGTCTGAAGGGGTGGAAGTCGTAAATGGAAAGATAGACATTGACAGATATAAATTTGTGTCACCACAAAAAATATTTTTTAAGTGATGCCATTTAAAATCGACAGACAAACAGGATTATGTTTTGTTGTTTGTGATATAATGAATCAGCAGGAATAAATATAGGGAACGTATGTATGCCAGAAAAACAGAGAGCCCAGCGAAATAGAACTTTGACTTTAAAACCGGAAGAGATGCAGCCTTTAAAAAACAGGTTGATTACAAAAGAGAATGTTTTGGAATCAGATACCCTTATAAATAAAACATTAAACGGTGACATTCTGGAGATGCTGAAATATGTCCCTGATGGATTTGCCGATTTAATAATAATTGACCCTCCATATAATTTAACAAAAAATTTCAACGGTATGAAATTTAATTCCCGTTCAGAGACAAGCTATGATGAATATCTGGACACATGGTTCCCAATTGTTTGCAAAAAGCTAAAAGCAAACGGATCTTTATATATGTGCGGCGACTGGAAATGCACTTCATCATTACAGAGGGCAATCGAAAAAGAACTGACCATAATGAACAGAATAACCTGGCAAAGAGAAAAGGGGCGGGGTGCCAAATCGAATTGGAAGAACGGAATGGAAGATATTTGGTTTGCCGTTAAAAATCCTGAGGATTATTATTTTAATGTTGATGCCGTGATGATGAAAAGAAAAGTCGTTGCGCCATACAAGCTGGACGGCAAACCTAAGGACTGGACCGAAACAAAGGAAGGCAATTTTCGTTTGACCTATCCTTCAAACTTTTGGGATGATATCAGCATTCCGTTTTGGTCGATGCCAGAAAATACTGACCATCCAACTCAAAAACCTGAAAAGCTTTATGCAAAACTGATACTGGCTTCGTCAAAGGAAAATGATATTGTATTTGATCCATTCCTGGGAAGCGGAACAACGAGTGTTGTTGCAAAAAAATTGAACAGACGGTTTTGCGGAATAGAATTGAATGAGGAGTACTGCATGTGGGCGGAAAAACGTTTGCAGAATGCTGAATCTGACAAGACCATCCAGGGGTATTCCAACGGTGTGTTCTGGGAACGCAATACCCTGAATGAGCAGAAATCATTGAGCCGCGAAAATTAATCCAGCCAACAGGCAGATTATAAAGTCCGATGGATTAATCGCAAGAAAAAAACAATAATTCCGCCATGCTTTTTTCCTTCTGAAAAAAATAAACTACTGGTATAAAAAAGTGGTTGAGTCTGCGGTCACTGAGCCTGGTCGAAGCGTCAAAACCATTGCAGGAGGAAAAATAAACTTAACACAATTTTACACAAGCACATTTGGTACAACAGAACTTTGGGGACTGAATCTGGGTTTTTATTTTACAATGCTGGCAGTTCTTATAATTGTAGTAATTGAAAATGTAGTTTTCTGGAGTATGAAGAAAAAAGTAGTTACCACAAACGATTTCCTTTTTGCCCTTAGAAATGATGCAGAGTTGGAAACAATCGAAAAGCTGTATGAAAGTTCTTCTGAAAAATTCATGCTTCTTAAAAACGCAGATTTCTATCTTGAAGAAGCACTTCGCAATCAGACCCACGATGAAGTTATCCGCTTTCTGTACCGCAATTTTGAATTCTCAGAAAATGTAACCGACGACAGAAAATTCATGATGCTGGCTCTGGAAAATTCTAATCCTGATATTACACGACTGTATTTGGAGGAGTGTGGAGATAAATAGAATCTGATTTTTAAGGCCGTTCCCCCAAGTCCCAGCAAGCTGAGCCTTGGGGTCGCAGTATTCCGGGCTCGCTCATTCCGCTCGGTGCTGCGCACCTGCCTGCGGCAGTCCTCCATGTTGCTAACGGGGGGATGTTCTAATTGACTTATTTTATTTCACCCAACTCACTTTCAATTTCTTCAATTGTTGGCAGTGAACTTTTAAAATCTACAGGATAAAGTTTTGCAAGTTCATATTCAGAAACAGCAAGAGGTTCAGCTGAACTTTCCAAAGAATATTTTGCAAGCACATTATCTTTATCTTTGCAAATTAAAATTCCTAAAGTTGGATTGTCATGTTCAGTCTTTAAAATATGATTTACTGCGGCAACATAAGTGCCAAGCTGACCGATAAAAGAAGGTTCGAATTTTCCTGTTTTTACTTCGATT
Organism: Treponema sp.; assembly: GCA_045643225.1. GTDB lineage: Bacteria > Spirochaetota > Spirochaetia > Treponematales > Treponemataceae > Treponema_D. Next base: position 1,908 of record JAZUKJ010000032.1, on the reverse strand, counting down.
ACTACATAACATCTGAGATTTGTGTTATAAAAAAGCATATCAAGAAATTGTTCCGTACTACCAACTTCAAGTCGATATTCCCGTCCCATGTAAGCAAAGCCTTTGCCTAGTTCAAGCAAAAACTTTTCTATATTTCCAATAAGAGCATCTTTAAGCTCTTTTTCATCATAATCTGTGCGGAGAGAAAGAAAATCAAAACTATAAGGATCTTTTGTTATCTGCTGGGCAAGGTCACCTGCAGGAACTGGCAGTTTTTGTGAAAAATTCGTAACAGCCTTTCCCTGCCGTTCATAAAGATTTGAATCAATAAAATTTAGAAGCACATTTCTTGACCAGTTATTTTGAATAATCTGATCAATATAGAACATTGCCTTTTTTGAATCATTCTTAATTTTATCAATTATAAATCTGTGATGTCCCCAAGGAATTCTGCATAAATCGTCCACAACTTGTGGACGATTTTGAACTTCCTCTTTGTAAAGGTCATAAAAATAAAAAGTGTATTTCAAATTTGTAGGAGAAAATCCTTTTGCATCTGGAAACTCTGCAATTAAATCCGAACTTAATGATTTATAAAAAGCCGAACCATAGGAGTTAGCAAACTGTTTTTCAGAAATGTCTTTGCCAAGTTCAAAATAAAACTTCAATAATTCACCATTAACGGCAACAGAAGCTTTTATTTGAGCCTGTTTATAGCGAGTTTTTAATTCTGAAATCCAAGATTTGTATTCATGGGTTAAGTCTATCATATTTGTTTCTTTCATTTATCTTCCCTCAACGACGGCGATATCTTCTATTTCTTTTTATGGCTTTCCAAGAAAATATCTTTTTGCCGTTCAATTTCATCGGAAAGTTCCTGTTCTGTTGGGAGGAAAGTAAGATACTTGCTTGCAAAAATCTGTTTTGAATCGTTAAGAACTGAATATTTTGCTATGGTTTTGTCTGTTTCAGAACACAAAAGCAAACCGATTGTTGGATTGTCATCTTCTTTTTTGTATAAATCATCAAACATTCTTACATATAAATCCATCTGTCCGACATCCTTGTAAGAAAGTTGATTCATCTTCAAATCAACAAGGACAAAACATTTTAAAATGAAGTTATAGAAAACAAGGTCAATATAGTATTCGTCATTGTCTGTGCGAATTAGTTTTTGTCTTTCAACAAATGCAAATCCTTTTCCAAGTTCCAGCAAGAATTTCTGCAAGCTGTCTATCAATGCCTGTTCAAAATCAGACTCAATATAACTTTTGTTCTCGGGAAGTCCCAGAAATTCGAGAACATAGGGATTTTTTATGAACTCAAGTTTTTTATCCTGAAAAACTGCTGTTTTTTGTTCCATTTCCACAACAACAGGCTCTTTTATTTGTGATGAAATTAATCGTTCATAATATTGCGTTCCAATATTCCGTTGCAAAGTTCTTGTGTCCCAATCTAAGCGAGAAGATTCATCACAATACCAATCTCGTGCAGTTTTTGATGTTACACGCATGATAAGTTTGTAATGACTCCATGTTAAATTTCTCCACACTGTGGAGAAATTCTTTGGTTCGGAAAACTTTTCATAAAAAAGACGGAAATTATAAAGACTCTGCGTAGAATAACCTTTTCCATACTTTGCAGAAAGTTCATCAGAAAGATTTTTTACAATTTCTTTACCGTATTCTGCCCTATGCTGTCCGTTTTGCTCCTGCACAACAATTCTTTTTCCAATCAGGTAATAAGCATGAACCATTGCGTAGTTCACATGGATTTTTGCGTATTTTCTGGCAGTCTCAATTATAGAGCATACATCACCAATATAATTTTCTGTAAATTGAATCTGCTCAAGTTTTAAGATTTCATTTTCCATACTTTTCTCCTACAGCCACTTTTTCAAAACTTCCGCCTTTTTCTGTGGACAGTCCG
>JAZUKJ010000031.1:0-53384 GCA_045643225.1 Treponema sp. | reverse complement strand
CAAAGTATATAAATATATACTTTTTGATATATCTATATATTTTATGATATATTTTTTCATATATAGATAGTTGTTTTTATATATGTTTTCAAGTATATTTTACTGCACACTAAACACAAGAGGACAACATGAAGGCGTTTACATTTTTAAACAGAAAGGGCGGAACCGGAAAGACTTCCATCTCCGTTACATGTTCCATAGAATTGGCATTGCAGGGCCACAAGACTTTGCTGATAGACTGCGACCCTCAGGGGAACTCATCCTCCTGGCTTTCAAAGGATTTCAAATATGAACTGGCGGACGTCCTGACAGGGAAGGCCACGGTGGAATCAGCCATAACCGGTACAATAGTCGAAAACCTTTTTATTATCCCGACCTTCGCCATAAACGGTGGACTTCAGGCTTTTGCGTCAAGCACAAGAAACTACTATGCCTTCATCGATACAATCTTCCCTGCGCTAAAGGACTTTGAGTACGTCGTGTTCGACACCTCCCCAGCCTTTGGCGACTTTGAAAAGAGCATAGCGAACTCGGCGGACGTTATTGTCCCTGTACTAAAACTGGACCAGTTCTCCGCAGACGGTTTCCAGACCCTTATTGAAAACCTGGACACCACGACCAAGGAAATACGGTGCAACGACCTTTTGGCAAAGATTTCCTTCGTAATACTTAACCAGCAGGACAAGCGAATGAAATTCCAGTCACTTTTTGCCCAAAACTTCATGAACACCTTCGACGACACCCAGTTTTTGACCATCCCAACTGATACGGCCTTTGTGAAAGCTCAAATCCTGAAGAAATACATCCAGGACAAATCAATCACAGCCAGAAAAGAGACCCTTGATTCCATTAGCGCAATTATTAAGGAGATGGTCAAATGAAAAGACCTGAAAACTACAATGCGGGTGCCACAGTAAGAAAACCAAACCCACTTGAAGAAGCAATTAGTCACAATTTTTCAACGGAAAAGGAGACAGCCGCCCCAAAACCGACACCGGTTCAGCAGTTCACCTCCACAAACACCGAAAATGTCCCAAAAACTGACGAAAAAAGCGCTTCCCCAAGCAAAAGGGAGGTGAAGGAAAAGTTCCTTGTCTCCATGTCCAAAGGCGAAAGGTCCATTTTTAAGGCCTTCTGCGCTATGCAGAACGTTTCGATGAACCATTTTGTCATGTGCGCCATGGACTATTTCAAAGAGGACCTGGAAAACGGCAAGGTAACAATTTCTCCACATTCTTACAAAAGGCAGGGCTAGTTCCAATGGAAATCAACGAACAAAACGACTTGGAAGAAACCGAGCTTTTTCCTGAATTGGCAGGAACAAAGGAGGTAGTCCAGTACAGAAGCTATATGGCCAGTCCATTTATAGCAGCCGCACTGCCGCTTAAGGATGTAAAAAAGACCACTTTCAAAAGGGAATACAACAATATTTCGTTTACCATCACCAGCGACTACAAGGTTCCCTTTGGAAAAAACGGCCGTCTTTTGCTTTCCATCCTCACAACCCATGCGGTCTTGAGCAAAAGGAACCCGGGAGAGCCTGTCGTCCTTGAATACAGGACCCTTCAGTCCCTTCTGGACGAACTTCAGCTGCCAAAACAGAGGGGAAAGGAAATAAAGGAACAGCTGGAATGTTATTCCGGTTCCAGTTTTGTTTTCAAGGAAAAAAAGACTAGGGTAGGGCAGAAATATCTGTTTAAGGACCTCCTGGATGAGGACGAGGATTTGTCCGGAGTTGTGACCGCTACAATAAAAAATACTGGAATCATCCCTTTTTTTGAGGCCATGCAGTATATAGATCTGGAGGAGGAGGGCAAGGATAAGAAAAGCATAGGCTTTAAGATTGTCCTTTCCGACAAATTTACTCAGCTTTCCCAGGAACATGCGGTCCCTATCAACTATACAATTTACAAGAATATTAAGAGTGTAGTTGGAAAGGACCTTTATACCTGGTTTGTATACAGGAACAATTCCATAACCGATCCCCTGTTTATATCAAGGAAAGCCCTGGTCGATCAGTTTATGCCTGTAAAGGAAGGAAAAGATTCCTATGAATCGGAGGAAAGGGTTAACTGGAACTACATTAAGGAACAGATTAATTCTATCAAGAAAAACTATTATCCTGATTTGAACGTAAGTATCGCCTCCGACAATTCCGGTATAACCCTGGATAAGAGCAAGACCGTTATAGAGGGGGATGACACTCACTACATGTTGGTTACTGCTACCCTGTAAAAATGAAAGTAACAAAAAATCAACGGATATGCAGTGTTTCCACAGGATTGCTATTTGTCTATAAATACTATTTGTAAACTATTTGTTTATATAGAAGATATTGGTTTTTTGTTACCAAGGCGTTGAAAATTTGGACCTGTCCTTTCTCTGGATGGGTCCATTTGTTTATAATGCAACAAGATAGCTAAAAAGTAAAGCGTTGACAGATTGTGACTAAAATTGGGGGATTTCCACAGGGAAAATGTGTATATCCGTTGATTGTTTGGTACCAAAAGGAATACTGCATGGCTTAATGGATAATTGGAAATCCTCCGGCGTTGAAAATTTGTTACCATAAGGAAAACCTTCTTTCAATTTTCCTTTGACTTGTTTTTTGTTGATTCCCAGAAAATAATTGGCGGAATTGTAAAGGATATCTCTAAAGTTTGGTTTTCCATTTTCCGATAATGTTTGTCGTGAAACAGATTATGTTTATCACTATAAGATTGTATAGTCAGCGTTGATAATCTGTTACTATTTAGTTCCTGCCGCACGGTGGGTAGTTTAGAAATTGTTGCCACCGTTGAAAGTTTGTTACCAAATCCAGATTTTTTCTCCAAATTTAATATCTAGCGTCCTCCTGAATCTGGCCCAGGTTGACCGGCTCTATATCTGTGCGGGCCAGTTTCAGAGGGGTCTGTCCCCTTTGTCATAATTTTTATCATTCCGTTGAAAGTTTGTTACTATCGAAAAACCCTTTTTTTTGTCCATGATTCCCTCCGTTGAAAATTTGTTACTATGGCGTAAAATCAGTCATCCGGCCATTCAAAAAAAGGTGGCGATGTGCTATTAATAGTTCTGCCATGTCTGATATTTTGATTGGGACCAGCGGTTATGACCATCCTGAACTGAAGGGAGTCTTTTATCCGGAGACTCTAAGGCGCAAGGATTTTTTGTTGTATTACTCCACAAAGTTCAATGCCCTGGAATTGAACTCTACTTTCTATGGAATGCCGACCGCAGAGCGTATGCTGTCTTTCTGTGACCGGAGCGAGGGTAGGGTAAGTTTTAGTGTAAAGGCGAACCAGCTTTTGACTCACAGGATTTCAGGGGACTGGAAGGATAGCGCAGCAGCTTTCAGGGAGGCAATGGAGCCGGTGGCCAACAGGAATCTTCTATCCTCCATACTTTTTCAGTTCCCGGAAAGCTTCCGCTATACCGTGGAAAACCGTCTTTATCTTGGGAAATTGATTGAATATTTTAACGGATTTCCTGTGGTGGTGGAGTTCAGGCACAGGGATTGGATCAGGGAATCGGTTTTTGATGGACTTTCCAGACGGGACGCAAGTATTGTGTTCTGCGATATGCCAAGGTTAAGGAATCTGCCGGATGGATTTTCCCTGGGGACGCCCTTTATTGGACGGCTTGCATACATAAGGCTGCATGGAAGGAACAGTAACGGCTGGTATGCGGCCGGGGATTTCGCGTCCTCAACAGATACGCCGCGCTATGACTACGAGTATTCCTTGGACGAGCTTGGGTCCTTTGTTCCCATAATAGACAGGGCCGTGCTTGAGGGCAGGACAGTGGAGATGTTCTTTAATAACCATCCCAAAGGGGTAGGGACAAGGAACGCCCTGGAAATGAAGGCCCTGCTTGAAAATAGGGGAGGGGATTCTGCTTCCGGGGACTTTTGCCTTATCAGCTAAAAATGTGACGGCAGGGGGCTATTTTTTTTGTCCGCTTGAGGTAAACCAGTATTATTCCGGCGCACACGAGTACAAGGGAACAAATTCCGACCCAGGAAAAGGCGTTGCTGGATTCCTTTAGGAGGATTGCCGACAGGAAGAACCCAAAGACCGGGTTTATGAATCCAAAGACGGCAACGCGGCTTACGTCGTTAGGTTTCATCAGCAGGGACCAGAGGGTGTAGGCGCAGGCTGATATGAAGGCCAGGTAAATCAAGAGGGAAAAGGATTTGAGAGGCTGCTGAGGGCATTGGATTCTTCCGCCAAAAATTAAGGCTGCCAGGGTCAAAATCAGGCCTCCAATAAGGAACTGGTATCCGCTTAGGGTAAAAGGGCTTTCCGTCTTGGAGAAATGCTTTATGAGGCAGGGAACGAAGGACGAAAGCAGGCAGGATATAAGGATAAATCCGTCCCCGGTCAGACTAAAGGTAAAGCCCGATAAATCGGAGCCATGCAGTTCAATGAGGCAGACCCCAGAAAAACCGACCGCGCATCCAAGAATCTTCCATACGGATAGTTTTTCCGTCCTGAATATTATGCAGGCCCACAGGATAGTGAAAAATGTGTTCGTTGCTTCGATTATGGAGGCATTTACTCCGCTTGTCCTTGCTAGTCCAGCGTAAAAGAAAAAATACTGCCCGACGGTCTGGAAAAGGCTCAGGATGATTATGTTCAGGATAGACCTGATGGAGGGACGGAGCATCTTTTTTGCCAGCAGGCTGCCCGCTATTATTACCATGATTCCTGCCAGCGAAAACCGGAGCCCTGCAAAAAGAATCTGGGTGGCCGTTGAATCTGCCGGTATGTTGAACAATCCGTATCCTATCTTTATGCAGGGAAAGGCGCTTCCCCAAAGGGCGCAGCAGATTGTGGCCATGATGATTATGAAAGGCGTCCTTGTCCAGATATTCTTTTTTGCTTCCGATTCCATGTATTTTCTCCAAGTGACGGGCATTTTTTTCCCGGGAGGAAAGTGTACACCTGTTGAAAGGTATTTGTACAGTGGACCTGGAAAGCTTTAAATAATTTAAGGGAATCTTTAAAAATGGCAAATTTTGGAGATAACTTTAAGAAAAAGATGTATACTGGGGGCATGGGAGGAATCATGGGAACCGTTTTCACCTGGCGGAATCTTTTTATTTTTGGACTGATTCTATTTTTTATGGCTCCACTATCTGCCGGAGAGAATCAGAAGAAGTTGAAGGCTGAATCCATGAAGCGTACCCCGGTTTTACGTCTGGCCGAGGACGGATACAGGCTTATCTGGAATGACGGCGGTGACGGTGAGCCTAAAGTTTTTTTGACTGACGACCGGGGGAACCGCAGGGAGCTGTACGTGGAGAGGGGGAGCGTAAAGGGAAAGTTGTCCGGCTATTATGCTGATATAAGGGGTCTGTCCCCTGATACCGGATACTCCGTGACAATCCCCGGGTTCGGAAAAATTGATTTCGTTTCACCAAAGAAAATGGACCCTTCGTTCCGTTTTGCGGCGATTTCGGACCATCAGACCTATGTGGATTTGACCCAAAAAGGATTTGAGGCGGTGGCAAAAGAAAAGCCGGACTGCATCATCAGTTGCGGGGACATGCTGGAGGACGGCAACCTCAGGAACTGGAAAAAGAATTTTTTTGAAAAGGTGGGAATCTTTTCTGGAATACCTTTTGCGGCGGCCCAAGGTAACAACGATGTGGGGTCCCATTATTTTGAATCCTTTCTTTCACTGGACAGCCTATACTATACCGCCGTCTATGGGGATGTCCGGTTCATTTTTCTTGATTCAAACAAATCCCTGGATGCGGAATCAGTACAGTACGAATGGCTAAAAAGGATTCTGCAGAAGAATGATTCCCGGTGGACTGTTGTGGTTTATCATCACGGCTCCTTTTTATCCGTGCGGCCGAATCCTTCAAACAAAAAGGGCCGTAAAAGTCTTTTGGAGCTTTTTGAAAAAAATGGGGTGGACCTGGTGCTGAACGGTCACAATCATATTTACGACAGGACCTCCCCAATTCAGGGCATAACCTTTGTCACCATCCCATCCATGAGCGGAAAGAAGAGCCTGTACAGGATCAACCAGAATTCCGGGTACTATGGCAAGACTGTGCAGGGAATGAATGGCTATGGGATTGTGGACGTGACACCGGGAAAACTGTCATTTGTTGTAAAGAGTGTTGACGGTGAAATCCTGGATTCTTTTGAAATAGTGAAATGATTTTGGGGCCGGGCTTATGAGGACATTATTTTTTGATTTGTTTTGGACACTAATTCAACCGGTTTTTACGGAAGAGCTTTCGGAGAACAGGATAATCGGTTTGTCAAAAGAGGAATGGATAAAAATAAATGAAGACCCAAGGGTGGCGGACGAAAGATATTTAGGAAAAGTGGAAAGCGAGCTGGAGGAAATCCGCCGTATAACAGGGCTGCTGCCTTTCAAGGTTGAAGAGGAAAAGATGGAAAGGATTCTGGATATCAGGCTCCGGCGCATAAGAAAGGGTCTGACGGAAATAAGACCTGAAATCCTTGAGACCCTGGGTGCATTGAAAAAAAGGGGGCACAAAATCTGTGTAATCAGCAACGCCGACCTGATGGACGTGCATTTCTGGAGCGACTGCCCCATGAAGGATTTCTTTGACCAGGTGTTTTTTTCCTGCGACATGGGAATCATAAAGCCGGACAGAAGAATCTATGAGCAGGCGCTAAAGAGGGTAGGGGAGTCCGCGGAAAACTGTCTTTACATAGGCGACGGCGGATCGGATGAACTTGCCGGTGCCCATTCGGTCGGTATGGAGACTGTTCTGGCGGAGCATTTTGTTGTGAAGGACAAGGCCCGGCGAGAAAAGATTTTACTTGACGCTGACCATGTGATAGATGATTTTACAAAACTGCTTGAGCTGGTTTGAATCATGAAGGAATGAGGGAAAAGAAAAATGATAAAGCTTTATTTGATATTAGGATTGATAGGCCATCTTCTGTGCGGAGTTTCAGACTGCCTGCTTTCATATTCCAAAAAGGGGCGCCTGAATTTTAAGGACATAGGAAACCAGGAGTCCATGGAAAAAATGTTCCGCGATATGCCGGCGTCCTTTCCCCTGGCCTCTATCCTGCTGGGAACCTTTGCAATCATATTGTTTGGATTCGGTTACTTTGGGCTTGGAAAATGGATGAGGATTTTTTTCCAACCTTCCGCCGCGGTGATGAATGTTTGTGCCATCGTTTTTCTGGTCTCGATTGTCACTCACCATGTCTTTTGTGGAGTTGTGGAATGGATGTATATAAGATTGGGCCGGACAGCGGATGCAAGGGATGCGGTGCTTGAGTTCCAAAAGAAAACGATGGCCACCATGTATGTTGGATATGCCGCCCTTGCAGTGATAATGACCGTCCTGTTTGTCATGATAGTGACGGGAAAGACGGGACTGCCAAGATGGTCCTGCGTCTTTAATTCAATAGTCATGATGCTGGTTCTGCTGCCAACAAGATTTCCTGCAAAGGGAAACATTGCCGGTGCGGTAACCTTTTTGGGATTCCTGATTCTTTTGTAGTCAAGAAAAATTGGAGCAAGTGTGAGGTGATTTATGAAAAAAAGATTTTTGTTGCTGTCTATAGCTTTATTGATTTGTTATTCCGCATGGGCAAAGAGGGGCGCATCCCCAAAGGTTGAAGGCATTGTTCAGGGGAATCTGGTTTACGATGTGGATATTGCCTGGGACTGGAATAATTATTACTGGGCCGGACTTTTAAAAATCACCGCCACGGGCGAAACACCCTACAGCATTTTTGTGCCTGTATATGAAACCAAAATCGACAGATTCATGGAAGCGGATGTGCAGTTTGTGTTTTTTAGGAAAATGGAATTCATTGATCCTGATACAATCGAATTGGTTAACGAAGATGGACAGGTCTTTCATTTTGACACGGCATCGCAAAAAGTAGAATGTGTTTCGCAAAAACTGAATCAGGAGGCGGTTAACAGGTCCTACGAAAAATATTTAAAAAACTGTCTGAATCAATTTAAAAAAATCAGGGCCAATGAAAAGATTGAGAAGGAAATAAAGCTGGATACAATCGATTCCGTCGTCTCATACGCCGACCAGAAGCTGAAGGAAAAGTATGGAACGGAAAATGTGCAGGACTGTTTGCCGTACAATGTTTCAATGGTAAAGGATTTTTGGATTATCACGACCGGACACAGAAGAGGGACGGAGGATTATATTGGATACGCAATCGTGATTGATTCGAAAAACCATAAGGTGGTCCACATCTCTTATGTGAAATAAGATTGCTTGCAACTTGTTGCACTCGCAATATTTTTGGCAGGTTTTCGGCGAAAGTGCAGTTATTTTTACAATAATGATTTATTGAATTTGAAAACTCGACATTCGCCCTGATAATGTCAGGCCGCGGTGGAAAAGGATATTTGCATGACAATATTTGCCAAATCCGGATTCGTTTTGGTCCACCCGCTTGACAAGATATGGAATTTGTGGGCAAGGAAACTTCCGGCAATGCTTCGGCAACCGATTTCAAAGGCAAAAAAATCAAAAAAGATCGCCTGAAATTTTATCTTCGCATTCAAATTTTTCAAAATCCAATAAAATTTCCAAATAAAAACAAGAAATTTATGAAAAAACAGAAAAATTTTTAAAAAAATTTATGAATTTGGGAGAATTTTTCTTGATTTATTATTAGACGGTGTTATAATGCTTTTTAGGAAATCGGTTTCCGAACTTGGCAACCGATTTCCAGTTCAGTCGTAGTCTGAATTAGTAATTAAGAGCTGACTATAAATTTCTCCTGTTTTTTTATAGTCAGCTCAAATTAACAAAAACTGAAAGGAGTTTTTTATGAAAAAGAGTACTGTAAAGGGTATTTTGATCGCAGCTGCTGTTTTATCTTTTGTAGCAACAGGATGTACAAAGAACAGTGGTTCTGCTAGCAGTGGAAAGGCCAAGGCAGAAGAAATCACTTGGATGTTCTGGGATGACCTCGAGGCAACAACAGACCTTACATCACAGGGTTACGCAAAGGTAGTTGAAAAGTTCAACAAGACATACGAAGGAAAGTATCACGTAACACCAATCACAACAAACCTTGAAGAATATGACCAGAAGATTGCTGCATTGATCGCTGCAGGAAACTGTCCAGATGCTTACATCTGTAACCCAGGTCCAAACCTCACAGTATACGTAGACAACGGATCAGCAAAGTCTCTCAATGACATCATGGACAAGAACAAGGATTGGTACAATTCTTTCACAAAGGGTATCTTCGAAAGAATTACATATGATGGAAAAATCATGGCTATCCCAACCTGTTTCCAGGCTGCATTGGTATTCTATAACACAGAGATTTTTGAACAGGCTGGTGCTAAGGTTCCAACAACATTCGACGAATTGATCGAAGCATGTAAGAAGATCCAGGCAATCGGTAAGACACCAATCACATGTTCAGCTGGAACACCATGGTGTTTGTCAATGGTAGCTGGTTACTTGTGTGACCGCGCTGGTGGACCAGACAACCTCAAGAAGGTAAACGCTGGTGAAACAGACTGGAACGACCCAACATTCAAGAATGGTATCTCAAAGCTCGTTGAACTTTCAAAGTACTTCCAGCCAACAGCAGCTGGTGATTCAAACGACCAGGCAACAGCAGCATTCTACAACGAAGAAGCAGCTATGCTTATCCAGGGTTCATGGGTTATCGGACAGATGAACGGTGCTAACCCAGCAATCGAAGCAAAGTGTGGTGTATTCTCATTCCCAGCAATCCCAGGTGCAGCAGATCCTAACCGTATGATCGTTAAGACAGACAACATCGTTATGTCAGCAACAACAAAGCACGAAGATGCAGTTGTAGCATTGATGAAGATGTTCACAGACGAAGAAGCTCAGAAGTACATGGGTGAAGTTGCTGGAAAGATTCCTGTAACTGGTGTAAACATTGACTTGAACAAAGCTCCAAAACAGCTCGGATACGTTATGGACATGCTTTCAAGATCAACAGGTACACTCGGATTCTACAACGAATCATTCGAAAGCGTAGAAGCTGGTGATGCATTTGATGCAGCAGTTGTTGATGCATTCTTGGGTGCAAAGACTGTTGACGAAGCATTGGCTCAGATCAATGACTTCTTCTCAAAGAAAGTTTGGAAGAAATAATTAGACATAGGGGTTCACGCTCTATAACATGAGTGCACTGAAAAGCGACTGTTCGAATTAATTTAATTAGTTGGATATTTTTCAGTGACGACCTTAAAGTTTAAGAAGAGTGCTGTTCATTTGAGCAGGATAAAAACTGTGAATTGAACAGCACTTTTTTTACGAATTGATAACAGGAGTTCATATGAAAAATAACAATATATTCAGAGACAAAAAAGCTATCGCAGTTTTTACTTTGCCAGCTTTCATCCTTTTTACATTGATTTTGTTGGTCCCGGTTGTTCAGATGGTTATATATTCTTTCTGTGACTATACTAACCTTAAGAAACCTGTTTTTTGTGGACTAAAAAACTTTATTGAATTGTTGACAGATGATTCTACAATGCGCATTGCATTTAAGAACTCTATCTTCTTTGTAATTTTTTCTGCAGTAACTCAGGAAATTATTGGTTTGTTCCTTGCCGTTATATTAACAAATGTAAAGAGAGGAAAAAACTTTTTCAAAAATATATATTACCTTCCTTGTGTTCTGTCATCTGCAGCCTTGGCTTTGCTTTGGTCATTCCTGTTCAATCAGAAGATTGGTATCAACTCACTTCTCGCAAAGTTGGGTATCACAGGACCTCTTTGGTTGATGGAAACAAAAGGATTTATCGTTCTTCCAATGTGGGTCATTGGATTTGTTTCAACCTGGCAGTACGTTGGTCAGACAATGATGTTGTACATGGCCCAGATAAGCGGTATTCCAGAATCACTTTACGAAGCTGCTTACATTGACGGTGCATCAAAACGTCAGGCTTTCTGGCATATCACATTGCCACTCCTTAAGCCAATGGTCGTAACAACACTTTCTTTGATTGCAATCGGTTCCCTCAAGTTCTTCGACCTTGTCTACAACATGACACAGGGAGGACCAAACTTCAGAACCTCCGTCTTTGCAACCCACCTGTACGACCAGGGATTCAAGTACTTCAAGATGGGCTACGCAAGTACCATCGGTGTAGTTCTTCTGTTAATGTGTCTGCTTGTTACATTTATCATCAACAAATGTATCAAGGTTGAAGACTACGAAATGTAATCAAATCTTTAAGGAGAAATACATATGGAAGTTCAGAAAAAATCTATTGCAAATACTTTTATCTACATCTTATTAGGATTGCTAGTTATAGTTTATCTTGCACCTCTTTTATGGTGTGTTCTTGTTGCCCTTAAAGACAATACAGAGCTTATTAATAGTCCATTCGCGTTTCCAAAGAATCCACAGTTTAAAAACTTTGCGGAGGCATGGAAAAAGGCTTACCTCGGTGTTGCATTGAGAAACTCTTTCATTGCTTGTGGTATTGCACTTGTTATGACATTGTTCCTTGGTTCAATGGCAGCATTCTCAATTGGTCGTATGAAGTGGAAGCTTTCAAAGCTTACTCAGACATATTTTATGATTGGTATGATGATTCCAATCCACTGTGTTTTGATTCCTTTGTTCGTACAGTTTTCAAGGATTAAACTTGTAAACTCACTTCCTTCTATTATATTGCCATATATTGTCTTTGGTTTGCCAATCACAATATACATTTTGACAGGATTCTTCAGATCTATGCCAAACGAATTGTTCGAATCAGCAAGTATTGACGGATGTTCAATCTATAAGACCTTCTTCTCTATTGCTCTTCCACTTTCAAAGACTGGTCTTTTCGTAACCGGTTTGATGACTTTCGTTGGAAACTGGAACGAACTCTTGCTGTCAATGGTATTTATCTCAGACAAGATGAAGAAGACTATTCCGGTTACACTGTCGTACTTTGTAGGACCTTATAAAACTAACTATGTACAGATGTTTGCAGCTATCTTGATTTCTATCATCCCAACAATTGTTGTTTACTGTTGTTTCAGTAATAAGATTGTTGCCGGTTTGACAGAAGGTGCTGTAAAGGGTTGATATTTTAGTACGCCCCTAAGGATAGCAATCTTTAGGGGCGACTTTTGAAAAAAGGCGCGGAGCAAAAAAAATGGAAAACTTAGTGAAAATAAATAATCCAATTCTTCCTGGATTTCATGCTGACCCATCAATTTTGATGGTCAACGGGGAGTATTACATAGCCAATTCAACTTTCGAATGGTATCCAGGTGTTGAGATAAGCCGTTCAAAGGATTTGATGCATTGGGAGCAGGTTCCATCTCCATTGTCTGAAAAAAGACTTCTGGACATGAGTGGCGAAAAGGCTTCATGTGGAATCTGGGCACCTTGTCTGTCTTATGCCGATGGGGTTTTCTATCTTATTTTCACAAACGTCCGTAACTGGAATGTTGGAACCATGAAGGATTGTCCAAACTATGTGACAACAGCAACTTCCATTGAAGGTCCTTGGTCGGATCCAGTTTTCCTTAATGCATCTGGCTTTGACGCATCCTTGTTCCATGACGATGACGGTAGACACTGGTACATCAACATGGAATGGGATTACCGCAAAGATGGAAAGAGACAGTTCTCCGGAATTCTTATGAGAGAATTCTTCCCTGATACAAAAACTCTTGGCGAAAAGAGATACAAGATTTTTGAAGGAACCGACATCGGTTTGGTGGAAGGTCCACATCTTTACAAGAGAAACGGTTTCTACTATCTGCTGACTGCGGAAGGTGGAACGGAATATGAACATGCAATTACTTTTGCCCGTTCAAAAAACATTGAAGGTCCATACGAGGTTCATCCATCTAACCCACTGATTTCTTCTTACAGTTATGATGAACTGAAACTCCAGAGAGCCGGACATGGAAGCTGGTGTAATTCAATTGACGGAAAGCATACATACCTGGTTTATCTGTGCGGACGTCCGATTACAGAAAACAAGAGATGTGTTCTTGGTCGTGAAACAGGAATTGCGGAAATCAAATGGATTGACGACTGGCCTTATGTGGTTCAGCCGGACGGTTCTTTGAGGAACACTCCACCTGAGTATATTGAAGTTGAAAAGAGCACAATCGTTGGTGACGAGGAACAGACCTGGCCTGGAAAGGGTCACGTCAGATATACCTTCAACGACGAGGATTTCTATAAGGACTTCAAGACTTTGAGAGTTCCAATTGACAAGGACCGCTTCTCAATTACTAGAAAGAAGGGCTTCCTTTCAATCAAGGGAGGTCAGTCCCCTTGGTCAAATTATGAGCAGGGACTTCTTACAAGAAGGCAGACTGAATTCTGTTTTACTGCGGAAACAAAGATTCATTTTGAACCGGACTATTTCCAGCAGTACGCAGGTCTTGTTTACCGTTATGACGAGGAAACACAGTATCTTCTCCAGGTAACCTACGACGAGCAGAAAGGAAAGATTCTTCAGCTGAATACAATCATGCCGGGAACTTTTGAACGTGGACTTGAGATTCCATTGAAAAAGGATTGCCCTGTATGGTTAAGATTGGTTGTCGATCATGAAAGAGCAGAATTCCATTGGTCACAGGACGGAAAGAACTTTAGGGTTATGCGCCCTGTCTGCGATGCCTCCAAGTTGTCTGACGAATACGAAGGCCAGGGCTTTACAGGTGCGTTCGTTGGAATGTTCTGCGTGGATACGGAATTCTATAGTAAGACCGCAGAATTTGAATACTTTGATTATAACGGAAAATAAAGGACGGCTCCAGAAAATACTTTTTTGAGCATTCCTAAAAGGGCCAGGTAAAAGGGGAGCCATGAGTAGAATCATGGATTCCCTTTTTATCCAGCTTTTTTTTACGAAGCGTATATGGTCTAATTTATTTAGCCGTCTATGCGTAAGGCTTAGGTGACATTTTATATTTGGAGAGTGTCTTAATTTTAAAACTACTGTCTGAATAATATTTGTATTGCTTTTTTATGGACATAGATATTCAATCCGTTGGTCGAGACAAAACATAAGTCGAATGGCGAATAGATGTGTCTTAAAAAAAAGTGAGTTGCATAATATTTCAGGGGTAAACATGCTGACTATATATGATATTGCGAAAGCGGTAGGTTGTTCCGCGCCAACTGTTTCTAAAGCTTTGAATGGTACCGGTTTTTTGAGCCCAGCGACAAGAGAAAAAATAATTCGCGTGGCAAAGGAAATGGGGTATAAGCCTAATATTGTCGCCAGAACCTTGGCAACAAAGAAGTCAAAGCTTATAGGTATTATATATGATGACCCTGGAATGAACAGGGGTTTTGGTCATCCATTGTACTCTGACCTCCTGAATATATTCCGTACAACTCTGGAAGATTCTGGATATGATTTGGTTTTTATCTCCTCCAGAAATGAAATGAGTTATTACGAGCATTGTTCTCACAGAAGCATTGACGGTCTTGTCATAATGAACCCTGCCGCGGATAAATATAATGACATTCAGGAACTGAAAGAAAAAAATATTCCCTGCGTATCTACTAGCGTCTTAATCCCTGGCCTCTGTACTGTTATTACTGATAATGAAAGAAGCGGATTTGAGGCTGCGGAATATTTTATTCAAAGGGGACATAAAAAATTAGCCTACCTGTCCGCACCAACTGCAAATATTTCACCGGCCGCTGTCGAACGTTTCAACGGTTTTAAAAAAGGCATGGAAGCATATGGCCTCAAATTTGACGAGGACCTTTATGAACTTTGCGAAAACTGGCAGACAAAAGCCGGGTACGAAGGATTTGAAAGACTGTACAAAAGGAACAATGATTTCACTGCGGTCTTTGTTTCTTCCGACCTGCTGGCGTATGGTGTAATGGATTATGCAAAGGATAATAATATTTCCGTGCCTGATGAAATTTCGATTATCGGGTTTGATAACGAAAGAATATCAGCATTCAGGAATCCTTCTTTGACTACCTTCAGCCAGGACAAGCAGTCCCTCGCATCCATGGCGGCGGAGATGTTGATTCACACGATATATGGAATTCCAACGGCGGATGTGATTCGTATTCCCGCCATGATGATAAAAAGGGATTCCGTAAAAACTATCTCCTGAAAATTTTTTCCTAGATAAAATTCCTTATGTACACCGGTTCTCTTTTGGATTAAAATGAAATTCAGGGCTTCCTTTGCCAAATTCAATTTTGGAGAAATCGATGACAATAAATAAAGGTGAAATGGACAACCTGGATTCAATTGTGGAAATCATCCGGGATGCGGTTGCAGAAATGGAAAATCAGGGCATCCATCAATGGGACGAAATCTATCCAGCCAGAAGCGATATTGAATTGGATATAAAAAAAGGAAACCTTTTTACTGTGTGGGAAACAGATTCCCTTGTTGCAATTTATGTTTTGAGTCAGGAATGTGACGAGGAATACAAAAAATGTGCATGGACCTCTGATGATGATTCGGCATATATTTTGCACAGGCTTTGCGTTTCTCCAAAATTTCAAAACCGTGGTATGGCAAAAAGGATTTTGGAACATATAGAAAAGCAGGTCCTGGAATTGAATATGAAATCCATCAGGCTGGATGTTTTTAGTGAAAATCCTTACGCCCTTAGGCTTTATGAAAACTTTGGTTACGAAAGAAAAGGGTTCGCGGACTGGTGCAAGGGAAGATTTTACTTGATGGAAAAGGTCCTGCGCTAGAATCCGACACCAAGTGGATTTGCGTTGAGGTCCGTCATTTGAGCATAAGGATTATAAATGGCCAACACAAAAAAAATGGATCAAGTGATTCTTGGATTACTTAGCCATGAAGATTTGACTGGATACGACATAAAAAAGAGAATAGATTCGTCCTTGAGTTTTTTTTGGAGCGGAAGTTTTGGTAGCATATATCCAACGCTTTCCTTGCTGGAAAAAGAGGGCAAGGTGACAAAAACCGAGACAACGGATTCCTCCAGGGAAAAAATTTTTTATTCCATTACTCCGGCTGGCAGGGATTCTTTAAAACAATGGCTTGGCAATCCGGTTGAAAAAGATGAAATCAGATTCGAAACAATGCTCAAACTATTCATGGGAAAGGAAGCCGGATTTGATGTGACGGAATATCATGTAAACCGTTTTGAAGAGGATTCAAAAAACAAGTTGCAGATTCTACGGGTTTTTGAAAAGCGGTTAAGCAAATGTCTTGATGAGGATGACAATCACAAATATTATTTTCTGACGGTATCCTTCGGAATCAGGACCTACGAAGCCTATATCGAATGGTGTGAGGAAGCGAAAAAGAAAATACGCAAATGGAAGAAAAATAAATAAATATCCCGGAATTGCTGTAAGGTAAATCTCTTTCGAGCGAAATGCATAGATTTAATGGAGCATTAGTGATATAATCTGGAAAAATATTTAAAGGTTTTCAATGAAAAAGGGGTTTATCTTTTTAGTTTTGTTTTTAACATTATTTTCTTTCTCATGTAATAATAAAACAATAATTTCAATGAAAAATTTTAGGAACAAGCCTGTGGTGGATTTGTCCAGTCTGTGCCGTGAGAAATATGACTTTCTGTTGATATTGGACAAGGGAAATTTTTTGTCGGGCCTGGATTTTTATAAATACAACTTGAACCCTTTTAACGATAGCGTCTGGCTTGGACAAAAAATATTGTTCGTCCGAAATGGAAATGTCATAAAAGAAGTTGACATTGAATATTATATTTCGGAACCAAGAAAAAATTTTAATTATATCTCCTTTTTTAAAAACTCCTATGTCTCTGAGGAAATCATTTACCGGGAAGCTTCCGATTCAGTTTTTTATGTGGATCACAAGGAAGTGCTTGATAATAATTCCTTCTGCTGCTACTTACGGTAATATCCAGATCCATATTTCCTGCACTAGAAAAACAAATTATCATGATGATATAATCGACACATGAAAAATCATTTGGTAATTGGAATAGTGGCCCACGTTGATGCTGGAAAAACAACCCTTTCGGAAGCTCTGCTGTACGAATCCGGCGCAATCCGGAACATCGGAAGGGTCGACAGCAAGGATGCTTTTCTTGATAACAACTCGATTGAACGGGAAAGGGGCATCACGATTTTTTCAAAGCAGGCCATCCTGAATGAATATATCACACTGATCGATACACCGGGGCATATTGATTTTAGCGCGGAAATGGAACGTTCTCTATCTGTTCTTGATTGCGCAATTCTTTTGATAAATGGTTCCGATGGAATACAGGCTCATACTAAGACCCTTTGGGAATTGCTTAGGCTTCACAATATTCCGGCCCTCATTTTTGTAAACAAAATGGACATGAACGGAACGGATAAATCAAAAATACTTGAGGAACTTAAAGACACCTTCAGCTGCAATATAGTAGATTTTGATAAGACTGACGATGCATTTTATGAAAATATTGCATCCTGTGATGACTCGGTCCTGGAAAAATATCTTCAGGGAAATCCGGTTTCCGATGAGGACATAAAACAGTTAATCTACAGCAGGAACCTGTTCCCCTGCATTTTCGGTTCCGCATTGAAGATTATTGGGATTGACCGACTGCTTGAAGTTGTGGAAACGTATTGCCATTCAGAGATATTGTCAGATGATTTTGGATGTGTCGTTTACAAAATCGCGAAGGATAAACAAAATACCAGGCTGTCATTTATCAAGGTGACAAGCGGAGTCCTTCGGGTAAAAGAAAATCTGGGCGACGAAAAAATAAATGAAATAAGAATCTACTCAGGCGAAAAATATGTATCCGTTAAAGAAGTGTTCCCTGGGCAGATTTGTGCAATCGCCGGTCCAAAGATGACAAAGGCCGGAATGATATTTGGAAACGCAAAATCCATTGTCACAAATAAAATGGAAAGCGCATTAATCTATTCCGTTATTCCGCCATCAGAAATAGATGTTTCTTCAATGCTCAAAATATTAAACGAGCTTGAAGAGGAATTCCCTGAATTAAAGGTCGAGTACTCCGAGTCCGCCGCCCAGATACAGATGATGCTGATGGGGGAGGTCCAGACGCAGGTTATCAGGCAGCTTTTGGTTGACAGATATTCAATCGGCATAGAATTTGGTGAAGGAAGGATTGCCTACAAGGAAACCATTTCTGAAGGTGTGACCGGGGTTGGCCATTATGAACCTTTGAAACATTATGCAGAGGTCCACATAAAATTGAACCCATTGCCAAGGGGAACCGGCCTTAAATTTTCGTCGGATGTAAGCGTCGATGAATTGGACACGAATTGGCAGCGGTTGATTATGACTCACCTGAAAGAAAAAAAGCACATTGGAGTTTTAACGGGAAGTCCTGTCACTGATATTGAATATAAAATTGTTGCCGGCAGGGCGCACTTGAAACATACGGAAGGCGGAGACTTCAGGCAGTCAACCTATAGGGCAATCCGTCATGGGCTAATGCAGGCAAAATCCATTCTTCTTGAGCCGATGTATTCATATCAGATTGTTGTTCCGGAAAACTGTACCGGCAGGGTCATGAGCGACATGGAAAGAATGCATGGAACTTGCAGCCTGGATGAAAACAAGTCCGGTTTCGCAATTTTAACTGGAAGGGTTCCTGTTTCGACAATGAAAAATTATATAACGGAAGTACGGGCTTTCACAAAAGGGCAGGGCTCTCTTAATTTAATGGTTGACGGTTATGAGGAATGTCACAATACGGCGGAAGTCGTTGAGCAGATAGGATATAATGCGGAAGGGGATTTGAGTAATCCTGCCTCAAGTGTTTTCTGTTCCCACGGTGCAGGGTTTGTAGTTGATTGGAAAGATGTGAACAGTTACAAACATATCCAGTAAGAAAATCTGGTGGCAGTGATTTTTAGGGATGGCCATTTCTTTTGATTCCGGTTTCGCCGATTGATATTTTTTGACACGAATTTCGTTCTGATAGAAATAAGTGCAAAAATATGATAATGTATAAAAAGCTGATTTTGGAAGAGGAAATTATGGGTGAATTGGAATTAAAAAATAGAGAAGGCTGTTTCAATGGAAATCAGCTAAAACTGTTCGCGATTATAGCAATGACGGTTGATCATCTGACTTGCGTTTTGTGGCCGGGATATAATTATGATTGGTGGATTCTGGGACTTCATTTGATTGGTAGACTTACGGCTCCGACAATGTGGTTTATGATTGCGGAGGGATATCATTATACCCGGGACGTAAAAAAATATGTCACAAGGCTTTTCATCTTTGCAATCCTTTCTCATTTTGCTTACAACTTTGCATTTGGAATTCCGTTTATTCCATTCAAGACCGGCCCATTTAATCAGACCAGCGTCATGTGGTCATTGGCTTGGGGAGTCGTTGCATTGTGCATGCTGGATCCGCAGCGGGGTTGCAAATGGCCTGCATGGGTAAAGACAATTTGCCTGCTTCTGATTTGCGCCATTACGTTCCCTTCCGACTGGAGCTGTATCGCCGTCCTTTCGATTGTTTACATCAACAGATTCTATGGAAACCTGAAAAAGCAAATCATTTCCATGATGATCTGTGTCGGAATGTACGCCGTTGTATATTTCTTTTTCATTGACAGGATATACGGAATCCTTCAGCTGGGTGTAATAATTGTCCTTCCATTTATGCTTAACTATAACGGAAAGAGGGGTAGCTGGAAAGGAATGAAATGGTTCTTCTATCTTTATTATCCTCTCCATCTTTTTGTGGTTGGAATAATCCGTTTGACGATGCATGGAAATATTGGCGTGATTGTAGGTGGACAATAGGTTGTTGTTTACGGAAGTCTTGCTGAAATTTTAAAAGGTTGATTTATGAATAATAGAAAAAATGTTTTTTCGTTTGTGTTAAGTGTAATCCTGTGTTTTGTTTTTGTGGCATGTGCAAGTTCAAAAAAAATTGATGACATACCGGAGCCTCCTGTTGTTGAAGTTGATGATAGTGTTTTCGAACCGATAAAATCCCTGGCAGATTTATCTGGAACCTGGATTTCTTCAGACGGTTTCCTGTATGAGTATCCTTTTGTTTTGAACGGAAAAAATTATCTCCGTCATGCAAGTCCGGTTTTAGATGACACGGCCAAATGGACAAGGTTGGCATCCTATTATTTTACAACCCTTGATAATTTGTGGGAAAGAAGATTCTCTCATCTTAATGAAATATATGGGGAGGAGTATCCTTTGTCCGATGAAAACGGAATTGAAATTGGTGTCAAGCTATCCTATAAATCTGGAAAAGTGACCCGAAGAATCGAAATGCTTTTTCCTGAAGAAGTTGTTCGCAGGAATATAAATTTTTATTGGACATCAAAAAAAGGCGAGCTAAAGGAAAATGGTACCTTTAATTTTGGTTCAAGCAATCCAAAGATTCCTAAAACATCAAATGGCGACGGACAGGTTTATGTCAGGCATACTGATTATTGGAGGTAGTGATGGCTAAACTGTTTCGCTTTGTGCTGGTGTGTTTTTTATTTTCCGGAGCCTTCTCAAAACTTTCGTCCCAGGAAATAGGTTTGGTTCTTGCTGGTGGTGGAGGTAAGGGAGCTTACGAGGTTGGTGTCTGGAAAGCTTTCTACGAATATGGTCTTGCCCAGAAAGTGACTGCAATTTCAGGGACAAGCGTGGGAGGATTGAACGGAGCGCTTTTTGCTTGTGAAAATATTGACCGCGTCATTGGTTTCTGGAAACAGTTTGTACCAAAGGAACTGTGGGAATCGCCTGACCTCCTTGATGAGGAAGGACTGTTGCGAATTATAGACAAAGTAAATCTTTCAAAGCTCCAGGACAAGAATTCATATCCAAAAGTATTTGTGACTGCAACCAGAAGCAGATTTTTACTTATAAAGGAAGCGCTGCGACTTGTTGGTATAGGCGATTACGCTCACCGTTTTTTGTTGAATGAAGAAAAGGATTTGTCTGAAATAAAAAAATTGTTGCTGGCGACTTCCGCCGTTCCGATTCTTACGAAGGCCGTCAAGCTGAAGGATGGAAAAAAATATGTTGACGGCGGGCTAACGGAAAATGTTCCGGTCTATCCATTCACAAACGAGAATGAAGGACTCAACCTGGATATGGTTATTGTTGTTCATCTTAAAAAGGAGAATCAAAAATATACAGGCGTCAAAGATTTATATCCAAGTGAAAATTTGGGGGGACTTGCGGAAATGCTGGATTTTTCTTCCGAATCCGTAAACTATCTTATTGAACTTGGATACAATGATGCGGTTAAGTTTTTAAAGGAACAAAATTTGTATCCTGTTTCGGACTACTGGTTTTACTAGAAAATTTAGAAATTAATTGGAGAAATATAAAATGGTTTTTCACGAATATGCGGACTCAAATGGAGAGCGGCTGGCGTTTGTCCGTTGCAATGATTGGAGCGATGAAGTAATTTTATTTTTTCATGGATTCACTGGCTCAAAAGAATATTTTCCTGATTATCCGGATATAAAAAAATGTATATTATCTTTTGATCGTCCCGGAATTGGAGAATCTTCGGTTCAGGAATATTATTCAATGGAGAATCATATTGAAAATATTTATGAGGTTCTGAAAAGTCATAATGTTTCTTCCGTCCGATTGATTGGCCATAGTGCAGGTGGATATTATGCCCAGCTCTTTGCCCAGATGTATCCTCAAATTGTAAAGTCACTTTCCTTGGTCAGCAGCATGGTTCCCTTGAACTGCAGGGAAACAAAAGGATTCGTAAAAGGTGAGTGGAAATTGATTTCATTTTTAAGCCTGAAAGCAAAAAAGATTTCAAGACTGTTTTTTAAGCAAATGGCAAAAAGTATTATTGAAGAATATGATGAACAGCTTGCCGATAACCTTAAATCACTTTCCGATATTGAAAAAGAATTTATGATTGAAAATCCGGAGCTGATACGCAACGCAATTACACAGGCGGTAGCTAATGAAGGTGCTGGCGTTTTCTTTGATGCCTATGCACTGTGCCAAAAGAGAACCAATCTGGAAATATCAAAAGACATTCCGGTTTTTGTATGGCATGGAACTGGAGATAAAACATTGCCAATCAGTTTCGTTGATTATTTTGTATCAAAATATTCTGTTGCGAAGGTTAATAAAATCGAAAATGTTGGCCATATGCTTTATCTGCCGTACTGGAAAAAAATTATGGAGGAAATTTCCTGATGCCTATTGTGTGACATTTTCAGGAATAAATTAAAAAAACTGCAAGGGAGATTCTTTTTGGGAATCTTCCTTTTTTTTGTTATTTCAGTTTATTCAATATTTCAATTAGGGGAATTCCTTTTTCTCTGGCAAGTTTTGCAACGGTGTCATATTCTGGATAGTTCCGGATTGTTCCATCGGGAAGAATAACTCGCTTTAATTTTACGTCACCGTATTCTGTTTTAAAATCAATTAATTTTCGGGACAATTTTGAACGTTCCAGTTTTATTTTTCTAATGCCAATTGTTGTGGTGTTTAGGAATATAATATTTTCCAGTTCAGGAATTTTTTCTTTTTCGCATATTACATAGAGCAGCCAGGCAGGTCGATTTTTTTTCATGAAGCAGGGAACATAATGAGCATCCAATGCACCATGTGAAAAAAGTTCTTCCATTACAAATCCAAGAGTTTCTCCAGTGCTGTCGTCAATGTTGGTCTCAAGTTTATAGATGGAATCTTTTTCAGTGTTAGCGGTTTCAATTATAAAAGCTCTTAAAATGCTAGGTCTGTCATAAGTCCGTTTTCCTGCGCCCATACCGATTTTTGAAACCGTGAATTCCTCTGGCAATTTTTTGGAGGTCATTACGGCTGCAATAAAGGCTACTCCTGTTGGGGTAATAAATTCACCTCTGTCAGGAATAAAGGAAAGAGGAATCTTGTATTCTTCCGCAATATTGCAAACCGCCGGTACAGGAATTGGCAGAACTCCATGCTGGCAACGTATGGTACCTGTTCCCTCACAGACGCGAGGCACAATTACTTCTTCAATTCCAAGGTTGTCAAAACAAACAGCAATGGCAATTATATCAACAATAGAATCGATGGCGCCGACTTCATGGAAATGTACTTCATCAATTGATTTGTTGTGGGCTTTGCATTCCGCCTGGGCAATGATTTGAAAAATCTTAATAGCCAAATCCCGGGCCCTTTGACTCATCTGAGTATCGTTTATTATTTTTGTAATCTGCAAAAGATTTCTATGCTCATGTGAATGTGAGTGATGGTGGTGAGAATCCTCGTGATGTTCATCATGTTGATGCTCATCATGGTGTTCATGATGGTGGGAGTGTGCATCGTCATTGTGTTCGTGATGATGCTCAGAAAATCCTTTTTCATGGCCGAATAAATAATCCATGTCGTGGTCGTGATTATCTTTATCAAGTATTACATTGAAATCGCATACATCAACTCCATTTTTTAGCACACGGGTGATTACGGTTTTAAATCCGTCAAGAGGAATTGTGCTTAATACTTTATCCAGAACCTCTGTATTCGCTCCTGCATCAATTAAAGCCGCAACAGTCATGTCTCCGCTTATTCCTGAATTGCATTCCAAATATAATTTTTTCATTTGTTATCTCCAGTAAAAGATTTTGATCCTTCTGCAAGTCTATTTATTTGTGTAGCTATATAACCGGCTCCAAATCCGTTGTCAATATTGACGACGCTTATACCATTGGAACAAGAATTTAGCATGGTCAGCAGGGCGGAGAGTCCACCAAAAGAAGCTCCATATCCAACGCTGGTGGGACAGGCGATAACGGGAACACTTACAAGACCTCCTATGACACTTGCAAGGGCGCCTTCCATTCCAGCGATTGCAACCACGGCGTTAGCGTTTTTTATTTCATCTATTTTGGATAAAAGCCTATGGATCCCTGCAACTCCCACGTCATAATATCTTGAAGCCTTTGAACCAAAATATTCGATTGTCTGTGCACATTCTTCGGCAACAGGAATATCCGCTGTGCCTGCAGTGCAGACTGCAATATTTCCAACTAGATTTAATTTTTCCTCGGGAGTTATTTTAAGAATACGGGACACTTTGTCATATTTTGCTTGGGGAAAGGTTTTGCATATTAATTGTGCTTGATTCTCGGAAGCCCTGGTGCCAAAGACTTTTCCGTCCAGGTCAAACAATTTTTTATATATTTCAAGAAGGGATTCATCGCTTTTGTTTTGACAAAAAATGACTTCCGGAAATCCTGTGCGCTCTTTTCTGCTTGTATCCAATTTTGCCGATTCGGTTTCGATAAAGCTATCCAATGTTGTGTTCCTTTTTTATGTCTAAATTTTCATTCATGCTGCCCGTTCTGTATCCTTGTAAATCCATTGTCACATATGCAAATCCATATTTTCTGAATTCCATAAAAATTTTTTCGCGTACCTGGAGAAGTTTTTCAAAGTCTGTTGGCAAGATTTCAATGCGGGACATAAGATTGTGAATGCGTACCCTGAATTGAGTGAATCCCATATCCTGCAAATAGTTTTCAGCTCTTTCAACCATTTTTAATTTTTCAATAGAAATTTCTTCTCCATAAACAAATCTACTTGCAAGGCATGCAAAGGATGATTTGTTCCAAACATATAGATTCAATTGATGAGACAATTCTCTTATTTCATTTTTATTAAGTTCTGCTTTTCGTAAGGGACTTAAGATTTCTAGTTCGTCTATTGCTTTTAAGCCAGGACGGTAATCGCCCAAATCATCCAGATTGCTACCTTCAATAACATAAGGTATATCTTGTTTGTTTGCGAGTTCCTTGATTTTAATAAAAATAGATTTTTTACAAATATAGCAACGCTGAGGAGGATTGTTGATTAGTTCAGCATTTTTTAATGGTTCATAGGGGAGTAGAATATGTTTTATTCCATTGTCCTGGCAAAATTTTTTTGCTTCAATTTTTTCACGTTCTGGAATAAAACATGAATCCACAGTGATGGCGGTCACTTTTTCATTAAGCACTTCTTGTGCAGCCTTCAACAAAAATGTCGAATCAACACCGCCAGAAAAAGCGACAGCTACATTGCCTAACTGTTTTAGAAGATTTTTAAGATTTTCGAATTTTTGGTTAAGCGTTTTCACTTGACTTCTTCTTGAATACACCTTTTGGATCTTTTATCAGCAAAATTACAACCCAAATAATTAACCCAAGAGCTACTGCCGAAAATCCAAGGAAAGAATCATTCACCATGTCGGCAATTTCCGGAGTAAAATATTCGGCCTTTAATTCCGCGTATTCAAAAATTGCGTCAACGAACCACATCAGGGAAGCTCCCCAATAAATAAGTGAAAGGGTTCCGAGCTTCATGTTAATGTTCTTTGATTTTGTGATATACCAAACAATCGTTGATATAATGGCTGCGAATATTGTAATTAGTAATGTCATTTTTATCCTCTTTAAAATTGAGGGGAACTATGCATTCCCCTTATGATTTAGGATTTATTACAAACCCTAAAATCGCTGAATCAAGAATTTAAGCGTTAGCATACCCTGGCCAGACGTATTTTATTAAAATGTGTCTTCAGGAAATTTTATGCCATTGATACTTTTGGTGATGCCTTTCTTTTTTTGATAGCACTGGCAACCCACATCATTATTCCCCAAACGGCAGTTACAAGAACGGCCATTGTTATTCCTGTTGTGGCAATTTCGTGAAGCATTTCCGCTGTATCTTCAGGATTAGATGCCGCTGTCAGGAATGGGAAGAATGGAACCACTTCGCCATGCCATACATGTTCAAATGCCAAAAGTGCCGAACCACCCCAGAGCATTTTATTTAAGATTCCAAGTTTTTTTGAAAGACTTCCAGTTTCAAAAATTGATTCTTCCGTACCTGTATCCACATGGATTTTTCCGGATTTCAATTCTTTTTTTTCGATTACCTTTTTTGCGATTGTTGTTACAATTGCTTCCGCTACTGGTGCAATAAAACAGGCCATAGTTTCCTCCAAGTTTAAAAAAAAGGTGCACACTTTTACTTTCTAGCAAAAATGCGCACCTTCCTGATGCATATTAAAAAGATTCGTTTCAGAATAAAAGGAAATACTTCTGTATTTCTTGACCTACTTCCTGTAGGTTTTTCTATATTTTATATTATGATCTTTATTTCGTCAATTTATTTTTAATAATCGAAATTGTTTCCGTAATAAATTTACCTGTGTTCCAATCAGAAATGCCAACAATCATATTGTCGCAATGGTTGAATGGAATTAGAATTCTTTCGGCGGAACTTTGGGAAACTGCCACAGCCATTTTTGGGGTAACCTCCCCAAGCATTGAATCCGCAATAACAATTCCAATTGGCCCAACAATAATGTCAGCTCTTTTTGAATTGACAATAACAGCATTTTCTCCGGTGGCGGCGTAATCTGCTCCAGCTTTTAGCATTGCTGTGGTTGCAGCGCTGTTTGTTCCCACAGCAACTATTGTCTGTTCCGGCAAGTCCTGTTTTAGCGCCAGTATAAGCTGTTTCCCTAAACCGCCGCCCTGGGCATCTATTATTAATATTTTTTTATTTGTCATTTTTTATTTCCGCTTTAAAATATTTTTCTGTTTTTTTGAAAGATGGACTACAAAAATCTGCAGTCCATTTTTCCTGTTATTCCTTTTTACCAGGGCAATCTAACTTCATCATTTTTATATTTAAGCGTCAGATTTTTTAATTTCAATCCGTTGGCGGAACATCCAAGTCTGCAAATGCAAAAACGGTTTGGTGTCGGGAAATCTTTTGTGATGCTCATGTCCTTTCCGTTTGTTCCGTGGAATGTAAAACTTGCGACCGGAATCCCCTGATAAAATAGAGTGCAGGGTAGCTGCGCAACATCATCAAGTTCTGAAGATGCCGTTATGGTCATCTCGTAGGTTCCAAGTTTTTGAACATCCATTGCCAGAATATAATTTGTGTCGGCCTTGCATTCCTGGTAAGTCAAATCAAAAGTTGCCTCACCATTTACGATTGTGAAGGTCACGTCATCCAGATTTATATCATCCTTTTCCTGTGGCCGGTTTATGATTTCAACTGAATCTGCGGTACCTGTCAGACGTCTCATGGCCAGTGTATTCATTGCCTGATTACAAATATTTATTGCACTGCGCTGAAGTTCTGAACGTTCAAGGGTTTTCTTTGCAAGAGATTCAAGCGTATTGTCATTGCTTTCGTTTTTGGCTCCATTAGGGCACACCATGTACAAATCATTTTGTGAACGAATCATTGCGGCAAAATTGCCTGGGTCTGGAGCTTCGGTCTCGGAATTAATATTTGCCCACCAGTCTGTCATGGCTATTCCTTTGAATCCCCATTCGTTACGCAGAATGGTTGTGTTCAAATCATAACAGGCGGCGGTGTAAAGTCCGTTGACCATCCCGTAGGTTGTCATGACGGAATCAGCAAGCCCGCTTTTGACAGCGATTTCAAATCCCTTCAGGTAGATTTCACGGAGGGCGCGCTCGGAAATGACGGAATTATGTTTGCGTCTGTTGGCCTCCTGATTGTTACCGCAGAAATGTTTGATTGTTCCGGTGACTCCTGCATTTTTGAGTCCGCGAATCATTGCGGTTCCCATTTCGCCTGTAACATAAGGGTCCTCAGAGAAATATTCAAAATTTCGGCCGTTCAAAGGATGACGGTGAATATTCATCCCAGGCCCAAGCAGATTGTCAACACGGTTGGATACCATTTCGTATCCGGTAAAAGTGTAGAGTTCGGTGACAAGATTTCTGTTGAATGTGGATGCCAGTAAAGTTCCATTTGGTAATGCAAAGGCTTTGATTCCACAGTCCAGCCGCATTCCGGAAGGACCATCGTCGCAACAGCAGGCAGGGATACCAAATGTGTCCCGTAGCCGAGGTGAAACTCCTCCGTATGCTGATGCTGTTCCGGCTGTCACAAGGCTGCTTCCCATTCCTTCTCCGCGGATGATGCAGGAAAGGTCCTCGTCAGAAAGTTGGGCAACAAATTCTTCGATGGTGGATTTTTTTTCAAGAACGTCTTTCAACTTGATGTTGCTTGTGGATACCTGCTTTATTTCTTTCGGAGGATTTTCATCCCGCCTTTGACTCATACTGCAGGTCCGGATTTGAGCGTTTTCCATAACAAGGTTCGCACCATCGGAATGGAACCTCTTGAAGGATTGAACCGGAGCCAAAGCCTCATGACATTTTTCGATTATTAAATCCTTTTCAATAGCGAACGAAAGAATCCGTTTTGCGCTTCTTATATCGGAGCCTGCATGGACTTCATAGTTTCCATTTTCCAAAAGGAAGCAGGATTTGTTTCCCGTAATTCCGGAATCGTCATAGGAGGAAAACCTTTCGTATGGAATGTCCATTGAAATTGTTTGGGTTTCATTTGGAGAAAGGATTTCCGTTTTGTCGAATGCAACCAGCACCTTCTCTGCTTTTCCCAGTTTGCCGGCAGGAGCTTTGATGTAAATCTGGAGCACTTCTTTTCCGCTGGAGTTTCCAATGTTTTTGATCTCAAAACTCAGTGAAATCTTTTTTGCGGATTCATCATTGACTGCGGACTTTGTTTCAATGGAATAACTGGAGTAGGTGAGTCCGTAGCCAAAGGGATAAAGGACTTTATCTTTTGCAAAAGTTTCGAAATATCTGTAGCCCACAAAAATATCTTCCGCATAGATATTTGATTCCAGATTTCCAAAATATTTGTCGGAAGGATAATCGGATATGGTTGCAGCGATTGTGTCGGTGAGTTTTCCGCTTGGACTTATTTCTCCGGTCAAAACTTTTGCGGTTCCTATTCCGCCCATCATTCCGCCTTGCCAGACATACATGATTGAATCCGGAGAAATTTCCTTGAAGAAACTCATGTCAATAATGTTCCCCACATTCAGGAGAACCACCATCTTAGAAAAACCGGCCCTGACTTTTGAAAGCATGTCCTTTTCAATATCAGTCAGCAGATATGAACCGGCGGTGTTGCTGTTGTCTTTATCTTCTCCGGCCGTGCGTCCAATTATTACAATGGCGACCTCTGATTTTTTTGCCGCATCAGATACAACGGAATCGGTGAGAGGCATTTCATCCTGTGACCAGCGTTCCTTTCCCCAACCGAAACCTTCATCATAGGGATGACCTTTTGACCATTCCCTGTAAATATTTCTCAGGTCCCTGTTTATTTCCACCTGGCCACATTCTTCAAGGCCGTCAACAATGGAATAGACTTTCGAGACATTGACTTTTCCGCCGGAGCCTGTTCCGCTTTTGTAGTAGTAATCCTGAATCCGGCCAAAGATTGAAATGGTGGTTCCTTTTTTTAGTGGAAGCACGTTGTTTTTATTTTCAAGAAGAACGCATCCTTCTGCAATTGCCTGAACTGCTTTGTTTTCATATTCGTTCCAGTCTAGAATCTTTTTCATAATTTCCTCATAAAAGAATTGATATAATATTCTATATTGTAATTCCCTTTTTTTCCACTTTTTTCCTTGATTAATGATTTCCTCGAACATAAAAAAATGCTATATTTAATTCAGGTAGAAATATGACTTTAGACGCAAACATTCTTTTATATGTTCAGGAAAATATTCGAAACTCATTTTTGTCGGGCATACTGGTTCCGTACACTCATTTTGGTGATTATGGGATTATGTGGATTGTTATGGCCATAGTCCTTGTTGCCATTCCCAAGACAAGAAAAGCTGGAGTCCTTGGTTTCATTGCACTTGGTCTGGCATGGATTTTGAATGACCTCTGCCTGAAAGTGATTATAAGCAGAGCAAGACCTTATGATGCAATTCCTGGACTGGTGGCATTGATTGGACCGCAGATGGGTTCGTCTTGTCCATCCGGTCATTCTGCCTGTTCCTTTGCATTTGCCTTTGCGATTTTTTTGAACACAAAAAAAAGAATCGGGATTCCGGTTTTGATTCTGGCTGTCCTTATTGGTTTTTCACGAATCTATGTAGGGGTCCATTATCTTTCCGATGTTCTGTTTGGATTTGCGATAGGAAGTCTTGTTGCAATTCTTACAAGCGTGTGCGGTAATAAGTTCATCAAGCGAAGGAATAAAAAAATTCAGGAATCCCGATAGATTTTATTATTTTATTCACATGTTCATTCTCAAGGAAGTTTTCTTATGGATGCCATGATATTGCTTTCATCCAGGAAATAACCGTCTTCCCATACTGCATAATAAATCTGTTCTTTTGTAAAAAATTCACCACGGTAGGAAGCAAACAATGAGCATCTCTAAAAGGTATTTTTTAGAGATGCAAAAAACCCTTTCGATTTTTTTTCATTCGAATTTTACCTTCTTCAACAGGGATATAAAGAAAAAAATTTATACCGGAATGAAAATCCCTGTATTCGCCAACATCCGCAATCAAAGCCCTTTTCTTGTTGGTTATTCTTAAATTTGTTGCCTCAATTTTGAGCAGGTCGTCATCATAATAAAGCTGACCGTCAAACCAGAACTTTTGTTTGTCGTAATAAAACCAGACATCCTTGAAACTGATTTTTTCATCCTCAACTAAATATTCAATGGAATAATATTCTGCCCAATTTTTTAAATTTTCAACATAATCCTCAAAAGACCCGGACAATATAAGCGCCATTCCATCACATTCCATGGGGTCGACAAATGACGGAAGCTTAGGCTTTGCAAAACAGAAAAATGTATTTAACAAAACCAAAAATGCAAAAATTTTTTTCATTAGTCGTATCTCCTGGTCAGGCTTTTTACAAACAGATTTACTTCCGGTTCGTCCGCGATTTCCCAAAGACGGGAGGTGCAGATTATTTTGTCATCATCTTCATAGAGCAGACCAAGTTTCCAGTTTCTGTTTGGACTGTCAATCATCTGAATGACGGGAACAGTCTCAGCGTTTTCAATTTTGACGCAGGTGGCATGGGAAACAATGTTGAACCATTTGGGAGTCGAGTAAGTATCGGTCGGGAATTCTTTTAGCAGAGGGGAGTCCGCCTTGATGCTAAGTCCCAGAGTCTGTTCAAGGTTTGTGTTTCCGGTGGAATTGTTGTAGTTCAAAAAGGCCGGTGCATAAACTCCCTGTACGGTTTGCTGATTTTCGAAGGAGGCCGGAAAGTATATGACCCGTTTGTTACTTGATTTAGTGTTTTTGTTTTTCGTAAGGATTGTGCCATTGAATTCAACGGATTCCTGTAACTGCAATTTTTTTAGAGCCTCAGTGATTTTGCTGTCCGCGGTTGGATAAACATGAAGCGTGTAAGAATTTATTATGACCTTGGCATTTTCATTTTCCGGATTCAAAAGCAGCAGCAGGCAAAGTTTTTGATATTTATCAGCATTGTCGAATTTAAATCGGTAGGTACCCAAACTCAGGTTTCCCTTGAAATTCTTTTGGTTCTTGATTTCAAAATTTTCTTCGTAAAGTATTTCGTTGTCCTCGGTGTTGATTATATATGCATACATGTACTGGCCTGAATAATCAGTTTCGCTGTAGTTGTGCAAAATAATTTCCGATTCAAATTCCTCGTTGCCCTGCCAGATGAATTTCTTGAAGTCGGCAAGCAGAACCGTTCTGCTGCAAAATGATTTCCATTGTTCGCTGGCAACAATTCCTTTCGATTCCATAAAGGAATCCAATATTCCAATTGAAGAACAGGAATCCTGAATATCAAGGAGTTGAAAGCCGGCGAGTTCATTGCTTTTCAGGGCCGCCTCAATTTCCATTTTATAGGATTGCATTGCAAGTCTTGAGGAGTCTCTAAAAAAATCTTCCGCGTTATCGTTTATTTCCGCCGGACAGTTTGGTTGGAGCACGCCGGTAAATTTTTTGGGATTGGAATAATCCGGATACATGTAATATTGGCCCAGCCGGTTTGAGACGCAGGGTTTATTTTTCAAAAGATTGTTCCGTTCTGTCTTGATGCAGTTGTCAAAGTTGTTAGATGAATTCGGTTTTTGCAGTTGAACGAATCCTTGTGTCCGGCCATCAGCAACATAGCTGCCACGGAGGTATGTGTCCTTTGAAATTTTGTCGCCAAGAAAATAGTCGTCACTGGTGGTTTGGATTGAGCCGCTGGAGTATAGCCTGTGACTGTCGTGGTTCCTGAGGGCAAGGATTGTTTCATCCAGATCAGGGGTCTGCATTTTTGGAGTGGCTTCGATATTCATCATGACAAAACTAGGATGATTACCAAAAGCGTCAATGATATTTTTTCCTTCCGAAATTATACGCTCTTTCAGTTTTGCAAAATCCTGCTCCGGTTCCTCCATCGTTGAAGGAATCCCGACGGATATAAAGATGCCCAGTTCATCCGCCGCAAGAAAGGCTGCTTCAGGTGGACAGCAGTTGTGGAATCCATAATGGTTTATTCCATACTGTTTTGCTGTAAGCAATATTTTTTTCCAGTCCTCGACAGAGGTTGAAGGAAATCCGGTTTGCGGGAAAATCATTCTGTCATATTTTCCCCTCAAAAAAATATTCTTGCCGTTGATGTTGAAATGACCGTCGATATTTTTGAAATCCCTGAATCCTATTTTATAGCTAAGGTTCTGGAACTGGTTTGATATTTGCAAATCATAGGTGTTCGGTTTTGCGTCGGACCACGGGAGTTGATTTTTGATGTCCGAAAAAATTATTTCGTTTTTTCCAGGCCTAAGGGTTTCTGTTTTGTCCAGCAGATTTTCAATCTGGAATCTGCATTCCATCTGGTTTGTGCCGGTCAGTTCTGTTGTTATTTTTAATCCGCTTGCTGACGCGTTTACCCTTGTATTTTCCAGACGGGATGGGGGCAATTCCTGTAGACTCAATTCTCCCACAATTCCGTTCCAGTTTGTCTGTCTGTCCAATGGTTCTGTTGTGACTCCGGAGGAATTCGAAATCATCAGGACAACTGAAAGAGGTTTCTGCAAGTCTTCTTCCGGTACGGAAAAATCAAAAATGTGTGGACCGGCCCAGGATTTTTTTGAGCCAACGGTTTTTCCGTTAATCCAAAGACTGGAGTCTTTTGTGCATTCCAGGGTAAGACGAAAATTTTTTTCTGCCGCGGAGGAAATGTCCACTTCTTTTTTATACCACGCCCAGCCTTCATATCTGTAGGGATCAACAAGATAGCTCTGAGTGTCCTCTTGTGAGGGTGATGATTTTTTTTGTTGCGATACGGAACCTGGAAGGATTATTGTGTCCGAGAATTCAATGGCTTCAAAATACTTTTCATTTATTCCGGCTTTGTTTGGATCAAGCCGTAGTTTCCAGTTTCCTGACAAATCAATTTTAGTCATCATTCCCTCTTGCAAAATCAGAAAATGCAGTATAATAACATTCTACGGTATATTTAAAAACAATAAATATTAATATTCGTATATAAATAATCTATTTTTTACACTTTATGGAGTCCCTGAAAACTGCAACCTTTATAAGGTTCCATTCGCCCTGATATATTTTTTGAGTTTTACTGTAAAAGGCGTTTAAATTTTGGATTATTCATTGTATTATTTTAAGAATATAGGTCATCTCTAAAAATTGAAATTTTTAGAAACTCCCAATAAAATTGGAAAAGAGGATTTTTATGGAAGAAAAAAAACGAAATTCATTTTCCGGTTCAATCGGTTTTGTTTTAGCTGCTGCCGGTAGTGCCGTTGGACTTGGAAACATTTGGCGATTCCCTTATCTTGCTGCAAAAGATGGTGGAGGATTGTTCCTTTTGGTTTATATTGCCCTTGCATTGACATTTGGATTCACGATGCTGACAACGGAAGTCAGTATTGGACGCAAGACTCAGGAAAGTCCTTTGACTGCCTATAAAAAGATTAACAAGGGATTTGGCTTTATTGGAATCCTGGCTTACGTTGTTCCTTTTATTATTTATCCATATTACTGTGTTATCGGTGGATGGGTAATCAAATACATGGGAACTTATGTTACTCTCAATAGTGCAAGCGCTGTCGCCGATGGATTCTTTACAGGATTCATTACAAATCAGTGGCAGCCGATTGTATTTACATTGGTTTTTGCTGTTCTTTGTTTCCTGATTGTTTACAACGGTGTGGAAAAGGGAATTGAAAGATTTTCAAAAATCCTTATGCCTATCCTGGCTGTCCTTGTAATCTTCATTGCAATCTATTCCGTTTTCCTGAAATATACGGACGCTGATGGCGTAACCAGAACAGGATTGCAGGGATGGGGCATCTATTTTATGCCTGATTTTACAGGAATGACTTTTGGAAAATTCCTCCGGATATGTCTTGATGCAATGGGACAGCTTTTCTATTCATTGAGCATCGCAATGGGAATCATGGTTGCATACGGTTCCTACATGAAAAGGTCCGACAGCCTGGTTAAGTCCATCAACCAGATTGAAATCTTTGACACAGCCATCGCGGTTGTCGCCGGTATGATGATTATTCCTGCGGTCTATGTTTTTGCTGGAAACGATGGTCTCAAATCTGCCGGCCCTGGATTGATTTTTGTTACACTTCCAAAAGTCTTTGCCTCAATGGGAACTTTCGGACAGATTTTGGGAGCAATTTTCTTTGTCATGGTTTTGTTCGCCGCATTGACCAGCGCGGTTTCCATCCTTGAAGCGATTGTGGCCAGCATGATGGACAGATTCGGTTGGAGCAGAAAAAAGGCTGCCCTGATTATGGCCGGAATAGGATTCGCAATTTCTGTTGTGGTCTGCCTTGGATACAATCTGTTCTATTTTGAAGCATCCTTCGCAACTGTAAAGGGTGGCCAGATTCTGGACTTGCTTGATTATGTAAGCAACAGCTTCCTGATGCCTATTGTCGCAATCATGACTTGTGTGTTGATTGGTTGGGTCACAGGACCAAAGACCGTTATTGACGAGGCTACACGTAATGGAGAAAAATTTGGTCGCAAGGGATTGTATATCCTGATGATTAAATTTATTGCCCCTGCCTTGTTGATTTTGATTTTCCTAAGTTCATTCGGAATCTTTGGATAATGCGGAATCAACTGTCGTGACAGTAAAAAAAACACCCCGGCCGGGGTGTTTTTTTTATGGCAATGTTCAGAATTTGTGACGACGCATCAAGGGATGTGGCTTAGAAAAGGGTTAAAGCTACCATTTACCTTCAATGCAGGCCGAAGTTTTGTGCTTGGCCCGGAAATGAACAAAGCAGCCACAATTGGCGCAGGTCATACCCGCCACCAAATGTGGACACTTTGAACAAATCTCTAGTCGTAGTCTATAGATTTCCTCACCAACAAAATCAGAACAGGGTTCCTGAGATGCCATTTGTTCTAGCACATCAGGGGACAAGTCCAAAGAGGAGAGATATTTTTTATTTTCACAGTTTGGACAAGGTGCTGCCATTTTATTTTATACAGATTGTCGCTACAGACATTGCAGGCAAATCAACAACAATTTCGTTGCCATTGATTTTAACATCCAAGTCCTTTTCAACAACCTGATTAGGTGAGTCAAAGGTATTAATGCTGTTCATCTTTTCGCCGGTAACAACAGAGGCCTTTGCTGTTGAAATCTTTCCGTCCAATCCATCAAGGCGTACTGATACGGAACGCACTTTGTTCAGGTCAGCATTTGTAAGGGTTACAGTATACTGGCCATCCTTTTTACTTGCGGAAGATGTAACTGCGTCGATCATCTTTGCTTCGTCCAGTCCAATTTTTTCTGTGA
Organism: Treponema sp.; assembly: GCA_045643225.1. GTDB lineage: Bacteria > Spirochaetota > Spirochaetia > Treponematales > Treponemataceae > Treponema_D. Next base: position 17,851 of record JAZUKJ010000031.1, on the reverse strand, counting down.
CGACTGAACTCTTTAGCAAAGTTGCATCCATGTGACCTTTGTACATGTGGAATACGTACCAGGTAGGAGTCTTGATCAGTTTCTTTCCCTCTGTGAGAACAGGGGATTGAAGAACGTTAACTGCCTGGGCAATATTTGCCATGCGTACACGGTCGCAGTGGTTGTTCAAAATGTTCAGCGTGATTCCTGCAACCAGAGCGTCACGTACCGTGTTCTGCTGATAAAGGAATCCAGGGTTCGTGTCTGGTTCAACCTTATGCCAGGCGCCCCATTCATCAACAATAAGGGCAATCCTTTTTTCCGGATCATACTTTGACATGATTTCGTCGTGGCGTGTGACAAGGGTTTCCATGTAGGATGCGCTGTGCAAAAGCAGGTACCATTCTTCTACCGGGAAGTCCGTTGCGCCGGATTTGTTTTCCCATACAGGTGCGACTGAATAGTGGTGGAGGGAAAGTCCGTCCATAAACTGGTGTGCGTTTTTCATTACCACATCGGTCCAGTTCCAGTCCCCGGAATTTGGACCACAGGCGATTTTAAAAATCTTGTCGTTTCCGTACTGGCGGACAAAAGTCTGGTAACGTCTGTACAGGTCGGCATAATATTCAGGGCGCATGTTTCCACCGCAGCCCCAGCTTTCGTTTCCTACACCAAAGTAAGGCAACTTCCAGGGTTCCTTGTGGCCATTCTTTTCACGCAGCTTTGACATTGGAGATTCGCCACCAAAGGTTATGTATTCAACCCATTCCGACATTTCCTGGACTGTCCCGCTTCCAACGTTGCCGTTGACATAAGGTTTGCATCCGAGGGTTTCGCACAGGCCAAAGAATTCGTGGGTACCAAAACTGTTGTCCTCAACAACGCCGCCCCAGTTGGTGTTGACCATCTTTTTTCTTGTCTCGTACGGTCCAATGCCGTCACGCCAGTGGTATTCATCAGCAAAACATCCACCCGGCCAGCGGAGGTTTGGAATATCCAGCTCCTTGAAAGCTTCGACAACATCCTTTCTGTATCCATTGATGTTTGGAATATCTGAATCTTTTCCGACCCAGAATCCACCGTAGATACAGCGGCCTAAATGTTCACTGAAGTGACCATAAATATCGCGGGAAATCTGTTTTCCTTCCTGCGTGCAATTGACTGAAACAACGTCCATGTGATTACCCTTTTTGCCCAAGAGTTAGCGGTTGGGCATAATTATTCAATATACCATCAATGATAGCACAGATAATTAATTTGTTAAGGGTGATTTTTGGCGCTATTTTATTAGGAAATTTTACTTTTAAAGGTTGCCCAGTAAAAATCTTATCCTGCCTTGGTATTGTTGTTTTTCAGGAACTCAACAAACTGGGATTCCGGAAGCGGTTTTGAGAAATAGTATCCCTGAATGTAATCGCATCCTAAATCCACAAGGGCGTTCATTTTCTTTTCATCTTCAACGCCTTCAACCAAAATGGTTTTGTTCATCTCCTTGAACATGTTGATTGTGTTTACGATTACGGTCCACATCTGTGGGTCATCCATTTCATCAACAAAACTCTTGTCCAGTTTTACGATATCCAGCGGAAGGGCTGTCAGTCGCTTTATGTTCGAATATCCGGTGCCATAGTCGTCAAGGGAGAAGGTGAAGCCTTTTTTGTAGAGGGCGTTTATGTTCTTGTCCATTATGGCAGGGTTGAAGCCTTCGTCGGTTTCCGTTATTTCAAAATTCAGCTGGTCGGACGAAATCTTGTAGTTGGCGGTCAGCTTCTGGATTTTTTCGACCAAATCTTCTTCGATGCACTGGTTGACGGAAAGGTTCAGCTCAATGTAGTTCAGGCCAAGTTCCGTCAGGTTCTGTTTTGAAATGAATCTGCAGACGGATTCGTTTACAAAGTCTCCAATCTGGTGGATTGCTCCCGTTGATTCTGCCGCCGGGATGAAAATTGCTGGAGAGATGAATCCATATTTTGGGTCGTTCAAGCGGATGAGGGCTTCAGCGCTTGTGAACTTCTTTTCTTTGACCGAGTAAATCGGCTGATAGTACATCTGCAGGTGATTGTCGTTCAAAGCCCGGACCACGATTTCGTCCAGCTCGTTCTTGATTTTGAATTCCTTTGAATCAATGTAGTTTGCAAGCTCAAGCACTTCGTTTGTATCCGGAAGCTTGTTGTAAAAATTCAGGCGGAAATTCATCAGGCTTTCGAAGTTGTCTATGTCATCCGGGATACGGACTATGCACAGCTTTTTGTCAATGGAAATGGAGATGTTTCCGATTGTGAGGTTCTTTTCAAGGCACTTGTAGATTGCACCGGCAATTTCACGGACAATTTTCATGTTGACGGTGGAAATCTTGAGGGAGTATATCTCCTCGTGGATGTAATAGAGTTCGGTGATGGTCGCGTATTTTTTTACGGAATCAACAAGATTGTGGCACAGCAGCTTTATGAATCTGTTGTAGGCGGTCGTTCCCAGGAAGTGCTTGATGGCGTTCTGGTTTTTTATTTTGACATAGATTATGCTGACCTGCTGCTTTGTGAGGAATACCTTCTGGAAATTTTCAATGGCCGACTCATAGTTCTTTATGCCCGTCACTTTATCAAAGTTTTCGTCATTGCGCTGTACGGCAAAGGAAATAATCAGTTCGGAGATGGCGATTCCAAACAGGACCATTTCAATTGAGTTATGGAAATGTTCAAACAGCATTGAGCTTACGACAATCGGGAAGAAGGTCGAAAGTGCAAGGAGCTTTTCGATTTCAATTATCCTGTTCCATCTGACTATCGTGAATATTCCCGTCAGCAGATAAAGCACGATTGCTATGGACATCAATATGCTTAAAGGTCCCTGCTGAAAATATCCTGCCTCGTTTACCCAGAAAGCCTTTTTTGTGAATGCGTTGACAACAAGCGTTGCAATGAAAATGGAGCCGGGGACAAAATACCAGGCCTGCAGTTTTTTGTTTGTCTTCAGGTAATGGGAAAGCCCGATGCTGGAGTAGATGTAAAGGGAGTAGAGGAGAGGAATGAACATCAGGCCGACAAAATAGAAATTGTTCAAAACGAATCTGGCCGACGGGGTCACGAAGCGCCATTCAGAGAGTACGTCAATGAAAGTCGAGAAAACGGAAACCAGGACCAGCAGGAAATAAGTCTTGCTGGTGTGGCCTTTCACGACGTTACGCAAAATCATGGAGAAGATAATAACTAGATAGACAACAAGTGCGCTGTAATTAAAATCCAAATTCACAACAAAAGTTCTCCCTCAATATATATTATACCATGAAATTTAAATTTTGCATTCAAAAAATTTAAATTTTACTAAAGATTTTGATGACCGGATGTGATGGACGGCAAATATTGATGACCGGTTAAGACGGGTTTAAGTTTGATGATGGTAACAAAAAATCAACGCACGCGACAGGAAAAGTTAAAATTGCAAATTCCAAAACCTGCATATATAATTGAAGACGGCTTTGTGTCCACAGGAATAATTTTAGCATGGGGGCAAAAATGAAAATAGCGGCGACTTATGATTATGTAACGGGATTTGTTTTTCAGCATTTCGGAAGGACTCAATATTTTAAGATCTATGAAATTGAGGACGGAAAAATTGTTAATACCCAGGTTATCGACAACGGAGGCTTTGGACATCATGATCTGCCGCCTTACCTGAAAAGTCTTGGAGTCGAAACACTGATTCTGGGAAACCGTGGTCAAGGAGCGATTGATGCTTTGGACCGGGCGGGGATTAAACAGATTGCAGGGGTAACCGGAAAGGCCGATGCCGCAGCCGAACTTTTTGTGCAGGGAAAGCTTATAGGAAATCCTGATGCCAGGTGCAATCATCACGGGGAACATCTGATGCAGTAACATCCAGGGTATTTGACCATTTAATTTTATAAACATGGAAGGATTTTAAAATGAAGAACACTTTTTTGGACTACGGCTATACGGCTGATGAAATTGAAAACCGGGTAGAGGAAACCTTCAACTCCATTTTTGAAGGGGCGAACAGATTTTATTTTGAAGGATTAAATCAGACGGGCTATTTTATGGATACAGGAAACTGTGATGCCCGTACCGAAGGAATCTCCTATGGAATGATGATGAGCGTCCTGATGAACAGGAAATACTACTTTGACAGATTCTGGAAATTTGCCCAGGAATTTATGTATATGAATGAAGGTCCCTTGAAGGGATATTTCGCCTGGTCTGTCGCTCCTGATGGCAAAAAGAATGCCTTTGGTCCTGCTCCTGATGGGGAAGAATTTTTTGCGATGGCGCTTTTCCTGGCATCCCGCAAATGGGGCGACGGGGATGGAATCTACAATTATTCTGCATGGGCAAGAAAGATTTTGTATACCTGCGTGCATCATGAAGTCCCCATGTGGACAAAGGATACCGCGCTGATTAGATTTATTCCGGGCAGTGAATTTTCAGATCCATCCTACCACCTGATGCATTTCTATCATTACTTTGCAAACTGGGCGGAAGAATCGGACAGGGCGTTCTGGAAAAAAGCGGAAACTGCAAGCCGGGAATATCTTTTGAAAGCCTGTCACGAAAAAACCGGAATGAATCCTGAATATGCCAACGACGATGGAAGTCCAAGAACCTACGGTCCATACAACGAGCATGGAGATTTCTATAGCGACGCATACAGGACCGCGGCGAATATTGGTCTGGATGTTTTGTGGAATGGACCAAATCCTGGCTTCAGCAAGATTGCGGACAATATCGTTAATTTCTTTGCTGATATTCCTACCGAGGATTTTATGAAATATGAAATCGACGGAACCCCGACCAAGGAAAAGGCCCTCCACCCGATAGGGCTTCTGGCGACACTGGCACAGGCAACATTGGCCTGTTCCCCGGCTGCAAAAGAAAATGCGGAAAAAATTGTAAAAAGATTTTGGGAAACTCCGCTGCGCACTGGTGAAAGACGTTATTATGATAACTGTCTTTACATGTTCGCCATGCTGGCTTTGAGTGGAAAATATAAAGCCGAATAAAAAATTAAAAGGGCATATCTAAAGCTGTCAATGAGTCCGATGTGGTTGCCGGATTGTGCAGTCTACATCGGACTTTTTTTTGAGGAAAAGATTTTCGATGAGGATTCATTTCAGGAGGCCGTTTTCTTCAAGACTTGGCCTGATGATTTCAAATATATTTTCCTCCATGATTTTATATCCTTTTGCATTGCAGTGGCTCATGTCGTATTTGCAATCGGAATGGCCCCATGCATTTTTCCAGGCGTCCCAGATGATTGTGATGTCGTAATCATTGCTCAGTCTTTTCAGGATCCGGTCGAAAATGCCAAACAAATCAAGGAAGCGCATTTCGTCATTATAAAACCGCATTACAAAAACTTCAGTCTTTGAGAAATCAATTTGATCCAGCATGGAGCGGAAGTTCTGTTCAATCTGTTTGTAGGAAATTTTTTTCTTTAAATAGTAAATGTCATTTCCTCCGAAATCAATAATCAGGATTGCGGGATTGTTTTCCAGGACATCTTTGGAGAACCGGTTAAGTCCATCCGTTGTGTTGTCTGAATCTACACCTGCATTGACGACCGGAATATTTACTCTTTCCTGCAGTCTTGCCGGCCAGGATTCGGTTGAGGAATCTGCTCCGTGTCCATAGGTAAGGCTGTCCCCAAAGCAGACGATTGTTGAGTCCTTCGTGATTTCTAGTTTTTTCATTTTTTTATCCGCCTCGTAAAAGGATTGGTTTGTGTTGCAGCCGGTCACCATAAATATAAATAGTCCGGCAAGTGCTGACAAAATTCTTTTCATGTACGTCATCCTTGTAATATATCAGTATGATATATTGTATAATTCTTGAGTTTCTGTTTCAAGGGGATGGGCGGCATAAAAAAAGCCATGTTCCTGTGATTTTTGAAAGGAACATGGCGAAACTAAAACGATGAGGATAAACGGATAAGTCTATTCAAGAATGTGGCCGATATGACGTTTTTCAAAGAACATGTCCCTGTTAGTCAAAACGATTATTGCGGCGGCGATTGTCACAACGATTGTCTCGACACATTTTGTGGTCTGGGTCATTGCTATCTTCTCCTGCATGAAGTTTACGAACAGATGGAAGATGATGCTTGAAAGCATGCTTCTGTTGTTTTTAACATAGACCCATGTGGTTACGAATCCCAGCGGAACAACGGATATTAAAAAGTTGAGCATATACAGGATATTGGTCTGGCGTATTTCGTATTGATAGGTGCCGGGGATGAAGAACAATGGCAGATGCCACAGGCTCCAGACTATTCCAAATATTATGGATTCCTTGAACCAGCTGTGATACTGCGCGATGGAATCTTCTCCGTATCCACGCCACCCTATTTCTTCCAGAACGGAGGCAAGCAGGATTGTCAAAAATGCGGAACCGACTCCTGCGCCGCTAAACGAAAATCCGTCAGTAAAGGAGAACTGTTTCAATGACTGGCCGAACAGTGTTGACAGAAGGATTGAACAGGAAACGATTGCCGCGAAAACAAGGACGGCGGCAAAAATGAAAAGTGGCTTGATTTTATAGAAACCAAAAATCTTTTGCCTGAAATCGTTTTTCAGATTTTTGTTTTTTGATGTGAACACTGTAATGATTGCAACGGCCGCCGGGGATATGAGTCCCAGAAGCATTCCAAAGGTGCAGGAAAGTCCTTCGTTGAAAAGAATCGCGAAGGCCCAGAAGGCCCAGGTGACAGCGAAGGTGGTTATATAAAATTTTTTTGGTCTATATTTGTACATAGTTTTTAATCTCCATGAATAAGTTTTGTATAAGCGGTTTCCATCTCTATTGAATCTGGATTTCTGATTTCCATCCATTGAGTTCGACAATCAGATCCGTTTCGACGCCTGGATCTTTCTTTTCCCGTTTGCCGCTAATGACATTTCCGTTTGCATCAAGGAATCTGGTTCTCCGTCCGGCGTTCTTCAAATAATAGTTTGAGTTTTCGCCGAAACTTATTTTTGATATGGCGTTTATCTGGTTGAAATCGATTTTACCTTTTGCGCTGGATATCTCTGCCTCAAGGTTCGAATTTGTATCAAGCTCAATATGGCCGCTCGTATTTGAAATCATCAGGTTTTTCAGTTTTCCGGAATATTCCAGGCCATCGAAATTTATGTCACGGACTTTCAGGTTTTCCAGATTGGATTTGATTTCCATGTCGGCAACGTATTTGACTGGAATCCTTATCAGGACGAACAGATTTTCACTGGCGGAAACATCCGTAAGGTCAGGGGAATGTTTTACGGTAATGTCCATACGGCGACTGGTTTCTTCTATTTTAACCTTCGCCTGCTGATTCAGATAGGACAGCTTGTTGGAGGCCAACAGTATGTTTATTTTTTCGTCGGCGGTTCTTTCTACTATGACCTCGTGGGCGACACCAACGTTGATGTCAATCTTCTTTGGACTGTCCAGATCGTATTCCGTTCTGCTTTCGTACATGAATTCGTGTTTGGACATGAGGCTTTTTTCGTCGCTCAACAAAGAATCAAGGGATTCGTTGAAAAGTGCGGAGATTGCTATAATGTTTACTATATCCGGAATTCCGGCTCCTGTTTCCCATTTTGTGATTGCCTGTCTGCTGACGTGAAGTTTTTCTGCCAGCTGTTCCTGGGAGATGTTTTTCTGTTTTCTTAGGTTTTTAAGTTTTTCTGAAAAATTCATAATTATCCTCGTTTGGGTTTAGGTTATGGTCCAAGAATACGGCTAAACTGTAAAAGCTTAAAGAAATTGTAGTTTACATCTGCAATATTTTTTGCTACTTATCGTGGCATTTTAGTTTTTATGGGCAGTTATTATTGTAAAACTGTATTTGTTTACGGTAATGGTGCATGAAATTGGTTCCCGGACCGTTATGTACCAGTTTTTTCCTTTCAGCTCAATTTCCGCGTTTTTGGACAATATTCGCTCCTTGCACCATTCCACGGGGTCTGAATCAGAAAGCCCAAGATTCTTTTTAATCCTTTCCACGCCCATCGGTGTTGTGTGCAGATTGGATATGTTGTTGATTAAGTCATTCATTTTTATTTTCACTCCACAGTTTTATCAGGTTTCTGCTATAGATTTTTTCCTTGTCAGAATCCCGGACCTTTTTCCATAAAAAAATGACCAGCTCCTTTTTATCTATTTTATTTGATACAAGATAATTTTGTAAGTCTTTATCCGATTGCAAGTCAGCATAAAAATCCTTTACGAATTGATTCCACTGGCACACGCTTTTGTCATATTTTGCGTAGCTTTTTTTATTGTAATAAATGTCCAATAAATCCTGCAGGCTGAATCCGGTGTCATTTACCTCCTTGGCTTTTTTGACGGAGGCAACCATGTCGGCGGTAAAATGGAAATTCCCTTTTCCGGTTTGGGCAACAAAAAACTCTTTTGCCTTTTTTCCAAAAGTGAATCCGCTTTCAATAACTTTTGTTTCCGGCGTATATGGGGAATCAGTTTTTTTTGTGCGTGCTGTTTTTACGGTTTCTATTTTTTCACCATTGAGATATTTTTTTATCCTGTCCTGCAGTTCAAGTTTTCCGCCGCCGCTAGGAATATTCATGGCTCTGCAGATTGTCTTTAGCTCCTCCAGATACCAATAGTATTTTTGGAATTCCTCAAAGGATTTTATGTTTTCAAAATCCGGTCTTGTCATTTGTTCTCCCATAAAAGAAGTCAGTTTTGCGGCTCCTTTTAGATTATATTGGCATAGCGAATATGTCAACGTTGTGTCATATTACAAAAATCCCTAAAAATAATTTATTGTTCATAATTGTTTTTATTCGGCATGGTATCTTGAAAAACAAGGCTTTGTAATTTATAGTCATAGGTGATTGGTCAAGAGGAAATATTTTTCTGTCTTCATCATGAATTGGAAAGAGAGAAATTTTTTTTTAGCAGGTATGATATGACTGAAAAAGAAAAAATGATTCGTCGAATTTTCATGTCACTTTTTGGCGTGATTATTTGTGGTTTTAGCGTAGGAATTTTTAAGATCGCGGCATTGGGAGTGGACCCGTTCCAGTCCTTTATGGCAGGGCTTGATGCTTTGGTTCCTCTGAAATTTGGAACCCTTTATGTGATTGCGAATGTAGTGCTCCTGTCTTTCGCCTTGATTTTTGACAGACACTATATCGGTATTGCGACTTTTATCAATCTGTTCCTGTTGGGATATATCACACAGTTTTCTTACGAAATGTTCCAGAAGATTATCGTTGACCCTCAGATATGGCTTAGGGTTGTGTGTCTTGTAGTTGCGGTCGTTATCATCTGTTTTGGTTCCGCTCTTTATATGACCGCAAACCTTGGGGTTTCAACTTATGATGCGGTTGCATTGATTATTTCCAACACATGGAAGCGGGGAAAGTTCCAGTATGTAAGAATTATTACCGACATGTGCTGTGTAATAATCGGTTGCGGAATTTTCCTTTTGAGCGGAGGAAAGGTTTCCCAGATTCCAACCATTGCCGGTGTAGGTACAATCATCACTGCGTTCTTCATGGGACCGTTAATCGAGTTCTTTAACGTACATGTAGCAAGACCATTGCTTGCGGAAAAAAAGAGCGCATAAGGATTTTGTTTTTCTGAATAGAAAGTCTCCCTGATGAAGGGAGATTTTTTTTTGCAAAAAATATAGGGCATCTCTAAAAATTGCAATTTTTAGAAACTCCATATAGAATAGTGGTACAGCCATTTTTTGGGAGGGATGTATGAAAATTGCCCATATCTCTGATCTGCACCTGGGAATCACTTTGAATGGATTTTCCCTAAAAGAGGATCAGGAATATATTTTAAATGAGATAGTCAAAATCTGTGTGCAGAAAAAAATAGACGTGCTTCTTGTGGCGGGGGATGTCCATGATAAAAATATTGCGACAATCGATGGACTTAATATCCTTGGAGATTTTATAAAAAAATTAAATGAATCGCACATCAAGGTGATGGTCATAAGCGGCAACCATGACAGTGCGGAACGTCTGACTTTTGGAACCAGGTTCATGGAAACAAATGGCATATATTTTTCAAAAGTCTATGACGGAAATATAGAGCCAATAGTTTTGGAAGATGAATATGGAAAAATAAATTTCTATCTGCTGCCATTTATAACGCCAAATAAAGTCAGGACATTTAATCCGGAAAGCAGAATAAACACCTATGACGATGCCCTAAGATGCGCTGTCGAAAACATGAAGATAAATGAAAAGGCGCGCAACATAATTGTCACCCATCAAAATATTCAGAACGCGCAGCTGTGTGAATCAGAGGAGCATCCAATCGGAAATCTTGATGCCATAAGTAAAGATGTGTTCATGCAGTTCGACTATACGGCCCTTGGTCATATCCACACACCGCAGGCAATTTCTGACACAATCATATACTGCGGAAGTCCATTAAAATATTCTGCATCCGAAATCAAGAAAGATAAGTCCGTCCCCATTGTCGAACTAAAGGAAAAGGGGAATGTTAAAATCGATTATGAGAAACTGGTTCCGCTAAAAGATATGCGGAAGATAAAAGGCAGGTTCGCGGAAATACTTGAACAGGCAAGAAGTGATAGCGGTAGGAACGATTATATTTATGTTGAACTGACTGATGATGAAGAGATACTGGATGCCATAACGACCTTGAGAGGTTTTTATGAAAATATAGTCCACCTGGAGTACAACAACAAATCGACCAACAATAATTTCTCGCTTGAGGATTTGGGAGACAGCAACATCAACAGGCCACTGGAAATGGTGGAGGACTTTTTCAAAAATAGAAGCAACTGTGAAATGACCGAAGAGCAAAGAACTTTCATTACGGAAATGATTAACAGAACCTGGGGAGAAAACTGATGACACCAATAAAACTTACGTTCAGTGCATTTGAATCATATAAAGAAACAACCACCCTGGATTTTACCAGATTCAATAGCAAAGGACTCTTTCTTGTCTGTGGCGTGACGGGTGCCGGAAAGACAACTATTTTTGATGCAATCGTTTTTGCACTTTACGGAACCTCCAGCGGCGACAACAGGAATGCGGAAATGCTAAGGTCAGATTTTGCTGACATTGGACAGGAAACTTTTGTTGAGCTGATTTTTGAATCAAAAGGAAAGAACTATAGAATCAGAAGAAATCTGGCCTACATGCGGAAAGCCAAACGCGGTGACGGACTGATTGAAGAAAAAGCGAAAGTCGTTTTGGAATTCCTGGATGAAAAGAACGTCCCTCCGGTTGAATCTATTGACGGAGTAAGAAGGGCGGTTCAGGAAATAATTGGATTTGATAAGACACAGTTCTGCAGCATCGCAATGATTGCCCAGGGAAAATTTCAGGAGACCCTTTTGGCTAAGACAGAAAAAAAAGAGGAACTGTTTCGCGAACTGTTTGACACCAGCAAATATAATAAACTTGCAAAAAATATTGAGGATGAAGGAAAAAAAGCGTCGGCAGAATTGACTGATTTAAAAATCAAACAGCAGAAGGCGCTGGAAGAAATTCAAATAAACAGTTCCGATGAATTGTACGAAAAAATTTCCGAGATAAAAAATACAAAATGTCCAAATGCCGATGACATCCAGATTCTGCACGATTTTTATAATTTGGATGAGAAGGCCGTCAAAAACATAAAAACCGATATTGATGTGATTAACAAAAAAATTGCCGACACCAATAATTGTCTTTCTAAAATAGAGGAAAGGAACAGGAAGATTGCTGAATATAAAAATCTGGAAAACCAAAAGGCCGGCAATGAACAGAAAAAAAGTAATGTCGAAATAAGATTTGGTGAAGCAAAAAAAGGTTTAGAAAAAAAAGACCTGTTGATTGCAAAAGCGTCTCAGCTTGAATCAAAACTCAAGGAATATGAAATCCTGCAAACAAAAATCAACGAGCTGGAAACCATAAAAAATACAAACGGCAAAATGGCTGAAAAGATTCAGACCCTTAAAGGTAACGTGGATAGCATCCATCAATTACTTGAGAACGACAAAAGGGAATTCGAGTCAATCAAAAACGTGGACGCTCAGATTTCCGAGGACACTGCATCCTTTGAGAATAAGGACAGGGATGTAAAAAATCTTGTTGATATCTTAAATGGACTTTCAAAGATTGAAGGCGACCAAAAAAGATATGAGATGTATGCACAAAAATATTTGGATCTGAAAAAATCCCGGGAATCCATAGAAATTGAATACAAGCATAAAAGGGATATTTTCAATATGGAGCAGGCCGGCATTCTTGCGGAAAATCTTTTGGACGGTATGCCCTGTCCTGTCTGTGGTTCAACCGAGCATCCTCATCTGGCGGAAAAATCAACGGAGGTTCCTGATAAGCAGGAATTGGATAGGCTTGAAATTGAGGTGAACAATAAAAAGCGGCTTGAGGATGAATGTTCAAAAGAGGCGAGCGTATTTTGTACGTCAATAAAAAAGGACAAAGAGAATTTAAGTAAAAACATTTGTGAAATATTTGCCGATTGCGATGCCGATACCAAGAATATCCGGGAAATGGCCAGACAAAAGTTGGGCGAAGTAAAAAAGGCCAAGGATGATTTATGTGAACGGATAAACCGGGAAAAGAAATTGCAGCAAAGGAAAATCAATCTGGAATCTTCCATACCGTTACAGGAAAAAAGATTGGTGGAGATTCAAAACCAGTTGGATTTTCAGAAAACGGAATTTGAAAAAAATATTGTCCTGATTGATGTAACCGGAAAGGAGGTTGAAGAAAAAAGAGCTTCACTTGAGTACGAAACATTCGGTGAGGCAAGGCAGGTCCTTGATGGTCTGAAACGGGAAATCGAATCTATTGATTTGAAGTACAGGGATGTCCAGAAAGAAAAAGAGCAAATCGATTTGCAGCTTTCCGAATTAAAGGGAACCCTGGCCCAGTTGAATATTGAAATCCAGAAACTGCCGGAATATGATTATGAAAAAACAAAAAATGAATTGTCCAGTCTGGAATCAGCGTTCAGGAATCTGGATCAGAAAAGGGACGTGATTATTGGTCGGCTTGAGGGCAACAGGAAAAACATTCAAACGGTGGAAAACTTGATATCGGAAATCGAAAGGCAGGAAAAAAAAGCTTCAATGATAAATGCCCTGGACACAGTTATCCGCGGAACAAAAAGCTATGGAGCAAATCAGGATAAGATTTCTTTGGAAACATATGTCCAGACAATCTTCCTGGACAGAATATTGATTAGGGCGAACCAGCGTTTCCGCAAGATGACCAACAATCAATATGAACTAAGACGCTGCGTTGATAAGCTAAAAGGAAATTCAAAGCACGGACTTGAACTGAATGTTAAAGATTTTTCGACTGGAAGGGAAAGACCGGTCCAATCAATTTCCGGTGGTGAACAGTTTCAGGCTTCTTTGTGTCTTGCACTGGGTTTGGCGGATGAAATACAGAACACGGCGGGAGGCAAACAGATTTCATCAATGTTCATTGATGAAGGATTCGGAACGTTGGATGGTGAGACCCTCAACAAAGCCATGAAAGCTCTGGAGGACTTGTCCAGTGGAAATAAATTGATTGGAATAATTTCCCATGTTGAGGAACTTGAAGAACGGATACCAAAAAAGATTTATGTATCAAAAAACAATATGGGAATAAGCGATCTAAAAATTGTGGCGGAATGATGAACCTTGACGCAGAGTGTCGGGTGAACTGTCAGAGGACATTGTATTTTTCTTCCGGCAATCCGTCATACGCAGCCGAATAAAATGATTCCGTTGGTACAGAAATTTTCTTCGGCTTGTTCGACGAATTGCGGGGAAAAAATTTACAGATATTTTATAAGTTCATTGAGTTTTTCATCAGACGTCGCCCAGCTGGTTGCCAGTCGAATGGCTGTGTGGGTGCCGTCGATTTTTTCCCAAAAACTGTATTGAACATTTTCTGCAAGCCTTGAAAGTTTCTGATTTTCGACAATCACAAACTGCTGGTTTGTTGGTGACTCCAAAAGGAACGTGTAGCTCTTTTGCTTGAGGGTGTCCTTAAGCTTGTCCGCTTTGTCGATTGCATTTTTGCTGATTTTAAAATAAAGGTCGTCAGTAAAAAGAGTGTCGAATTGGATTCCAAGCAGACGGCCTTTGGCTAAAAGCGCACCGTGTTTCTTTGTCAGATTTGTAAAGTGGGCAGGCTCGTTGTTCTTTGTAAAAACGATGGCCTCTCCGCAGAGTGCACCAATTTTTGTTCCGCCGATGTAGAAAATGTCACAAAGGTCTGCGATGTCTGGCAGAGTCAAATCACATTGGGAACTTGCCAGACCATATCCCAGACGGGCGCCATCAATAAACAAAGGTACGTTCCACTTTTTGCAGATTGAATAGATTTCCGTAAGTTCCGCTTTTGAATAGATTGTGCCATATTCAGTCGGGAAGGAAATATAAACCATTCCCGGAAAAACCATGTGCTCATGATTTCCGTCTGAATAGAAATCAGAAATAAACTGATTAAGTTCATTTGCTTCAATTTTTCCCTGATGGCCAGGCACCTGCAAAACCTTGTGGCCGGTATATTCTATGGCCCCGGCTTCGTGAACTGAAACGTGACCTGTTTGAGCTGCAACAACACCTTCGTATGGTTTCAGGATGGAATCAATCACAAGCTGATTTGTCTGTGTTCCACCGGTGATGAATTCAATCTTGGCCTGGTCGGTTGATAATTTGCAGGCCGCCGCAATTTTTTCTTTTGCCTGGGCACAATATTTGTCCATTCCATAACCGCTAAGAGGTTCCATGTTTGTTTCAACAAGGCGTTCAAGAATTTTTGGATGTGCGCCTTCAATATAATCTGATTCAAAATTTAACATGGGAATAATTATATTGCTTTTTCCTATAAAAAAAAAGTATGAACCGTGCGTGGGTTTGTCCGTAAAAGGAACAGGGGAGAGGTTTAACACAAAATTATATAGTCTGAGAATTGACAGTCAATTTCTAATTGAATACAATTTAATGGCGAACAATTAAATTAGGAAGGTATGGATTATGAACAAGGTTGTGATAGATTATGAAAAATGTGTTGGCTGCGGTCTGTGTGTAAAAGATTGCGTAGGTTTTGATATCATGCTGGAAAATGGCAAGGCGGTGGCAAAAGGAGATTCCTGTATCAAATGTGGACACTGTGAGGCGGTCTGCCCAAACAATGCCGTAAAATTGACAGGCTATGAAGATTCAGTGGAATCTTTTACAGAACAATGCAGACTTAATCCGGAGGAACTGCTTAAGGCTATCAAGACGCGTCGTACAATCAGACAGTTCAAGGATACACAGGTTCCGCAGGAGATTGTCGATATGATAATTGAAGCGGGCCGTCTTGCCCCGACAGGAACGAACTCCCAGGGGACAGGCTATGCAGTTCTTAGACAGCGCAAGGATGAATGTGAAGCGGTGGCCGTAAAGATGTTCAGGAAAGTGTTGTCATTGGGACAGAAATTTATTCCGGTTCTGAGGAATATGAAAATTGATGACAGTTTCTTTTTCAAGAAGGCTCCATTGGTGATTGTGATTTTTGGTGAGGATAAAGTCAGTTCCTCACTGGCGGCGCAGAACATGGCTTTCATGGCGGAAGCAAATGGGTTGGGAGTTCTGTTCAGTGGATTTTTTACCATGTGCCTGAACATGAGCGGTAAGATTAAAAAAACAATGGGCGTCAAAAAAATGCCGAAGGCTGTCACGACTTTGGTTCTTGGTTATCCTGATGTAAGATATTTTAGGACGGTCCACAGGAATGCGGCAAAAGTTATAGAATGCTAAAAAAAAGAGCCCTGACGTTTGCCAGGGCTTTTGAAATTCTAAACCGCTTCTAATGGGACTAGACTTTGAAAAGTCCAATCTCGTCGCTGATTTGTTTTATACTTTCCGTAACCTGTTTTGAAATATCGGAAAGGGCGGCTCCGGTTTCATTGATTTTGGCCGCACCCTGCTGCATTTCAAACACGCTACCCTTAATCATTTCTGTTGCCTCTTCAAGCTTGTTCACTTCCGCCAGAATCATTGAGTTGTCTTCCGACATTGCGCTTGATACGGATTTTACATCGGAAGTGGAATTGTTCATGTGCTGAAGTGAATCAATAATCTGCTTTGATCCTATATGCTGTTCTTCCATGGCGGCCTTGATCTGGCTGATTATCATACTGGTTTCCGAAATGCTTCCTGTGACCGCGTTGAAGGCACTGTTTGTCTCTGTCGAAGAAACTACAACCTTGTTGATTGTGTCCTTTATCTTGTGCAGCTCCGCGCCAATAGATTTGGACTGGTTGGTGGAAGTCTCGGAAAGTTTTCTGATTTCGTCAGCAACAACGCTGAATCCTTTTCCTGATTCTCCTGCATGTGCAGCCTCGATGGCGGCGTTCATTGCAAGAAGATTTGTCTGTGCCGCAATTTCTGCAATGGCGGTGTTTGCATCCTCAAGCATCTTTGACTGGCCTTCAATTTCCTTAATCATCATGCTGACTTCTTCATGACGGGCAATACCTGTGCTGGAATTCTTTTCAAGATTGTTGAAAGAGTTAACCATTTTTTCGACCGCATTGTTTACGGAGTTTATGTTGCCAATCATTTCCTCAACAGCGGAGGATGCTTCTGATACGCAGTCCGATTGTCCGTCAATCATTTTTTCAAGAGTAGAAATTGTATGGCTGACTTTGTTGACGGCATCCACAGTTTCATGTACCGAATTTGCCTGGTTTACAATCTGCTTGTTGACGCTTTCAATGTTAGCGATGATTTGCGTGATGGATGCGGAGGTATCTATGGTGCTAAGCTGAAGGTCGTCGTCCCCGGAAGAAATGGTTGCCCTGGTTTTTATGTTGAATATAACCGGTTTCATTCCGTCTCCAAGATCAATATCCTTGATTGTATTGTAAAGGGCGTTACCGTTTACAACAAGAACGATTGCACCAATAGGAGTACCATTGTCGTTGTAGACAGGGACGCTGTAATGCTGGAGGACACTGTTTGTTACTGTACTGAATGTCGGGTCGGAAATGTAATCCTTTCCTGCGATTGCCTCGGAAAAATATGGACGTGCAGCAAAATTGATGGTCCTTCCATCAGCGGTTATGGCATCTCCGTCCTTGTTGTAGAACGCAATGTTCTCGTAATTATTTTTCATGCGGGGGGCAACATCAAGAAGAAGTTTCTGCTTGTCTGCAAGGGAAATAGTTTCATCCCTGAAGGCGTTCATGTTTGCCAGAATGTGCAGTGTGTTAAGTTCTTTTTCATTGGTTGAAGCTATACGATTGGCAAGGTCGTTTGTCATTGAAGCAAAATAATTGTGTACACTGTCGGTCATTGATTTTGAGGCCTTGAGACTTACGATGCTGCCCAGTGAAAGATTTGCCAGAACGATTATTAAAATAACGATGCTGCTGATTTTCTTGTCTAAAGAAACTCTAAAATTCCTTTTTTTCTTCCATAGTAGTTGTGCTCCAACATAAGAATTTGTGGGATCTCCAGGGATTGCAGATTTTGGAGATTCTCTCTTAATATTCTACATTGGATTTGAAATAATTCAAGTAATTTTTTATCCATTGGGCAGACGTTTTGAACGTAAAGGTCACTTTGATTTTTATTGAAAATCGGTTATAATTCTGGCGTTATTCTTAAAGCAGGAGATTGGATGGCGATGAACAAATCGAAAATATTTTCATGGATGGCATATATTTTGCAGATTCTTTGTTTCTTGATGGGATTTGTTGCCTTTTCCACGGTCGGAAGAAATTCCAGCGACACCATGCTGAACTTTTTCACGTATGCCGTATTGACCTGCATGGTACTGCAGCTACCAATAATTCTTTTTTTGATTCTAGGCATCTTTATGAATGGAAGAAAAAAGAGCAGAACAATATTCAATTTGATATTG
>JAZUKJ010000030.1:0-3806 GCA_045643225.1 Treponema sp. | reverse complement strand
TTTCTCATTTCTACAGACTTTTCATCATAAGCAGCTGCTTCCCTTTCAGTAATTGTAATTGCTCCGCTTGGACAAGAAGGAAGACAGTCTCCAAATCCATCACAAAAATCATCTTTTACAAGCTTTGCTTTTCCATCTATCATGACAATTGCATTTTCGTGACAGGCATTTGCACAAAGTCCGCAGCCAGTGCATTTTTCTTCATCAATATTAATAATTTTTCTAATCATAAAAGGCCTCCGTTGTTCTTCTGTATATATTTATTTTATCAGTTGCTGTAAAATATAAATGTTGTTAAAACAACAAAATGAGGATATTTATGCAGAATAATATAGCTGATGTTTTAGTCGAATTTGCCCAGGAAAAAAAGATTTTCTCCAAAGGTAATTTCATTTTCTATGCAGGAGAAAAAATTGAAAAAATGGGAATCATTCTAAAAGGCAGTGTTCAGATTGAACAGAATGATTTCTGGGGAAATCGTAATATTATTGATAAGATTACAGAAGGTGGATTTTTTGCTGAAACCTATGCCATCACTGGGGAACCTTTAATGGTAGATGTAGAAGTCATGGAGCCATGCGAAATTGCATTTGTAAATGTTCAGAAAATTATGAATGGTAATGACATACAGTCAAAGATGAAACTTTCTCAGATCTTGGTAAGTATCTGCAGTAGAAAGAATCTAAAGCTATCTCAGAAGATTATATTTACATCCAGTAAAACTATCCGGTCAAGATTAAATGCATATCTAAGCTTTCAGGCAAAACTTCATAAGTCAATGGAATTCGATATTCCTTTTGACCGCCAGCAACTGGCAGACTATCTGAATCTTGAAAGATCTGCAATGAGCGGAGAACTTTCTAAAATGGTAAAAGAAGGGTTACTGGAAACACGAAAGAATCATTTTATTTTGAAAAAATAAATACTGATATTGGGAATTTTCAAATGGTATTTTGAGAGAATCTCAAAGATGACAATTCCTTCGTTTTGCAATTTTCATTGCTTTGTTTACGGTATAAATCAAGCATGTTGAAACCGCCTATTTCATCCGGAGCATCTTCTTTAAGTCATTTATTTACACTTTCATAATTTCCACTGTATATGGACTATAGATAAGCATTCAAGAATTGCACCTGCAATTCTTGTGGCGAAAGTTATGTGATGGATGTCATCCAACTAATCAAGTGCTTTTACCAAGTCTCTGCTTTCCTTTGTCCAGAACAGTAATTTAATCTTTAGCCAACTGATGAAAAACATAAATCTGGTTCTTGCTATCTGACGTCTCACATATTTTTCTTTTGGTAGCTTTATGACAATTCTTTTTGATGCAATCTCTTCAAAAATTGATTCAAATTCCCTATAGGCATAATTTTTCCTTTGGTCTGAGTTGTTTCCTGCTGAGAACATGTTCATTAACCACTTATTATTTACTTTTTCGCTTAAAAAGTTTTCAATCTTTGCTTCTTCGAATTCTTTTTCGGATATGAAGTAATCTTCTCCTAATTGTGCGATTGAATCTTTAACAAGCTCAAACATTTCAACAGCATCATCTTTTACTATGCAATCTGCTATTTTTTTGGTTCCAATTGAAGCTCCTAATCCTCCAGCCAGTCCTCCTACAACTCCTCCAACTTTAGCGCCTATTACTGCCCCAGGAGCATTTTCTAAAACTCCACCAATAAAACCTCCCAACACAGTTCCTGCAACAGTTCCGCCTGCCCCTCCTGCAACTCCTGCTGTAGTCACTGTAATATTCTTAGTGAATTGCTTAAATGATATTCTCCTGGAAATGGTGGCACGATAAAAATCAGGTATCGACAATACAACAGTTGTTATTGTACCTGTAACTACGTTTGTTCTTAGAAACTTAATTACTGCATTTTTTGCTGCTGCACCTGTCATAGCTTTTCCAAAAATAGATGATGCAATTTTATGGATTATCTTCTTTCCAACTTCATTAGAATAAAGCGAATCAATTACTCGCTTAGAAATACTTGATGAAAATGCAGCAAAAGACCGTCCCATTTGAGTTCTTAACAATTGCTGGGTTATTACTCCGGTTCCAAGAACAATGGTACCTGTTTTTAACCCAGTTATTACTGATAATTATACAGCTTCCTTAGGCTTCATTCCAGACCATAGACATGATGCATACTGAATCATGAAAGAAATTCCGAATCCATATAATCCAGCAATTGATTGGGTTTTAACATCAAATATCAATGAATCAATATTTCCAGCTTTTGCAATATTCTTTGCCTGCTGATATGTTACACTTCCTTTCTTAACAATCTTTACTGCTTCATCTGGATCTGTTACACCAGGAACTTTGCCTTCCTGGATTTTCTTTCTCATTGCTTCAACAGCTTGTTCATACTGATCCTTCGGAACTTCAAGCTGCATATTTTTGTAACGATAAAGTCCTGTCTGATTATCAAATGCCGCATTCACAGAATCATTTGCATTCTGACAATACTTTGTTTGAATAGCCTGGCCATTAACAATCCTATCCGGTCCATTTTTTGAATTATCAAGACCAACTTTTTCAACTTTCTTAAAATGCAGTTTATCATTTAATGCATTAGCATCCTCAGCTGAAAAACCGTGACCTTGAGATGCCTTATATTTTGTTCATTGTAAATCCTCTGTTTGCTTTGTGCTTTCAATACTTGAGTTTCCAGCAATTGCGCTTTTTAATTCATTTTTTTTCATCTATAGAATTCTTCCCTACTTTATTAAGATAATTAACTAATAGTACGGAAGTATTGAATTTCAATACTTCTATATTCTCATTTTACAGCAAAAGGACTGCAGGATACTTCGACTACGCTCAGCAATCCTGCGAAGTTGGTAGAGCTCAGCAGCCCTGCGCATTTACACTGTGGACAGCCCCCATTTTTTGTCCATGAAAAAAAATGACAGAAATTAAAGCAACGATTCGAGAGGTTTTCTTACAATCTTCAGGAACAGTTTTACAACAAATCCGGTCAGCAATGCCGAGATGACTGTACCCTCTCTTGTTCCCACAATAGTTAAACCGAAAAAAATCAATGACAGCACCAACGCAAGAATGACGCAGGTAACATCAAAGGCAATCTTGACGTTTCCGAACTCTTTATGACAAGTGTCAGATATTACCTTTACAAAAGCTTCCCCGGAATTAAGAATTACATTCGCAGTAACAGAAAGGGAAATTCCAAACCCAAGTATGATAACACCAGTCAGTACCATAGCAATTCTAGTAAAATAATTTGGTATGGAAATTCCTGCGACTATACACATCCCAAAGTCCGTAAACAAGCCAAACAGGAATGACAATGGAATCTGCAGAAGTTGTATCAATTGAAATTTCTTTTTCAGCACAACAATCTGACCAACAATCAGGATGCAGTTCCAGATGATAAGCCATGAGCCCAATGATAAAGCATTAAATTTACAGCTCAATACATTGGCAACAGATGATATAGGCGACACCCCAAGTTCTCCATGCTTTGTAAATGCAACACCTATTGCCGCAAAGAACAATCCGAAGATAAACAAAATATATCTTTTTATAATCTCTGTTTTACTCATTTCTGTCTGCAAAAACTCAATATAATTTTTCGGGAGGCTTTAAAAAATATCTACCGGCAAAATATAAATATAATTCCTGTGAAATATACAATTATATATTGCCGGTAGAGTGTTAAATAATGTTTACATCAGCTGTCCTGGAAGTTTGAGCTTTTCCAGCGGATTTTTCAGATTGAACTCCCGCTCGAACTTTTCAAAATCTTCAGGATTTTCTTCAGCAACAAAGTATGGTT
>JAZUKJ010000029.1:0-134073 GCA_045643225.1 Treponema sp. | reverse complement strand
CCAGTGTATCCACATTTTTGGCAGAAGTCGCTTTTTGTGTTCAGCTCGGCGTACATGATGTTGTTGTAGATGTGCTTAAGGAGAGCCATTACTGCCGGAAGATTGCTTTCCATGTTCGGAACCTCCACATAAGAGACGGCTCCACCCGGTGACAGTTTCTGGAATTCAGATTCGAATGTCAGCTTGGTGAACGCATCAATCTTTTCGGTGACATGAACATGGTAACTGTTGGTAATATAGTTTTTATCTGTAACACCCGGAATAATTCCGAAACGTTTTTTCAGACATTTTGCAAATTTGTAAGTAGTGCTTTCCAGAGGTGTTCCATAAACGGAATAATCAATATGTTCCGCATTCTTCCATTTTGTACAGGCATCATTCATTGCATGCATAACCTTAAGAGCAAATGGTTTTCCATCTGCAGATGTATGACTGCTTCCGGTCATATATTTTGTACATTCACAAAGTCCTGCATAGCCCAAAGAAATTGTTGAGTATCCGTTGTACAAAAGTTTATCGATTGTTTCACCCTTGCCCAATCTTGCCAATGCACCGTTCTGCCAAAGTATTGGAGCTGCATCAGATTTTGTTCCGAGCAATCTCTTGTGGCGAATCTGCAATGCACGGTGACAAAGTTCCAGACGCTCATCCATAATCTGCCAGAATTTTTCTTCATCACCGCCAGAAGAACAGGCCACGTCCACCAGGTTAATCGTAACAACTCCCTGATTAAAACGACCGTAATACTTTGGCTTTCCAGAATCCGGATCAATATAGGTCGTAAGGAATGAACGGCATCCCATACATGGATAGCAGTTACCGTT
The DNA here is from genome assembly GCA_045643225.1 of Treponema sp. Taxonomy (GTDB): domain Bacteria; phylum Spirochaetota; class Spirochaetia; order Treponematales; family Treponemataceae; genus Treponema_D. The sequence continues at coordinate 133,249 of JAZUKJ010000029.1, read as the reverse complement.
TCCATTCTGGTCTATTTTGATTTCCAGCATCATTTTTTCGGAAATATAATCTGGCACCATGCGACGGGCGGTACACTTTGCCGCAAGTTCTGTAAGATAATAATATTTTGTGTTTTCTTCTATATTATCAGGTTCAAGAACATAAATCAGTTTAGGAAATGCTGGAGTAATCCAGGCTCCCTGCTCGTTCTTTACACCCTTATACCGCTGCTTAAGAACCTCTTCAATAACAATGGCCAGGTCCGCTTTTTCCTGCTCAGATTTTGCTTCGTTCAGATACATAAAGACTGTAACAAATGGAGCCTGTCCATTGGTGGTCATAAGAGTAATCACCTGATACTGAATCATCTGTACACCTTTGGTGATTTCTGTACGCAGACGTCTTTCAACCATATAGTTGAACTGCTCTTCATTTACATTCATGCCCAAAGTTTCTATTGTCTCGCGGACATCTTTCTGAATCTTCTTGCGGCTAACGTCCACAAACGGAGCCAAATGAGCCAAAGAAATGCTCTGTCCACCGTACTGGCAACTAGCTACCTGGGCAATAATCTGTGTCGCAATGTTACAGGCTGTAGAAAATGAGTGAGGTCTGTCGATTTTTGTTCCACTGATTACAGTTCCGTTCTGGAGCATGTCCTCAAGATTAACCAAGTCGCAGTTGTGCATGTGCTGGGCAAAATAGTCTGAATCGTGGAAATGAATCAGCCCCTCATCATGAGCCTTTGAAATCTCCGGATCAAGCAAAAATCTTTTGGTAATATCCTTGGAAACTTCGCCGGCCATATAGTCACGCTGAACTGAAACTACAGTAGGATTTTTATTAGAATTTTCCTGTTTTACTTCTTCATTGTTTTCTTCAAGCAGACTCATAATCTGCTGGTCTGTAGTGTTCTGCTTGCGCATTAACTGATGGCGGAATCTATAGGTAATATAAAGTTTAGCGACTTTGTAGGCATTGCTGGACATAATTCCAGTTTCAACCAAATCCTGGATATCCTCAACATTAAGGGCATGTCCTTCTTTCTGGCACTGCATTTCAATTTCATCAACAATTGAACAAATCTGCTTTTCCGAAAGTCTGTCTTTTTCATCAACCTGGGCGTTTGCTTTTCTTATGGCTGCATCTATTTTACTTCTGTCAAAAACAACTTCTGCACCGCTACGCTTGATGATTTTCATTATTAAGCCCCGTCCTTTTTTTTCTTTTTTAATTCTTGTTTTTGTCCACATAAAAAAATCCAAAAACCTTCGCTTTTGGACTAATAAAATATATGGAAATTTGCAGTTTTCTGCAAAAGCACACTAGATATAGTGTTTAACTATCATAAGTATACTAGGTATAGTGCGTTTAGTCAATATCAGCAAAATCCGGCAAAAGGGTACAGAATTGCTAATTTAACGTCTTTTCCATTGATTTTAGGGTACAAATATTTTTATTTTATTTTCTTATGTTCATTTTTCTAGAAAAAACGGCCTTTTATGGGTACAGATTCCGGATTAATTTTCCATGAACTCACCAGCAGTTCAAAATAACTATTCATTTGTATACCAAATATAAAGGGGTGGTACCTATTTCATAAGCAAAAAAAAAGACTGTCCCCTAAAAACAGATGACAGCCTTTTTTCGTCCTATTATTTTGATTTATTTTGATCTCCACTGAGCATAGTAATCATCGATTTCCTTTTTCAAATCATCAGTGATTACGCCGTCCTTTCCAGGTGTGTAAAGATATTCAATTACATCCTTCATAGAAACGATTGCCTTTGCCGGGAATCCATACTTTTCGGTGATTGTATCCAGGGCACTCTTGTCAGAATCCAAGGCTTTTTCCATTCTGTTCAAACTAACAATTTCACCAACCACAGTAATTTTATCAGGAGAAGACCCCTGGCCAACTACAATTGGATAGGTTTCTTCAATGGATTTTCCAGAAGTTGTTACATCCTCAATAATAACAACCCTGTCTCCATCCTTGATTTCGCTTCCCAACAGTTTTCCCTTGTCAGCGCCGTGGTCCTTTTCTTCTTTACGATTAGAACAATAGCGAATCTCTTTTCCGTAAAGTTTGCTATAAGCAATAACCGTTGCAACACTCAAAGGGATTCCTTTGTATGCCGGTCCAAACAGGACATCAAAATCATCGCCAAAATTATCGTGGATTGCCTGTGCATAGTATTCCCCAAGCTTCATCAACTGGGTTCCGGTCACGTAAGCTCCAGCATTCATAAAAAAAGGTGAGTGACGTCCGCTCTTCAAAGTGAAAGAACCAAACTTCAGAACCTTACATTCAACCATAAAATCAATAAATTCTTTCTTGTACTGTTCCATAAGCATCATTCTATATGATTTTTTACCTTTATTCCACAATAGCATTTTATTTTTGATTCCATGCATCAAACCTTCTCTATCTCACTTTTTGATGATATAATCTCATACATATCAAATTTTATAGGAGCACATGACATGTCCGAAAAAAAACTTCACAGGTCTAACAATAAGATGATTGCAGGAGTATGCTCTGGTTTTGCAGAATATTTTGGAATCGACCCAACAATAGTGCGTCTGATTTGGGCTATCTGTTCATTACTGGCAGGAACAGGCATTCTTATTTATATAATTTGTGCCTTGGTAATTCCAAAAGAGTAAGTCTGTTTCATAAATAAAACTTTTTATAAAAAGAACCTCTAAAAATTGCAATTTTTGAAGGTAACTTTGAAAATACGATTTAATTGTCCCAATCCCCCTGCCAATTTGGGGGATTAACTTTCCCTACTTGAAAAAATAAAAAAAACAAACGAAAATATCCGTATGAGCCTAGAAATAAAAACAAAAGTATCAAAACGGCTTAAGCATTTTAAGAATTCCTTTATCTATAAAATTATAAAGAATCCTGTCACCTATCTCGTTATCGCCTTTGTCTGCCTCATGATAACAATGATTCAAGTCGTATACAAATACGAAGCCGGCATAACAATGGAGCATTACGGTGACAGCATCTGGAACTTCTTGATTGCTTTTGTGGCCGGTTATTATGACATTTGTGTCGTAACTCCGATTGGACGACTGTGCAGTTTCATCATATTGATTTCCGGAATCATGCTGTTCAGTACAATTACAGGTAAAATCGCATCCATCTTCATGGACGCTCAGATGAAAAAAAACAAAGGATTGGCTAAATTGAAAGACATAAATAAACATTTCCTATTATGCGGATGGCGCGACAATTTTGATAAGATACTGGAAAGCGTAATATCTTCGAATCCTGACATCGAAATTGATAGCATAGTTTTAGTTAATGAAGCTCAGGAACAGATTGAACAGCTGCGTTCCATACCAAAGTTCAAAAACATTAAATACATTTCCGGCGATTTCTCGGATGAAGAAACCCTAACAAAAGCAAAAATTAAAAATGCAAGCAGGGCATTAGTCATATCAGATCACTCACAAAAGTTTTCACAACTCGAAATTGACTCACGAACAGTCCTTTCCGTTTTGACAATGAAAAACTTGAATCCGACCATCTATGTCGCTGCAGAAATCTTTGATTCAAAGTTTGAAAACCACTTGAATTTGGCTCACTGTGACGAAATTATTCTTACTGCTGATTATGAACGGAGCCTTTTGGCAACCGCTTCAAGTGGTATGGGCTATTCAAATGTCATAAGCGAACTGATTGGCAAGGATGCAAATTCTGGTATCATAATCGAAGATATCCAGGCAGATTTCATTGGAAAAACATACAAATATTTCAAGGATTTTATTTTAGCCGACAGAGCCCATCACTCCAATTCCATTTTGATAGGACTTCTTTTGAATGCCGGAAACTTTCACCAAAGACGTAAGGATGCACTTAGGGAAGCACAAAAAAATCCAGACGTCAAAAAAATTGTTGATGATTTGAAGAAAGTAAAAACTCTAAAAAGCAATGACCCAATTTTTGCTCCGGATGAGGCTATGATTATTCCGTCAAATTCTAAAGCAATCTTTGTAAAAGGGAAGGTGTGATTATGGCCACAAAGACTAAAAACATTTCTGCAATCAAAGCAAACTTTGAAGAAATTCTTCCAAAATTAACAAATCTGGAAATTTTTTCAGATTTTGACAGTTCGGACGAAACCAATCGCACCATTCTAAAAAAAGTTTACGACCGCCTTTTGTTTCAAAAATTCAAAAAAGGTGAAATCATAATCAAAGAAGGTGACTACGGAGATTATTTTTATATACTACTCAAAGGAAATGTCCAGGTCCGGCAGCAGACTTTTTCAAATGACACAATCGCCCTTGCAAACCTTGACGCATCAATGAATATTTTCTTTGGTGAAGCTGCATTAATCGGCCAGGACACACGTTCCGCCTCCATAGTCGCTATGTCCGACTGCGAAACAATTGCCTTATCCGGAAGTGATTTTTTAAAACTTGCCGATGAGGAACCTTTGTTCGGATACCGCGTAACACTCAAACTCGCTCAACGCATGGCAGCAACTATCAGAAAGGCGAATCAGGATAAAAGCACCCTCTACGAAGCTTTGCTTAGCGAAGTTGAAGGTACCTTCGGAGCGTAAAATATGCCGCAGCCATTTCTTTTCCGCATGATTGACAAAGCCGTTTACGATTACAACATGATTGAAGACGGCGACAAAATTTTAATTGGAGCCTCAGGCGGCAAGGATTCGACAGCCCTAGTCCAATACTTTGCGACCAGAAAAAAACGGGCGGACTCTAATTTTGATTTCACCGCACTGCATATTCAATCAGAAATTACTCCGCCACTTAATCCAGAACTAAAAAACCTGTTTTTATCCTGGGGTGTTGATTGTCAATCAATTGATGTGGATGTATTGGGACGTCTTAAAGAAAACCGCAAGATGAATTGCTGGTGGTGTTCAACTCAGCGTAGAACGGAACTTATCCACTTTGCGCTTTCCAACGGATATACAAAACTTGCTCTCGGCCATCACCTTGATGATATACTTGAAACCCTGCTGATGAACATGCTTAACAAAAGAGAGATATCCACCATGCCTCCGCGCCTCAACTACGACAATTATCCTTTAACAATAATCCGTCCTCTTTGTTATGCTGATATAAACCAGATTGTCCAGCACGGGAAAGAACAAAACTACATATCAACAACATGCACTTGTTCCTACCAGGATAATTCAGGAAGAAAGGATGCCCGTTCAAAACTGGAACATTTGACCGATGGTGATTTAAGAAAAAAACGTCATCTATTTGATTCTCTAAAACATATAGTACCCGAATATCTGCCTTAACTGTTTACCCGTTCCGTTCTGATGTGGAATATTACTAAACATACAACTGTTGCAACCAATAATCCAATGCTGATCCACTGGGAGGTCGAAAACAAATACAACCGGCCTCTTTCCACATCACCACGAAAATATTCCAATACAAATCTTAGTACCGCATAGAAACCTGCGTAATACAAAACAGAAACCTTTTTATGATTCACATACAAAGTCAACATTGATATTGAAAAAATCAAAAGAAGAAAAGATTCAACCAATTGAACCGGGAAAATTCCCACGTTTGGCTCTACAGTTGAAATTGGGTCATGATAATATACAGCCAAAGGACCATCATATCTTATGCCATAGCAACATCCGGCACAAAAACAACCTATTCTGCCAAATGCATGAACAAACGGAAGGACAAAAGTATAAATTTCATTAAAGTCATTCACTTTACACTGAGCTATTTTGACACCAAAAAAATACCCGCCAATAGCACCAATAATTCCTCCGTAGAACACAAAACCGCCCCCGAGTTCATCTCTATTTCTATTGAACAGCATTTCAAATACAACTCTTGGTATACTTTTTATTGGATAGGTAACAAACAGATACAAAATCTTTGCACCAACAAAGCCAAAGGCCAGCATTAAAACAGAAATTATAATAAAATCCAAAAAGTTCTTCTTAAACTTTTTACATAAAAAAAAGACTAACACACTACCTACAAGGCCACCCACCACCATACTCAAGCCATACAGAGGAATCTTTGCAAAGTGTAAATCAAGGAAAGGGAACATAATAATACCGCTTATATTTTAGAGTGCATCTATAAAAAAGTATTTTACGGATGCCTTTTGATTTATGAAATAGTTTAAAACAAAAAAACTGCAAAAAACAAGACTGTTCTTTGCAGTTTATAAAGCACTAATTATTAATTAGTTACCAAGAGATCCAAGGTCGTTAGCAAGTCCCTGCAATCCTTCGTTCAAAGAGTTTGTGAAATCACCAAGAGCACCAGTTCCTTCATCAACTACACCCTGGAGTGCATTTGCCAAGTCACCGAACAAGCCTTCAAGACCAGACAAATCGATATCGTCTGCATCATCAGCGTCGCTGTTTTCATCAATAGTCTTTGAGAGTTCATCTGCAAACTTGTTCCAGTCTGTATCCTGGACAGCCTTCTTTACCTTGTTAAAACAAATTGCACAAGCAATTGTAAAGATAATGCTGATAGCCAAAGCAATAATGCTCATAATCATACCAGCCTTTGCGCGGCCTTTCTTTTCTCCAGCCTTTTTAACTCCGATAGCTCCAAGAACAACACCAACGATTGCACAAATAATTCCAACCCATCCGAGTCCAAGTCCACCAAGACCACATCCTAAAACCAGTGCAACAATTCCTAATACCAATGCAGCTGTTTCCATCTTTTTCTCCTTATTTCCAGCAATTTCTGGAACTTTATGTAATGTGAAAAAAGTCTAGTAAAAAATATAAAATTAGTCAATAAAAACCATAAAATTCAAGGGGTTGCAAAATTTTCCCCTATAAAAAAGTAATGACAAAATTCCAAAATTTATACTAACAGATAGGTACGTAAAACAAAAAAAAACTGCAGCCCCCTGTTTCAGGAATCCTGCAGTTGATAAAATATCAATGTTGGATGTTTTTTTAGTGAACAATAGATGTGAAAATTCCACCCGCAACACTAAAACATGCAATGCACGCAATTGTAGCAACAATTCCCCATGACAATGCAACAATACTAAGAATCAAACCGACCTTTGCATAACCCTTTTTTGCACCATTCCTTTTAAGACCAATAGCGCCAAGAACAATTCCAACAATAGCACAGATTGAACCAAGCCAGCCCATATTTGCCAAACCAAGTCCTAAGCTAGTTGCCAGAGATACAATTCCTAAAACCAAAGCTGCAACTTCCATGAATGCCCTCCTAAAAATTACTTACAGTGTAGGAAACTTCCAGCATAAACATATCCGAAGATTTCCTTCCATTAATTCTAGCTTTACCTAAAAAAAACGTCAACACAAAAAAACACCCCCCGAAAAATCGGAGGGTGAAAACTTAAGGATTAATATGACACGCAGCGAGAATTAAACCTGTTTTTTAGAGATTATTCCTTAACACCACCAGCGGTAGCTCCAGAAATAATATTTCTAGAAAGGAACAAGTAAACAATAATCAATGGAACAATTGCGATACAGATCTGCATATAAACCTGACCAAGGTCAAACTTAGAATAGTCTGCAGAACGCAACTGAGCGATGATAATTGGAATTGTCTTCTTTTCCTTGCTGCTGATTACCAAAGCAGGAGTAAAGTAGTTGTTCCATGAGCTAACGAATGAGAAGATAGCCTGAACTGCAATAGAAGGCTTCATCATTGGGAGAGCAATGGTATTGAATGTACGGAATTCGTTACAACCGTCAACACGAGCTGCTTCAACGATAGAATAAGGCAAGGTTGATTCCATAGCCTGATACATATAGAAGAAAACAATTGGTGCTGCAATTGCAGGAATATACAATGCTGGCAATGTGTTCATCATGTGCAAACTTGTAATAAGTCTAATGAATCCCAATGCAGAAACCTGAGCTGGAACCATCATAACTGCCATGATGAATGTGAAAGCTCCCTTTCTTCCCTTGAAGCGATACAGGTAAATACCGTATGCAGTCATTGTAGAAAAGTAAGTTGTCAAAAGAGCTGTCATGAATGACACATAAATTGAGTTAATCAATCCCCTGATGATAGGGATGTTCTTATTTGCCAACAAGTTGGACAAGTTCTTACCAAAGGAAACTCCAGGCAGAGCTGAGAATCCCAAAGTAATCTGCTCGTGAGAACGAGAGGCATTGACAATCAAAATAAAGAATGGAAACAGTGACAAAAATGCCAACAAAATCAAGACGACATAGCAAAGAGTTCGTCTAACAGTAAGGCTTGCAGCCTGACTCTTGTAACCTACATTATCCATTATCTATTACCTCCCTTTTCCAGAATACTGTTTCATGTTAGATCTATAGACAATAGCACTCAAAATACCTGTAATAATAAAGAGCAGTACAGAAATTGCACCAGAAACTCCATAGTTCTTACTTGTAAGGTTGCGGTTCAAGTACATAATAAGTGTCATAGTTGTATTGTTTGGCGTTCCCATACCATTTGACAAAATCTGAGGAACATCGAACATCTGGATACCACCAATCATAGATGTAATAAATACATAGACGAAGATTGGCATCAAAAGTGGCATTGTCACCTTGAAGAATACCTGTGTTGGAGATGCTCCGTCAATGCGGGCAGCTTCGAACAAGCTTTCATCAATACCCATTATACCAGCCATCAAAAGGATTGTAGTATTTCCGTACCACATCAAGAAGTTCATGGCTGCTACCAATGATCTTGTCCATCCAGTTGATATAAAGTAACGCATAGGATTCTCAGGATCCATCCAATGCAATCTAATAAAGATACTGTTAATAGGTCCCTTATCAGAGAACAATGTGAAGAACAACATTGAGAATGCTGATGCCATAATCAAGTTAGGCATGTAGATAACCGTCTTGAAGAACTGCTGGAACTTAAGCTTAAGCTCTGTATTAGTAAACCAAACAGAAAGTACCAATGAAATTACAATCTGTGGAACAAAGCCCATAATCCACATTATGAGTGTGTTCAATGTGTATTTCAAAATATCTGATGAGAATACTTTTCTGAAGTTCTTTACAAAAGCTGATTCCCTGCAACTAACAAGATCAGAAGCTGCTTTTATGAAAGCCTTTGCAGACTTTCCTTCGCTTTCTGAAACCAGTTTGTCATAAGCAACATCAAATCTCTCGGTATCGATGTGGCCAGCCTTTTCATCAATTGCAGCCTTTACACTCGCTACCAGGATGCCGTCAACAGTTTCAGATTCTTCAACAGCAGCTTCCTTTTCTGTAAGGAACACGACTACATCCTCGATTTCCTTTTCGTAAAATTTTTGACGTCCATTAAAGTACTTTGGGACCTTAACGAAAGGTCCTTCCTGTTCTGTACCGACTCTGTAGTTTTCAAAGAAGGTATTATAGAAAGTAGACAACAATGGAATAAGAGAGAAAATAATGTAAATGATAAAGAATGGTGCAATGAAGAAGTATCCCCACCTGTCATATTGCACTGTATGCTTTTTCTTTGGTTTTATTTCGCTTTTTTCTGACATACAATCCTCATGTTTCTTTGTGATTTCGTAAAAGAAATTTTTCAAAAAAAAACAGCAGACCTCTGGAATAAAATCTTTCAGTCTACTGTTTTACTTAGGCTAATATTGCCAGATTGCTCCAGCAATATTATTTAGTGCCACAAACTTATTTTGACAAGTCTGGGTAAACCTGAAGAATAGTGTCATAGAAGTTCTTGTATGCTTCTTCTTCAGTTACCTTGTTATCAAAGTACTCGTGCATAGCAGCCTGGAACTTTTCACACATACCCTGGTCGTAGCTAGAGATCTTTGACTTATCACAAGACTCAGCAGATGCCAAGAAGAATGCCATGTGGTTCTGTCCACCAAGGAACTCATTCTTATAGTCGCTGTTTGCAACAGCTTCCATAGCCTTCTTGTTGTTTGCGAAGTCACCAGCAATCTTAGCGATGCTTGTCATGATTTCAGGATTACATGTGAGCTTCAACATGATGTCCTTAACCAATGTTGGGTTGTCTGTTCCTGTTGCAGCACAGATCCAAGTTCCACCCCATGAGAATCCCTGTGGACCCTTACAGAATGCCCAGTCACCAAATGCAGCACCTTCTTCGTTGTGTGGCATACAGAAGTCTACGAACCAAGCTGGTCCGAAGTATCCGAATACCTTTCCGTCTTTCATCATTCCCTGTGTCCATTCAGATGCCCAGAGAGATGTCTTCTGGTTGTATCCCTTTTCTGTATACAACTTTGTCTGCTTTACCCATTCTTTGATAGAATCATCGATAACGATCTTTCCGTTTACAACCCAAGGAGTCTTTACGTTGTCAGAGAAAACGCGGAAGTCATCATCGTATCCAGATACCATGTTGTATCCCTTTGCCTTTGCCTTTGCAGCAACTTCGTCGAACTTTGCCCAGTCAGAAAGTGCCTTCTGTACTTCATCTGGATCGTCAGTTCCAAGAACGTCCTTTGCATATGAGCGGCGGTATACGTATCCAGCTGGACATGCCTGCCATGAAAGACCCTTGAGCTTTCCATCAGAAGAAGTCATGATGTCTTTTGTATACTTGTACTGATCAGCGATATCAGCATCTGTGATTCCCAAATCCTTTACGTCCATAGCATAAGCTGTGTCTGTGTACTTGAGAGCATAGTCTGATTCAACGAGGAACAAGTCAATCTTGTCATCAGCCTTTGCTGAGCTCTGAGCAGCAAGGTCTGTATCCAATTTGTTCTGGTAAGCGTTGTCATTGCTTGGAGTGATGATCCATTCAACTTTTACATCGCCAATCATATCTGTGTCTTTGTTGTATCCAGGATAGAAATCCTTAACACGGCTCTGGAATTCTTCGTTCCATGCACAGATTCTCAAAACCTTTCCTTCAGCAGCTGGTGCAGAAGAATTTGAAGAAGAAGCAGTAGAAGCTGGCTTCTTATCTTCACCACAGCTAACAAACAAGCATGATGCTGCTACAACAGCAGCGATTCCTGCTACTAACATTTTTTTCATACAAATTACCTCCTGTTTTGGTATGTATGATTTTTTCTAATAAGAGCGCAAGACTTTTGGTAAAACGCTATAGCTGAATAATATCACACTTTCCTAACAAGTCAAGACTTTTGCCCTTTTTTTGGCCAACTTGACAGTGAATTTTTCACTTTTTTCCATTAATTTTTATGAATTCCGCTTTTTTTACCAAATATTTAATACTTTTTTCTGTAACTTTTTCACTATAGATTTTTTTGAAAAATCATAAAACTTCCAATATCTCCAGCTAATTTATACAAAAAAATCGATTCTATGCCGATAAATATTCAGTTTTATTTCAGGAGGCGCTCATGAATTTTCGTAACATTAAACCGGTTCTGCTCGGTTTTTTATTTGTTTTATCCCTCTCCCCAGTCTTTGGAGAACGCAGAGTTTCCGCAGAGCGTCAAAAACTGATCGACTATGGTCTTACACTCCAGGGTACCCGATACGTCTACGGAGGAAAACAACCAGAGACAGGGCTTGACTGCAGCGGTTTTGTTGCCTACACAGCAAAAGAGGCTCTGGGAAAAAATATTTATGTATCAGCCGCCACAATGTACCAAACAATGGAGCACATTTCTGAAGACGAAAAAGAGCCTGGCGACTTAATTTTCTTTGCAGTAAGAAGCGGAACTTCATACAGGGTATCCCATGTTGGTATATATTTGGGTCTTTACCATGGAAAGGGTTCCCTGGACGGAGAAAGAATTTTTCTTCATTCAGCAAGCGACGGCAGATATACCGGAGTAATAGTAAGTTCCATCAATGACAAATACTGGAAAAACTATTTTTACGGATACGCCCGCTTTTTACCCCCAACAAAATTTGAAGAAGATACCTCAATCGATTCAAAAGAAACGGAGGAAATTGTCCAAACCACAGGAATAATCTATGAGGACATGCTTTCACAGCCATCTGGTTTAGTCCTCGCAAAACAAGAGCCCCCCGCTGATTCTAGTCAGGACAAAACAAGCCAGATAAAAATCACTGCGATACGGGAAGAATCGATCGTGGAGGAAAAAAAGAGACCAGAGGATTCTCCCAATAATTCCTAGTAACATATCTGATGGTATATTTGTTATATGAGCATGAAACACACAGTAAAATATTTTTTAACAGCAATAGCAGTAGCCGCCACATTGGGCTTGACCGGATGTTCCAGCAAACTGAATCTGACAGCGAAATCCGACAACGGAATCGATGTTGAATTCAGCACCAGCTTGGGGAAAGTTTTATCCAGCACTATAAAATCCGTGACATCAAATTTGGGAAATGGAGCCAAACCGATTCCTCTTTTTTCCGCGGATGCCATAAAACTTTCAATGAAGGACTCTGATTTTCAAAATATCAAAGTTTCAACTCCTGATGAAAACTCCCTGAATCTTGCAGGCTCTCTTCCGACAGCAGACAAGCAAACACATGCTTCAGGAAATATCAGGGCAGTGGACTTTGTTTCCTGCAATTCAAATCTTCTGATTCTAAAACTGTCCCCAAAAAATCTGAAAACTTTTGCGGACAATTTACCACAGGAAACGAAAAACTATTTGGATTTGTTTATGGCTCCGGTTTTCACAGGCGAGTTCATGTCCATTGAGGATTACAAAATGCTTATCGCCTCAATTTACGGTGAGAATATTGCAAAAGAATTGGAGCAATCTTCCATTACTGTAACCTTGGCTCCTCCAAAAGGAAAAAACATCAAAAACGCTGGAATCCCTAAAAAAGGTTCTGCAACAGCAACAAAAGCCACATTCAGCATACCGCTCCTGGAGTTTTTAACACTGTCAACAGAACAAGTTTACAGTATCCAATGGTAAAAGCTTAAAACTGCCTTGCAAAAGGCAGTTTTTTTTTGCAACAAAAAAGGGAGCCTCTAAAAATTATTTATGGCATTTTTCAAAAACCTATGCTACTTTAATTATACGGTCAAATCTTCTTCAATACACAAACATTTTCATATGAAGATTCGACTTGCCAGTTTGCGTCGCGGACTATAAAAACAATGAAACCAAAATCAACAAAACTTTTGATTTTATGGGAGACACCTATGAAAAAAAATTCAGTGATTGCTGGACTTCTTGCAGGAACTCTGGCAATTTTATCTTTCTCTTGCGGATCTTTGAGCGAGCTTCTTAACCTTCAAACTCCAACCGCAGAAGCAAAATCAGTTTCAATTGCCGGAATGGATTTGGAAGGAATATCTTTTAATTTGAATTACGACATCAAGAACCCTTATGGAGTATCGCTTTCTGTAAAAGACATTGAAATGGATGTTGACTGCAATGACTCAAGGGTCACTACCATAAAGACAAAGGATGGCATTTCACTTAAAGCTTTATCAACATCAAAAAACACTGCCACCTTCAAAGTCCCTTATGATTCAATAATCAACCTTGCAAAAAGTTTTTCTGCTGCCAAAAAGACACTGCCATTTGCAATTGATGGTGCGCTTACTATTGATACAAGTTCGGTTCCTGCATTGTCAGCATTAGGTTCTAATTCCATCTCTTTGCCACTTTCAACAAAATTTGACGTACCGGTTTTCAAACCAAATCTTTCAGTCGGAAATTTTGCTGTCAAACTCCCAACCTTCAATGATTTGAAGGACCAGCTGATGAAAGATGGTCTTGGCGTTACAAAGGCAATCCAGGTTGCGACTGCTCTTATCTCTGGCAACGGACTTTCTTTGAGCCTCCTGGATGGAATCAACATGGACATTGACTTTACATTTGATTTGAACGTCGCCAACGAAGGAAGCGCAAACTGGAACTTCGACATCAATGACTGTTCCCTGAACACAGCATCAGGTTCAATTGCAGACATTGGGCCTGTATCAAGCAAGACAATCACTTCCAGCGGAAAAGTCCCAATGAAAGCAACTTTGAACACAATCCAGGCTGGTGCATTCATTGTACAGCTTGTGAACAAGACTGGAAAAAATCCAACCTTCACTCTGAAATCCGGGCTGACATTCCCAGACACTTCTTATGTAAAGGGAATCCCACTGGAATACAGCTGCGAGGTTCCTCTTTCTGATGTAAATAAATAAAATTCTTCAAACACAAAATCTGAAAATCCCTCTTTGTACAACATTGAGGGATTTTATTTTCAACAAATATCGAGACAACAAAATGCTAAATATGACTCTTAAAATTTTAGAACAACAAACGGAATTAGCAAAAAAACTTAACACACCAACTTTCACACCACAAATTGCCCAACAACTAAAAGCACTTCACATGCAATGGGAAACGAACAAATCAAAAAGAAACATAAAGGAACTGCCCTTTGCAAAAATTATAAAGGAACGGTACAACGAACATCAGCAATTAAAACTAATGAAATATATGTCCAGAGTCTGTGAAGACGCATCAATCAAAATGTTGGATGATGAAAAATTTGCTGAACAGTTTCTTGAGAACAACTCTTTTGACGCAGTGATTTTGTCATTGGACATTCGCCGTTCAACCGAGCTGATGTTAAAATGCGACAGTCCAGAAATCTATGCGGAATTTATAAACATCTTGAACCAGGAATTAACCGAGGCCGTAAAAAATCGTTACGGGATTTATGACAAATTTACTGGGGACGGTTTGTTAGCATTTTTCCCAGATTTTTACTCCGATGAAAAAGCAATTTGGTATGCCCTGTTATGTGCCACTGATTGTCAGCAGATTTTTTCTACCGTTTTTGATTCTTACAAAAATCATTTCGACATTGGTGATATGCAAACCGGAATCGGTGTTGGACTTGATACTGGAAATGTTTTTAAAGCAGGGGAGGGACTTGAGTATACGGTCGTTGGAAAACCGGTCGTCTATGCCTGTAGATTTTCAGCGGCTCCTGCGGGTCACATATATTTAACTTCCAGAGCAAAAGATTTATTGCAAAAGACCGGCGACAATTTTTTTGCCATCAGAGAAACTTCCATTCCAATAAAACACGAAACTGACATGCAAGCCTTCGATGTAAAAATCATCCAAAGCAATTCAATGGGTGAGCTATACAATTCGAAACCGTCCTGGCTATAAAAATCTTTCGTAAAAAAATAAACCGTCACTCAGAAATTAATCTGAATGACGGTTTTTATTTTTAGGGTCGTCTTTTATTTTTTGACAATCAATTTCAAATATTCTTCGTCTGTCATCGCTGCTGATTTTACTGCGTCGGTTATGGCTTCGGACAAAACTCTACAGGCCAATGTTCCGGCAAGATTTGGATTTGATTTTACTCCGCCCATGGTGATTGCATAAACTGTATCTCCGTCACCACCTGTTCCAACTGGATTTATGCTGCGTCCCAAAGCTGAACGAGTCATATAAGCGATTTTGCTCATTTCCTGCTGACTGAAATCTCCATTTGTAATTACCGCACCGATTGTTGTGTTCATTCCTGGCTTAATGGCGATTTGCATTTTGTACATTTCTTCTTCCAGGCTCACAAAAGATTTTCTGTCCTCCGATAACAGACCGGCAATTTTTTGTCCGTTGGTGTAATCAAAAATATCTCCCAAAGCATTGACGATTACAACCGCTCCCATTTTCAAATCTCCCAACTGAAATGCCGCATAACCGATTCCAGCTTTTTGCGCACGAGCCATACCGCAGATTTTTCCAACTGTTGCTCCTGTTCCGCCGCCAATGTTTCCGCTGACTGGATTATTTTTTTCAGCATTCACACAAGCGTCATAACCCATTTTTAAATCAGGACGAATTTTTGAAGAACCAATTCCTAAATCAAAAATACAGGACTGGGGAACAATCGGCACAACAATGTCGCCCAAATGATAACCCATGTTGTGTTCTTCCAAATATTGCATTGCACCAGACGCTGCAGCCAAACCATAAGCTGAACCACCAGACAAAAGCAGAGCAGTGACAGACTGTTTTGCGGCAAGTGGAGTAAAAAGATAATTCTCACGAGCAGCAGGTCCACCACCACTAATATCCACTCCACAAGTGTTGGGCTTGTCAAAAACAATTGCGGTTACTCCGGTCATGGCGTCATAATTTTGTGCATTACCGATTCTAAATCCACCGATATCTGAAATGTTAATTTTTTTTAGGACATCCATTTTGCTCCTCCATTGTTATCTTTGTTTTTTAATCAGCGTATAGTGTGAAGTAAAAATTGAATGGATCATCTTCACTTTGACAGTAAACATAGTAAGTGTCTTCCATAACTTCACCATATTCATCATCTTGGTAAACATAAAGTTTTATTTGTCCATTCTGAATAGAAAAATCGCACTTTCCAAAATATCCAGAATCAGTGCTAAGATATGAATGCTGAGTTATAAAATTTGTTTTCCCATTTTTTGGATTCAGTGCAAGCCAAGAGAACCTAAAAAATCCGCCACCCATGCCACCATTAAAACTTTCAAGTTCAAGAATTGGAATTGGGACATCCAAACCATCTGCAAAAATCAATTCTCCAAATCCCTCTGGATATTCATAGTCGCAATCTTTTCCGTAATAGATATCAATATCAAAGATTTCTTTGCTGCTGGTCGAATAAATTTTTCTTGCAAAAAGTTTTTGACTGGATTGACGCAATGAAGCCGCTTCGATTTTCCAGCAATCATTCATTTCATTTGTAATAAAATCTTTAACCTCTTCATAACTGTCGCACAATCGGATGTCGCTATTAAAAAAGTTTTTTGCGCCCCACAATTCCATCAAAATAAAATTATTTCCATTACCATCAGAGCAGACACTGGAATTGGTTGAAATATTTATGCCAGGGATTTTACCACGATACTTTTTTCCATTGAGCGAAAAACTACAAATATAATCTGGATACATTATTCCATAATTACTGTCGTCCCACCCATTTTTATAATCATAGTCGTGATTGATTTTTAAATTGATTTCCACATCGTTAATAGAAACTTTTGTTCCCACCGGCAATGCGATTTTTTTACCAGACTTTAATTCCGCCTCACATGGATTTATTATAAACTGAACCCTTTCAGATTCTGTATACAATTTTTTATTCAACATCACGAAAGAATAGTTTGGAAATTCATCATCGTAATATCCACCACCACCTGCAAAAACAGAAATCAAAATCAAATTAAAAATCAACAAAAGCAAAATATTTTTTTTCATCCAGTCCTCCATTTTTTCTATTGATTTACAGTTCCATCAATGCGTCCAAAATTTTTTCAGCAACTTCTTCCTTACTCATTTTTGGAAGCTCGGTGATTTTGTTTTTTGTAATCAGAGTAACTATATTTGTGTCCACTCCAAAACCGGCTCCCTCTGTTCGTAAACTGTTGGCACAAATCATGTCCAGATTTTTTTTCTCCAATTTGGCCTTGGAATTTTCCAGCATGTTTTGGGTTTCCATTGAAAATCCGCAGACCAACTGATTTGGTTTTTTATTTTTTCCAAGATAAGCGATTATGTCCTCGGTTCGCTCCAATTCCAAAACTGTGTCCCCGTCATGTTTTTTGATTTTTTCATCACTGATTTTTGCAGGTCGGTAATCAGCAACGGCGGCGGATTTTATAACCACATCCTGATTTGGAAAAGCTGATTTAACTGCATCGGCCATTTGTGCGGCGCTCACCACGCGAACCATTTTTACGTAAGGCAAATCCTTTAATGCAACCGGCCCCGAAACAAGAGTCACCTCAGCACCACGAGCGGCGGCAACTTTTGCAATAGCATACCCCATTTTTCCGGTGGAATGATTTGTGATATAACGAACCGGATCCAGTGCTTCCTGGGTTGGTCCCGCGGTCACAAGGATTTTTTTACCGACTAAATCCTTTTTGTAAGCGATTGCATTTTCGATGCAGGCAAACAAATCTTCTGGTTCCGGGAGTTTTCCTTTTCCAGTGTCACCGCATGCAAGATAACCGGAAGCACTGTCAATAATCTGCATTCCGTAGTCCTGACATTTTTTCAAATTATCCTGGGTGATTTTACTTTCCAGCATTTTTGTGTTCATGGCTGGGGCAATTATTTTTGGACAGTCACAGGCAAGAAAAGTTGTGGTCAGCATATCATCAGCAAGACCGTTGGCGACTTTTGCAATCACATTGGCGGTGGCTGGGGCAATCATAAATAAATCTGCCTGTTTTGCGATGGACACATGTTCAACAGAAAATTCAAAGTTGCGGTCAAAAGTATCAACCAGACATTTTCTGCCGGTCAAAGTTTCAAAAGTAATTGGATTGATTATGTTGGTAGCATTTTTTGTCATAATGACTTGAACGGTGCAGCCAGATTTTATCAGCATACTTGCGAGAGATGCCGATTTATAAGCCGCAATGCTACCAGACACTCCAAGAATAATAAATTTTCCCTTCAACATAATTTCCCTCCAACATTAAATTTTTCTTACGTATGATATTTTTATTTCAACAGAATTAAAATCTTCTCCACAACTAGACGAAACAGCTTTTATAAAATTTATATTTTTACTTGACGAAGTGAAAGTCTCTCCTCGCAGCTGCAACATTCCCTGAAAATCCAAATCAATATGGATTGCATCTTTTTTAGAGACATTCCATCCAACAAAAATTCCGGCCCGTCCACCAAAACAGAATCCAAAATCAATATCCCGGAAAATTGTATTCTTGAGTATATGTGTATCCCGAGAATCACAGTACGCAAACGGCATAATCCCCAGAGCCAATCCACAATAAAATATATTATTGGACAAAAACGTTACATCCAGCCCGGCCCAAAGCAATCCCCAATGCTGTTCCAGTTTAATTACATTAACATCATTTGGATAATAAACGCTATATGAATTGGGCGAGTTATATCCATAATAGTATCCATCGGAATCAACTGACGTAATACAATAGCTTCCGTTCAATCCCCATGCATTCATCAAGATATATCGATAATCTAATTCCACAAAAGGAGAAAGGATAACTTTTGGAGCGGGATAAAAATTATAGAAAAATTTTGAATGAATCTTTAAGAAACAATCTGTTGATTCTAAACTTGTAGTATAGTTCGTTAACAAATATGTCCGCTCAGAATCAAATTCTGGCAATTTATAAACATTCTTCCAGTCAGAATCAATCATGCTCCCATTATTCGATGCCAAGGCTCCGCTAGCCCCCAACGACCATCCGAATTTTTCGTTTACAAGACCACAAAAATCAATTCCCAATTTGCATAAGGCATTAGTTTTCCAATCCAGTTCGCTCAATTTTGCAGATTTACTTTTATTATTTTCAAAATAATCCTGATAGACATATTCCCCTTGCTGTCCAAAATACAAAGAAACCGTCGGCCTAATTTCAAAAGCAACATTGGTTTCTGCAAACATCAGACAGCAAAGCGAAATCAAAATAATAGATGCAATCAATTTTTTTTTGAGCATATATGACACGGAAAACAATTTCTACTCATCACCTGCAGGAGATTTCAAAGGATCATATTTAAATATTTTTGCAAGCTGCTTCCTCAATGCATCCATGTCTTTTTGATATGGCGCACAGTAAGTCACTTTTTCGCCAGTTTTTGGATGTGTAAAAGTCAATGAATATGCATGTAATCCAAGCCGACTTAACAACGGCCTTTCTTCAAATTCATCACCATTCCAGCGTTTTTTGATTTCACTTAAACGGACAGGCTTTTGGTTTCCTGAATACAATGGATCGCATACAATGGTCACATCATTTTCTTTCAGGTGGACCCTTATCTGATGAGTTCTACTGGTCCGCGGAATTGCCTCCACCCAAGAAAACGGTCCACAGGTTCCTAAGAGTTTATAATCAGTTACCGCAATTTTGCCAATTTTATGATTAACCGTTGTCCTGTGCCTTTGGTCCCCATCCGGCAGGAGTTTTAAATCCACATGAAGATCCTGCCACATTGGACGTCCATGCACCAGACAATGGTAAACTTTTTCTACCTGTCTTTCCTGAAACTGAACAGCCAATGCCTGTTGATTTTCCTGAGACCTGGCGTACACAACAATACCGCTTGCTTCTGTATCAATGCGATGTACCGCATAAAGTTGCCCAAATTCGCTGGATGCACATTCATCAAGACGTGGAGAGTCTGTGTCATATCTGTCAGCCGCCACCAAATATCCGCTCTTTTTGTTGAGCACAACAATATCGTCATCGCTATAAATCACTGAGTATTCACTGGTTTTCATAAGAATCGATTATAGTGGAAAAAAACATGATAGAAAAGTCTGCACATCTCCAAAATACCGTAACAATTCCCCTCTAAAATTATAAAGCGACATTTAAACAAGAACTTAAAATTCTTTAAGATTCCTATTTAAAATGCGTATTAAATCACCGAATTTATGGGTATGGGGGAACTGACCCCCTTGGAGGAGTATTATGGGTGAAGCAAAGGGAACAAAATCTATTCCCAAAATCTTGTACATTTTAGACATTTGTATTTATTTTCCAAGCCTGATTCTTTATACGGTTTTCTTGGGCGCATTAAAATTTGTTGGTGGAAGCGAGTTTTCGATGGCCCAAAGTTTTAGACAGTTGGCTACAGTATTATTCTCGCCAGTTACATTGGGATACTACGCACTTTTGATTGTTATTGTCGCCTTTTCGACCAGAAAGACTTACTCTGTACTAGCAGCTTATGACGGAACAGAAGAATCCTGCAACAAATGCAATAAAAAAGCAAATTCCCTTATGAAACTAAATGTGGCCGTTGCGGTGTTGAACGGCTCAATTTATGCAACAATCATAACAAGTCTTGCAAAGGCAAAAGGTATTTTCATTCCTGTACTGCCAGCACATTTACTGGCTTACGGAATAAATATTCTTGTTGCTCTGACATGTTATATCCTATGGATTGAGGCCTACGAACACTGGATGCATTTTATACCATTCAAAAAAGAACATATGTCATTTGGGCTTCTTGCAAGGAATACCCTGGTTGCATTTTTCGCATGTTCAGCTTTGGTAACCGAAATTATTGCCCCACTGCTTGCTTTTGGCGAAAACATTGGAAGAACCTCCATGACTGCCATGACATTTTTTACTTCAAAAATGCTTGTGGTAACAATACTTTCATTAACTTTAACCATATTCGACATATTTATGCTTATGCGTGGATTCATGGGACGATTGCATGAAATATCAATTTTTGCAAATTACCTTGCAGACAAGAACTATGGAGAAAAACCTCTTAACGTTATAAGCCGCGATGAATTTGGTCTTTTGGTTAATCAGCTGAACGAAGCCTACTCGTCAACAAAAGGACTTCTGACACAGGTTCAGGAAAACGTAATGCTCAGTTCTGCCGTCGCTTCTGATTTGAATGCCGACATGACTAAAACTGCCGGCTCCGTCCAACAAATCATTTCAAACCTTATGGATGTTCAATCAGAAATGAAGGACCAGGCATCGGGAGCAGATGAAGCTGCAACTGCCATAAAAGAAATAATGACCAACATTGAAAACCTGAACGAAAGCATTGAAAACCAGTCGTCCAGTGTGGAAGAAAGTTCCGCCGCGGTACGTCAGATGGTTGCAAACATTCAAAGCGTCGGCCGTATTTTGGAAAAAAATGAAGCTACAGTCCATCACCTGGAAGATGCCTCCAACACTGGATTCCAAAAAGTTGAGGCCGCTGTAAAGATGTCAGACAAAATTCTTGCTGATTCTTCAGGCCTTATGGAAGCATCAACTGTCATTCAAAGCATAGCCTCCCAAACAAACCTTCTAGCAATGAACGCAGCTATTGAAGCGGCTCATGCAGGAGAATCAGGACGCGGTTTTGCTGTCGTCGCAGATGAAATCAGAAAGCTGGCAGAACAAAGCAACTCCCAGGGCAAAAAAATTGCGGGCAGCTTGAAAGGTCTAAATGAAATAATAAAGGGTGTCTCTGAAAGCAACAAAATGGTGCAGACCCAATTTGGAGAAATCCTGACTCTTACTGGAGCCGTAAAAAATCAGGAAGACATTATATTGGATGCAATGCGTGAACAAGGAGAAGGCAGTGCCCAGGTTCTTGAAGCAATGCAAACGATAGATGTTTCCACCGCGGAAGTAAAAAACAATTCAAAAGAAATGCTGCTGAACGGTAGAAAAGTCGTTTCCGAAATAGATCATTTAAGTCAAATTACATCAAGGGTTGCATCAAATATAAATGAGATATCAGAAAACGCAGGAAGCATTAACAGTTCAGTTGATTTCGTAAAGGGCTCCACAAAATTGAACAAGGAAAGTCTAAAAGGCGTATCTGAAATCGTACAGAACTTTAAGCTTTAACTACCCTGCCATCATACCTTATAAAATCCCCGCTAGTCGGGGATTTTTTTTTACACACCAAATCTTGATATAAAAACTTGTTTATTGACATTTAAAATTTATTTTTTTTTTGATAAAATAGCAAACAATAGAGAGTTTCAGAAGGGGTAAAAATGGCTGACGAAGAATTAATAAAAAAAGTCGAAGAGGCACTTGAACAGTTCCGACCAGTCCTCCAGTCAGAAGGCGGAGACATGGAATTTGTTGGAATAGATGAAGAAAACAAGGTTCATGTCAAACTAAAGGGTTCTTGCGATGGCTGTCCAATGGCTGTAATGACAATAAAAATGGGTATGGAAACATATCTAAAAAACGCATGCCCTGAAATAACTGAAGTTGTACAGGACAACGCACCGGAAAACTCATCACTTGAAGCTTCCACAGAAGATTCTGCCCCAGAAGGAGGAAACTAATATGCAGATTAAAAAAGACATGCTTGTGTCCATAAATTACACATTGAAAGGCGACGATGGAATCGTAATTGATACATCAGTTGGAAACGAGCCTTTGGTTTATCTTCACGGCAACAATTTCCTTTTACCAAAATTTGAAGAAAATCTTGAAGGAAAAGTTCCTGGGGACAAAGTTTCGTTTGTCCTGGCTCCAGAGGACGGTTATGGAATATATGATGAAAGACTTGTCGCCAAACTGCCACGTGAAAATTTTGAGGTAGCAGGCGAAATTCCTGTAGGTGCAAAATTCCAGGCAGACACTCCTGATGGTCCTGCAATCGTAACAGTAAAAGAAGTCACAAAAGATTTTATTACAGTAGATGCAAACCATGAACTTGCAGGCAAAACCCTCAACTTTGAAGTTGAAATACTTGATACAAGAGAAGCAACCCCGGAAGAAATTCAGAGCATGACTACCGGATGTGGTTGCGGCGGTTGTGGTGGAGACTGCGGAGGAGATTGCAACTGCGGTGGTGGATGCGAAGGATGTGGATCAAATTAAACCGCTTCAATGGCTGCTATAATGCATTTCGTGTTAACTGATTTTGATGCGTTTTGCATAACAACAGTAACATCAGCGATTTCTGAATAAACTTTTGTGCGTTCCACATAAAACTGATGAAACACTTCCCTGACTTCGTTAATGGAGCAGGGATTTTTTTTTGCAATATATGCCGGAAGATTTGACAGTTTCCCCGTTTCATCTACCACGACTTCACGAACAATCCTGTCAGCAGCAAGTTTTTCATCAGCCTGAAGGAACACACATTTACCCATTGATTTTAGTATTTGAATTGCTTCAGGATTATTACAGATACCACCGCCGGTAGCGATGACAGCTTTAGAGTTATTTTTTTCCAGCAAGTTTTTTAGATTCAAACACACTCTGGCTTCAGCATTTTTAAATGCCACCTCCCCTTCCGACACATATATCTGCCGAGGAGTTTTTCCAGTTTCCTGTTCAACCAAATCATCAGTATCAAAATTTTCAAGCCCCAACTCTTTACTTACCAAACGGGCCTGAGTGCTTTTTCCACAATGCTTTATTCCCATCAATATTATTGAATCCATGTTATCCCCTATAAATCAAAAAAATAGCAGGAACTTTGTTAATATCCGGCGGTGGATTTTTTTTCCATTCCGCAACTGTTTTAGTTTTTATGAACTCTTCCGGACACGTAATTCCAGCAGCAATGCACAATCTTGTATCTTTTCGACATGCCGATAAAATTGATTCCAACATTTTTAAATTTCTATACGGCGCTTCAATAAAAAGTTGTGTCTGATCTTCTTTCCACGCACGGGCTTCCAGTTGGCGCAGTTTATTGGCACGTTCGGCAGGTTTTACAGGAAGATACCCATTGAAAGCAAAACTTTGCCCGTTAAATCCGCTTCCCATAACAGCCATAATCATTGATGAAGGACCAACCAGAGGAACTACCTTCAAGTTTTTTTTCTGAGCCATCTCAACAACTTGTGCACCAGGATCGGCCACAGCAGGACATCCGGCTTCAGAGATTACTCCCATCGCAACTCCTTTTTTTTCGAGAGGTTCCAGATAATTTGTTATTTGATTCAAATCAGTATGTTCATTCAGTTCATAAAATGTCAGTTCATCAATATCAATTGACTTATCAACAGCCTTCAAAAATCTACGGGCCGACCGAATATTTTCAACAATAAAATGCTTTATTTCTACAATGACATCGTGATTATAAGATGGAAGAACTTTATCTACCGATGTCTCTCCTAACGTTACTGGAATTAAATATAATGCTGCATCCATAATCACTAATTTTATCTTTTTATGAGACTGTACGCAAGATTTATTTTACCATTACAATTCCGTCTGAAAACAGGTCCCGGGTTTTATAAAACATTCCCGGAATCTGGCAAATTATTTTAAAACCGTATTCCCTATATATTTTTTGTGCTCCACCCCAGTCCTCATTAACAAGCAGAATCATTTTTTTTATATCATGACTTTTCTTTATATAATCAATGCTTTCGGCAAAAAGTGATTTTCCTGTCCCTTTTCCCCTCAACTCTTTTGCCAATGCAAATGACGAAATGTAAAGAATTTTTCCACCAGCCGAATGAACGTCTTTTATGTTATGTCCTACAGACAACCTTGTCTGCAGACTATCAAGTTCCGGTTGAGCAGGATGATTTTCATTAAAACCTAAATCGTCCCATAATTCGGAACAAATATATCCACAGATTTTTCCTGATTCATTTTCAAACACAAGGAACCCTGAAGAAAAAATTTCTATCCTTTTCGAAAACACATTTTCTTTCTCCTGGATTTGAGGAATAAAAGACTGCCGTTCTATTTCCATAATTGCAGGAATATCATTTAAATTTGCATTTCTTATAGTCAGCATAAATAAATTGTATCAAAAAAATAATTTTTAGGGTGGTTTTCGAGTTTACATAAAATATAAATTTGACTTTCCTTTAGGCACTCTCTAAAATGCAAATTTTAGGGGATCCTTATACCGTTGCAACTTTTTTTTATTTAGACACAATGCTATAATCAAAGTCATCTCTAAAACTTCAATTTTTAGAGTTTTAGAGGCTCCCTTAACAAACTTTTTTTGGAGAATACATATGGAAACAATTTCAACTACAAATGCACCAGCCGCTATTGGCCCTTACTCACAAGGTAAAAAATCTGGCTCATTAATTTTTTTATCAGGTCAAATTGCAATAAATCCTGCCAGCGGAAAAATTGAAACAGCAACAGTTGCTGAGCAGACAGAACAGATTTGCGAAAATATAAAAAATCTATTGGCTTCTCAAAACCTCGGATTTGAAAATGTTGTAAAAACAACCTGCTTCCTGACAGACATCTCTACATTTGCAGAATTTAACAATGTTTATGGAAAATATTTCACAGGAAAACCCGCCCGCTCTTGTGTTGCGGTTGCAGCCCTGCCGGCAAATGCATTATGCGAAGTTGAAGTGATTGCAGAAATTCAGTAAAAAAAATGATTTATACGTTAACCGTCAACCCATCCATAGATTACAACCTCGAAATAGAAAATTTTTTACCGGGAAGAGTCAACCGTTCTAATTGCGAAAAAATTATTCCCGGTGGAAAAGGAATCAATGTTTCAACCGTGCTTAAAAATCTTGGAATACCAAATATTGCACTAGGTTTTACAGCTGGCTTTACCGGTGAAAAAATACAAAGTCTTTTGAATGAGCAAAATATCACAACAGATTTTATAAAACTCCCATCCGGGGATTCCAGGATAAACGTAAAACTTCATTCGGACACCGAAACCGACATCAACGGGAATGGTCCTGTCATTGACAAGGATTCATTAGATAAACTGTTTTCCAAATTAAATTCACTGTCCAATGGTGATATTTTGGTTCTAGCAGGGAGCATCCCCAGTACAATTCCTAAAACTCTTTATTCCGACATAATGAAATCTCTTTCTTCAAAGGGAATCAGATTCATCGTAGACGCAACGGGTTCACTCTTAATGAATTGTCTTGAGCAAAAACCGTTCCTTATAAAACCGAACAACTTTGAGTTATCCGAAATTTTTAATATCGAAATTAATGAACGAAAAGATGCCATACCGTGGGCAAAACAGCTACAGAAAAACGGTGCACAAAATGTCCTTGTTTCAATGGCCGAAAACGGTGCTATTTTATGTACCAGTGACGGTCGAATTTTAGAAAGCGACGCTCCTAATGGAACCGTTGTAAACTCTGTTGGCGCAGGTGATTCTATGGTTGCTGGATTTTTATACGGATTAGAAAAAACAAAAGACTTTTCCGTTGCACTAAAAAAAGGTATTCTCGCAGGCAGCGCAAGTACCTTCAGTGGAGAATTGGCAACTTTGGATTCTATAACCCAACTGGAAAACAATTGGCAAAACCAATGAATGAGCTCCGCCGCAAATATCGGGGTATTCAACCCGACCCTCGAACAAAAATCTAGCCTAATGCTAGCCGCAAATTATTAACCGGGAATTATGATACCCAAAGTTGAAACAGTTTATTATGAAATCACAATTGACAACACTTTGCTACATCGAAAAAGATGACAAATATTTAATGCTCCATAGGACTTCAAAAGCGAACGACGAAAATCATGACAAATGGATTGGTGTAGGAGGACATTTCGAAAAAGGAGAAAGTCCTGAGGATTGTTTAATCCGGGAAGTAAAGGAAGAAACAGGACTTACATTGCTGTCCTTTAGTTTCAGAGGCATTGTTACATTTGTTTCAGACGATAACCCAGCTGAATACATGTGCCTCTACACAGCCAAAGATTTTTGTGGCACCCAAATTCCATGCAACGAAGGACAACTGGAATGGGTTGAAAAGTCAAAGGTTACACAGCTGAATCTTTGGGAAGGAGACAAAATATTTCTGGACCTGCTGACCAGAGATGTACCATTTTTTTCACTAAAACTTGTATACAGAAACGGTATGTTGATTCAAAAAAATCTAGATGGCAAGGTGTTGTAAAGCATTCCGCATACAGATTTTATTTGTTACTTTATATTCTCTGCTATGTTTAAAATATAAGTTGATATTTTATCATTAACTTTCTTGGGAGGAAAAATGAAAACAATAAAAAAACTAATTTTACCGATTATTGTATTTTTTTCATTGACATTTGCATCGGCTGATACAGTCGTTCTTAATTCTGCATTTAATCTAAACTGGGACCCAACGGTCACTATTGAGGCAAATAAATTTTCCAGTTTTTCTACTGGAGATAAAATTTTATTTGAATTCTCAAACACAGAAGATTCCTATCATCAAATCAAAATTTATGCCGGTGACTGGACTGCATTAACCGGTGGAAATGTTTCCGGTGCAAAAAACGAAAATGGTTCTTTTGTTCCTACAGCAAATTCAGGAACAATTGTTTATTCGGCAACATCAAACGATGCAGACGCTATCCGGAAAAGCGGATTACGTATGCATGGCTTTGGAATGCGTATAAGCAAAATAACTGTCAGTTCAAATTCTGCAGCAACAACAACCAGCAAACCAGCAAAACCTTCCGATGGAAAATTAAAATCCAAAGATGATAAACTTTCCATCTACAATGTGCAAAATGACTTAACCTGGGACTCAACCATTTTAATAAGCGCATATAATTTTGCATCCATAAAAAACGGAAACAAAATACAGTTGAGTTTTAAGAATAATTCCGAAAACTATCACAATATCAAAATATACTCTGGCAAATGGAAAAACATAAACAGCGGAGTCCTTGAAGGCGCAAAAAATCAGCAGGGAGTTTTTGTTCCTGAGTCAAGCGCGGGCACCATCTTATACACCCCAACCTCAACTGAACTTAAAGAAATAAAATCAGAAGGACTTTTAATTCACGGTTTCGGAATTACCCTGACAGATATTTCCATTACCGGAAGCAATGTAAAATCTATCGCAACAAGTCCTGCCACAATTACAACCGAAAAAAAGGACGATGAATCACTATCTTCTCCTGCAAATCCAAAACCGTCCTCAGCTAAAGGAACACCTTTCGCAAATCATGGTGCGCTGCATGTTTCCGGTGCATATCTGTACGACTCAAAAAATCAGAAATATCAGCTTTACGGAATGAGCACACATGGACTAAATTTCGGAAATGATTTCTCAAAATACGTAAATGAAAATTCTCTCAAAAATCTGAGGGATGACTGGAACACAAATTGTATCCGTCTTGCACTTTATCCGAAAGATTACAACGGATACTGTAACGGCGGCAACAAAGAACAGCTAAAGAAAATAGTCTGCGATGGAATAGATTATGCAACAAAATTAGGGCTCTACGTAATCGTTGACTGGCATGTTCATAATTATAATCCAAATGACACGTTCTCCGAAGCCAAAAACTTCTTGAATGAGATTTCAGCAAAATACGCAAAATACGATAATGTGCTTTATGAAATTTGTAACGAACCAACCAACTCGCCTTGGGACTCTGCTATAAAACCTTATGCGGAAAAAATTATTCCAATCATAAGAAAAAATGCACCGAATGCAATTATACTTGTTGGAACCAACACCTGGAGCCAAGATATAGAAGGTCCATTAGCAAATCCACTGTCATATAAAAATGTGATGTATGTATTCCATTTTTATGCAAACACTCATACAAGTTCATACCGTTCAAGAGTAGAAAAGGCTATCAAAAAAGGATTACCAATTTTCATAACCGAATTCGGAACCTGTGATGCATCTGGTAACGGAGGATTCAATGCAAGAGAAACCCAGAAATGGTTTGACCTTTGCGAAAAATACAATATAAGCCACATGAACTGGTCCCTGAGCAACAAAAATGAAACGGCCAGCGCAATATCACCTTGGTGTAACAAAACCTGCGAATGGACTTATTCTGATTTAAGCGAATCAGGGTCGTTAATTTACAACCATTTCAAATCATTGAACAAGTAACTTATTATATTTACAGTTTAATAATTCCTGAAGGGCACTGATTTTTGAGATTCAAAATCCACAAATCAGTGCTTTTTTTTCAATAACAAACCTCAAGCAGATATCACAATAACAAACAAAAAGACACCGGGAATCATATAACTCCAGGTGCCTTAGAATATTACATAGGATTCAATTATGTTTTCGATTATTATTTTGCTGATGGAATAAGCAATTCAATCTTTGTGATTGTGATGCCATTACCCTGAATTGTTAATCCACCCCAAGCACCATCATGGCCTTCACCTACAAATTTTGCAGCCATACCTTCATTGAAGAATACAAGAAGTGTTCCATCCGCTGTGAAAGAATTAATTGCATTGTCATCTGCCAATGTTGCATTGCCAGTTATGGATTTTACAGTATTTTCCGTCCAAGGGTTCGAAACTGTAATTTTCATTGCAGTTTCACCAGTCCGGCCTTTGTATGTAATGCGCATACCTGCAACTTTATCAGTAAAATCACCATGATTGATTGTAAGGATTTCTCCCCAGGAATCAGGAGCTTTTGTTTCACTGGACAGGACAGTCTTTGTGGTATAACCATCTGGTGCATCAGAGGAATCATCAGCCTTCTTTCCACCAACGTATTCAATCGTAAGATAATTTACCTTGGCATTTCCCATAAGTGCTAAAGAAGATTTTGAGAGGGCAGCTTCATTCAAAACAATTTCAAAATCACCTTCGCTTTCAACGGTTGGTCTATGGCAAGGATTATTTTCATCATCTATTGTCTGGAATTTTACAATATTAGAAGTAAGTCCTTCCTTAAAAATTTCAGTAACACCACTATCGCCCCATTCTTTTGTCAAAACCTGGAACTTACAATATTCACCTTCGTTTGAAACACTGATATGCAATTTTGCACCAGGCTTTGCCAGTTTTGTATATTCTGTAATATCAAAATCAGTCCATGTCAATTTTCCATTTGGAACTGTAATTTTTTCTCCTGCTGGTTCTCCTCTAAAACCGACATCACTACAACTTACAAATGATGAAAGCATTGCAACTGCAGCTACAACCAATCCAAATGTTCCCCATGCGGAATTCTTTTTCATAATCGTTTCCTCCTTAATTGAAACCATATTGAAAATTGTTACCTGATAAAATCAATCCATTAAATCTGATTCGAATAATTCAACCTCAGAAAAATGAATATACCGTTCTAACAAAGTTAGCTGATACAGAAAAACATATCCCTGTTTCTTCATATCATGGTTTTGATTTTAATACCGCACATGGGACAAATATATCAAATTCATTTTATTTTTGTTAAAATCCTATCTTAAAAATATTTTAGGGACAATTTTTATTTGGTTGTATCCAATCTAATTTTGTAAAAAAAATCCCCAGAAAATCTGCTAAAACAAATTCTCTGGGGAAATATAAAGGGCTTCTCTAATTTTGATAAAACTCTATTTTTATCAATAATGAGGGGGTCTCCGATTTGGAATATCCCCTTCAGCCTGAT
This sequence comes from Treponema sp., assembly GCA_045643225.1. GTDB lineage: Bacteria > Spirochaetota > Spirochaetia > Treponematales > Treponemataceae > Treponema_D. The sequence continues at coordinate 102,598 of JAZUKJ010000029.1, read as the reverse complement.
CACTGAGGTCTTTTACTTTTTGAGCTAAAAACCTGTTTTCTTTTCGTAGCATATCGATTGTTTCTGTGTGCTCAACGGTAACGGCCTGCAGCTGGTTGATAAAATCCTCCATGTAAGCCATTTTTGTTTCCATTGCTACAATTCTTTCTTCAATTTCTCTATCCATTTTCAAAGGAGGCATCCAAGGATATGCCTCTTCACTCCTATTCTATATCGTAGACTTTTCCATACTCAACGATTTCAACATTCTTATAACCGTTTTTCTTTAAATGGTCCTGGAAATATGCCTGTGCATCTTTTTCGCCATGAACCAGGAAAATCTTCTTTAATCTGCTTGTGTCTATTGTGTTCAGCCATTCAGTCATTTCATTATAGTCGGCATGAGCAGAGAAAGCATTTATTTTTTCAACAGCGGCTTTAACATTGTATCTATCACCAAGAATTGAAACTTCCTTTGCACCATCAAGGATTCGTCTTCCGAGGGTGTTTTCTGACATGTATCCAACAATCAAAATAATGTTCCGAGGATCATTGATATTGTTTGCAAGATGATATAAAACACGACCGGCTTCACACATTCCGTCGGCAGAAATAATAATCATTGGTCCCTGTTTTTTATTCAGCGCCTTTGATTCATCTACGCTTTGAACAAAAGTCAAATCATTAAATCCAAATGGATTTTTGTGATTTTCAAGGAAGGTTTCTGTTGTCTCCTCATCATAGCACTCAGGGTGCAGCTGGAAGATTCCCGTTGCATTGACAGCCATTGGACTATCCACATAAATCGGAATATGAGGGATACGTTTCTGATCAACCAAAAGGTGAAGATAATAAACCAATTCCTGTGCACGCTCAATCGCAAAAGATGGAATAATAATTTTTCCCTTATTGGCAACAGCTTTTTTTACAACCTCTGCCAAATCATCCAAAGCGGCCCCCGGATCTTCATGCAAACGGTTTCCGTAAGTACTTTCCAAGAAAATATAGTCTGGAGCAGGAACATTTGTTGCAGGATTTTTTATAATCGGTTTACCGACACGTCCCAAGTCACCCGTATAAAGAACACGAATTTCATCAGACGGTGCACCTCTCAATGCTGCCTCACCTTCTACTGGTGTAGACACTTTTTCGGCTTTTCCGCTACCAAATAATCTGTGCCAGAATCTACGGCCGCCTCCCATTCCAGAACTAGCAGTCTTTCCTGTCAGTGGATTTTTTCTTTGTCCAGTGATTGTCAAGCAGGCCAAAGAACTTCCCAAAATATGGCCGGCATCATAGAACTCCAGCTGAATGTCTGGTGAAATAAACATCTTGCGGTTATATCCCAATGAAACAATTTGATTGGCAGCCTTTACACAATCTGCTTCAGTAAACAATGGATGCCAGTTAAACTTTTCGCCTTTCTTCTTTGCCTGCTTTGCAAGAAATTCAGCATCCCTGGCTTGAATACGGGCGGAATCCATCATAACAATGTTAGCCAAATCTCTTGTAGCTGGCGTTGCATAGATATTTCCTTTGTATCCATTTTTCGTTAACACAGGCAAAAGACCACAGTGATCAAAATGCGCATGTGTCAATATAACAGATTCTATCTTATCCGCAGCAAAGTCAAAATTACGGTTTTTTTCATCAGCAACGGCACGTGTTCCCTGAAACGCACCACAGTCAATCATAAAACTGCGTCCATCAATTTCAATAATATGTTTACTTCCAGTTACCTCTTGGGCAGCTCCAAGTGAATAGCATTTTACCATAATATTAACTCCCGTAAATTTAAGATGACATTTCCTTTTGAAAACGCTGAAAAAGTTCCATAGTAATGCCATGTCGCATTAAGAATCTTTATCCTTTAAATTATACCCCTGTTTTTAACATTTAACAAATTTTTTTGGTCATAACCATTTCAAAATTCAATTAAACGCAGAAAATCCCACATTTACCTGTAAATATGTTAAAATCATCTTATCTTCTATCTAAATACAAAGGATTATATTTATGAAAAAAATAACTGTAAGCGGTGCAATAATTTTGAGGGACCACAATGGGACAAAAGAAATTTTTGCAACTCAACGCGGTTACGGAGATTACAAAGGATGGTGGGAATTTCCTGGTGGAAAACTAGAGGAAGGAGAAACTCCAGAGCAATGTATTGTACGTGAAATCCAGGAAGAACTTGCCACAGATATAAAAGCCGAAAAACTTATTGGAACTGTCGAATATGATTACCCATTATTTCACTTAACCATGCACTGCATTTTGTGTACAATTCTTTCTGGAAAACTGGAACTTTTGGAACATGCAGACGCTAAATGGCTTAGCAAAGAAAATCTGTTATCCGTAAAATGGTTGCCAGCTGACGAACTGATTCTGGATAAGATTAATGAACTTTTATAAAGTGACAAACCTCGGAACAAACAAATGATTTGTCGCATATTTACGACCATTAACAAATAGTTCAGCAGACCTAAGAAAGTCTGCCCAAATGGGGAATGTACGTAAACAGTCAATTCCGAAAATTAATATTTTTCATTGATGTTTATTAGGAGGAATATGAAATATTTTATAGCATCTGATATTCACGGTTCAGAAAAATTCTGTCGCTTAATGATTCAGCAATTTGAAAAAGAACAGGCCCATAGATTAGTTCTTCTAGGTGACCTGCTTTATCATGGCCCCCGGAATGATTTACCAGAGCAATACGCCCCGAAAAAAGTTATTGAACTGCTGGATGGCATAAAAAACAAAATAATATGTGTGAAAGGAAATTGTGATGGAGAAGTAGACCAGATGGTCCTCCACTTTCCAATAATGGCAGAATATATTATCCTGGATACAGGTTTACCCCAACTAATCTATGCGACTCATGGGCATCATTTTAATTTGGACACCCCTCTCCCAATGTCCCAGAACGATATACTACTTTGCGGTCACACACACGTTCCTGCCTGCGTTCAAAAGGATTCATTTATTTATATGAACCCAGGTTCCGTATCGTTGCCAAAGGAAAATTCTTGTAACAGTTATATGATTTTTGAAAATGGAGTATTTCAGTGGAAAAATATATTGGACGGTACAACTTATAAGGAATTCAAAATCATTTAAAAAGGTCTGCCCAAGCAGCTAGCTTTGTTTGGTTATTGAGTCTGTTGAAATACCACATACCGGATGTATCGGTTCCGACAAACTCGTCTACCACAAGGCTTACTTTTAGGGCAGTTCCGTTTTATACGAAATTAGTCAGTAAAATTAACGGCATCCCTACCGCTCTCTTTTGATTTATACATAACAGAGTCCGCTAATTCGAACCAAGCCTTAGCACTGAGACCCTTGTAATATGAGGCAACACCAACGCTTAAGGTAATCTCATGGTCCGGCTGGAAATTGTATTTTGTTGATTTAAATTCCTTACGGATGTTATCAACAACGGCTCTTATATCATCAACAGATTCGTTACCGAACAGCAACACCATCTCATCACCACCAAAACGGAAAGCCCGCCTAATGGATTTCATATTTTTCTTGATAATGCCGGCAAGATTTTTTATTACAACATCGCCTGCGTTGTGACCATAAGTATCATTCACGCTCTTAAAATGATCAATATCCATTAAAACCAAATGTGGAACAAATTCGCCTTCAAGATACTTCTGGATATAAAGATTCAGGCATTCATCCAGGGCAGCCCTATTGCTAAGTCCAGTCATTGGCTCTATATGAAGTTCATCTATCATTTCTTCCTGATTTGAATACGCATCGAATACAAAACTCATTTGGGCGCAGGATGTCCGGATCATCAACCGAGAAACCAAAACACAGCAGAAAAGTAAAGCCACACTCACTATGATGGACAAAAACAAAACCGGACCCGTCACATGCCGACTTAAAAGAGACAGGACAACGGAAAATTCCATTACGATTCCGCCGCAAGACGTCACAACAAAGGTCAAAAGTTTATCTGCATAGATTGTTGAAAACAATATGGGAATACAAGGCATTACAACCGTAAACTGATACTCCCTATGGAAGAAAGCAACAATACTGCAAAGAATAAATACAGAAAAACAAGACACCCAGTTTTTTATGCGCAAACGTACATCTTTTGAATTTAAAATAACAGTTGCTGCTATCATTTGCACAAGATTAATTACGGAAGGTAAAACAACCTTGCACTTTACGAAATAACCGATAGTATCCTGTGTTCCTTCAGGAAACAGCGACCTTGTAACTAAAAGACCAAATTCCAATACCAAAATTACAGGAACCAAAATCCAACAAATGAGCAAAAGATTTATATGCAACTTATGGTACAAGCGACGATTATGCTCTAAAAAATTCATATATACATCTCATAAAATTAAAAAATTGCATCTTTTTTAACTAAAATATTCCAAATCCAGTATAAATCCAATTCCGCAAAATGTCTAGAAAATAACTTCAAACCCAAAAATCTGCAAAATTAATATAAAATATTGTTATATTTACATATTTCGCTAAAGTTTTTCATTATAATAGTAACATAACAAAACATATTTGGAGATTTTATGAGAAGACATCTATTTGCATTTCTCACCGTTGTATTTTCAGCGGTGATTTTTTTTACAAGCTGCGGTTCAGAATCCAAAAATTCTGCCCTGACTTCCCAAAATATAAGCGAACACTCCCTTTCCGATGTATTCGAAGTAATTGATTTTCTTCCGGGCGAAGAATTACCTGCTAACGCGACATTTCCAACAATCCAGGTACAATTCTCGGAACCTGTTATTGCTCTTCAGGAATTGGGAACTTCTTCAGACAAATCACCATACATCTCAATAGAACCTCCCCTCAAGGGTACCTACAGATGGTTTGGCACAAGTTTATTATCCTTTGTTGCCAGCGAAGAAATAATTCCTCAAAAAGTATACAAAGTAAAAGTCGCCCCAGATATTGTATCTGCCAGCGGAAAAAAGCTGAACGGTAAAAATGATTTCACATTCCATACCAGCGAACTGAGAATTTCTTCTCTCATTCCTGGTTTTGAAAAATATAAGAATGGAAAGGGAACCACCTACTATTCAGAATACTGGGGTGTAAAAATCACCGACGCAATGGATTTTGGAATCAGCTTTAACGCACCTGTAAATCCAGAAGTAATAGCAAAACACCTTACAATCACATCTGAGGATGGAAAAGCTTACAAGTTTACAGCAGAAGCATCAGGACTTGAGGAGTCTGTAAAAAATGCTGCAAACATAGTTAGAATTAAACTCATAGATTCACCACGCGAAGGAGAAAAAATAAAAATAACGCTGCCATCAGGTTCAACAGCTGATAACGATACCTTCGCAACAACAGAAGATGACTCAGAAATTCTTCCAATACGCAATCCTCTCGGATATGAATCCTACTATGTCTACTCAGACCAATATGGATGCAAAAATTATCTCAGCATATATTTCAACAGCGAATTAAAGGCAGAACAAACTGACAATCTCCTAAAGCTCATCAGTTTTGACAAAGATATAAAGATTACAAAGGACAATATAGGCATTTCATACAGCAGCATCATCCTTTACAACCTGCCAGTCGATTACAACTCTTCATTCAAGTTAACAATCAATCCTGGTGTTGAAGATGATTCAGGCAGAAAAACTGCGGAACCAGTTGTACTAGATGTCACTATCCCACCTGCTGAAGGCTATGTCAGATACAAGTCATACTCATCATTTACCATGCTGGAGGCGAAATACACTCCTCGCCTGGCCCTTATGCACAGAAATATTAGTGACAATGCAAAATACACATTAACTCCATTGACCGATTTCTATGGTCAGAAATCAAACAAATCTGCAACTACAACTAAAATTCAGCCAGGCGCAGAAAATGTACCTACACTTGAAACAATAGAACTTTCGGATAGTCTAACAGCAACGGAATCCGGAAAATATCACGGCGCAGTGAAATTCTCGCCTTCTATCTCATACAAAACAAATGAGAAAGACTGGAGAACAGGAGAAATCTCCCAGACAGTCCGCACAAGTGAAAGGGATCAGATAATTCAAGTAACCGACCTTGGAATAACCGTCAGATATGGATACAATCAGGCGGCAGTCCTTGTAACAAGCCTTGAAACTGGAAAACCTGTTCCTAACGCAAAAATATCTGCATATCTTTCAGAGATTTCAACTTATGACACAGATAGGATTGCTGGTTTTATTCAGAACATCAACAAACAAAAAACTATTGGAACTGCCACAACAGACAGCACCGGTTTAGGAACAGTCACATTTGATAATTACACATATTCCAACTATTACGACAACATATACATCAGAGTGCAAACTGATGATGACTGCGCAATCTTTAATCCATCAAATCACAACCGCTGGAATTCTTCTGTAACAGCACTGGAAAGACCAGCATCAGGAGCAAAAACAACCTCCCATGCATTCATATTTACAGACCGCGGACTCTATAAACCTGGAGAAACTGTAACCTTCCGTGTAATCGACAGAAATCTGCAGAAAGGTAAATTCAGTCCTTACGTTGGAAAATACAAGGTCAACCTGACAGATCCTTGGTGGTGGGATGCAACGGTTTATCAGACACGAGAAGGAAAAACAACTGCAAACGGAAGCGCCTGGTCAACATTCAAAATTCCTGAGGACATGAAACCGGGTGAATACTGTATCTCATACTGGCACAATGGCGATGACTCAGAAATTCAACGCTGCTATTTTAGAGTTGCATACTTTGAAGCAGCAAAATTCGAAGTCGTCTCATCTATCAACAGCGATACAACTTATTACACTGGAGATACGATTTCCGCAAAAGTTTCTTCCAGATATCTTGGTGGCGGAAGCATGGGCGAAAGTTCCTATTCAGCATTTTGGGAACGCTCACCAAGTTCATTTAATCTCGATGGCGAATATCAAAATCTGAGTTTTGGTCCAGTTTCTGGATATTACGATGGAAGAACAGATTTGGATAACGCAAAAGGCACCCTTGACGGAACCGGTTCAATAACACTTACTCAAAAAACAGGTGGAGAAAAAATTAAGGGGCTCCCATATAAATACACCCTCCAAACAACCGTCACCGATTCAGGAAACCAGGAAATAGCATCCAGGGCATCTGCTACAGTCCATCCGGCAAAATTCTACATTGGATTAAGTGACATAAAGAACATATCAGGATTTGCTAAGAAAAATACGGAATTGAAATTTGATTATGTCTGTGTAACCCCTGAAGGAAAAGCTCCGGATGTATCTTCTATTGCAAAATCTGCAAAACTCAAGATGGAACTTTTGCACGAAGAATGGGAAGAGGTCAATCAAATTGCATGGAACGGAGAAGTTACAACCCGTTATTCAAAAAAACTTGTATCAGATAAAACCTCAAATTTAAATCTTACCGCAACAGGTAAAAAGACTGAAATATCTGTAACCCCTGAAGCCGGGGGAGCTTATATCCTCCGACTCTCGACTGAAGACAGTCAAGGAAATGAAGTAATTTCCGAACAGAGTTTCTATGTCACAGGCAGCGACTGGTATTGGTTCTCAAGAGATAATGCAGAAGAGATTACCCTCAAAACAGATAAACCAGAATACAATGTTGGTGAAACTGCTCATATCTTGATGCAAAGTCCATTGCCAAAAGGCACATACCTTATCACACTCGAAAGAGAAGGTTTATTTGACAAACAGGTTAAAACAATTACAGAACCAACATCTGTACTGGATTTCCAGGTCAAAGAAGATTATGTACCTATAATGTATGTAGCAGTTTCCTCCTTCTCCACTCGTACGGAAGAACCTTCAAAGGATTTTGCCACAGCAGATTTGGGTAAACCAAAGAGCTATTTCGGTCTCACAGCTATTAACGTAAACACAAAAACCAGAACTTTCAACATTGACATCAAGACCGACAAAGATGTTTACGAGCCTGGCTCAACAGCAAAAATCAAAATACATGCATCAACAAAGGCAGGACCTTTGAAGAACGCAGAAGTTACATTGATGGCTGTTGACAGAGGTGTAATCGATTTAATTAACTATCACGTTTCAAATCCATTGGAATTTTTCTATGACCGGGAAAATTTCCCAGAATGTGTAGACGGTGGTGACAATCGTTCTATTTTAATTGACCCAGTGACTTACACAAAAAGTTCTCAAGTTGGAGGAGATAAAGGAAGCGACGATATCCGAAAGAACTTCAATCCACTGGCATTATTTAATCCATCGCTTATAACAGATGCAAACGGTGACGCAGAATGTACATTTAAGCTTCCTGATTCATTGACGACATACAGAGTAACTGCAATCGGAACAACCACCGACAAGTTCTCTGTTGCGGAAAACGAATTCGACGTTGCAAATATTCTTTCAGTGCGTTCCGTACTTCCAAGACAGCTCCGTCTCAATGATAAGAGCGAAATTGGTGTCACAATTTCCAATTTGGACACTGTAAACCATGACCTTACAGTTACCGCAAAAATCACTAGCGGAGTCCAGCAGTATGACGATGAACTTCAAAAGCTCCCAGGTCTTATAACCGTTGAAAAGGAGCCGACAAAGACGTTAAGCGTTCCTGCAAATTCGACAAAAACTTTATTGTTTGATGTAACCGCAAACACACCTGGATGGGTTACTGTTGAATTTGAAGTTCATTCAACGAAACTAAACGAAAGGATTCAGTTGCCACTCCAGGTTGAAAAACCGTATATCTTTGAAACCACAACAACAATTGGTTCAACTGAGGGTACACAGTCAGAGGAAGTTGCCGAAGAAAGGATAATTATTCCAGCAGATGCAGAAGACAATGTTGGTTCCCTTTATATCCAGCTTGACCCTACAAGGCTCGGCATTCTTAAGGAAGCTGTGGACTACACATTCCACTACCCATATGGATGTATGGAACAGCGTTCATCTGCAATTTTACCTTTGATTGCATTCGGCGACTATATCAAGGCATTTGGTTTGGACAGCGAAGTTAAAAAACCAAAATCCGTAATTGAAAAAGAAATTGCATCTTGGGCCTCATCACAATTGTCTGATGGTGGATTCCCATATTGGCCATCAGGAAAATACTCAAGCCCTTATGTATCTTCAAGAATTGCGGAAATACTTGGTATTGCAAATCAGAAAGGATATAAAACAGCTTCAATTGAAACAACAAAGCTTGCGCGTTATCTAAAGAAACAGGCAGAGCAGACGTTGTCTGATTATGAAGAAATAAACAACAATGAAAAGCTTTACTATCTATATGACGCAGCCCATACTCTTTATGCCGCAAGTATGCTTGAAAAAATTGACGGACTTGATATCTTAGCAGACAGAATCATTAAAGACAAAAAGATTGATTCTACAACAACAGCTCTATGTGGACTTATTTTTGACAATCTGGGTCTCACAGAAAAGAGAGATGCTGCGGTCTCTAAGCTTAAGTCTCAGATATCTTTGACTGCACAGGGTGCTGATTTGTATGACGTCAACTATGATGGATATTGGTCTATTTACAATGACGCTTCAGAAAAATATGCCCTGGCACTTCAGTTGCTTACAAGAACAAATCCAAGTAATTCAACAATACAACACATCGTATTTGAATTGCTAAAACTTCAGAAACTTGGCAACGGTTATTGGAAATCAACCAGCGCAACAGCAAGAGTTCTTACTGCATTTGACGAATATATCCGTACAAACAATTTAACTGACCTGGATTTCACAGCGGAAGTATTGCTGAACAAAAAATCTCTTGCAAAAAATAGTTTCAAGGGAGTTGGAGCAGAGCCTGTTGATAAAACACTTGCATTCGATTCACAAGAACTCAATTCTTTGCCACGCAACAAAGAACTTGACCTTCTGTTCAAGAAAAAAGGAACCGGTAGATTGTTCTACACAGCTTCTCTCAAATATGCAATTCCTCCAACGAAACAATATGCAAGAGAAGAAGGCATCTGTATATTCACAGAAATAACCGACCTCGAAACAAATGAAAAAGTTACTGGCGATGAATTAATTGCAGGTAATTCTTATAAGATGAAAGTATATGTATCATCTACCCATAACAGGGAATATGTAGCTTTAAGAGCTCCTGTTCCTGCTGGATGTGAGATTTTGAATGCCGCCTTTGTAACAACCGGTACAATTCCAGCTAAAAAAGGCGACGCAGAAGACCACAACTACAATTATGGACTCTCTTACGAAGGTATATACAACAGTGAAGTTCAGTATTTCTGGGACTACTTCCCTCGCGGACATCAGGAAGTTGAATACGCATTCAGAGCAGTTCGAAAAGGAGAATACAATACACCAAGCGCAACTGCAGAATGTATGTATGAACCAGAAATCTATGGTCGCAGTTCAGGAAAAACCTGGTCCATAAAATAGCAATCATTAATTTTTATCTCCCCCAAAACGTTCCAGTTCGGGGGAGTTTTTTATTTTCCGAATCCATTATTACAATAAAAACTGACGTTTAGACAAATGAAAAATAGAACCAAAAAAGCTCGTATTCCATTTATCCTCAAACTCCTGATGGGACTAATCTTACTTGCGTCGGCAAGTTATTTGTTTTTAAGATTTATCCCAATTGAAGGACTGGATAAATTTCTAAATCAACAATACAGCACCCGCTTTTACGATCGCAACGGGAAACTTTTACATATCATGCCATTGGAAAATGGTCTTAGAAAAGAATATTATCCACTATCAGAGCTTCCAGAAGAATTAATCCAGGATTTCATTAAAGAAGAGGATTCGGCATTCTTTCATCATCCCGGGGTAAATCCATTTGCAATATTACGCGCCGCAAAACAAAATAAAAATGAAGGTCGAATTGTAAGTGGCGCATCAACAATAACAATGCAGCTCGTACGAATGATTCAGCCTCGGACACAGGAAGTTACAATAAAAACAAAGCTCAGAGAAATGCTTCAGGCCGTTATGCTGGAGACAAGACTATCTAAGAAAAAAATTCTTGAACTGTATTTGAACAACGTGCCCTTTGGTTTTTTGGCAGATGGAGTTGGTTCAGCCGCAAGAACTTTTTATTGTATTACCCCAAAAGATTTGACATCAGAACAAATGATGACCTTGGCCAAAATCCCAAGGTATCCATCCAAATATGCACCAAAAAAATCGTTTGACTATCCTCAAAAATGTCCTCACTTTATTCAATACGTAAAAAATTTATATAGCCAGCAGAACAAAATTATCCCTGCAGATTTAACTCTTTCCATTGACAGCGACTTAAACGAAGCGGTCGAAAAACAGGTTCAAACAGTTCTATCGGAACACGCAAAATCACGAATCCATAACGGAGCTGTACTGGCTATAAATAACAATACAGGCGAAATTATTGTGTGGTTAGGAAATGCATCCTTCAATGACACAGAACATGCAGGTCAAATTGACGGAGTTTTAACACAGCGACAACCCGGCAGTTCCATGAAACCTTTCCTATATGCCCTTGCACTCGAAACAAAATTCCCGCCAAATTCAATTTTGCCTGACATTCAGCAGGATTTTGGTACAAATGGAGTTTATGTTCCATTCAATTTTAACAACATGTTTAATGGTCCGGTCCGAATGAGAGTTGCATTGGCATCAAGCTTAAATGTACCTGCCGTATATTTATTGCATAACATTGGAATCGATGCGTACATGAACAATCTGTACCAGTTAAAATATGACTCATTAATTGGAACCAGAGAAACCACCGGACTTTCTTTAGCCCTAGGTGCGTCCGAAGTAAGTCTATATGAAATGGTCCACGCTTTTTCTGTTTTTCCAAACGATGGACAAATTTTATCAGAACTTTCGGTAACAAAATCCAATGGACTAAAATCAAAAAACTTACAAAGAATTTATGGAAAAGATACCGCTAGAATTATCTGCGACTTTTTGAGCGATAAAAATGCCCGGACCCTGGGATTTGGCGCCGCAAAAGTTTTTGACACTCCATATCCAGCGATATTTAAAACGGGAACAGCTAACCAGTTTCAAAATATAATTGCCGTTGGAGCAACATCCGAATACACAGTTGGTTCATGGATGGGAAATTATGAAGGCGAAACTGTTATCAGCGTTACCGGTAGTGCCGCCCCAGCATTAATTGTCCGTCAAATTCTCGACAAACTGACAAAAGAATATGGAGCAGAAGATTTTAAAATTCCTGAACATTATGAAAAAAGAGAAATATGTACTCTATCGGGAATGAAAGCATCTGATATATGCCCGTCAACTACCAAAGAATATATTTTAAAAAGCAACGGCGCAGCAATCGACAAACACCCCTGTTCCTGGCATACACTTAATAATGGACGGATTCAAATTACATATCCAAATGAGTATCAGCATTGGGCAAAAAGTATGAACATGGCTGGAAATATCACCAGCTCAGAACATTCTCTTTCCATCAAGTTTCCAAGAAGCGGAGCGCAATTTTTGTTTGATCCTTCGATTCCTCAAAATTTTCAGCAACTTCATGTTATTGCATCCGGCGGAAACAGCTCTCCTGTTACACTGTATCTAGATGGACAAAATATGGGAACAGTTCAAAACATCTTGGAATGGGATATTCCATTAACAAGGGGCCAACATTCAATAACAATAAAAAGCGAGACTGAACAATCAACTGCTGAATATACTGTGCAATAGTTTTATGGATATCCTATGCGCACTGGCATTGGCAAAACTATTTGCAATCAGTTTTTGTTTGAATTAAATATCTTCCTGGCGGTACCTGCAATTGTGTAAATAAATACAGCAGGTCCCACTAGGATAAAAAAAATAAATGCGTGTCTATTTAATGCAAAAATTAAGATTTCGATTGCAAGTATAAAAATTAAAAACAAAGTTTTACCTATATTCCTGATACTCAACAAAAATGAATTTTTTATGTGCATCCAGAATTTATTTTCATAGCATACACAAAGTGGATAGGAATACATTAAAGAAAAACAAACCACTATAAATGCCGCAACACTAATGGCCACAACAAAGACCCCAGGATTATTCTTCAATAGCTGAAAATCCAGATAAAATCCATAAACAAAAATTGCAGTAACAAACCACAATGCTGTCCCCTGTTTCCAATTGGATTTAAAACCTTTTAGAAAATCCTTCATCAAATATCCGTCTGTGTTATTTATCAATTTAAAAAACGAAAAATACAATGCCGTGGTCGATGCTCCAACGGTCACAACCGGTAGACTAAATAAAATCCAAAGAAAGTTTAAAACAATCAGTCCACCTATAAAATGTATCGACTTGTATAATCTGCTATCAGGACTAAAAAAAGACACCTATTCACTCCGCACAAATATCAATTTTTTTTCAGCAATTTTTTATAAGTTGAATCAATTGCAAACGCTCCAATTGGTGCAGTCAGAATTATAGCAATAACAGCGACCGCCAAAACGGTTTCTCCGCACATAAGCCCCAATCCTAAAGGTATTCCACCTATCGCAGCCTGGACAGTTGCCTTCGGAGTATAAGCAATCATAGTAAAAAGACGTTCCTTTAAATTAAAGTTCGTACCTATCAGGCATAAAAACACTCCGAACATTCTAAACAGCAATGCCAGGAAAATCACAAGCAACGCTATCGGCCCGATTTTTCCTAAATAATTAACATTAACTGTGGCACCAACTAAAACAAACAGAAAGACCTCACCTCCTATCCATAGTTTGCTATATTTCTGGGACAATCGGTCAATAACATTTGTGTTCCATTTTTGCAATGCGATTCCAATAAACATGATTCCAATTAATGCAGAAAAAGTTATTGGCGAATGCAGTTTTAATAAATCCTCTAAATAACACAACAAAAATGAAACACTTAAAATAATAAGAACCTTTGATGTATCCCGAATATGAACCTTCGAAAAAAACAACGACAACAAGAAACCAACAAACAATCCACCAAGTATTCCAAATAAAATTGAAATCGGTATGTTTGCGAAACTTAGCGCAGAAATTTTATTTCCTTGCGCCATTCCAGTAAAGGTGGTAAATAAAACAATAACAAACACATCATCAACAGAAGCCCCTGCTAAAATCAATTGAGGTATTCCTTGTTTTGTTCCATATCCTTCGTCCATTAACTTTACCATTCGCGGAACCACAACAGCAGGTGATACAGCAGCCAAAACAGCTCCCATTATTGCGGATTCTATAAAACTCATTCCTAAAAGCAACTGACCAAAAATCACCATTCCAATTATTTCAAATGTTGCAGGAACAAAACACATCAGTATGGCCGGACGTCCCAATTTTTTTAATCCGAAAATATCCATGCTTAATCCTGCACGAGTCAGAATTATAATCAGTGCAATTTTTCGAATTTCAGAGGATATAGAAAGTATTGAAATATCCAGGACATTAAAAACATACGGCCCCAAAACAATTCCTGTTAAAAGCATTCCCAACAGGCTCGGCAATTTGATTTTTTTACAGACCCATCCTAAAAACATTCCCAAAATTAAAATAAGCCCAATTGATAAAAGCATTTATTCCTCCAAAAAAAAGCCGACAACACTGCGCCAATATCGCAGATACATCAAGAATATTCTTCACTGATTAAGTATTTTTCGTAAATCGTTTTTAAGTTACTAACAATGACTCGACATTTATAATTAACATAAAAAATGCACCCGATATATATAAAACTCCAAACCAATATATTATTAAATACAAGTGAAATCCGCTTACTTATAAATATGGCAGCCATTAAACTAAGTCCAAGTAAAATCGAAACTATCAAAAAAAATAATTTTAGAAAAAGTGAATATTTTATACGCCCAGCAAATCGGCAAGAACTTTCATATTCAGGCAAACTTATATCTTCGATAGTCCCATTAAAAAAATCTGTATTTTTTATATTTAAGCTGATTAATCCATGTGGCCTTCGTTCTTTTAGTTTTAATATAATATCATCCTGATCTATTATTGCATCAAACAACCGACCGCGGCCCTCAAAAATATACCCAGAAAAAATTGTGCTTCCATTCAATAAATCAACATTTGCCTTCAGACGCTTCATTGCATAGTCTTTCGACACATTTAAATTAATACAAACATTTGTTTCTCTAAAATCATACTTTATTTTCATATTCGAATATCCATATACTTCAATTAATTTTACAGTATATACCTCAAGTTGATTATTACATTTTGCAGCAAAAAAAAACTGTGCAGAGAAAATTTTCAGTACTCAAACATTCAAAACAAAGTTTTTTCCTGCAATATTCTTGCACAGTTATAAAAGATTAAAAATATTCTATTTCTTTAACAGAGCCGCAAATGGATTATATGTATCTCCATCATCATCATTTTTATGACTTGCCATATACTCATTTGCATTATCCTGTTCCTCATTGGAAACAACAGGACTCAAGGAAATTCTTTTTTCCTCAATATCGATTTTTTCGACAACGACTTCCATCTTGTCGCCTTCGTTGAAAGCTTTCTTTAGATTTGTATTACGCTCAACATTCAATTTTGAAATATGAACCAAACCATCAACAGCAGGTGCAATATTTACAAACAAACCAAATGCTGCAATTCTAGAAATTGTTCCTTCGATTCTTGTACCGGCAGGGAACTGTTCAGCGATTGCTTCCCAAGGATCCTTTTCCAGCTGCTTCATGCTCAATGAAACTCTTTCACGGCTCCAGTCAGTGCTTATGATTTTAGCTTCAATCTCCTGACCTACTTCCAGAACATCAGAAACGTTGTTTACCCTAACATGAGATATTTCTGAAATTGGTAAAAGAGCCTGAAAACCATTAACATTTACAAAAGCCCCGTAATTCTCCAAAGAAACAACCGATCCCTTTACAATAGAACCAACAGTCAATTCCTGTGCCAGCTTATTTTTAGCTTCCTCAGCTTCCCTTTCCTGAATTACCCTGTTTGAAACAACAATATTGCGTCCATCATTCTTGTATTCCTGAATAATGAAAGTCATATGCTTTCCAACATATTCAGCGCTCTCTTTTTTTTGCTTGTATCCCATCTGAGAAAATGGACAGAAGGCTCTTGAAGAACCAATCATTACTTCAAATCCACCCTTGATTTCCTGGGTCACATGTCCTTCCACAGGGATTCCATTTTTCCATGCATTCTCAAGGATTTCTTTTCCAGCGTCCTTACCACTGAGTTTTGTGGTAAAATGAAGTTCCTCATATTTATTTTCCAAGAAGTATACTTTTATTGAATCACCTTCTTTTACTTCTACATTGCCATTTTCATCCGCAAGTTCTGACTTAGCAAGGATTCCTTCACTTTTTAGTCCCAAATCCAAAAAAATTGTATCGTTTGTAATTGCAACGATTTTTGTCTCAATCTGCTGTCCCGGTTCGAACAAATGTTTCATATATTTCCCTCATTATTTGTGTCTCAAAAGAAACCCATTTTGAAGCACGTTTTATATCAGAAGTTTAAACTTTTTACGAAAAATAAACAACATGATTTTTCATTCAAAAGGAAACTAAATAAAAAAAAGCCCCGAACTTTTTTCAGGGCTTCTACACTTTTTTAACACATACTAGGGAACCTTTATTCATTAGGCTCGGATTCCACCGCATCAGAATCAATAATCGCCTTCAATGGCACGTTCTGTGCAAGTCTCAATCCAAAACCGCTTGTGCGCCGATACGGAAGATTTTTATTTCTCGCAGATACAGAACAAGGCGAATCCTCATTGCCGGAGGATTTGGCACTATAATAATTGCCACCACGTTTTACGCGATAAATTCCTGTTTCCGGGCCAACCGGGTTTGTCGAATCCTCTTCGCTATACTCAGCAAAAATATCCCAACACCACTCATCCACGTTGCCACTCATATCATACAAACCAAGCTCGTTAGGCGCCAACTGAGCTAATTCATGTGTACAGGCAGAACTATTTTCCACATTCCATGCAACATGATTTATATCATTACTTCCAGCGAATATATAATCAGTTTTTGAAGAATCTGTTCTACTTTGACTTAAATCACCGCCACGAGCAGCATACTCCCATTCAGCTTCCGTTGGCAACCTGTATCCTGTTGCATTCCTGTTCCATTCAACCGCATTCCATTTATCCAGATTTGCACTGTCTGCATCTTCCGGAATCTCTCCCCATTTTTCAGGGTCGGTCTCTCCATCGATGGAATATGCCGGAACAAGACCGTCTTTTATACTCAATTCATTGCAAATATAAATACAATCAAACCAGCTAAGATTTTCAACCGGTCTGTAATCCTGATTTTCGCCTTCCACAGTAACACGTAGATTTCCCTGAAAGTGACTTGGGTTATCTTTCCTTATCTGTGTCCATAAATACTGTGGAAATTCGATTGCAGCAATTCGAAAACTACTAACTGTCACCATAAACTCAGAACCATTTAGAGTTCTTGAAAAGTCTCCGCCTTCAATCAACTGCTCCCTGACATAGTTAGCTATATCGGCGACATTGAGATCATATGTTGTATCTTGTCCAGGGAAAACCGTTGGTCCATAATCATGATCTAAAAAATATGAATTGCCCAAATCAACATCTTTTTTTACATCCAGCGGTAATCCATAAATTCCTGTTATTGAGCTTTTATTTTCGCCTTTTGAATTTTCCCCATGCAGAAGATTAAATGTTACCGTAACGGTATTTCTATCATAGTAAACATCAACAGAATCAACTCCGTCAGAGTCCTTCCCCATTGTGATACCAACAGAATGAAATCCGTCAAGCAACTGAGACCCAAGCGACAGATTTTCAAGTGTCGAACCTTTTTCAATCAACCTGTCTTCCTGCAATTCAGAAACTTCTGTATAGGTTTTTAAATCAAGATTCTGAGTGTAATAATGAACTCTTGCAGCAGAAACTGTGGTCTGTTTTTTTAAATAGGTCAAACCAACAGAAACTGTACCATTTCCATTTACAACTTTTCCTTCATTTGACTCGCATGATAAAAACAACATGCTCAGAAGGATACTCACCAGTAATATCCGACCCCTCATAATCCCCCCACGGAAAAACAGAAAAAATTTCCAAGTTCTCTACATCTTTTAAATATCGGAAAAAAAATAACTTCGGTTTACAAAAATGTACTGCCCAATATCGGTTAAAACAAGTCTATTTGTAATCCGGAAGAATCCAAAAAACTCTGCTGGTTTCCGTAAATGATTTCATCTTCAGCTGACAATTGCCCAAATAAAATCGGAGAACTAGAGTCATGCTTTTTATAGTTTTCCGCGGCAACGGCAGGATTTTTATTTGCATAACAGTACAAGCATCCGTTTGGGCATGTATCATAAGAACCTATATCATGGCTGACCATACATTTGCATCCCCGCCGCATACCTTTGTGCTTCAAATCCCGAAATTTCACTCCGTTAGCAATCCCCAGGCGTTCAAGAGTTACGCATCCGCTTGGCAGAATCCCATATCGGGAGTAATCATATTTGGTTGCACAAGTCTGTATTGGGATCCTATATTTCCTGGCAATCGCACCAAAACCTTTTGCCAATTCGTCCATATCTTCTTCAGTCAAAAGTTGAAGTTCAGGCATATTGAACTGGAGTTTTTCATAGATTTCGACAAAACTAAAAACACATCTGTCCACATGCCCCGCCAAGCGAGCCGCCATATGCCCAAAAGTTATCAAATGCTGCTGAACAGTATATTTTTTAGTCAACAAAACAGGGTCATATCTCCATACAATCCGCTGCTTACCAACCAATTTTTCCAGTTTGTACAACGTGTCAATACTTTGATCCAAACTTGGAACTCCGGGCTCAATGTCCTTGCCATATGCAGTAATCGTGTAAAAAAAATATGTATTAAAGGAATCTGTTATTTCAGTTAGACGGGGAAGAATGGGAGAATAATTTTTTGAGCAAAACAGTACGCAGTCAACTTTTGAAGGGCTAAGCTCATAGCGAGTCACTTTACTGGGGAACAAAGGATTTCTGGAATACACAAATCCTTCTTTAAACCTTCTCAAAAGCCATTCAGAAT
This sequence comes from Treponema sp., assembly GCA_045643225.1. Lineage (GTDB taxonomy): Bacteria > Spirochaetota > Spirochaetia > Treponematales > Treponemataceae > Treponema_D. The sequence continues at coordinate 83,612 of JAZUKJ010000029.1, read as the reverse complement.
AATACTGAACTATATCGGTCCGTCCCCCAGTATTTATTATCATACGTTACTTTACTTCGTTTGCAAGTTCCGCACCATCACAGAACGCCTTAATATTTTCAAAAGTAGTAGAAGCAATTGCCTTCAAAGCATTTGAAGTTAAAAACGCCTGATGGCTGGTAATGATAACATTAGGGAAAGTCATAAGACGAGCCAATATATCATCCTTGATCACATTCACAGACCAATCCTCAAAGAAGTATTTGCTTTCTTCTTCGTAAACGTCCAATGCAGCACCACCGATTGTCTGTTTTTTAAGAGAATTAACCAAGGCATTTGAATCAATCAAAGCACCTCGTCCTGTATTGATAATAACAGCATCCCTTTTCATCATTTGAAGCGACTGAGCATTAACCACATGTTTTGTCTCTTCAGTTAACGGACAATGCAAACTCAAAACATCTGCGTCTGCAAAAAGCTGTGTCAATTGCACATATTTAAATCCATGATATGCAGCCCACTCATTATCAGGAGACACATCATAAACTTCAACATTCATGCCAAAGCCACTAAGAATCTGTGCCATCAATTTTCCAATCCGGCCGGTGCCAAGAATACCTGCGGTCAAACCATTTAAATTTCTACCGGTCAAACCGTCCAATGTAAAATTACCAGAACGAGTTTTCAAATAAGCCTGAGGAATTTTTCTTGTCAAAGCCAACAAAAGTGCAACAGCATGTTCCGCAACAGCATTTGGAGAATAAGAAGGAACTCTAACAACCTTTATGCCATTTTTTGCAGCTGCCTTCAAATCAACGTTGTTGTATCCGGCACACCTCATAGCAATTAATTTCACACCACATTCTTTCAAAACTGCCATGACTTTTGAATTAATGGTATCATTCACAAATGCACATACGACATCATATCCTTTTGCAGTTAATGCTGTCTGTTCATTTAAATGGAACTCAAAAAAATCAATTGTATATGAATATGCCTTATTAGCTGATACAAATGCATCACGATCGTAGGTCCTTGTATCATAAAAAGCAATTTTCAATTCAGATGACTCCATGATTGTTTATCCTCCTTGGATAGCCGGAGAAAATATCGGCGGGAAATAAATACTGCACTTCATAAGCCTCTCAAAGAGACCATTCATGCATATATTTCTGATATCTATAATTTACACATAAATCTCCATTTAGGCAAGAGAAAAAAACACAACACAACTAACTATCGGTAGTTATTAAAAAGACTGGCTATGACATCGATTATTCCGCCCCCCGACAGCCCTTATTCAACAAGAAATTTTCTCAGAAATACTATTGAGCCTCTCTAAAAACTACAATTTTTAGAGGTTCCTATTTTTAAATATAATCAGATACAAATAATTGTAAATTTTAGAAGTTTTCAAAAAAAAACTTGCAAAATTCACTATACCGATTTATCATAAATGTGCCAGGGTTCATGAAACTTGTTTGAGAGATTCCTGTTGAATATTTTACTGCTGACCGTTCGTTCGTTACCTCCTATCAAAAAAAGAGCGGTCAGCAGTTTTTTTATCAAAAAAAAAGGCCGGACCATAACAGTCCAGCCAAATTTTATCAGCTAACTTTTAGTCTTCCATCTTTTTATATTCATCAAACTTTGCAATCATTTCTGCATCATTTTTCTTATCACACAGACTGACAACAACTGTTACAACAAGGTTGATGATGAATGCTGGAAGGATTTCGTAAACACCAAAGATTGGGTGAACTGATGCTGGAATTTTGTTCCAAACCAAAACCGTAATTCCGGCTGTAATGAATCCAGCGATTGCACCTTTGTTAGAACACTTTTTCCAGAAAAGAGCCAACAGGATGATTGGTCCCAAAGTTGCGCCGAATCCAGCCCAAGCATAACTAACAAGTCCGAAAATTGAACTGTTCTGGTCCAAAGAAATCACGAAAGCAACCAAAGCGATTACAAGAACTGTAATACGGCTTACATTCAAAACTGATTTTTCTGAAGCCTTCTTGTTGATAATTCCTTTGTAAATATCCTGACCGAAAGAAGATGATGCAACCAACAGCTGACTGTCGGCTGTACTCATAGCGGCGGCCAAAATTGCACAAAGGAAAATTCCTCCGATGAATGGTGGGAACATCAACTTAAGTGATTCACTGAAAACAGTTTCTGATGCTGATGTGTTCAAAATATTTGGCTGAAGATAAACAGCACCCAAAGAACCGATTACACAAGCAATTCCCAAAGCAATCAAAACCCAAACAGTTGCAATTCTGCGAGAGATTTTGATTTCCTTGTTTGAACGAATTCCCATGAAACGAACAATGAAGTGTGGCATACCAAAATATCCCAATCCCCAAACCACTGCGGAAATAATAGAAGTGATTCCGTAAGACTGATTTCTGGTAAAGGCTTCCTGCATTTTTTCACTAAGGGAATTAAATTCGCCACTCATTGCACGCTGCCCAAATTCACTAACCTTCTGCATAGCAGCTGATGGACCACCAAGTTTTACGACCATAATTGTTCCAGTGATAATCAGAGCAACGAACATCAAAGAACCCTGGATAAAATCAGTTGTACAAACAGCAGAATATCCACCAGTAATTGTGTATGCCAAAACAACGACCAAACCAATTACCAATCCAACATGATACTCAAGTCCGAAAACAGAATTGAAAAGTTTAGCACAGGCAACAAGTCCAGATGCAACATAGATTGTGAAGAACAAAATGTTGAACAAAACAACAACGCTACCCAAAACACGCTTTTTGTCGTTAAAACGGTTGTTCAAAAATTCAGGAATTGTAATTGCGTTTCCAAATTTGATTGTACATTTGCGCAAAGGTTTTGCAACAATCAGCCAGCTCAAATAAGTTCCAACCGCAAGACCAACAGCTGTCCAGAAACATTCCTTAATTCCACCAAGATATGCCAATCCAGGAAGCCCCATCAAAAGCCAACCAGACATATCAGATGCCTCGGCACTCAACGCTGTAGTCCAAGGTCCCAGCTTACGACCACCAAGGAAGAAATCTTCAGAACTATTGTTCTTCTTCATAAACTTCAGGCCAATAAAAATCATCATGCCCAAATACAGCACAAACGCAATAATCTGCTGAACCATTGCAGACATTTTTGTCCTCCAAAATTTTAATATGTATATGGAAGATTTTAAAGTAATTTTTCGCTTGTTGCAATGTAGTTTTAGGATTTTTTATTATGGGAACCGCTAAAAATTGCAATTTCAGGAGCTTACCTATATAATTTTCGTAAATGCCAACTTCAGACAGTAAAATTTTATCATTTAGATTTACACAAGATTCTTTTGTTTTTGATTCTGTCCCGGATGAATTTTCCGTCAAACAAAATCCCGTTGAATTTTTATTCAACTTTTGTTTTCGGGAAAAGGATTCCACCTTCGACAACTCTGCACTTTTTTTACATTCCCTTGCTGACAAATTTTTTATCGTCCTTTCAAAAACCGAAGGACTAGAACTGAGCCGGGAAAACACAATCGTTCCGTTGACTGATTTTACAATCGACTCTATTTTAAATGAAGTTCCATTTGCGTTGGGTTGGGAATTTATTGATTCAGAATGGATAAAAAAAATCTGGAGCCAGCTTAATTCTATTTTTTCAAAAGAGATTTCTGATTACCAGGGTACGGTTCAAATGTATCTGGCAGAAAAAAATCAACATTTGAAAGTCGGCGAAAAAATATTTTTTCATCTGGTGGAAAATCCTGATGATGAAAAATTTCCATTTGCGTTTCTGGCCACTTATTCCACAAAAAATGAAAACGGAAAAATCAGTCATCTGCCGTTGAAGTTTGCTTTGACGGAATTTAAAAACGACCAATCAAAAATATTAAATCTTCTGTCGTGCTTGAACAAAGCCGGTGAATCAAGTCCGCTGATTGCATCTTTTATGGATTCCGGTGAAATGTTCCATCCGCTGAAATTAAAATCAGATGAAGCCTGGCAACTTTTAAAATCAATTCCGGCCATTGAAGAAAGTGGCATTGTTTGCAGGATTCCTGATTGGTGGAAAAAGAATCGGCACAAAGTTCAAGTCAGCGTAAAAATTGGTGAAAAAAAAGAGTCGCTGGTGGGCATAGATTCAATCATCGGAATGCAGGGATTTTTGGAAGTGGATGGAGTTCAGTTCACGAAAAAAGAAATCAAGGAACTTTTGCAGCAGACCGAGGGGTTGAGTTTTATAAAAGGCAAATGGGTTGAGGTGAACCATCAACGGTTGTCGGAACTTTTGTCAAAAGTGGAAAACTATTCCAAGCAAGTTAATTTTGTGGACGCACTCCGAATGACTCTGGATATTGATTCAGGAAAATCTGTTGACGATGATTCGACTGTTGAAATTACAAACGGTGCTTGGCTCAAACAAATTATGTCATCGCTTAGAAATCCTGATGAAACGAAATATTCGCCATCAAAAAATCTCAATGCTGATTTAAGAAATTATCAGAAAAAAGGATTTTCTTGGCTTTATCAAATGTCGCAGCTTCGTTTGGGAGCGTGTCTTGCTGATGACATGGGTTTGGGAAAAACGGTTCAGGTCCTGGCATTTTTGGAACAATTTCGCACAGAAAAACCGGATTCAAAAAATCTATTGGTGGTTCCGGCATCGCTTTTGGGAAACTGGCAAAACGAGTGTAAAAAATTTGCACCAAAAATCAATTTTGAAATCATCCACGGAAAGCAAAAAAATGATTCGGAAGATTTGTTGGAAAAAATTAAATCCAGCGAAACTTTTTTGTTTATCACAACTTATGGAATCGTGGCAAAAAATGAGTCCCTTAAAAAAATGGATTGGGACATTTTGATTTTGGATGAAGCTCAGGCCATAAAAAATCCGGGAACACAGCAAACGAAAAATATTAAATCACTGAAATCAAAATTCAGAATCGCCATGACCGGTACTCCGATTGAAAATGATTTGTCAAACTTGTGGTCTCTTTTTGATTTTTTGAATAAAGGTCTTTTGGGCAACAGAACACAATTTTCAAAATTCGCAAAATCACTTTCACAAAATCCGCAAGGCTATTCAAAACTCAAAAGCATGATTAGTCCCTTTATGCTACGCCGACTTAAAACAGACAAAAAAATTATTTCGGACTTGCCGGAAAAAATGGAAATGATTGATTATGTGAGTGTAAGCAAAAAACAGGCCATGCTTTACAAAAGATTTTTGGACAATCTGGAACAGGAATTGCAAAAAATCGCCGGCACGGAACAAAACACAAAACGACGGGCACTGGTTTTAACTTCGCTGATGAAATTAAAACAGATTTGCAATCATCCCGACCAATATTTGGGCAACGAAAATTATGCGGAAAAAGATTCCGGCAAATTTGAGATGCTCCGTGAAATCTGCCAAACCATTTTTGAAAAACGGGAGCGGGTTTTGATTTTTACTCAGTTCAGAGAAATCACCGAACATCTGGATGATTTTTTGTCGGAGATTTTTGGTCGCCGTGGTTTTGTTTTGCACGGTGGGACTTCTGTTAAAAAACGAAACGAAATGGTTCAGCAATTCCAAAGCGACGAATATATTCCGTACATGGTTTTGAGTGTAAAGGCCGGCGGAACTGGTTTGACTTTGACAAATGCAAATCATGTTATTCACTTTGACCGATGGTGGAATCCGGCAGTGGAAAATCAGGCTACGGACCGAGCATTCAGAATTGGTCAGAACAAAAATGTGATGGTTCATAAATTGGTTTGCCGAGGAACAATCGAAGAAAAAATCGACCAGTTGATTGAATCAAAAAAAGAGTTGGCTCAAAATGTTATTGGCGAATCAGGTGAAACTTGGATTACAAAAATGAGCGACGAAGAATTGATGAACTTGATGAGGATGGAATAATGGGCTATTACGGTTGGGGCGATTACAGTTACACTTCTGTGAGCGACTTAAAATATAAGGCTGAAAAATTTATTGAAGAAAAAGAATCCGAGGGTGAAACACTTTTTCCAATTAAGTTGACTGGAAAAATTATTGCAAAAAGTTGGTGGGGAAAAGCTTGGTGCGACAGTTTGGAAAGTTATGCTGACTATTACAGTCGATTGGAGCGTGGTCGGAAATATGTTCGTGCCAATTGTGTTGTTGATTTGCAGATTGAATCTGGACTGGTTACGGCTTTGGTAATCGGCAGTTCGAAAAATCCATACAAAATCAAAATCAGAGTCGATCCAATCAGCGATGAAAAATTGGATGAGCTAAAGAAAAATTGTTTTTCAAAAATCCAAAATCTGGAAAGTCTGATTAACGGGAATTTTCCTGATGATTTGAAAAATCTTTTTATGCAAAAAGGAGTGATTTTTCCACGGTTCAGCGAAATTCATTTTGGTTGTTCCTGTCCAGATGTGGCGGATATGTGCAAACATGTGGCTTCGGTTTTGTACGGAATTGGCGCAAGATTTGATAACGACCCAATGTTGTTTTTTACCCTCCGTGGAATTGAAACAGAAAAATTAATTGGTACAGCAATCCAATCCCATATTGAAAAAATGTTGGAAAATGTAAATAATTTTAGTGACAGAATTCTTGATGAAAATCAAGTTACAGGAATATTCGGATTATAAAAACACGGAGGGGCACATGGGATTTTTGTACGATTTATTTTTTAATTCAAATTCTGGAAACTCAAAGAATAATCAAAAAAAATCTGACAGCTGGTTTTCCAATTCAAACAATAGTTATGACGACTACTACGAAGAGTTGCACAGCGACGCACTAAGTGGTGACAAAGGTGCCCGCGATGAAATGGAAGACGAATTTGGCGACGATTGGGAAGACGAATATTAAATCAATCGTTGTCAGATGATGACGGGAGAAAAATGACAGAATTTGAACAGATAGCACAATTTATTTCATGGTGCATTGAAGAATATGCTTTTGAAAAAAAAGTATCAACAAAGGAAACTGCAAATTTTTTTAATGAGAAAGGTGTTCTAAATTTTCTGGAAAAACATTGGGAAGTTTTGCATTCTCAGGGAAAAGATTATATTTTAGGTAGTATTGAAGATTTTATAAAATCAGGAGAAACAAAATGATAATATTTCATGGTGGATTTTCTGAAATTCAAAAGCCTGAAATTTTGGAGCCTAAACGAACTCTTGATTTTGGTTCTGGATTTTATGCAACAACAAATTTTGAACAGGCAAAAAAATGGGCAATCACAAAAAAAGATAGGTTCCATTTCAAAAATGCGATTGTCAATCAATATGATTTTGATAAAATAATTTTGCAAAACTCAGAATTGAACTGTAAAATATTTGAAAATGCCGATGAAGACTGGTTGGATTTTGTTGTTTCCAATCGTCAAGACATCAATTTTTCTCATGATTATGATGTTGTTTTTGGTGCTGTTGCAAACGATAATGTTTATGCAAGCATCAATCTTTATGAACAAGGATTTTTAAGAAAAAATGAATTGTTAGAAGAACTGAGAACATGGAAATATGTTGATCAATTTTGTTTTCATACTGAAAAAGCTTTGAAACATTTACAGTTCATAAAATCTGAGGAGGTTTTATAATGCAAAGACCAGCGGTTACTCAACAAAATGTTCGTCTTTTTATTCCTCATAAAGTAGCAAAAATCTGTGGAGAACTTCATAAAGAAAAAAATCTTTCTGTGCAAGACGCAATTTTAAAATTTTATAATTCGGAAATCAGCGAAACTTTAAGCCGTGAATCATCAAAACTTTGGCAGGAAGGCTGGGTTTATATTTTTCAAAATTTGTAAATCGTGCAATCATCCAGTGGCTGAACTTCCTCCTATTTTTTTCAATCCTTCTTTGGCAATCTCTGTGCCATTATGTTCGTAAATGGTACTCAACAGCTGGACAATCTCAGGAGTCAATAATTTTTTTGCATTTTCATTGTATTCAAAATTGTGCATTGTATCTCTACCCCAAACAAAAAAAAATCTCTATGTCGTTATACAGTAAAATGACATAGAGAGTTGATAATTTTAATAGGGAAAGTCGAGTTCATCCAGATTCAACTTTTTGATTGATTCCAGTTCAGCATATCTCTTTCATTCCCCGTGCCGCAAGATTTTTTCCATGGTTTTACCTTTTGCCAGTTCGTCCACCAGTTTGTCTAAATATCTGATTTCCTGCATCAATGGTTCCGTGATTTCTTCCACCTTAATTCCGCAGACAGAACCTTTTATGAATTTTCGGTTTGGATTTAAGGCTGGTGCATTCATAAAAAAATTTCCGTAAGTCAAATCGCTTTCAAGGAAATTATTTATGTCAGATTGTTTATAACCAGTGAGCCAACAAGTGATTTCGTCCACTTCATCCCTAGTCCGATTTTTTCGTTCAGCCTTTGCAATCAAACAGAGATAAACTTTTGAAAACAACATTCCGTAGAGTTTTTCATTTGTCATAATTTTCACCTTTGTTTTTCAACTGATGAACTTCGTAAACCAAAATTGAACCGTTTTCGCAATCATTTATTTCATGGCGGACTGTTTTGTATCCACGCTTTTCATACATAAGCGACGCAGCAAGTGAAGCATCCAGTTCTACAAAATCAGCTCATTTTTTCAAAAGTGTCAAAAATAAAAGTACCAATTCCCTGTCCCTGATATTTTGGTTTTACAAAAACTCGTGTAATATGATTTCCATCCAAAGTTCCAGTGGCGACAATTTTTTCATCAAGCTCCACCACATAAACAAAACCATTTTGAATATCTTCCCGAATTTTTTCAACCGAATGATGCTGACAAAAAAAATCCACCACGCCAGATGCATAATATTTTGGATAAACAGTTTTTATTGTTTCTTGAACCAGATTATAAATTTCATCCGTCTGATTCAAATTAGCAGTTATTAAATTCATTCGTGTTTCCTAAAATTACTTCATCTGTGATTTCTAATCCCCAGTGCATTTACACTGAGGATTTTGATTTTATGAAATCAGACTATTCGATTGTCCAGCGTTTTCCATTGCTGCGTCCGAAGATTTCTGGTTCGTACATACATTCTGCCAAGACTGCAGGACTTTCGTATTCTCCAGATCTTTGTGCACGGAACAGGAATTCAAAATTTTGTCCACCGATTGGCATGTAATCCCAGAAGCAACGGATTTCTGCATCATAAATATCCTGATGCGAAATGCTCCATCCATAATATCCTCTACGAGCCGTTCCTTTTTCATTTTGCTCCATTTTATCTGGAACAACTGTTGCTGTAGTTGCAAAAGCCGGATTCAAAATTTCCGCTCCAGCAGGAATTGGTGCACGGACTGCAACATAATTTCTGTTCTTTGTTGTGGTGACATAAACTTTTTCACGATATATTTCGCCAGACACAAGTTTATTGCCATCAACTTTTTCTCCAGTGCGGGCATTTGTTATTTCAACATAAACGCACAATCCTTCATCACGAGCTTTTTGTTCATCAGCAGGAAGAGCATAAGTCATTGATGCAGTATAGAACAAAAGTCCCTGTCCATCTTTTTTTATTTCCAATGGAACTGTTGTGTTCAACGGTACATCAAGTTTTGGTAAATCAGCAGAGAACTTTTCATCCTTGCGCTTTGACTTTGGATTTACATCGCCGAATCTAAATGTAGTGTCCTTTGGCTTAGCTGCCACGCCTTTGAATTCTCCAGACAAAATGGATTTGCCGTTCAACAAAATTTCAGCAGAGAAATCAGTGTTGGTCAAATTATTTTCTCTGATGTAAGAATCCAAAGCAATCAATACACGACTTGTTGTTGCTGTTGATTGCCATCTACCATAACCAGTTTTTTGCATTTCCAAAATCTGCCAAACAAGATGACCGTTGTACAAATCTTCCGAATCAACTTTTGAGAACAAATGAAGAGCCAAAGCATATCTTTCTGCATCACCGTTGAAGAAATACCATGAACACCAACTTGTATCATTCTGGAAAGAGGCTCCGCGGGTTGTCAGCGACATAAGATTTTTAATTTTTGTCACCGCAGTTTTTGCCAAATCATCATATCCGTTTTCAAAAGCAGCAAGACCTGCAAAAGCATACTCACTAGCCCCGCAACTTGAATTAACGATTGAACTCAAATCCGACTTGCTGATTTTTTCTCCAAGTCTGCTCAAAACATAATAGCTGTAGGCCTTTGGATAAGAGTAACCTTCCTTGTCCATTTTTTTCAATTCGGACTTGATGTAGGAAATCAACTTATTGATATCGACTCCTGGATTGGAAATAATTTTTCGTTCCTTTGCCAAAGCAAGTATTTCTCCAATTCTAAGTGAGACCGCGAAACTTGAATATTCTCCATCCGGCCAATACGCAAATCCACCATCTTTGTTCTGAACATTTTTCCAGGACTCAATTTCTGATTTTGCAACGGCAGCCGCATTATCAACAGTCGAAGTCAGCCCAAACACATCAATGTATTCACCAAAGGCAATCAATGGCATAACAGCAGAAGACCTTTGTTCCATACATCCATAAGGATAATTAAACACATAGTTCACTGCACTGCGCAAAGTTCCAAGACGGGTCGCATCCAATTGAACAAAGAATGTTCCACGACCATCATCAGTTGCAGCTGGGAAAATAATTTTTTCTTCACCAGAGTTTTCATCCTGATTGATTTGTCCAACTGTTGTTACGGTTTCATAAATATAAGGCTTTTCAATTTCAAGGGCCTTGTAGATAATTTCATTTACAGATTTTGATTTGACTGTAAACGCAAGGGTTATCCAGCCTTCTGTCACGGCATCAACACGGAACATCAAAGTCTGAGTGTCCCCTGACTTTATAACAAGAGATTTTTTAGCTTCCCCAGAAATCGCCGCAAGTCCATTTTGTCTAATCAAATCTCCTTCGCGATGAACATAATCAGTTTTTTCAAGACCACTCAGGACTTCCATTTCCACAACAACAGTCTCAGAGGAATCTCCAATGTTTGTAATCACAACACCGGCCTCACCATTGTCACCAGGACGAAGGATTCTTGTCTCCACATCACGAACTGAAATTGGATTTGCCACGGACAAAGATTTTTCACTGTATGCAAAATTGTTTTCCTTTACACCAATAACAGTCACCACATATTCAGTCAAAGAATCTGGCAATTTAAATTCAACAGAAACTTTTCCAGAATTGTCGGTCACAAGATTTGGAAGGAACACAGCGGTTGCCCTAAAGTCTTTTCTAATCTGTGGACCACTTTCACCATTTGCAGCTTCTTCAGATTCCGCAACAGATTCAACTGAATCCATCATAAGCATTTCATCATCAGCGTACCGCACTTTTTCTTCGCCTAAATCACTAGCTCTGGCACTTGCTGTACTAACACTGTTCATAACACCAGCAGATTTATACACTTTCATTCCATACATGATGGCTTCTTTTGCATTAAGACTGTATGGCTTATAAGTGACCGGGTCAATCAAAACACTTCTTGAATCAAACCAGCTTGTCCTTGGATTGAATCTCCAATATGCATAAAAATCTTTCGCAGGATTTCCAACTCTGTATCCCATCAAATCCAGAACTCCACGGTCAACAACCATCAATGTAAGTTCAGCATTGGATACAGCTTTTCCATCTTTTGTGGCGGCCAAATCAATTTTTACATTTCCACCTGGGAGGTAACTTGGTTTGTCCATTCTTACATCCACATCAAATGTGCGAGTTTTTTCACTGATATTCAACATGGTACTTGCGTAAACAGACTTTGGTTTATTTTCATCTACAGAATCGTAATCAGGACTTGTATCTCCGGTACGGTGGGTAAATGATGAAAGCCCGACCCAAACAGCTGGAACAAAATCCTCTTTTATATCCACATCAATTGAAGCGCTTGATTCATTCAGAGTCAAAATCTTTTCATCAACAATTCCTTCACGCTCAATGGTCAAAAGATAACGGCCCTTTTCCAGCGGAGATTTCAACAAAATATGTGCAGTATCGCCAACAGAATATTCATCTTTATCAGACTTCAATTCAAGATTCTGACCATCACCAAATCTATTGTACAAAGTTGAACCGGTCACATAAAAATATTTTTCTGTAATTACGGCACGACCTTTTGAATCTTCGGTTGTCATACGCAACAAATATTCGCCAGCATCTTTTGTGCTAAATGACAGAGTTCCTTTTTTGGAAGATCCAATATTTTCTGTTCCAGTTTTTTCAGTTACAACCTTTTGTTCCCAGCGAGTATTTTCAAAACCAAATTCATCTTCTTCTGTAACCTGCTCCCAAGTGTGATGCAGGAGTTCCCATGAGATTTTTGAATTCTTCAAAGATTTTTCATCTGGAGTTTTTCCCTCGGGAGTAACAAGTTCAAAATCAAAATCAAGTTTTTCACCCTTCTTTGCAAATCCCTTAATATTTTTGATTTGAGAAATTCCAATATAGAAACTTGCTGGATGAACCATTGCACTTGCATTTGCTCCAATCATTTGATTTCCAGCATCGGTCACAGAGGCGTTCAAATAATAAGTGTAAGGCAGACCTTTTTTTGGTTCAGAACCAGTTGCCACAGAAAGTCGTGCAGTTCCATCCTCACTTAACTTTTGAGTTGTGCTTTCGTGGAAATATTCATACTCCTCGTCAACATAAACTCCATTTGCAAATTCCCAAGCGTATTGCATTGGACCAAATGTGTAGAATCTGAATTTCTCATCATTCAAGAAAAATGAACTTTGATTTCTTGTCCAATCACCACGAACTGAACCTCCAGCTAAAGAGCCTCCACCCAAATAAGATGCAGAAATTGTTGCACCCAAAGAGTCACCGCTAAAATAAGTTGTACTTGGAATTGAAGCTGAGGCCTGGAATCTTACCCTCTCAAAGAACTGAACAGAAACTGATTCCATTGCTGTTTGATTTGAACCATCCTTTCGCTTGTACTCCAAAAAATATACTCCAGGAGCCAAATCTTCAGGAAGTTTCCATTCAAAACTTGCAGTTCCAAATTCAGAGATTTTTCCTGAAGCGCTTCCATAAACTTTTCTGTCTTTTTTCCAGTACTGATTATCAACCAAATTGATTTCATAATCACCCCTGTATGTCTCATATTTTCCAAGGGTCAAAGTTCTATCAATGATTTTAAAACTAGCATTTTCACCTGGTCTGTAAAGTCCACGGTCACTGAAAATTTTTGTAACCATCATTCCTTTTGTGACAGACTGTGGATCAATTTCAGAATTATCACCAATAGAAATAATTTTATTGTTTTCAAGAACCGCCGCTTTGTAAGATGAAACTGTATTTGTATACAACGAATAAACCAATCTGTCGTCAGCAGTTTTTACTTCAATATAATTTTTTCCAATACTCTTTGAATCAAAATAAATTTCCGCAAGTCCATCGGAATTAGTTTTTGCGGAAGCAATTTTTTTGCCCTCACCTTTGAGCATTGATTCATTCATGGTTTTTGATTCAAGATAATAAATCGAGACATCGGCATTTGGAATCGGAAGTCCACTTGTCAAACTTGTAACAAACACATCGGTCTTGTTCCATGAAGTTTTTACGGTCATTCCCAAATCTGTTACCTGGATATAATTTGTCTGATAACTATTAATTTTTTTGTTTATTGGATATGAAAATTTAACGCCACCCTTCCAAGAATTTCCAGTTTTTTCAAGGAAGTTTTTCAAATCAATAGTTTCAATATATCTTACATTTTTTTCTTTTGATTTGATTTTAAATTTCTCAGTTTTTCCCGCTGAATATTTTTCTGTCACACCACTGATTGCAGTCAACGAATATTCGGTATCAGCATTCTGTAATTCAAAAGCCCTCTTTGGTTCAAACTGACTTTCCAAAATTGTAAAGTTCGAGTACAAGTCCTTATAATTTGCAAAGGAATCAGCATCGGGAACATTAATCTTTTTACTGATTTTATTTTCACAAACCTGACCATAGGCATCAACAACAACAGAATTATCCAATTTAAAAGAATAATTATCGCCATAAGTCACTGGGAGATTTTCAATTGAAATTTGATTTCCATTGATTTTGATTTGCTCCTTTGTGATTTTCATATCAGGAGAAAATTTAATTGCCCCAAGAATTTCTTCTTCCAATCCTTTTTTGATTTTATGATTGAACGAAATTCCAAGAGTCGATGTTCCAGAAGAAGTCGTATATTTAAATGGAACAAGTGTATGGAAATTTTTTTTCTGAACTTCAGATGTCTCCCAACAATCAACATCGGGGACCGCACCTTGAGCAAGGGTCACATTAATCGATGTATTTTTTGGAAGCTCTTTTTTTAGTTTCAGCAAAACAGTTTTGTCATCAATTTTTGATGTGGTAAATTCGTATTCATTGTTTTTATCATCAACAACTTTCAAATATTCAGAAACCACAGATGGATTCACTTTATTACTAAAAGTAACCGCAATATCTTTTGCATATTCCGGAGAAATATCAGACGGATTTAGATAAAGTTTTTTCTCTTTTGATATTGTATAACCAGGTGTGATGGAAGAAAGTTTTAATTCTTCGGTGTGGAAAGTAAACACATTCGGTCCACTCAAAACTTCGTCCTTTATAGAAACCAACTCTGGATTGACTGTCACAAAATATTCCTTCTGCGGAATCAAATCATCAGTGCAATCAAAACTTAAAAGACTTGTGCCATACCAACGGAAAACACCATTCAGCTCCGGATATATTGAAACCATATCAGTTTTAGTAATTGGCTCTCCCAATTTCTCCAATGCCACAACCGGCTGAGAAAACTGTATCTGAATGGAAGGAAATTTTACTGTCGACGGAACTTCCTCATTTGGAGAAAAAGACGCAACATAAAATCCGGTCGCACCCATCTGTCCCCCCTTTCCCACGGTTGATTTATCAATTGACCGTACCTGATTCGTTGATGTTGAATTACAAGCAGAAAAAAACACGGCTGACAATACTAATGGCAATCCCAATGATTTTATATTCATAAAATCCTCCGTAAAAAAAATCCCATTATGAAAGTATACAATTTTTTCCAGGTTTTGTTACACGAAATGATAATTATTCTGGAAGGATAAATTTAAAATAATTTGAAGATTTCTAACTGCCATAAATTAGGATTGCCCTTTAAATAAATTTGCAAAGGATAAGCAGGTTCATAGCAATATGATTATCTAAATCTATAATACGAAATCTGGAAAGATTTATTTTCTTTGTTGAGGATTTCAAAAAAGTGGGGTATAATTAAGAAAAATTATCTGATTTTTTATGGAGAGATTTTAATGTCATGGCTTTTTGACAGTCCTAAAGCCTGTTTTATTTTTTGTACTCTATTTTTTGATATTATGCTCACCAGCTTTGCCTTGATTAAATTTCAGCGAGGAAAAAGAAGCCAGGAGTTTAGAACGCTTGTAATAGTTATTACTTTTTCAACTTTTTTTGAGCTTATCCGCGTTTATATTCAAGGTCTCCCTTATACTCCACTGAACTTGTTTTTTAAGAATGCCATAATATCTGTATGTTTTATTGGAACTTTGTCCATTGCCTACGCATATTCGGTTTACCTGATTTCTTTTGTTCATTACAAAAACAATCTGCTGAAGATTTTTAAAATAATTAACCTGATTGCGTTTTTAGCAGACATCGTATTTCTGCTTGTTGACATCAAATTTGGACTGTCCTGTTCTTATAGTGAACTGTTAAAAGACTACATAAGAGGCCCTATGTATCTTCCGTCGGCATATTATGTCCCAGGATATCTTCTAGGATTTTCAATTGTAGTCTTCTGGGGTGACAGAAAAAATCTTGATTCAAAAGTCATAAAGATTATGGCAATCGCTATTGGTATTGCCATTACGACAATGATTATTCAACCATTTTTACATGGAAAACTGGCGCTTACCGTTTTTGGAGCATCCCTCGGTCTTTTCCTCTGGTATTTTGCAGTTGAAAATTCCGACCTCCAGAAATTGGCAAACTATACAGAAGCATTGAAAGAAGCTGAAAAAGCTGCGTCCGCGGCAAACTCGGCAAAAAGCAGTTTTTTGGCAAACATGTCCCATGAAATCAGAACCCCAATGAATGCAGTTCTAGGACTTGATGAAATGATTTTGAATTCCAGTGACATACATGAAATTCACGAATACGCCAGAAATATCAGAAGCTCCGGCCAAGGACTTATTTCTATTATAAATGACATTCTGGACTTTACAAAAATCGAATCAGGAAAAATGGAACTGGTCGAAACAAGTTATCATTTGGCAAAAATGATTAAGGACTTGGAAATGCAGTTCACTTTGAAAGCCAATCAAAAGGGAATCAATTTTGTTTTAGATGTGGACGAAAACATTCCAAACTGTCTTTATGGAGATGAACTAAGGCTTAGACAGATAGTGACAAATCTTTTGAACAATGCCATAAAATATACAAAAAAAGGTACAGTCACATTTGTCTTACGGGGAATAAGAACCGGTGATGAAATTGAACTTCATATGGAAATCAAGGATACTGGCATCGGTATAAAGAAAGAAGATTTACCAAATATTTGGACAAGTTTCCAAAGAATCGATACAAAGAGAAACCACGACATTGAAGGAACCGGACTTGGACTTACAATCGTAAATCATTTTGTTAATCTCATGGGTGGAACTGTAAATGTCATTAGCGAATTTGGCCAGGGTTCCATTTTCACTGTTGATATTAAACAGAAGGTTGAAGGAGAATCAACTCTTTCCCACTATAAGACCAACAACCTGGAAAAAGATATGGGCTCAATCACCGACAGACTTTCTGCACCAAACGCTCAAGTCTTAATTGTAGATGACAACTCAGTCAACTTGATTGTATCAAAGGAATTTCTTAAAAGAACAAAAGCTCAGATTACCACCTGTGAAAGTGGCGCTATGTGTCTTGAGCTTATGAAGAAAAAACATTTTGACGTTATTTTCCTTGACCACATGATGCCCAATATGGATGGAGTCGAAACTTTCCAGAAATCAAAAACCATGCAGGGTAACTTGAATCTTTCCACTCCTGTAATAGCGCTTACAGCAAATGCAATTATCGGAATGAAAGAAAAATATCTTGAACTGGGATTTTCAAACTATATCAGCAAACCAATTGACAGCACAATTCTTTATGATATTTTTTACAACACAATAGCAAAAGAACTTGTAGTCCCAGTCAATGGTAATGAACCAGTTCAAAAAATCGTGGAGAACAAGCCGTCAAACGAAAATGCAAAATTAATTAACAAAGAATCTGGCATTGCTTTGTGCGGGAATGATGACACCACGTACAAGTTGGTATTAGAATCCTTTTGTCAGGACGGACCTTCCACACAAGAAAAACTGGAACAGTTTCTAGCCTCAGAAGATTGGAATAATTATGAAATCATTGTCCACGCATTAAAATCCGGATCAAAACTCATTGGTTCTCAAGAACTTTATGATTTCGCCAAGTCTCTGGAATTCGCCTGCAAAGATATTATGGCCCAAACCGATGTGGAAAATAAGAAAGCCTTCGTCAAACAAAACCATAGCAAATTTATAGCCCTGTACGACGAAGTAACAAAAGAAGCCATGAAGATTATGGAAAAATAAAAATTTTGCAAACCAACCGATAAAATGCTGGAATCTTTTCCACTAAATAACCGGTTGTTAAGCAAAGTCGCCCCTAATTCAACTCGCATCAATTTTATGCTATAATATTTCAAATGATTAAACGCACTGGCCATGCTGATTTGCCGCTCCACCACGGAATTGTTCCAAAATGGTTGGCGGATAGAATGAGAGATTTGGGAACTGAAATAGTCCAAGTCTTGCTGATGGAATACGGAAAAAAAGAAGTCCTCACTCGATTAAGCGATCCACTCTGGTTCCAATCTTTGGGAGCGGTGTTGGGAATGGATTGGCATTCATCGGGAATCACAACATCGGTCATGTATGCACTCAAACGGGGAATCAATCCACGGGCCAGAGAATTTGGTTTATGCATTTGCGGAGGCCGCGGAAAATATTCTCGTCGCACACCGGAGGAACTTTTGTTTTTGGCAGAACACACAGGTCTTCCCGGAAATGATTTAGTCAGAGCAAGTAAGTTGGCCGCAAAAATCGACAACACAGCAGTGCAGGATGGTTTTCAACTTTATCAGCACAATTTTATTTTATCTAACGAAGGTGATTGGGCCATTGTTCAGCAGGGAATGAATTCCGAAACGAAAACAGCCCGACGCTATCATTGGTGTTCTGCTGATTTGAAATCGTTTATCGAAGACCCCCACTCTGGAATCACCGGTGAAAATCAAGGACAGATTTTGAATCTTACTGATGCAAATGCAAAAGAGACCCGCTCGTCAATTTTAAGTCTGTCCAACGAAGAACCAAAACGAATCATCAAAGAAATTTCAGACATTGCCCGATTAGGAAATCCTCTTGAGCAAAAGTCAAAACAACTGGAACTTTTTGAGGAATATCAAAACCTGGACAATCAAATTATTTTGGATAACGGCAGCAGAAATATAATCATGCCAGAACACCATGAAGTCCGTGCAGAAGATGTGGATTTAAAAAGATTGGGAGGAGTTCTTGCCACTGCCTATGATTCCCAGCCAAAAGATTTTGAAAGTCTTTTATTAACACCAGGTCTGGGGCCAAGAACTTTGCAATCCTTGACTTTGGTTAGCGAAGTAATTCACGGAACCCCCAGCCGATTTAGGGATCCAGCCAGATTCAGCTTTGCTCACGGCGGAAAAGACGGTCATCCGTTTCCTGTACCTACAAAAATCTACGACCAATCAATCCGTATTTTGGGGGACTGCATAGAAAAATCAAAAATGGGTTACAACGATAAATCCGACTGTCTTCGCCGATTACACAACACAGCATTGGAAATTGAAAAAAATTGTAACCCGGAAGCAGATTTCGAAGCCATTACTAACTACGAAAAATCCAAATCCCAGGAATGGGCCGGAAGAACCTGCATGGATTAATTTAAAAAGAATTTTTATTCCGACAATTAAAACACGCACCCATGACTGACGATTTTTATAACATGCACTTGTGACGCGGAACTCGAGTACGCTGTAACTTTAGCAAAAAAACAAGTGACAGCAGTTCCAAATGCTGTATCAAAATCCACCAAACAGGTGCTTAAATTTTATCCTAAAAAATATTATAATAAATCAAGAACTAAGATAAAGCCTTCCCAAATGGGGATTCCTTTATCTTCTTAAAGTTTGCTTTGTAAACTTTTGTATTAATTGAGCATCTTCACTTCGTCGCAGGATGCACGTTAAAAAAGTCAATTTCGAAAATTGATATTTTCTGGTTGATTTTTATGGGGAGAACATCATGAAAAATAACGGTCTATACAGCTATATTGCAAGAAAGAAGATATTTAAAACACTCCTGATTTTTATCTGCGCAACTTTTTTCTCCTGCGAAAATTTTATGAACGGATCCGAGCTAAAACAACTGATTGACGAAGCTGTGGAATACGCAAACGCCACCCCATTCAATATCCGTTTTTCTGGTATCGGTGGAAAAATCTCTCCCAGTGGTGAACAAAGTGTAAAAGTCTCAGACGAAATCTCTTTGATATTCACGGAAGATACTGACAAATGCTTTAAAAAGTGGGAAGTCCTATTAGATAATGAGATTCTTACGGACGAAGATGCTGCTCTCCTGGTTTCTTTTGATGAATTGGATAGTCCAGAAACAAAAATTAAAATCCTCAAAAAAAAGGCGAACATAAAAATTCAAGCGTTAGTGGAAAAGCGACCAAAAGTTTTGAACTACTCTCCAGGGTACAAAGCGGAAGGGGTTTTTAGAGACAGCCTGCTTAGAATCATTTTTAGTCAATCAATGTCGGAAAGTTCTATCTATTGGACAAAAGATGAACTGGATGATTTGGGCATAACGGAAGATAAATACGAACTTCTTTTGGCTAAAGACAAAACGGATGAAAATGGAAGTCAGTATTACTATGGATATTCTGAGAAAGGAAATCCAGAAAATGTGATTTTCAAGGCAATATTAATTGTAAACAGAGACAATCCTGATGAAAATCTTTTGCGATATTATGATTGTCCTTTTTATGCTGATTCAAGATGCACGGTTTTAAATATTCCAACAAAAAAAGATAAAGCTCCTCCACAATTGACTGATATTGAATTTGAAATTCAAAAATCCTTTGCTAATTCAAATGGAGTTGAACTTTCAGAAGGATATATGAATTTTTATTTTACCAATTCTTCCATTGATACAAATGTACCTATAGTTACAGGATTAAAAATATATGATGGAAATACAAAAATTGAACCTAAAACCAATGTAGAGTATTCCATAAATGGAAGTCTTATAAAAAATTTAAACAAATTGTCAAAAAATTTGAAAATCTCTATTGAAGGAAGTGTAAGTGATTTGGAAAGTGGTCCTTCAAAAGTAAAACTTGAATTAGAAAGGGTTAATACAAAATTTTATGATTACGTTTCTGTAAAACCAATTTCAATAGAGAAATCTCTTGAAGTTACAAGGCCTACGATAGCGGAACTAAAAAAGGACGATTATTGTTTTGATTTTGGATCCAACATAATAGAAGGAATTTATAACCTGCGTGTAATATTCTCAGATAATAATGGAAATGAAACAACAGGAACTTATGTTTGTGTGTATGATCATACAGCACCGTCTCCTATTACAAATTATTATTCAAGTACAAGAAAAGGATATATAGATTTGAACTTTGATGAACCGGCCACAGATTTTGACTGTTTGCAAGTTTCTTTTGGTGATAATGGAACTTATGAGGATCGACGAAGTTTTACTTCAACTGGATCTAAACATTATGCCATTTCATTTGGTAACGCTGTAGATAAAACTCGTTATTATTATGGACTGAGGGCTGTGGATTATGTTGGCAATGTTTCATCAAAAGTCAGTATTTCAGAAGTTGCTGGTATTGTCCCCGGTCAAATTGTTCATGTTCCCAATAATAAACTGGAACAAAAATTTGTTTCTGCAAACTGTTATAACGATAAAAATCCAATTGGTGTTGTTTGTGAAGCATCTGAGCTTTTTTCTGTAAAAATTTGGGATATTTATGAATACACGGGTTATACTTGGGGTGAAGCAGTTAAGCCTTGTGGCGATGAAGAGCTTAAATATGAAGATTATTATGTTCAAACAGGCGATAATACGTGGGAATATAAAAAATTAAATGTTTCAAGCGGTTTGGACTGGCTTAATTTGATTAACAGTAGCTTTACTAGCATAAGACGAGATGATTCCATTTGGGCTTTTGTCAATACCAGAAATGCTTCTAGTCCTGTAACCTGGTATGTGCCTGGCGTTTTGGAATACATCTATCTGTTGGATAATTATAATAGTATGAAGGGAGCTTATACTACTTTGAAAAATGCTGGTTATAATGCAACTTTGATTTCAGCTGGTCAACCCTATTGGACAGGTGTTCCTCGTTATTTATCTTCCAATGCTTATGTGGTGCAATTTAAAACAAGGCATAAAGGAAGTGACGGCTATGGTTGTGACTGGACTTTAAAAACAAATAGTTCTTCTGATCTGAAAAGTCTTTATGTTACATCTACTCATCGAAGAGAAGGTTGGTTTCGTAAAGATAGAAATTATGATGACTCAGACAGTGGTACATATTATCTTAGAACTCATACCATGGCTAATATAGACCTAAGATAGGGAACCGCTATAGATTGACAAACAAATCAATTTCGTAAATACATAGTAACCAATTTGAAAATATGATATATTTACTTTATGATTAAAGCAGAAATTGAAGATAAAGATTTAGAATCAAAAATCAATGCTCTTCCTAAAGACGAGATGGTTGTTTTTGTTTTGTGTGACGGTAGAGCTCGTGGAGCCCTTTTTCATGGAACCCGTTTTGTAAATCAAATGAGAGCACAACACAAAACTGGCATTCTTGAAACAATGGTTTTAGGACAAGCCTCTCTTTGCGGAGCAATGTTGTTGCCAACTTTAAAAGGTCGCGAGCATTTAACCTGGCGATATGAAATCGATGGACCTGCGCAAGGATTTTCTGTTGAAGTCGATACAACCGGCTACGTCCGAAGTTATCTTTTTAATGATCATATTCCTGTTGAAAAACCTTTGGAAAACTGGGACCTATCTCCATTTTTAGGAACAGGAACTATGACAATGACAACACTTTTTGAAGGTGATAAAAACCCTTATTCAAGTTCTATTTTAATTAACAAAAGAAATATCGCAGAAGATTTAGTTGATTTTTTTGATCAAAGTGTACAAATCAGAACTGCATTTAATACTGGCATCCAAATGGATAAAGCTGGCCGTGTAATTGGTGCCGGAGGATTATTTTTACAAGTCATGCCAGGAACCGGAGGAACAAAAGGCAAAGGTCTGTTTTCAGAAGCAAATCTGTCAGACGACATGTTAATTGATAAACTTGAACTTGCATTCAAAACTGCACCATCATTGGGAACCTGGTTCAGCGAAGGACATACAAATGAAGACTTGGTTTACGGTTTGTTCCGGGAATTTAAGCCATCCATCGCTGTCAGACGTCCTGTAAAATATGACTGCCCTTGCACAAAGGAAAACTACCTTAACCACATCAGACATTTACCCGCTGCTGAATTGGAGGACATCAAAAAGAACGGACCTGATCCTTTGGAAATTGTTTGTCGCAATTGTAACTCTGTTTACCATATTTCAACCTCTGAAATTTAGGCTAACATCCGATAGCAACAAAAAAAATTATGTTAACTAACGAAAGTTTGCTAAAAACTCACATTCCAACGCTCTTGTCCCTCTGGAGAAGGAGTAAAAACTCAAATTCTCTATCCCCAAAAGAGTTATCTTCAGTTTCCGATAACTTGGTATCTCTACAACGGGGATTAACAGGAGATAGAAGATTAGCTGGAAGCGGTTACATGGAAAATCCACAGCAGTTAGGTGCATATCTTTTGTACTATTGGCCTATTTCCTATCAGCAGATTTATTATGCCATAAAAAACTGTTCCAATATCGAAAATCTTTTCAAAAAAGATTCTATTAAGATATTGGACGTTGGTTGTGGACCAGCGCCTGCATCTGTCACCATCTGTGATTTTTTAGCACAAAACTCTTCCGCCAAACTAAGTGTCACCCTTATGGACTACAGTTCCTCAGCATTGGATTTAGCTTCCCACATTTATAAATCCGATTTAAAATCTGTACCCATAATAACAAGAGTGCACAACATTGAAAAAGCCCCTTTAGAACTTCACGACTCGTTTGATATTATAGTAATGAGCCATGCATTAAATGAACTATGGAAAGATAATCCAAATTTCATTGAAAAACGAACAAATTTTTTGCTGGACTTATCTAAAAAACTTGAAAAAAACGGCTTACTGCTTTTATCAGAGCCAGCACTTCTAAATACCAGCCGAAACTTAATAGCCCTAAGGGACAGATTACTTGAAAACGGTTTTTCCGTTTTATCACCTTGCCTAGGACACAACAAATGCCCAGCCTTACAAGCAGGTCCAAATCATACATGCCATGCAGATATACAATGGAAACCAATAGAACCAATTGCATCCATAGCAAAAAAAGCCAAACTGGATCGGGAATCAGTTAAAATGACCTATTTTATTTTACAAAAGGACACAGATACTGTACCCCTAAATACCGATACTGTACCCTATTCCGGAAAAATAGTTTCTGACGGAATGCTCAATAAGTCTGGACGCATACGCTTTTTGCTTTGTGACGGGGAAAAAAGAATCGCATTATCAGCAAAAAAAGAGGATTCCCACGCACAAAAAATTGGATTTTTCAACCTTAACCGATATGATTCTGTCACCATTACAAATCCAGAAATCCGAGGAGACAAAGAGAATCTTGCATATGGCATAAAAGAGGATACAGATTTAAAGGTACAGAAATATTCTTAAAATAAAAAGGCCTATCAATGAAAAAATCCTCTATGCATTTGCAATACTTTGCACCTTTTTAACATCCTGTACCTCAACCAAAGTTGATATTGCGTTTTTTATTTGCGACAGCGAGGGAAACAAAATATACATTAGTGAACTCATTCCAGTAAAAATTGACACGCAAAAAATCATCTGTCCCTGGACCTTAAACACAGACCTTATTGAACTATAGGAAACTGAAAAATATTTCTGCTACTTCACAATCTATGGCGACAGTTTTTATAACTCGGAAGAAGTTTGGTTGGAACTGTGAACAGAAAATAGATTTTGTGGTACAATTGATTTATGGAACAAAGCAACATAACCAGTAATCTATTAGATTTCATTCAACAAAGTCCAAGCTGTTTTCATGTGATTAGAAATTTGTCCGATGCACTTAAAGCCGAAGGATTTATGGAACTTAAAGAATGTGAAAAATGGACACTCACACCAGGCGGAAAATATTTTACCACACGAAACTCATCTTCTATCATATCATGGACTGTCCCCTCTTTTGATTTTTCAGGATTTATGCTGACAGCAAGCCACAGCGACTCTCCATCTTTTAAAATCAAGGAAAACGAAAGCATTACCTCGGAAAAAAGATACATAAAATTGAATGTTGAAAAATACGGTGGAATGTTGTGTGCCCCATGGTTTGACCGTCCCCTCTCTGTTGCCGGTAGAATCATTATAAAAAATCAATCCGGTTCAAAAACTTCATTCGAACAAAAACTGGTAAACATTGACAAAGATTTGCTCATGATTCCAAATTTGGCAATCCATATGAGCAGAGAAGCTAACGATGGGCAAAAATACAATGTTCAAAATGATTTGCTCCCTATTTTTTCAATTGTCGAGGATACACAACCTAACGACCGTTCGTTTATAAATACTGTCGCAAAATCTGCCGGTGTTAATCCCGAATCAATAATTTCCACCGACTTATTTTTATACAACAGAGACACCGGAAAATATTGGGGCAACAATAATGAATTTATTTCCAGTCCTAAACTTGATGATTTGGAATGTGCCTACACAACTTTTCTTGGATTTTTAAATTCAACAAAATCAGATACAAACAATGTGTCAGTGCATTGTGTTTTTGATAATGAAGAAGTCGGCAGTCAAACAAAACAAGGCGCTGATTCAACATTCCTATATGACGTACTTAAGAGAATTAATCTTTGCTGCAAACGCTCAGAGGAAGATTTTTTTACTGCGATTGCAAAAAGTTTTATGGTAAGTGCCGACAACGCTCATGCGGTTCATCCCAATTATACAGACAAAAGTGATCCAACAAACAGACCTTTCATCAACGGAGGACCGGTCATAAAATTTAACGCAGCCCAAAAATATACAACTGATGGTATTTCCACCACGATATTTAAAGCTGCATGTGAAAACGCAAACGTTCCTTACCAAACTTTTGTCAACAGATCAGACATGGCTGGAGGCTCAACACTCGGAAACATCAGCAGCTCCCACGTTTCTATTCCAACTGTTGATATAGGACTTGCACAATGGGCAATGCACTCTCCTTATGAAAGTGCAGGAGCAAAAGACCCGGGGTATATGGTAAAAGCAATTGAAGAATTTTATAAAAGTGATTGGGAAATTAAATAATCAAGGAAACAAACATGAATCCAGAAAACAAAGATGAATTGAATAAAATTATTGAAGAACTAAGACTCGATAGTGCAAAAAAAAATAAAAAAGGCATTGCGTTTATATTAGCATCTATTGTCGTTTGGACATTAATTGCAATTGTGAATTTCATTGGCTTAAAGACTTGGTACACTTGGTGCTGCATCGCAGTTTTAATGCCATTAGCAATATTTTTTACGAGTCTCCTTGGCATAAAACTTAACAACAATGAAAATCCACTAAACAAAATAGGCTTTATATTCACACTAAATGAAATACTCTATATTTTAATTGCCTGTTACATGCAATCAATCTACCCTGAAAAACTTGTAATGATTTTAGCTATGATTTTTGGAGCTCATTTACTTCCCTTTGGCTGGTTATACAAATCAAAAATGTATACGATTTCATCAATAATAATTACTATTTCCACACTTGTTTTAGGAATAGTATTCAATTCCGGGATAGTAGCCTGTTTTATGATTATTTACGAAATTATATTTTCGATAGTTCTGCATTTTGAAAACAAGCAAATAAAAAACTTATAAAAAAAAACTGCCCCGAAAAATCAGGGCAGCTTATTATCAGAAATCAGATTTAATTAATCGGCATCTTCAGCAACGTCTTTTTCTGCTTCAGCCTGCAACACTGGATCATGATTCAACATTGGTTTTATATTTTTATTATGCAGCTTTCTATCTACATAGTTTTTGGTAATCTTTGCAACTGTAGGACAAAGAGCCAAAACACCAATCAAGTTTGGAATCATCATCAAACCATTAAATGTATCTGACAAATCCCATGCCAAATCAAGGCTCATTGTACAACCAAAGTAAACCATTACAACAAAAATCACTTTGTAAATTACAGATGACTTCTCACCAAAGAGGTATCCCCAAGCTGTTGAACCGTAGTGGCTCCATCCCAAAACTGTTGAATATGCAAACAAAAGAATTGCGATAGCGATAAACATTGGACCTGCTTTTCCGAAGATTGTTCCGAATGCTTCACCAACCAATGCTGATTTTACATTTTCAGAAATCATTGTTCCTGTTCCCAAATCAACAAGACCTGATGTAAGAACGACAAGAGCTGTCAATGTACAAACAACGATTGTATCTGCAAAAACTTCAAAGATTCCCCACATACCCTGGCGAACTGGTTCCTTAACGTTTGATGATGAGTGAACCATAACAGAAGAACCAAGACCAGCTTCATTAGAGAATGCACCACGCTTGAATCCCCAAGTAATTGCCAGCTGGAGACCATAACCAATAATACCACCGGTTGCTGACTTAACTGCAAATGCGCCCTTGAAGATAGATGCAAATGCGGCTGGAACCAAGCTTCCATGAGCGATAACAACAACCAAGGCACCGATGATATAAAGAACAGCCATTACAGGAACAAGCTTTTCTGTAACTGCGGCAACACGTTTAAGACCACCAAGAATAACAATAGCAGAAAGAATTACCAATCCAATTCCAGTTACCCAAGGCTTTATATTGAATGCACTTTCCATGTTTCCAGCGATTGAGTTAACCTGTGACATGTTTCCAATTCCAAAACTTGCCAACAAACAGAATACGCTGAACAAAACAGCCAGAACAATTCCGACCCATTTCATTCCCTTGTATCCGCCAAGACCTTTCTTGAGGTAATACATTGCACCGCCGTGCCATTCACCATTCTTTCCCTTCTCACGGAAGAAAATACCAAGAACGTTTTCTGAGTAGTTGGTCATCATTCCAAAAACGGCCATAATCCACATCCAGAAAATAGCACCAGGTCCACCAAGAACGATAGCGGTTGCGACACCAACAATGTTTCCAGTACCAATTGTTGCAGCCAATGCAGTACAAAGACTCTGGAACTGAGAAATAGCCTTGTTATCTTTGCTTGTATGAGCAGTAACGTGCTTTTCCTTAAAAATTGCACCTATTGTTTTCTTGAACCAGTGTCCGATGTGAGAAAACTGAAACCCCTTGTTAACACAGGTCATAACCAAACCTGCAATAAACAATAGCGCAATACCGAATGTACCCCAAACAACGCCATTAACAGCATTATTTGCATTCGTCACTGTTTGAATAAAGTTTTCCATAAAAAAAAGCTCCTTGATAGAGAAGTAAAAAAAAAGGCCGATTCAGTACACCAGTATAGAATCAGCCCCATTGCTTTTATGTATTATGCCATTTTTTTCGCAAAGTGTCTATCATTCTTCCGTTGAACATGCAAATTTTCCATGCTTTTTAGATTAAAAATTATTAGCCATTTTATTTTCCAGAACAAGCATTCAAACCTTCAAATTTATATGAAAATCAAGTAATATATAGAATATAAAACGGAGGACTTTATGAAAAAAACTTTAGCCCCAGTTTTTATTTTCCTGGCTACCATTTTTCTCACATTTTTTATTTCATCCTGTAGAAATTTGCTAGATGGTAGCAATTTACGCGAAGAATTAGAGAAAAAAGTTGATTACATAAAATCGCCAGACGTATCAATACAACTCATTGGTGAACAAGGAACCGTTTCTCCTTCTGGAATCCAGACAAATAAAGCCACTGACAGAATACCTTTATTCTTTTCTGCATACCCTGATTATCAATTCATAAAGTGGGTAATAATTGACCCAAAAACAAACCAACCTTTTGAAGATGAAACAGCTGCAAATGAAATAGGTGTTTTTGATGATTGCGAAAAAGCAAATACAGTTTTTACATTGAATAAAATTGTTGACCATGTTTTGACTCTAAAAGCAATTTGCGCAGAACGTCCAACTCCATTGACCACAGCTCCATTATATAACCCGTCAGGGGTAAACAGGGACACACGTATTCAAATTATGTTCGACCACAAAATATCAGAGGAATCTATCTATTACACTGCAGAGGAACTTGAAGCTGACATTTTAAAAGTCTTAGCAAAACAACCACATAATAAGTATGACGTTCACTTTCTATTCGATGGAGATGCCCCACCCCCAAGCAATGTATTTGATATAACTGTCGCAAATAAAATCTATGGTTTCTATCTGACAGACAGATTGCTCAATAACAAGAGAAATTCGGACAGCATCACTTATAAAAACATCAAAATAATTGCCATCAACAACAACAAAAATGAAAATCTCTTAAGCCACTATGAAAAACCATATTTTGAAGGTGCTGATCTTTTAATCATACCAACAAAAACAGGGAATAGTAGTGTACCAGAATTTTCTCAACCTCTGGTTAGCATTGAAAATTTTTTCTATTTCTATTCCTATGAAAATGAAAATGGAGAAACTATTACAACAGACAAAAAAATAACGATGGCAGAACCAGAAAAATGGAATTACCACGTCAACAACACCACAGATACAACAAATCCAGAGATTAAATCCATTAAAATAACAAATGTAACTGGTACCCCTCTCCCAGAAAACAGACTTACTGCAATTCCAGTAACATTATCAGATAGAAAACTTTATATTGATGCTAATGTAACTGACGCTAATTTAGACGAAACCTTTACGATAACTTTAAAAAAACTATATGATGAATTTGGAAGCATGCTGGCAAATCAAACTACAACCAGCTTGTCAGCATCATATACAAGCATGACCGACACCAAGCAAGATGCAGTCTTTAAATCTGCCATAGACTTATCAGATTTAGCGGATGGAATTTACAGGGTTACCTTATCATTCACAGACAAAACAGGAAACAAGACAGAAAAAACAGGGGCTATATTTAAGCTTGAAAAACCAATTGTAACATTCGAATATGATTCCAGCACCAACATCTTAACTGCCACAGCTGATACATGGACAAATTCCGCACCTGACTTAAAGTGGCAACTCAAATCACCTACATTAACAAAAACAATTAGCGCAACAAAATCTTATAACAGTTCAACAGGAAAATATAAAGTTCAATTAACAAATGCATCTGTATATTCGGCAATTATTTTAAAACAATACGATGAAAATTCAAATGTACTATCATTCCCGTATACAATGCCAACTCAAATAACAGACTTTAGTGTTGTCAGAAATCCTGAACATCCAAACACTCAGCTTGATCTATCATGGACCACACCAGTTTCAAATGCTGGAACTACAAAAATTATGTATTCCATATCTGATATTTCCAATGCCACAGTCAGCTCTACGAAAAATATATCAAATCTAACACCTGGAAAAGAATATCATATCTGGATTGTGCAAGAAATAAAAAATAGTAGCACCTCTAGTACGATAGGTTCTACCATTAGTAGACTTATCACAAAGGAATCCTGCTACACAGCCCCAAATGCAGTAACTGGATTGGCAAGCACCTCTGAACCTACCAGTATTACTATAAACTGGACCAAACCTACAGGAAATTTTACTGGATATGCGATTTACTATATAGCAAATAATTCACGTATACCACGACGGCTTCTTTATATCGAGGATCCAAGCGCAACATCATACACAATTTCAAATCTTAGTACTCGCACTAAATACGCCATAAGCATTCAAAGCTACTACATCGATAAAACAAACATAAGTTTACCACAATCTATTGAAGCGGAAACCTATCCTATACTAGTTCCCTTCCCTCTTAAATAAAAAAAGGAGATTTTGTTATGAAAAAAGTTATTGCGCATATAAATACAATTTTAACAACAATAGTATTGCTAATTCTCTCTAACCTTGTTTTATCTTGTACAAACTTTATGGACGGGAGCAATATCAAGGATGAAATTGATAAAGCTGTAGCGTTCGCAAACGCAGATGCTTATCAATTGAGAATTTTTAGCGAACAGGCGGAAACAGCTCCGACTGGTGACATAAATGCAAAAGTTAATGAAAATGTAACCATATCCTGCAAACCATATTCGGCTTACGAATTTGTGAAATGGCAGGCATTATTAAAAAATGACATGAACGGTTACGAAGTAATAGATGACCAGGATTTGTCCAAATATGTAATTTTTGCAAATATAAATTCAAAAGAAACAACATTTGCACTCCAACAAGAAATTTCTGATATCCTTATTCAACCGCTTTGTGTTTCCAGACCTCAAGTAATTTCTACATATCCTTATTATGAATCTTCTGGGGCCAGAAAAGACTCTCGCATTACAATCATGTTTGACCAGGAAATGGATCCTGGATCAATCTATTACACCGGAAACGAACTGGCACTAAAAAACATTACAAACATAGACAACTTATTGCAAGATGAAAAAGGTGAAACCATTACCTCGCTTGCAGATATCACCGTCGACAACAAAGTATACGGATACGAAGATAGCTCGAATAAAAAACATTATAAGAACATAACCATTGAAAATCGAAACAATGCATCCCTTTTGCAATATTATGGGGCACCATCGTTTGAAACAAAAAAAATATTAGTAATTCCTCCAAATACCTCAGGAGAGTTGCCACCAACTCAAACTCATATTGTCGCCACCATTGAAGGAGGTTTTTATCACACAGAAGAAACTGTAAAAATTTCCATGTCCAGAAATAAGCGATGGACTTATCTTCTTAACGGCGACACAGACACAACAGCTCCAGTACTAACGCACAGAATAAGAAACACAAATGATAAAGATATACAAAGCGTCACAACTATGCCTACTATAACAGCAGCTAACATTAGCAGCTATCCGAGTTTAATAGGCAAAAAATTGAAATTATATATAAACGCCAAAGATGAAGAAAGCGGACTACCAGATTATTATCAAATAGAATTACTCCGTACACAGTATCCTTCATATGACAGAGATTATACATCCACTCCAATAGTAACATCAGTCAATTACACTTCAACACCAGGTGCTAATGAGCGACGGTTTGGAAAAGGAGAGCTTCCATCAACTTTGTTCCTCGAAACTGTAGACTTATCCAATGAAATAAAACTCGACGGAGTTTATAAGCTTTCTCTCATCATAAAAAATATGAATGGTAAATATGATACCCTTACCTATGCAACTATTGTGGATACGACGCCCCCGACAGTATCAGAAAAACCAAAAATTACCGAGACTACCACACAAAGTGTAAAAATCGAATGGACAAACCCAACTGTTATCGATTTTGACAAAACCGAAGTAATGTACCGTGTCGCAGGAAGCAACACAGATTATACAAGTTTCAACAGTTATGGAAAAACTACTACATCTGCAACAATCACTGGATTATCATCCGGCACAAATTATGAATTTGCTGTTAGCTATCGTGATATCTACGGAAATAAAAGCGAACCAAACAGTGTTACACAATACACAAGACCTTCGCAGTTTAATAACTTTACGTTATCAAAAGATACTAGTCTTCCAACACAAAAAATCAATATTGCATGGACTTACCCGACCAATACAGATTATTCAGGAATTTTATTCTTCTACGGAACAGATTCCACCTTTGCGAACTCTACCTATGATGACTACTGGCCTGTTACAAACCCTACACGAAATTCTACAATTCCGTATTCTTCTAGTAAGAACTTACTCCCAGGAACAAAATATTATGTTTGGACTGTATCTTATGTAGGAACAAGACCAGCTTCTTCATTAGTAACTTCTGGACAGTCATTAAATACAGGTTCACCATATTGTCAGAACTTTACAACAAAACCAAATCCTGTAACAAATTTAACAGTATCATCAACTACCGCTTCAAGCGTAACACTGTCATGGACAAATCCAACTTCAGGAAGCTGGACCGGACATAGGATTTACTACAAACTTTCTACCTCAAGCAGTTATACAGTATTAACAAACACAACAAAAACAACAACCTCATATACTATTTCAGGACTTTCTGCAGGTACAAAATATGACTTCAAAGTCGAAACCTATGCAACAGATACAAGCAACCTTAGTACAACTGCATCATGCTCTAGTTACACAAGTCCAAATTGTGTTACTAATCTAAGGGCCTCCGCATCAGACACAACTGGACCAAACAGCAATAATATATCAAAGGTATTTTTATCATGGACTCCACCAACAGGAAAATACGATGGCTGTGCTATCTATTATAAGAAGAATTCAGACAGCAGTTGGAAGTTCTACACAACACAATCAAATATGTATGATACAATTTCTGTCAACTTTTTGGATTCAGACACGTTATACAATTTTAAGGTTGTTACATATATTGGCTCTTCATTCGATCAATCAAAATACAATGCTAGCACTGGAGTTGGAGTCCAAGCAAATACAAGTTCAACTGTTTCTAGACCAACAGCCCCTAGCGTCCCAACTAATGTCAGTATATACAATGATAATGGTCAAGGAAGGCTTAAATATAAATGGACAAATCCTACTAGCTCATATTTTACAGGAGTACGTGTGTATTACAGCACATCCAGCACATTCTCAACTTCTACTGCAACCCTAGTTGGTACATATACAGGAGTCAGTGGCTCTGTTTCATATAGCGTTAACTTCGATATACCAAATTACAAGAGAGGAAATTCATACTCCATTTATTTTGTTTCATATTACACTGATTCAACTTATGGAACTATCTATGGACATCCAAAACCACTTTCTTATTCTAACTATAACGGAAACATGATTATTAAGGGAAATTCATGTAGTTACTCAACTCTTGTAAATGTTGCCACCTCAAATGTTTCCATAAACGCAAACAGTAAACTCACAGGAGGAGCCTTCACATCCGGCAGAAACATTACACTCACAAAGTATTCTATTGGTGCTTATGAGATAACTAACGAAGTGTACAAAGCTGTCATGGGTTCTTCCCCAAGCACAACAAACACTGGCGATTATTACCCAGCAGATTCCGTAAACTGGTATCAGGCCATAGCCTTCTGTAATCGTTTAAGTAAAGTTTTTGATTATGATATATGTTATGAAGTAAGTGGCGTCACTAATTGGGAAACGGTTACACCGCCAACTACTGCAAATGCAAACTGGGATAAGGCAATAAGTTATTTAAGTAGAAACGGTTATCATCTGCCAACAGAAGCCCAGTGGGAGTTTGCAGCCCGTGGAGGTAGCACAAGCGCAACAGCCTGGTCATACAAATATTCTGGCATAGGCACGAATGATTACTTATATCAATACGCTTGGTATAGCGGAAACGCCAACAAAACAACCCATTCTGTTGGACAAAAATATGCAAACAGATTGGGATTATATGACATGACTGGAAATGTATGGGAATGGCTTTCAGACTGGAACAACAGTGTTCCAAACGGAACATACACCAATCCTTATTGTGATTTTTCTAAATATTCCAGCGATGCTAACTCACTTTCTAAGAAAGAAGAAAAAGTTCTCCTAAAAGGTGGTGCCCTTGATTGTTCCGCTGGCACATATCTGGAAGTAGATTACAATAGCGAAAAAAATGATCCAGAGACGAAGAAAAACACTTACGGTTTCCGAATCTGTCGCAATGTAACTTGCAACTAAGCCATCATAAACCCATAGACTGTCTCAAATATGGGGCAGTCTTTTTTATTCTCTTGATTTACATTAAACTTCGTGCAACAATAAACAAAAGAAAATATCGGAGGTAAAAATGATTATATGTTCAAACTGTGGTGCTCAGATAAATGGCACTGTTAACTTTTGTCCAAACTGTGGCAACCAGCTTCCAGTACAAAATACAGTTCCTGTAGCACCTGTACAAATTGCATCGGAGCCAATTCAAAACACCCAAGAAATTTCCCCAAAAAGTCGTTTAGCGGCACTTCTTCTAGGAATATTTTTGGGTAGATTCGGTGTTCACAATTTTTATTTAGGAAGAATTGGTCGTGGAATTGCACAGCTTATCATGTTCTTGCTTGGTTTTTCAGGTTACATGGCATTAGTAGTAAAAGCAGCAGTCGATAACGTTCACAATATCTCAAAAGTACCAACTACAACAATGGGATTATTGCCACTTATTTTCGTACTGATTTCTGCGCCTTCAATTTGGAGCCTTGTCGAATGGATTTTAGTAGCCTGTGGAAAAATGACCGATGGCAAAAAATTACCTGTCTTAAAATGGTAATTCATAATAGTCTCAAAACTAAACAAAAAAACTTGGAGGAATAAAAATGATTATTTGCTCAAAATGTGGAACCGAACTAATCGACAATGTTAAATTCTGTACAAACTGTGGAAATAAAATAATCGCGGCAACTGCGGAACCAATTAAAACCTTTGCCTCTCAACCAGTAAATCCAGTCCCAACAGAAACTGTTCAGATAGAACCTAATTCACAGGTTTCCCGAAAAAGCCGTCTCGCAGCATTGCTGCTCGGAATTTTTTTGGGTGGCATTGGCATCCATAATTTCTACCTGGGAAAAATTGGAAAAGGTATTGCGCAAGCTATCATGTATGTACTTGGGTTTGTATTATATTTCTACTCTATGCTCAATTTCGTTATATCCGCCGGCTTAGATACCTCCGATCTTTCCATGACATTCCCTCTACTTATATTCGTAGGATGCCTTCTTTTGATAGCAGTCGGAATATGGAGTCTTGTTGAATGGATTATCATAGCCTGTGGTAAAGCGACAGACAAAAACGGATTGCCAGTGACAAATTGGTAAAAAACAATAAAAGGCATCTCTAAAAATTGCGATTTTTAGGAAGCTGAATATCAACTATAAAAAAAGCAGATTCAAGATCCTTTGACCGGGATAACGAATCTGCTCTTTTTTTAGTCCGAAACAACCTGATTTTTTCCGTTGTTTTTTCCTTTATAAAGATTATTATCTGCTATAACAAAAATATCCTTAACCGTTGATTTTTCATTTGCCGTCGCAACACCAATCGTTGCTGTAATTGAAATTTTTTCTTTGCCGTAAACAACAACTTTCTTCTGGATATCCTGTCTTATTTTATCAGCGACACTTACAGAAGTTTCTTTATCTGCCTTTATCAAAACCAGGAATTCCTCACCGCCCCATCTAAAGACTGCATCCCGGTGTTTTACTCCCATGGATATTGTTTCCGCAGCCATTTTTAGAACCTCATCACCACAGGCGTGTCCATACGTATCATTAATATGTTTAAAATTATCCAAGTCAAAAATCATAATTGAAAAAATCTCACCATGACTTTTTAGCCGATTTAATGCCGTCTTTAAATATGGATTAAGACTTCTTCGATTTAACAAATGCGTTAATGTATCATAGTTTATAAGAATTTTTAGATAACTCAATGAAATAGCAAGGGCTATCAAAATTACTATAACAAAAACCAGAATACTAAGTATTAGTCCCCAATAATCTGCCATAAAATTCCTGACAGAATAATTCTTACCGTTTAAGGAACTTGAAATAATTACGTTTTGAATCTCTGCATCGCTTACGTTGGCAATAACTTTATTCATTATGGAAAGCAACTCTGTACTTTCACGGTTCATTGCAAAACACAAGGGCATTTGTTCGGAAAATTCGGTAGTAAAAAGCTTGCTATACTTCCGTCGTCCATACATTATATTTTGAATTTGATTTAGATTAAAAATAGCACCTTCAACTTCATTGTTTAGCACAGCATTTAAACATGCTTCCGAATTTTCAAAAGTTTCAAGCTCATCGTCTTCCAAAATCGAAAGTTGCAACAAGAAGTCCTCAGAGCGACGGCCCTCAGGAATTGCAATCACAAGATCTGAATCCGTTAATTCATTATCTTTTGTATGGACAAATCCCATAGAACCAGAAAGGACTTTTCGTGAAAGACTAATTTTTCGATTTTCTGCCTCAAAAGCGTTATAAATCAATGGAAATGCTATGTCGATTTCATTGTTGGCAATGGCTTTATAGATTTTGCTTACAGATTCATAAAATTTATAATCAATTGAAACATTTTCTAAATCAAAAAGAGAAATCAAATGGTCCATCATGTAAACGACAAGACCTTCCGCTTTTCCTGTTTTTTTATTGATACCAGCATACGGCTGATCTTCAACCAAACATCCAACCGTAATTTTCTGTTTTTTTGATATCCAATTTTTTTCTTTTTGGGATAACCGTTTAGTCATTGCGGAGTATGAAAAATATTGCGACCAAAGATTGTTTGTGTAGTGCGGATTAGAAACATAAATAGAATTTAAAGCACCATTCAACTCATCCAAAATATCTCTTCTGTCGCGTGAAACCCCTAAATAAATATCAGAAGAACCTATTTTAACAATTGGTTCCCAATTTGATTCAGACTCCAAATCAAAAGCCAAATACAAATCATCTATCTGATTGTTCAATAAATCATGAGTAACTTGATCGGATGGGAGTATTTTCGTTTCAAAATTTATATTATGCTTTTTTTGCCATTCGGAAAATAATTCATATTGATGCAATCCAGAACCCAAAGACAGACTTTTTCCTTCAAGGGTTGAAAAATCATCTGATGAAACATTTGTGTTATCCATATTTGCATAGAGATAACAAATCTTTGATCCCATTGCATAATCCGGGAAATTTACCAAATTCTTTTTATCTTCCGAATACGACACATTCGGAAGCAAATCTATTTCTCCAGCAAGCAGGTCCTCATATAATTCATCAAAAAATCCGTACTTATATTCGTAAGTCCATCCAGTATATGCCGCTATGCTCTGAAGATATTCGTATGCAAATCCATACTTTTCGTCATCCTCGGAATCTCCGGACATCAAATTTCCTAAATTTTTTAAATAACCAACCTTGACTGTTTTTGCATTTACAAGAAAAATGGTACAAAAAAGTACGCAAAAAAAAGTCCACACCCTCTTACTCATGACATCTATTTTATTACAAAATAATATTTTTTTGAAGGCCGCAAGCAAAATTTTACAATAATACATAAAAAAAACACCATCTGAAAACCTCAGACGGTGTTTTTACTATAGAAAACCTCCAAAAATTGCAATTTTTAGGGATTCCCTACAATTTATGCTACTCAACCAAGCAGTTGTCGGACTTCTGTGTGGTGATTGCTTTACCGTCAGCCACCAAAGCAGTTCCGTTGATATTGGCAGTTTTTCCAGAAATCTTGATTTCAACTTTGAAGAACTTGTCGGCATCAATTTTTGCAGGTTTTTCAGCAGCAGGATCGGCACCTTCCAAAACAACTGGTGTTCCTGGAGCGGCCCAAGGAGCGGTCAAAAGTTCAACCTTTTCTTTTCCGTCCTCAGTGTAATCAGCGGCCAACAACATTCCGCGGCTTTCAACTCCCTTCATCTTGCGAGGGGCCAAGTTTGCGGCAATGATGATATGCTGACCAACCAGTTCATCCTCTCTCAGATATGGTCTAAGTCCACTCTGGATGATTCTTTCAGTTCCGCTTCCGTCGTCCAGATGCTCAATATAAAGTTTGTCGCCCTGAGGATTTGTTTCAACGCTCAAGATTTTTGCAACTTTGAGTTCAATATATTTATTGAAGTGAGCAACCTGATCTTCAGCAAGATTTGGTCCCTCATCCTTTTTTGGTGCCGGTTTTGCAGCTTGTGGAGCTGGAGCTTTTTCTGCTTTTGGAGCGGCTGGTTTTGCTGAATCTCCGGAAACCTTTGGCTCATGTTCCATCAAATATTCCAAATCAACTTCACCGGCAACACAAGGAACAGTTACCTGCCAGTTTTCCAAAACCTGTGGATGAATTTCTCCAAAAATACCGACCTGTTTTCCATCAACCATGATTCCAGCCTGACGACCTGGGATAAAGCGAGGATCATCAGTTTCCTTAACCTCATATTTGTGGTCAAGGTAGTAAAGCAATGTGCTGACTTCGCTGGCAGCATCATTAAAGTTTGCATTGTTGGCGGCAGTCAAGAAACCGAGGCTCTGGATTGTGCGAGTTCCAGTCATTTCTTCAGTTGGATCAATGTAAGCAACCTTTCCAACTTCATAAATCTTGTGTGGATAAACAGCATTTCCGCTCTGGGCTTCAGCTTCAAACAAAGATGCAATAATTGACGGACGGATAAACTGATAGTTTTCGCTCATCGGGTTTGAAATCTCGATAACATTTGAACCATCAATTCCCATCTTATCAATGTAGCTCTTCTTTGAACCAAGGTAATTGAAAATCATTTCCTGATAGCCCATGCCGGACATAATATTTTTTACCTTGCGGCTATAGATTGTGATTGGCAAAAGACGACCAATTGTAAAATCATTTGGAGAGGCTGGCTTGAAATAATCCAGATCCATACCAATCATAACATCTTCAATAACATCAACTTCGTGGAGGAAGTCGTTGCGGTATGGAGCAGGTTTTACGGTGAAAACGGTTTCGCCATCTTTTTTCTCTGATGTAACATCGTTGCCCATGCGAACCAAAGCTTCAATAACCTGCTGCTCAGTCAGATTTTCACCCAGCTTTTTGTTGATTGCAGACAAACGAGCAGAAGTTGTCTCCTGGAAATAGTAAGGAGTAACCACATCCTGACCAAATCCAGTTTCATACTCGTGGTGAACTTTTACTGGAAGAATCTTGTATCCTGAATCATAGAAATCACAGGCAACAATGTTTGCAGCCAGCATCAGGTTAGACATATCATCACCGGTCAATTCTACCAGCAAATCAGTGTCACCAACTTCTACAGCTCCCAAATGTGCAGAGTTGATAATTGGTGCCATGCTCAAAACTTCTCTGTTATCATCGACAAGCAACGGATACTTTGGCAAATCTTTCAA
The DNA here is from genome assembly GCA_045643225.1 of Treponema sp. GTDB lineage: Bacteria > Spirochaetota > Spirochaetia > Treponematales > Treponemataceae > Treponema_D. The sequence goes on along the minus strand of JAZUKJ010000029.1, from coordinate 44,425 downwards.
AATCCAGCCATACTCTTTTCCCTTTGGATGATTTTCTACAATCTGGCGGAGAGTCTGTTTTTCTGTTGTCTGGAGAGCCACAAAACTGGTTGCATCCGGATCAGCGGCGGTCTGGTGAACTGGCCACTTAATCTGTGCCTGACGATAGACTCCCATAGAAATGGACTTTCTTTTGCGACCAAAGTTCCAGCAGAGTTTTTCCTGAGTCTGGATAATGTCCTTGAGCATTGGATCGTCGATTGGTTTTCCTGAAATAACAAAGGCAACCAGATAAGGACGAATATTTTTCATATCAGCGGCAACATCAATAACACGGTCACCACAGTCTTTTAGATTTCCAGCAGTTGAAAGGAAGGAACTGTAATCAGAATGCTTGGCTCCCTCGTATTCACGCAAACATCTAGCAATTCCACCGGTGGACCAAAGGTCTGGACGGTTTGTATCGTTCAATTCGATTTTGATGACCCTATCATCCTCGCTCATGGATTCATCGGGTTTTTCATCAAGCTCAGCCTTTGCATGGGTCAATTTCTTTTCAAACAAATCGTCCATGTTATATTTTTTTCCAACAAGATTAAAAAACAGTTTTTCGTTAACTTCTACCTTTGGCATGATATCCTCTTAAGATTACTATTTATAGGAAAACATTTTATCGAAAAACACTCTTATTGTCTAGGAAACTAAGTTTTAAACATTTTTCCAATCGAATAATTTTGATTCAATAACAAGGGGCCTATATTAACTTTTTCATTATCTTCAATAGTGATATACTTGTTTTATGAATATTTGTATTGGTCTTTTGATTCCATTTTTTGGAACTGCATTAGGAGCGGCCTGCGTTTTCTTTCTAAAAAAAGAGATGGGGCCAAAATTGCAAAAAACTTTACTCGGTTTTGCATCCGGAGTTATGGTGGCGGCAGGAGTCTGGTCCCTGTTAATTCCAGCTATAGAAGAATCCAACTCCATGGGAAAACTTGCCTTTGTTCCTGCGGCGGTGGGTTTGATACTAGGATTTGCGTTCTTGCTGATTTTAGACTCGGTTATTCCCCATCTGCATGTGAACGCTAATAAACCTGAAGGAAAAAAATCGTCTCTCAAAAAAACTACCATGCTTTGTCTTGCCGTCACACTTCACAATATCCCAGAAGGAATGGCAGTTGGAGTTGTTTTTGCAGGACTTTTAGCACAAAACACAGGAATCAGTACAGCAGGAGCATTGGCATTATCAATAGGAATTGCGATTCAAAACTTCCCAGAAGGTGCAATCATATCAATGCCGCTAGCTGGAAACGGTAATGGAAAAGCGAAATCATTTTTATACGGAACCCTAAGTGGAATTGTGGAACCGGTTGCAGCAGCCTTAACCATTTTGATTGCCGGGAAAATTTTAGTCGTCCTGCCCTATCTGTTATCTTTTGCCGCCGGAGCTATGTTCTATGTGGTTGTGGAAGAATTAATTCCGGAAGCATCAGAAGGTGAACACTCAAATATCGGAACCATCGGATTTGCGGTAGGATTTACTTTAATGATGATTTTGGATGTAGCTTTAAGCTGATTTGGAGGACAATTTGAAAACAAAAAAACGATTTTTTTCCATTATAGTATCATTTCTGTTGATTGCGGCAGTTGTCTATCTGATTTTCGGGGACTCTTTGTTTGCTGGCAAAACTGTTAGAGAATCATATAAAACTTTTTACGAGCAGATTGAAACCGGAACAATTGATTCAGTAACCATATCCGATAAAAAAATCTCTTACACAAAAAATAATTCCGCAGAAAAATTTCAGACAGAAAATCCTCAGTCACCAACACTTCATGAACAGCTTTTGTTGAATAATGTGGATGTAAAAATTGAAAGCAGCTTTGAAAATACTCTGTCACTGGTTTTTGATATAATTTTTTACGCAATATTTGCATTGGTGATCATCTTTGTCTTTAAAAAATTCATTTCACCAAACACATTCAAAGTCGTCCATAAAACAGGAAAAACTTTTAATGATGTGGTGGGCATGGACAAACTAAAAAAAGACATGATTCAGATTATGGACATAATGAAGCACCCAGCGGATTATGCCAAAAAAGGTATCAGTATGTCAAAAGGAGTTTTACTGGAAGGGGCCCCTGGAAATGGAAAAACACTTTTCGCAAAAGCATTGGCCGGTGAAGCAAAAGTTAACTTTATTCCTGCAAAGGCCACTGATTTTGAAAGCATGTTTATGGCAATCGGTCCAATGAAAGTTAAACTGCTATTCAAAAAAGCCCGCCGCCGTGCGCCATGTATCGTTTTTATTGACGAGTTTGACGGAATCGGAACAAAAAGAAATTATTCAGGCTCTGCGATTGAAACTGAAAACACCAGAATTGTGACCGCATTGCTAAATGAACTGGACGGTTTTGAGGCAACAAACGGGGTTCTTGTATTGGCGGCAACCAACAGTATTGCGGCACTGGATGAAGCTCTTATTAGACCCGGAAGATTTGATGCAAGAGTATCAGTTCCTTATCCGGATGAAAATTCCAGAGTCCAGTTAATCAAAATGTATACCGCAGGAAAATCTATGGACGCTGATTGCACACCAGAGTTGCTTGCAAAAAAATTCAATGGATTCAGTTGCGCAAAAATTGAATCAATCATCAACAGAAGTTCACTCATCGCCTCCCAAAACGGAAAAAATTCTTTTGGAATGTCCGATATAGAGATTGCAATAAAAGAAAATTAATAATAAGGAATAAAATATGGAAAATAACCAAAAAACATCTTCAAAAAAATATGGAAAAGCATTGGCAAAAATTTACATCGATGGAACAATCGAAAAGAAAAATGCCACATATAATCAGGAATGGCTTTTGAAATCCATAAAAGAAATCTCTGATAATAAAAAATATGCTGCGATTGTTGTTTATATTAATTCCCCTGGTGGAAGCGTTTATGAATCCGATGAAATTTATATGGCCCTAAAAAAATTTAACAAAGATTCTGGCCGTCCAGTTTATGCATATTTTGCATCACTTGCCGCCAGTGGAGGATATTACATCGGCTGTAGCGCAAACAAAATTTTTGCAAACCGCAATACCCTTACAGGTTCCATTGGAGTTATATCAGGACGCTTTATTGATTTGTCAGCATTACTGAAAAATTACGGTATCAAATCGGAAATAATTCATACCGGTAAAAATAAAACAATGGGAAATGTCGCCGAACCAGCAACAAAAGAACAAAAATCCATAATGCAAACAATCTCTGACGAATGTTATGAACAGTTCACAAATCTTGTTGCAGAAAACAGGAAACTTTCAATTGAATCTGTAAAAAAACTTGCGGATGGAAGAATTTATACAGCTCATCAAGCAAAAGAAAATGGTCTTATTGATGAAATCGCAACATTCGATGAATGCATTGATTGCATAAAACAGGAACTCTTTAATGATAAAGACGTGAAAGTTCCTATGAAAGAATTCAAATACAAGAAAAAAAATAGCCGTCTTGAAAGCCTGATAAAAGGAGAAGCGTCCAAATCAAATATTTTGAGCGCACTTGAGGAATCTATTTTGGGACCAAACATTCAATTCCCTGCCTTTTATTGGGATGGAAAATTATCATAAACCAAATCCGAATTTTTTTTTAGGATTTTCTGCTCTAAAAATTATGGGCATCGCTAAAAATGGCAATTTTTAGCGATGCCCTTATATTTATGTGGCAATTATTTTTATTTTCAAAAAATATAGCTGCACAAATATAATTTTTAACTTTACTTTTTTTTATGAAACCTGTTTCCGTAATCATAAAAATATCTTTCAACTGTTTTAAAAATCGATTTCATTTTTAATTATGAAATTTAAAATCAGTTTTTCACATCAACTTCCAAAAAAATTAAAAAAAATTCTAAAGTTTTTTTAAAACTCATTATAAAAATCATTAACTGCGTTGACCCATAAAAAATTTAACGTTATACTTAATTTTACATATATATATGGAGGACATTAATGGCTAAGACCAAATATGTTTATTTCTTTGGTAATGGTGATGCAGAAGGCGATGAATCAATGCGCCCATTGCTCGGTGGAAAAGGTGCAAACCTTGCACAGATGGCAAAGGCTCCTTTGAGCTTACCAGTTCCACCTGGATTCACAATTTCTATTGACGTTTGTCAGGAATATTACAAGCTTGGAAAGAAATACCCAGCAGGACTTGATGCAGAAGTTGCAAAGTACCTCGGAAAGCTTGAAAAGGCAATGGGAAAAAAGCTTGGTGATGAGAATGACCCACTCCTCGTTTCTGTTCGCTCAGGTGCTGCAGAATCAATGCCAGGTATGATGGATACAATCCTCAACCTCGGTCTTAACGACAAATCTGTTATCGGTCTTGCAAACAAGACAAACAACCCACGTTTCGCATGGGACGCATACCGCCGCTTTATTCAGATGTTCGGTAACGTCGCAATGGGTGTTGACCACGACAAGTTCGAAGAAATCATTTCAGAAGTAAAAGCAAAGGCTGGTGTTAAGGAAGACACAGAGCTTACAACAGAAAACCTCCAGGAAATCGTTGCAAAGTACAAGGCAATGTACAAGAAAGAAAAGGGCGAAGATTTCCCACAGGATCCACAGAAACAGATGTGGGGAGCTATCGGTGCTGTTTTCGGTTCTTGGATGAACGAACGCGCTATCATTTACCGCAAGCTCAACAACATTGACGAAAGAGTAATCAAGGGAACTGCTGTTACAGTTATGGCTATGGTATTCGGTAACATGGGTGACACATCTGGAACAGGTGTTGCATTCAGCCGCGACCCATCAACTGGTGAAAACCACTTCATGGCAGAATACCTCATCAACGCTCAGGGTGAAGACGTTGTTGCAGGTATCCGTACTCCAATGGATATTTCTGCTCTCGAAGAACAGCAGCCAAAGATTTTTGCTGAAATCACAAAAATCCGCAACCGCCTCGAAAAGCACTACAAGGATATGCAGGATATGGAGTTCACAGTTCAGGAAGGAACTCTCTACATGCTCCAGTGCCGCAACGGTAAGCGTACAGGACCAGCAGCTGTTAAGATGGCTGTAGACATGGTCAACGAAAAGATGATCACAAAGGAACAGGCTCTTCTCCGCGTAAAGCCAGATCAGCTTGATCAGTTGCTCCACCCACAGTTTGAAGCAAAGGCTCTCAAAGCCGCAACACCAATCGCTGCAGCTCTCAACGCTTCTCCAGGAGCAGGAGCTGGACAGATTGTTTTCACAGCAGAAGAAGCTGTTGAATGGAACAAGGCTGGAAAGAAAGTTATGTTGGTCCGCAAGGAAACATCTCCTGATGATATCGCAGGTATGTATGTTGCTCAGGGTATCTTGACATCAACTGGTGGACGCACATCACACGCAGCTGTTGTTGCTCGTGGTATGGGAACACCTTGTGTTTGTGGTTGTTCTGATGTTGTTTTCACAGGAAAGAACGAAGTTACAATCGGTGGAAAGGTATTCAAGAAGGGTGACAATATCTCTATTGACGGTTCAACTGGAAAAGTTTATGCAGGTCTCATCCCTGTAGAAGAAGCCAAAGTTTCTGGCGACCTCGAAACATTCCTCAGCTGGGCAGACGAGATTCGCGAAAAGTCAACTCGCACAACTCCATCTGGAAAGAAAGTTAAGGGATTCGAAGTTCTTGCAAACGCAGAGCAGAACGAAGCTCCACAGGCATTCAAGTTTGGTGCAGCTGGTATCGGTCTTTGCCGCACAGAGCATATGTTCTTCGACGAACCAAAACTCACATCATTCCAGAAGATGATTATTTCTGAGGATACAGAGTCTCGCAAGAAGAACCTTGCAAAGATTCTCCCACTCCAGCAGAAGGACTTCTTCGGAATCATCAAGACAATGGACGGAAAGGCTGTTACAATCCGTCTCTTGGACCCACCTCTCAACGAATTCGTTCAGGCTGCAACTGATGCAGAAGCAAAGGCTCTCGCACAGAAGCTTGACGTTGATGTAGAAACAATCAAAGCAAAGTTTGCTGACCTCAATGAGCACAACCCAATGCTCGGACACCGTGGATGCCGCTTGGCAATCACATATCCAGAGATTTACGAAATGCAGGTTGAGGCAATCGCTCTTGCAACAGCAGAAGCAGAAAAGAAGGGAATCGCTCACGATGTTAGAATCATGATTCCTAACGTAACAACTGTAAACGAACTCAAGCAGATTCGTGCACAGGCAGAAGCTGTTATTGCAAAGGTAAACGAAGAAAAGGGTACAGCTCTCAAGTTCCAGATTGGTTCTATGATTGAGTTCCCACGTGCAGCTGCAACAGCTAACCAGATTGCTGAATACGCTGACTTCTTCTCATTCGGTACAAACGACCTTACACAGACAACATTCGGTTTCAGCCGCGACGACTACTCAAAGTTCATCGATTCTTACTTGGATCAGAAAGTTCTCGACACAGATCCATTCAAGACTCTCGATGCAGACGGTGTTGGAGCAATGATTGAATTGGCAGAAATCAAGGGACGCTCTGTAAAGGGTGACCTCCACTTGGGAATCTGTGGTGAGCATGGTGGAGACCCAGCTTCTATCGAACTTTGTTACAAGCTCGGTTTGAACTATGTTTCTTGTTCTCCATTCCGTGTACCAGCAGCTCGTCTTGCTGGAGCACAGGCTGTTATCAAGGCAAACAATGCTGCTAAGGCTGCAAAAGCTGCTGCAACACCAGCCCCTGCCAAGAAACCAGCTGCAAAAAAAGCTACAACAGCAAAGAAAGCACCTGCTAAAAAGACATCAAAGAAATAAGTTTTAACTTAAATCTTAAGTCATAATGGCGAATCCCCTGGAAGCAATTCCGGGGGATTTTTTTGTCCCCCTAATCTGTAACCATGAAACTAAATTTTTTAGCGTAAATTCGACAAACCGTTCTAAACAAAAGCCCGAATATCTGTTATAATTTTATTAGATTCCAGTTGTAATAGTTAGGAGACTTCATTGAATTCTATCAATTTCACACTTGAGCTAGACAGTAAAATCAGATTATACCATCAACTTTATGATAAAATTTCTGAGCTCATAAAAAATGGATCATACAAACCAAATTCTAAACTTCCTTCAATACGAATTGTTGCGTCCACTCTGGATATCAGTAAAAACACTGTAACAAAGGCCTACACGCAATTAGAAAAAAACAACTATATATACTCCGAGCAAAAAAGAGGATATTTTGTCAGCGATTTATCAAAATCTGTCCCCTCTAAACAAGAAGAAAATTTGATATCACAAGAAGAAAACTCTATCCCCACGGTCGATGCTATTATCAAGCAATATCAAAAACCTCAGGATGAAACAAAAACCGAAGACACCCTATCTGTACCTCAAACATTACAGACTGACACTCCAAAATCAATGGGCACAGAATCTATCTTGCCCCCACAAACTGTACCTTTAAAAAAGGATACAGTTCCGGAAGAAAAAAATAATATAAGCTCACTGGAAAAAAACATCGCAAAATGTTTATCCATTGCCAGCAAAAATATTTGCACTAAACCTACAAACGAAAATTTGCAATTGCAAAATCAGATATTCAAGCATTCGCTTGCAAAATTTATTTCCGGATATCTGAACATCAACTGTGATGAAAATCAAATAGTTTTATCCACCAATAAAGATTTATTACTTGCATCAATTCTTAATCTACAATCCTTAAGTACCCCTTATGCAAAATCAAATGGACTAGGCCTTTTAAGAATTGCAAACAAATTTTCTAACGGTTCAGCCACACCTATAAAAGCTGCTGCAGCAATTCCTGAAAACACGAATCCAGCTCTAAAAAAGATTTTTACATCTGTTGGTATTCCATTACGCAATTGTCCAGCGGATAATTTTGGTATTTTGCCAGATTCGTTAGCAGGTTCCGACGCATCAGCTATTTTTGTCACACCCCAAAACATCCCTGAATATTCTGTAAAAAATCAAAAAGAAAGGAACAGAATTATTTTGGACTGGACAAACCAAGCTTCTTATAAATACGTGATAGAATATGACACGGATGCCATTATAACAAAAGATTCTGAGGCAAGATTTAAAAGTCAGGATTATAATGAAAGAGTAATATACATAAATTCTTTTGAAAATTTATTACCATTTTCTTTTAGAGTCGCTTTTGCTGTTTTGCCAAAAAGTATTTTAGCAGATTATCAGCAACGATATGACAATTTTAGTTGCCCAGTTTCACTATTTGAACAACAGGTTCTTTCCGATTTTATAGATAAAGGATATCTTAACGATTATCTTTCCAGCTTAAAACGCGACCAGGAAATCTCCAAAACTCAATAAAAAGATTTCCATAAGTTTTGATTACAAAATCTTAATTAAAACTATCGCATTGCAAAGGATTTTTTATGGCCAAAAAAACTGAAAACCAAATTTCACCAACCGAACCAGAGACAGTTGTTTCATCAAATGATAACCAGACAGTTCAAGGAAAAGAATATATTCAATCACAAATAATGGCCCAAAAAAAATTTTTTAGGTCCAATACAACAAAGCCCGTAAGCTGGAGACTAAAACAGTTAAAAAACTTATATTCCTCTATAAAAAAATACGAAGAAAGCATCGTTCAGGCATTAAAAACGGATTTAGCTAAATCAGAGTTTGAATCTTACACCACAGAAATTGGACAGGTGCTCCATGAAATTACAATTGCCAAAAACAACCTAAAAAAATGGGCCAAACCAAGGAAAGTTTCCGGGGATTTATTAACAAGACCTGCAAAAAGCAAAATCACACCAGAACCATTCGGAACGGTCTTAATAATATCCCCTTGGAATTATCCGTTCCTGCTTTCAATGCAACCATTGGTATCAGCAATCGCAAGTGGCAATACTTGTGTATTAAAGCCATCAGAATCAAGTGTAGCTACAAATAAAATCATTGAAGCTATTATACAGGAAACATTTGCACCGGAATTCGTTTTCTTTGTTAGCCCAGAAAGCACTTCCAACCAAATACTCCTCCGCGAACAATTTGATTTTATATTCTTCACAGGAAGTCCCAAAGTTGGAAAAATAGTCATGGAAAACGCAGCCAGGAACTTAACTCCCGTTTGTCTTGAACTCGGCGGTAAAAATCCTTGTATCGTAGATGAAACTGCAAATATTGCATTAGCAGCAAGACGGATTGTCTGTGGCAAATTCTTGAACGCTGGACAAACATGTGTTGCTCCTGACTATATCCTGGTCCACGAATCAGTAAAAACAACTCTTATAAAAAGTCTTTTAGACGAAATTGAAGTCCAATACGGTGAAAATCCACTAGAAAACGAAAATTATCCTAAAATAATAAACGCAAAGCATTTTAGCCGCCTTTACGCAATGGCTCCAGATGTCACCGTTGATACGACAACAAACAAGATTTCTCCTAAAATAATCGATTTGGGCAACCTGGGGTCATCCGAATCAACAAATCATCCAACAATGAAAGAGGAAATATTTGGACCTTTGTTGCCTGTAGTTTCCTATTCAGATATAAACTCAGTAGTAGATTTTGTCTATGAAAAACCTTCCCCACTGGCCTTGTATCTTTTTAGCAAACAAAAATATACCATCAGAACCATATTCAATTCTATTCGATTTGGTGGTGGATGCTTAAACGATGTTGTCTATCACCTTTCCCCAAAAGGCATTCCATTTGGGGGAATTGGTAGCAGTGGCATGGGAAATTATCATGGGGAATATGGATTCAAAACCTTCACCCACTATAAACCTATTATGTTCCAATCTGCATCAAAAGATTCTAAATATCGCTACAACCAAAATGCCAATAATCTCAAAGCCATCAAGAAAATACTAAAATGAACGATACCCCGCCCCACGAATAAAAAATATCTTTCTTTTCTAGCATAAACTCTACCGTTAGTTTTGCTAGAAAAGAAATAACTTAAAATTTATTTCTTTTTCCATAACAAATTTGCAACTTTGTGATATAATTATAAAAATTTCTAAATAAAAAATATCCATTTTGCATCGATGTTGCAAACCAAGGATTCGAAAAGGTAATAATATGTCTGAAGTTCAAGTTTTTCAAACTCAAAACCCAACAGCTTCATCCTTCGTACATCTTCATGTACACACAGACTTTTCATTGAAATCAGGTAGTTCAAATATAAATTCTCTCGTAAACAAGGCTAAGACCTTGAATATGAAGTATTTGGCAATTACTGATATAAATAACTTGATAGGTTCTTTGGATTTTGAAAAAATTTGTAAATTAAACGGTATTACCCCAATCATCGGAGAAGAAATTGTTGTTTGCGATGAAGAGGATTTTTACAATATTGTTCTACTCTGCAAAGATTCAACTGGATATAAAAATTTATCCCAACTGTCAGGAATTACATATTCAAAAAAATATACCGCTAAAAAACACTTTGTCACGCTCGATGATTTAAGAACTTTTAGTGAAGGTTTATTTTGTCTTTCCGGTGGAAAAACGGGCGCTTTTTTTTCCCTCTTTAAGCAAAATGATTTCAATGCAATTGAAAAAAGGGCCTGTACTTTAAGAAAAATTTTTAGAGAAAATTTTTACTTTGAATTACAAAACCATGGCACCACTGAAGAACAAATATTTTCAAAAACCCTATATGAACTGGGACAACGCATTCATATTCAATCAGTTGTAACAAATGAAGTTGATTATTGCGATAGAACAGATGCAGAGGCTAATGCAGTTTTAACAAGCATCAGATCCCGTACCCCTTATTCATCAAATGCAATAAAATCAGAGGCATACTTAAAGTCTGAGCAGGAAATGAAAAATCTGTTTCCAGACTATTCAGATGCAATCAACAACACAAATTACATCGCCTCAAAATGTAATTTAACAATTCCTGCATACACAGAAGAAAAGTTTGAGGATTTGCTACCTCAGATTGTCCCTCCAAAAGATTTCTGCCTGTACAAAACTCAAAAAGAAAATCAGCAGGAACTCATGCGCAGACTTGTAAACGCAGGCTTAAAGAACCGCTATAAATACATCTCTGATAAAATCCGTGAACGTGCTGATGCAGAACTCCAGCTAATATTCGAAAAAGACTTTACCAATTATCTACTAATGATTTGGGAGTACGTCAGCTGGGCAAAAGAAAGGGATATTATTGTGGGACCTGGAAAAGGACCTGTAATAGAATCTATTGTTGCTTATGCACTCGGAATAACAGCAATTGATCCATTGAAGTACAACCTCCCTTTTGAACGCTTTATAAACGAAGATACAACAGTGTTGCCAAATATTGATATTGAATTTGGCGCTGAAAAAATCTCCCGTATAATGCAGCACTTAAAAGTTCTTTATGGAGAAAAAAAAGTAGCCAATATCATCGAGATTGAAAAATATAGCAACAAAAACTTAAAAAATCTCATAGAAGATATTGGACACACACTTAACATTAATTCAGATGAAATAAGAATCTTAACAGATAAACTCCCTAGGGGAAATTTTATTTCATTAAGTGACGCATTTACACCCGCATCCGAATTTACGCCAAGCAACGGCCAGTTGATTCCGTACAAAAATGATCTCAGATACACAAAACTGTTTGAATTAGCAGCAAAATTGGAAGGAAATATTTCAGCATTCACTATACATCCGTCAGGCGTGGTAATTTCAAAAGCTGATTTATGTACTCTGGTTCCAATTTGTTCTGACTCAAAAACAGAAGAGCTTGTAACCCAGTATACAGTGGATAATTTGAAATCCAGAGGTATTCACGTATTTAACTTTATTGATTCGCTGATAGAAAGTTTTGTCAGGCGCTGTGAGGACATCATAATAAAAAATCATCCTGGCGATAAGTTTAACCTTGAAAAAATACCTCTTTACGACAGCAACACCTTTAATTTCTTTTCATCAGGGAAAACAGATGATATTCCAGGATTTGAATTCTCCAACGCACAGGATATTCTTCGTTCAATAAAGCCAGGCACTTTTGAAGAATTGACAGCCCTCTTCACGATGAATCGTCCAGAGCAGTTTAATCAGATACAAAATTTTATCAACAGAAAGGAAAACCCAAGCCTTGTCGAATATCCGGATTTAAGTCTAAAACCTATCCTACAAGAAACCTATGGAATTGTCATATACCAAGAACAGATGATGTACTGCCTTCAAAAGCTTTCAGGAAAATCCCTGAGTGAAGTAAATAAACTCAGAGAATTGCAAAATCAACCTAGAAATGAATCCTATGAAAAGCTCCGGTCGGAATTCATCGCAGGAATATCAGATCATGGATTTGATCAAGAAACAGCTGAAAGACTTTTTAATCGAATCTCAATGACGGCAACATTCGGATATCTCAAGGCTGAAGCCATAGCATACACTAAAACGAGTTATCAGATAGCATGGATAAAGGTCCACTATCCAGAAGAGTTTTTGAGCTCAAAAAATACAACGATTTCAAAACACTGGTGGGAAAACTATTATCTAGAATTCTAAACATCTTTCGGAGTGATGTTTATTTGACAATAATTCTTTACAAACATGCAAAGGAGATTTTGCCATGGAAAACATTTTGCAACCAGTTATTACCGTTGAGCCTGAAAAATGCGTAAACTGTCATCGTTGTATTGCCGTATGTCCCTCTAAACTATGCAATAATGGTTCGGGGGCTTATGTAGAAATCAATCACGAATTATGCATTGGTTGTGGAGCCTGTATTGCAGCCTGTGACCATGGAGCTCGTATCGGAATTGATGATACAGAAAAATTTTTCAGCGACCTAAAAAAAGGTGAAAAGATTATTGCCATTGTTGCTCCAGCTGTTGCAGCAAACTTTAAGGGAAAAGATTTAGAATTAAACGGTTGGCTAAAATCAATTGGAGTAAAAGCTATTTTTGATGTTTCTTTTGGAGCAGAATTAACAACAAAATCTTATGTTGAACACCTAAAGACAAATCCAAAATTAGTTATTTCACAACCATGCCCTGCATTGGTAAGTTATGTTGAATTATATCATCCTGAGTTAATAAAATATCTTTCACCAGCAGACTCTCCGATGGCCCATACATTTTCGTTGATTAAGAATTTTTATCCAGAATATAAAAATTACAAAATGGCAGCCATCTCCCCTTGCTACGGAAAACGCAGAGAATTCGATGAAAATGGATTGGGCGATTACAATGTCTCCATGCGTTCAATATCTGAATACATGAAGAAAAACAATGTAAATCTTTCTTCTTATCCAAAACTTCCATACGACAATCCCCCTGCAGAACGTGCGGTTCTTTACTCAACTCCAGGTGGATTGCTTCGTACCGCAGAACGATTTGTCCCTGGCATCTCAAAGAAAACAAGAAAAATTGAAGGTCAACCTGAAATGACCGAATATTTTTCCGAGCTTTCAGAAAGTATAAAAGCAAATCGAAATATGCCCTATGTTCTTATCGATTGTTTGAACTGTAGAAAAGGTTGCAACTGTGGAGCGGGAACAACAAATCAAAAAATGCCTCTGGATGAACTTGAATCGTATATTGAAAAACGAATGGAAACCAGAAGACTCGATTTAAACACCCAGTCAAAGCTCGGCCTAAAAAAATTGGAAAAAACAATAGATAAATATTGGAAGCCAGGTATATACAATCGAAAATACACAGACAGAAGCGCAACCGTAAGAAAATATATAAAACAACCATCCGAATCTGAATTGCAGGAAGTTTACAAGACAATGGGAAAACATTCTCAGAGGGATTTCCTTAATTGCGGTGCATGCGGATATAATACATGTAAAGAAATGGCAATCGCTATCTACAACAAGATGAATAAATTAGAACACTGTCATCATTATGTAATTGCACAAAATATATCCATGCATGACAAATTTCAGGCTGATATTAACCAAGCAATTTCTAATGTTAAAAATACAAGTGTTCAAAAACTTGGAGAATCAGAACGCGATGTTGACAGCTTAGTCCAAATCACAAATGATATGTCCAATGCAGTTAATTCATCTTCAACAGCAATCGATCAGATGGTTGAAAGTATTAGCTCCATTTCAAAAGTTTTGGAAAACAATGCGGCTGCTGTAAACAACCTTGAAAGTGCTACAAATGTTGGTAAAAGCAATCTTTTAGACGTAACAGCATTAGTAAGCTCCATAGAAGAGAACTCAAAAGGTCTTGTCGAAATGAGCAATATGATTCAATCCATTGCTAGTCAAACAAACCTTTTGGCGATGAATGCAGCAATTGAGGCTGCTCATGCGGGTGAATCCGGACGAGGATTTGCTGTAGTTGCTGATGAAATTCGTAAGCTTGCCGAAAGCTCTGACAATGAAGCTAAACATATTTCCGAAGTTCTTCAGAAAGTTAAACAGTTAATTGATTCTGCTTATGGAAAAACTGTTTCAACTCAAAAAGAATTTGAAACAATTGTTAGACTTTCTATGCAAGTAAAAAATCAGGAAACTGTTGTAAAAGATGCTATCAAAGAGCAAACCATAGAAAGCCGTCAGCTAATTGAATCTCTTTCAACTCTACGAGAATCTGAACAAAAAGTATCAGGAGCATCTCAGAAACTTCTAGAAAGCACAAAACTTATAAAAGAAACAATAGAAAATCTAAATTAAAATAAAGGGAATGTTATAATCCATGATTATAACATTCCCTAATTTTTTGTCTGGTTGTAATTCATCAGCAACTCGATTTTCAGCCTATTACATTTTTTTTATAGCAACAACAGTCCATTCAACATATTTTGATTCTAAATCTTTTTCGGCCTTGTAATAAATTTTTACCCTTTCCTTTGGAACAGTATTGCCAAAACCATGAATTGACATCACTTTGGATTTAGTCTTTCCTTTAAAATAAATCGCATCTCCATACTGAGCAACTGCCGTTACATTTGAAATATAATATCCTTCTGAAAAATCTTTTCTTGACGTAATCAACATGACATTTTCCAATGAATCCAGCTTAAAATCTTTTGGATAAAAATATTTATCACCTATAAAAGCAAACTCCTCTGCATTGTATTGATTTGAACTAAGTTTCTTTAGATAAGTTAATTCTTTTTTTTCATCATAGGTATCAGTCAAATCAGTTTCATCTATTCGCGCAAGACAGATTTTTCCAGTTTCCAGGTAAAGCCAAAATCCATATTTTTTTTCAAGCTCTAGATTAGCTAGCTGCTTCGGATTTTGAGTAAAATAATCTTTACCGTTAACAACAATTTCCCCTTGCTCCTCCAATTTTAAAACTATTTGAAAATTTTCTTCGTCAATTTTTGAAAAAATGGAATGTATTAAAATGGTATTATTATCTTCCGCGCATAAAGAGAAAACAATAAAAACTAAAATTACAACAACAGTACAAAAAAATTTTTTCATAAATCGACCAAAATTTCTCTTAATAATCTAAAATCAATTTTTGCTTCCGCCAAAAAATGAGTAAATGAGTCAAACTTTTGAGGAGTTGTATATTCTTCGCCAAATGAAATCTGTAACTCGCCATTTTCCTTTTGCTACTTTAACAACTCATTAATGTTATTAGTAATAACATTTTTCAAAGCATCCTTCTCTACCCGTTCAGGAAAGTTTCTCCAAATAATATATTTTGATTTTGGGGAAACCTTATGCAATGGTTCAGCAACAGGATTATGAATATTGTCAATGATAAAATCAAAATCATTTTCACTGGCATATTTTATTTGTTCACTGGTAACAGGATTTGGTCCATAGGTTGCAACAATCTCAAGACCTAAATCTTTTGCTAAATAAGTTTGATTCACATTACAAATTACTTTAGCCCCAGCAAGACCTTTTTCATTCAGCTTATTTTTCCCATCGTAAATAGTATTGATATAATCAAGAACCCGTTCATTGCATTTTGTCTGTGTACCAAAATATTCCGCAATAGTCATTGCTGATGATGAAACTGTTTCGATAGAATTGTCACAACGAATTTTTATCATGTTGACATTATCAACCGAGTCACCCAGAGTTTTCATCATTCGCTCAAATCCGGCATAAATGAACACATCACACTCATTTATTTTTTGAATATCACTAACAGTTATTTCATACTCAGGCGGATGCTGAAGATTGGCAGGAGCAATAATATCAATTTTATCTATTCCAGCTAAATCGGCAAATGCTGCGGTCCAACTTGTTGATGCAACAACTTTTTTTTGCTCCTCAACTTCTGGAACAGGAGTTTTTTCCGTAACAGATATCTTTTCATTTTTTTTACATCCGTAAATTCCAAAAAGAGAAATCGCTACGAATACACTAACAATTCTACAACCCTTTACTTTCATTTTTTCTCCCATAAAACATAAATTTCCGAAATGGACTTTTTTGCACATCCTCATAGAAATGAGAATGTACAATTGATAAAAATTTGCAACACAAAATTTAGGCATATTTAAAAGCCTTTTCTAATATCTTTAACAACATACTCTTTTCTGTATAAAAAGATTTATTGCCAAAACCATATAAACTACTCCTGATAAAATCGAAATTGTTGCGGCAGGAGGAAAATTAAATAAAACAGCTATAACATATCCAACAACCGCAAAACCAAACCCGAATACAGAACTTAAAATAAAAAGCTTTTTTATTCCTCCTGATTTTTTTACATCACACATTGAGCTGCTCAATACAGGTAAAATTAGAAGAGAATCTATTAAAAAAGCTCCTAATAATTTCATAGCAACAGCAATTACAATAGCTATCAAACTAACCATACCAATATAATGTGCAGTAACATTTATTCCCAATGACCTAGCAATATCAATATTATAAAATAAGGTAATTATATTTTTAAAATTTAAGACTACATAAAATACAAGACCTACCCCAATAATCAAAAGTATCAAATTATCAATTTTTTTCAAGGCAAATGGGCTTCCCCATAAAATACTCAGAGTATCTTTTGCAGGAACGTTCATTACATGCATCAAGAACGATGAAAAAGCCATACTCAAAATCATAGCTGCAGCAATTCCACCCGAAAATCCAAAAGTGTTTCCCTTGGCAAAAAATATCATAATTAAAATCAAGAGAAGATTTATTATAAATGATACAGGTACTACCGGTATACCGAATGCAAGCGATATAGCTCCCCCCAAAATCACTCCATGCATTAACATATATCGCATAGTAAATAAATTTAACCTAAGAACCATAACTCCGCATAATGGAAATGTAGAACCACTTATTATCATTGCAATAAAGCCGTAAAAAATCGGAGCAAGGGAAAATAAAGTTTTTAATCTTTCAACCATTTTTTTTATCTTCCTCACTTAACGACAATAATTCCCATCCCCTTAAATTTGTAAGCTCCTTATCATGCGTCACAACTATTATGGTAGGTATTTCAGAAACCGTTAAAGATCGTAAAATATCTACTACCATTTTTTTATTTTCTGCATCCAAGCTTGCTGTCGGTTCATCTAACAACAAAAGTTTTGCGTCCTGGGCCAAACAACGTGATAAACCAATTTTTTGTTTTTCTCCACCACTCAAACTTGAAAAACTTCTTTTTATTAAATGATAACTGGAAGTTCTTTCCAATGATTGCTTGATGAGTTGCTTTTGATTTTTTCTATCCTTTATTCCCAAAGAAACAACTTCCTCAACAGATAGATCATATTTTACAGAATCCGTGCTTTGAGGAATATAGCCAACAGTATATTTATCCAGCTTCTCAATTTTTTTTCCATCTATAAAAATATTGCCATCAAATTTTTTATTTATCCCGGCAAGGATTTTTAATAGTGTTGTTTTTCCAGCACCATTTTCCCCGACAATCATCAGATGATCACCAGATTTCAATTCGAAGGAAATATCTTTCTTGGCAATAAACTTGTGCGAAAGATTTTGAACCTTTACATCTACCCCCTTTACAAGTTTTGCCCTTTGTCGTAATAAAAAATACATTTCATCAATATCACTGATAGGTTCAAGCTGATTCTCTGTTGCACACATAATTTTAGGAATTAAATTCTTATAGCACACAGAAACCCTTTTATCTTCTGAAACCTTTCTGTTGTAGTCATCAATAAAATTCTTTGCATTTTCACTAAACAAATCTGCATTTATTTTTTTTATTCCCAATCTTACTGATAATACTGCAGCTGCTTTTCCAATCGCTGAATCATGAGAAGACAAATTATTTTTATTACCAGAATATTTTTCCAAAAAAACTTCCAGGTCAAAAAGTGGATGAAGCCATTTCCCTGAACTTGAAAATATTACTTCATCTTCATTAAATATCTGTAAACTAATTCCATCTGGTAGTGAATCCAAATAAGTCATATAATATCCCTGTTAAATAGTATATCTCATGTTTAAAAAGTTTGTAGAATTTATTTAAAAACAAACAATTTATTATTTTCCAGAAGCAGTAAAAATGTTATTATCCACAAATCATGGAACAAAAAAAAAATTATCAAAAAGAATTAGATGACATTCTTTCAACTATTGATAAATCCAATAAAAAAACTTTATTGTTGCACGCCTGCTGTGGTCCATGTTCTTCTTATGTTATTGAATATCTTTCATCTTTTTTTGATATAACAATTTTATACTATAATCCGAATATATACCCCCAAAAAGAATATGAGCGCAGATTAGCAGAACTAAAAGAATTTTTACCACGATTTCCACCTGCAATTCAGAACAATGTCAAAATAATTGAAGCGGATTATAATCCAGAAGAATTTTATTCAGCAATAGACATAACTAACAATCCGGAATTAAAAGATGAACCTGAAAAAGGTGAACGCTGCAGGAGATGTTACGAGTTCCGTTTAAAAAAAGCATTTGACTATGCAAAGCAAAATTGTTTCGATTATTTCACTACAACACTTTCAATAAGTCCATACAAAGACGCAGAAAAAATAAATACAATAGGCTATACATTTGTATCGGTAAATAAAACTAAATATCTCCCTGCTGATTTCAAGAAAAAAAGCGGATTTTTACGAAGCACTCAAATATCACGAGAATATAATTTATATCGCCAGGACTATTGTGGCTGTATCTTCTCAATGCAAAATACAATGAAATCCAAAGGTACGGATTCCCAAAATAACTAATCGATATCCTCAGAAAATTTACATTAAAAAAATGCACTCAAAATATTTTTCATGTTGATTTTTTTTTAACAGTTCGCAATACTTCAAACATGGAAAAGCCAAAAATAATTCATGAAAAAGCAGAACTTATTCGCGACGTCATTCGTTATGTACAACGATTCAAAAATGCAACTGTTGTTGTGTATATCGATAATTCACTTATTGACTCACCTATTTTCATTAATCATATAAAGGATTTATGTTTTATTCATGATGCAGGTCTAAAATTGATTTTAGTTCCCGGTGCAAGTCATAGAATTAATGAAGTCCTGAAATCCGCTGACATATCCTGGACCTTTTATGAAAACTGCAGGATAACAAAACCAGAAGCAATGCCCTTAATAAAAATGGCAGCTTTTGATGTATCAAACCAAATAATGACAGCCTTTGCAGGAGAAAAGAAAACCGCAGTTATTGGTAACTGGGTCAGAGCAAGAGGTAAAGGTGTCCTAAACGGATTTGATTATGGAATAACCGGTGAAATTGATAAACTGGAAATTGATTCAATTAGAACCGTATTGGACAATAACTTTATTCCAATATTTCCATGTATTGGTTGGAGTCTGACAGGAAAACCATACAATATTTCATCCCTGCAACTTGCCGAACAAATAAGCTCCCATCTCCATGCCGATAAACTATTCTATCTCGTCCCAGACGCAGATATCAATCCATCAAGCTTTAATATTCCGGCAGGAATTGGAGTTTCCGAAAACTGTATCCCGGCAATGAATCTATCTGAAGTCGATGCCTTTATAAACGCAAATATTGATAAACTAACTTACAATCAGTCGGATAAATCTAATACTAACAATCGTTTGGAAGTAAAAAATGATGTTTCACGTGAAAAAATCTTCAATCTTTTGAATCTTGCAAAGAAAGCTTGCACATCCGGAGTATCACGTGTTCACATTCTAAATGGTCTAGTAGACGGTACTGTTCCATGTGAAATATTCAGCAACTTAGGTTCCGGAACAATGATTTATTCAAGCAACTATGGAAACATCAGGGCAATGGAAATTAAAGACATACCTTCCGTCCTTAACCTTATGGCTCCTTTCATAGCATCAGGGATATTGCTTCCCAGAACAGAGAAAACGTTTCATGAGCAATACAAAAATTATATTGTATATGAAATCGATGGCATAATAAAAGCTTGTTCAGCACTAATATCTTATCCTGACAATCAAATGGAAATAGCAGGAGTCGCAGTTGATACATCTTGTTCGCATATGGGAATTGGTCCAAAAATGATTTCATTTCTGTTAGACAAAGCAAAGCAAGAAAATGCTAAAAGAGTTTTTGTGTTAACAACCCAAACCTCCGATTGGTTCGAACATTTAGGATTCATACCTTGTTCCCAAGATTTACTTCCACCTGAAAGAAAAAAACTATGGAATCCAGAGCGTGGTTCAAAAGTTCTTTACCAGGATTTATAAACCTTGTTTCATGTGAAACAAAGATGCACCCCGGCAAAAAAATTCGGAGCATTCACAATCTCAATACAAATAAAAAAAAACTGTTTCATGTGAAACAGTTTTTTTTTATTTTACAAAGCATCAAGGCGCCCATATATTTAAAATTCACCGGTCAAAATTATTTGTCCAAAACTTTTCACATCTTAATCAACCTAAAAACTCAAATCAATATTTAAACAAAATTCCAGTAATAAAAATCTGAAATGTATCAACATAAGGAAGAAAATTAGTTCCTTTGTTTCTACCCCATCACCATTACATTCAGAATACAAAATCAATACATATCGTTTTTCTTTACATAATTGATTCATTAATAAGCAAAAAAATACGTTCCACCGATATCACAGATCGAAAAAGTATTATTAAAAACAAATTTATTTTTTTCACATGAAACAATAATATCCCCAAGTTTTCCACAGGCAAAAAATAAATGTGAATTCAATACGAATTTGCAAATTCTTATAAAATATGAATTTACAAATTTATGCACAATTTGAAAAAAAATAATGAAAGTTTTCCAAAAGTTTTCCACAGGCTGAGTTGAATTTGTGTATATAAAACATGTATATAGCGTTATCGCTTACTAAAAACTAGTGTAACGACACCACTTTATAAAACTGTTAAATGTTTTATGGGAAACATTCCAATTTAATTCAGTCTCAAACAAAATGTATAAAACTTTGAAATCTGACCGGATATATTATTAAAATCCAAAAAAAACTTTTAGCAAAAAAAAATTACCATGTCTTTATAAATTTTATTTGTTTATGTACTTCCGGAAATTTATGAACCCCTGTGAAGCTAAAAAAAGACAGAGAATTGAAACATAGAAAACCTTTATATTATGTTTTACGTGAAACATAGTAAGTCACAAAGATAAAAATCTGATGCACATTATTCTATCAATATGAATGATTTGAATATTTTTAAATGTTGGAAAAAAATAAAATGGGAAAAAGAAATACAAATAAATACTATACAAAAGTATCGGATATTTTACAACCTTACATCTTTCGTTAAAATAACTTATTTCTTAAATCCAATAATCCCTTTATCCTAAAAATTTCATCCCTATTATTTGCGACACCTTCAATAACATATTCCATATATTCCTCAATTGTCATTTCTGCTCTTTTTTCATCTGAAATACTTTCGCAATATGAATCCTCAAGATTTCTAAAATTTACAAAGTCATCTCCAATAAGCATGTAAGCATTGTTT
This sequence comes from Treponema sp., assembly GCA_045643225.1. Lineage (GTDB taxonomy): Bacteria > Spirochaetota > Spirochaetia > Treponematales > Treponemataceae > Treponema_D. The sequence continues at coordinate 22,616 of JAZUKJ010000029.1, read as the reverse complement.
TCTCACAATTTATAAAAGTAGACAACGCAAATATCAACCAAATTGGGATTTGAAAAATAAACTTCAAGAGCTTTCTGTTTTTTATTGTAAGCATAACGGAAGTACGAATATCCAAAATTTTCCAAAAATAGAAATCTTAATCTAATTTGGTCTGCAATATTTTTTTTAGTTGGAAAAGAAATTTTAGGTAAAATAGCAGAAGCAAAGAAACATATCAAAGCGACGAACACAAAGACAGCACTATTGTTTTTTACACTAGAATAAACGTCCATCCCCTGTCTTATATCAACGCTAATAACAAGAACCAGACATATCAAAAACACAACAATAATAATCTGCCACTCTGTAAATTTTTTATTTCCCATAAAATCAGATTACACCAAACACAAATTATATTCTATGTTTAATATTTAACCAAATAAGAGTAAAACGCGAAAAACTCACGAACCATTGTATAAAAATTTCTTGACTCAAAAAAATAATCTGCATGACTGTGACCAGCTTTATTGATTCCACATTTTTTCATAGCAAGATTTATCCGCATCAAGTGAGAGTATTGAGAAACATTTATCACACTCCCCTGCTGATTTTTTTCCAGATAATTTTTCACAAACAAAACTGACGCCTGAGTATTCACACCCTGATTATCCATGATGATTGCAAATTCTGGAACAGCCCCCACTTCAACCAAATAATTTTTCATAACAAGGGCTTCGTCATTTTGATTTTTGTCGATTCCACCAGTGACTATGATTTTGGGAGCAAAACCTTTTTTGTAAAGTTCAATAGTTTTATCCAAGCGAGTCTGCAACCTCTTTGAAACAGTTTTATCAGCATAAACTTGATTTCCGTAAACCACAATCACATCGGATTGAAAAAGTTTATCATTAAAACCAAAGATAGCATTCACAATCGAATGTCCAATAAAAAATGCAACACAAAAAATCACTAGCGAAAAAATTATTTTTAATTTTGTTTTCATCATCTAAAACTCATAAGCAGAAAACCAATGTTCAGGATTTATAATGGAACCGTTATATCGCATTCGGATTTTTAATTTCATTCCTGAATCTCCACCACCCAACATTGTGCCAATATATGAACCGATTTTTAATTCATCACCCACTTTTAGATTTTCATCAATTCGAATCATCCCAAAATATTCTATTTCCAAATTATCTGAACAAGTCGTAATAGAGACTTCCCCATCTGTTTCTATCTTTGAAATTATACAATCTATTGCTGAACCAAATTTTTTTATTGAATAGTATGGATAAGCAACATAATCCCGAAAAATTTGTCTGCCTGTAACAGGCTCTTTTGCATCCCCAAATTTTTCAATGATTTTAATTTCGTTTTTGTACGCATTTGTTGATTCTAAAATAACAGCATCAGGATTTATGATTATTTGATTATCAATTTTTTTATAAAGATCTAATCGATTTTTATCTGATGATTTACAAGAAAATGATATTAGTCCAAAAATGATAATAAAAATTAGAATTGCGGTTTTTGATATTGATTTATTCATTTTGCAATTACCTTACCCTTTCTATGTTTATCCTATTTAAAAACTGATTACATGTTCAATCTGGATGTTTGCGAAATCTTTTTGGGTGTAATTAAAATGGTTTATTAATATGTTTAGATTTGAAAGCCACATATCATCAAAAGTTTTGATAGCTTTTTCCAGTGCATTTTCCAAAGACCCCAATACAATATCTCTTGGCAATCTTTTTAGAATATTCAATCCATCCAAAGAACCGGGCCAATTTAAATCCTGAAGAAGAATCAACAAACCATCTACCGCCTTGCACTGATTCTCCCAATTTTTTTTTGATACAGCAAGCACAATATTTTGAAAACAAGTTTTATCAGCCTGTTCAATAAGTTGGTTTATATCAATCGATTCATCTTCGATTAATTGTTTAACGCCTTTCTGTTGAGTTTCTATATCATTGTTCCAACTAAGAGATTCCAAAATTGATTTATACATAAATATTTCTTAAAAAAAAGACCGTCCTAATTTGGACAGTCGCATCACTAATTCAATTGATGATAGTAATCAAGGGAATGAAAATTGTTTGGGAACAAATAGACTTCCACCCCATGTTTTCCATTAAGATGATTCCAATCAATAACTTTATACAGTAGTGCTGAATATGTGACAGTTCCTCCGTCCTTATATGCTGTTACAATGGGTAAAAAACAGATAAGAACAAACAAAACAATCATTAAAATCCAGAATAGTTTCTTCCTTTTCATTTCCCACAACCCTAAAAAAATTGGGACCATCCAACAACTTCCACTTGGCAGAACTTATTGGACAGTCCCTGTTGATTTATTCTTCTTCGTCAGCTTTTGCTATTCGGTCAATTCCAACTACATAGTCAGGTTCAACTATATCAACAACTTTTACACCACTGCTTGCCCGGCCTTGTTGAGATATTTCTTTGGCTTCAACCCGGAGAGAAGTTCCCTGGCTGGTGATACACATTACGCTGTCATCATCTTTGATGGTCAATGCACCAATGATCTCACCCTTTTCATCAACATTACCAAATATTCTCTGCCCACTTGTACCTCTGCCATGAGCACTGAATTCAGTAAAATCAACTCGCTTACCAATACCCTTTTCAGTCACTACAAGAATCTTTGCACTTTCATCAACATGGATAGCAGCACAAATTTCATCGCCACCAGTAAGTTTCATTCCAATTACACCTCTACCTGGGCGACCCATTGGACGAACTTCCTCTTCAGAAATTCTAAGGGCCTGACCACGGCGGGTAACTAAAAGCAACTCGTCTTTTCCGGTTGATAAGATTGCACTAACAAGTTTATCACCATCTTTAAGACCTGCAGCCTGCATACCTTTTGTTTTTGCATTACGGAACTCAAAAGTTGGTGTCTTTTTAACAATACCTTCAGCGGTTGCCATAAACAGATATTCCGTTTCAGAGAAATCCTTCAAGTTTACAATCGTCGTGATTTCTTCGTTTGCATTAACAGCCAAAAGACTCTTTACATGTGAACCACGACTTGTTTTGCTTGCTTCTGGAATTTCGTGAACCTTAATCCAATATGCCTTACCTTCATTTGTAATAAACATAAGGTAGTCATGGGTAGATGCAACGAACAACTGATTGATGTAATCTTCTTCAACCAATTTCGCCGAGATTGTTCCACGACCTCCACGCCCCTGGCTCTTGTACAGGCTAACCGGAACACGCTTGATATAACCAAGTTTGCTGATAAGGATAACCATATCCTCTTCTTTAATCATGTCCTCCACATTGATTTGTTCAACTTCACTTGCAACAATATCAGTGCGGCGTTCATCACCAAATTTGTCCACGATTGCATTGGTTTCATCTTTAACAAGGTTAAGAATCTTGTCGTGGTTGGCAAGCAAATCTTCCAAGCGAGCAATTTCAGCACGAACCTGTTCCAATTCAATCTTCAGTTCATCAATACGCAAAGATGTGAGAACACCAAGACGCAAATCAACAATTGCCTGACTCTGTTCTTCATCAAAACCGAATCTTGCTTCAAGTCTCTTTTTTGCTTCCGGTTCATCTTTACTTGAACGGATAATCTGAATTACTTCATCAACACAATCAACAGCTGTGATTTTTGCTTCAAGGATGTGCTCCTTCTTTTTTGCAACTCCAAGCTCAAACTTACATCGGCGTGTAATAACCTGGTCGCGGTGGTCAACAAAATGTTTAATGAGCTGCTTGAGATTAAGAACCTGTGGAGCAAGTCCATTTCCAGAAGGAACCAATGCAAGATTGATAATTCCGTAGCTTGACTGCAGCGGTGTTTTTGCAAAAATCTGATTGATTACAACTTTTGCGATGGCTGTCTTTTTTATGTCGATTTCGATACGGACATCATCACCATGGCTACCGTCATTTACACGCTCAATTCCTTCAATTGTTCCTTCACGGGCAAGGTCCGCAATTTTTTTAACAAGGTCGTCTGTGCGAGTCTGATACGGGATTTCTGTGAATACGATTTTTTCCTTTCCCTTTGTATCAACTTCGATTGTGAATCTTGCACGGACTAGGATTTTTCCACGACCAGTTTTGTATGCATCAGCAATTCCCTTTCTTCCAAAAATGATTCCACCAGTTGGAAAATCAGGTCCCTTTACGTAATGCATCAAATCATCTATAGAACAATCCTGATTGTCGATGTATGCACAGATTGCAGCTCCAATTTCACGAAGATTGTGTGGAGGCATATTTGTTGCCATACCAACAGCAATACCAGTTGAACCGTTGCACAAAAGGAATGGGAATGCAGCTGGAAGAACTTTTGGTTCCTGTCGTGTATCATCAAAGTTGGGGCTGAAATCAACAGTATCTTTTTTAATGTCGTCAACCATTACCTCGGCGACTTTTGACATCTTTGCCTCAGTGTAACGGTAAGCAGCTGCCGGAGAACCATCAATTCCTCCAAAGTTACCCTGCTTTGTAACAGGCATGTACCTTAAAGAAAAAGCCTGTCCAAGACGAACCATTGCATCATAAACGGAAGCGTCTCCATGTGGATGGTAACGTCCAAGTACATCACCGACTACGGTTGCACATTTTTTTGTTTTGACCCCAGATGTAAGACCTTCTTCAGCCATTGCATAAAGGATACGACGGTGAACTGGTTTTAATCCATCACGAACATCAGGCAAAGCTCGTTCAACAATTACTGACATTGAGTAGTCAATAAACGAACGCTGCATTTCGTGTTCGATTGGAGCTGTTAAAACATATCCACCTTCCGGGGTCTGTTTTTCTTCGTATTTAAGTTTTTCAATCATTTTAATTTTCCTGTCATTCTAAATTTAATTCAGAATCTAATTTTTAAGGAGATCCCGAATTAAGTTCGGGATGACATAAAGAACATCTCTAAAATTGCATTTTTTAGAGGTTCCCATAAATATTAAACATCAAGTGTTGCGTACTCAGCATTTTCTTCGATGAACTTACGGCGTGGATCAACATCATCACCCATAAGAATTGAGAATATTTCATTTGCCCTTTCAGCATCAGTTATTCTCACCTGCTTCATCTTACGGTTTTCAGGAGCCATTGTGGTTTCCTTAAGTTCCTGCCACTCCATTTCTCCAAGACCTTTGTAGCGCTGGACTTCTGCCTTGTCTCGATTTTCACCAAGTTCTTCCAAAGCTCTGTCCCTTTCTTCATCGCTGAAAACAAATTTCTTGTACTTCTGCTTTTTATATTCAACACGATAAAGCGGAGGCATAGCGATATAAACATAACCGTTTTCAATCAGCTGAGGCATAAATCTAAAGAAGAAAGTCATAAGCAAAGTTGAAATATGAGCACCGTCCACATCAGCATCTGCCATGATAATGATTTTATGGTAGCGGAGTTTTTCAATGTTGAAATTCTTTCCAATTCCAGTTCCAAGGGATGCAATAACCGGCTGAAGTTTTTCATTGTTCATTACTTTTGATGGATCAACTTTTTCAACGTTCAGCATTTTTCCCCAAAGAGGAAGGATTGCCTGTGTCTTAGGATTTCTACCCTGCTTGGCAGAACCACCTGCAGAATCTCCCTCAACAATGTAGACCTCACACTCTTCTGGTTTATTTGAAGAACAGTCTGCAAGTTTTCCAGGAAGACCAAAGGAATCCATGCCTGTCTTTCGGTTTGTTTCCACTGCCTTGCGGGCCTTGATACGACCAACAGCTTCGTTTACAGCCTTCTCCAAAATCATGTTGCAGATTTGAGGATTCTGTTCAAACCAAAGAGTCAATTTTTCAGTGACCAGAGAATAAACAATTGAACGGACTTCAGTGTTTCCCAATTTCTGTTTTGTCTGACCTTCAAACTGTGGTTCAGGAACTTTTACGGAAATAACTGCGGCTATACCGGCACGAACATCATCACCGGTAAGTTTTTCAATCTTTACTTCTTTTTTCTTGTCAGAATCGTTTGCCTTTTTGCTTCTGTCAACTTTTGGATTCAGTTTTTTGAAAAGTTTATCGTTTCCATCAAGGGCTTTATTCAAAACAAATGTAAGTGAATTTTTAAAACCATCCAGATGTGTTCCACCTTCAGGAGTGTTGATATCATTTACATAAGAATAGATTGTTTCTTCATAACTGTCGTTGTACTGCATTGAAACTTCGGCAATAACATCGTTCTGTTCGCCGGTAATAAAAATTGGTTCATCTGGAACAACTTTTTTTCCTTCGTTGAGGAATTTTGTAAACTGCTTGATTCCACCTTCGAATTTATAGACAACTTCCTTTGGAGTCTCCAATCTTTCGTCACGGAAAATGATTGTTATTCCAGGATTCAAAAATGCCAATTCTCTCAGGCGAACAGCAAGAGTATCAAAATTATAAGTGGTTGTTTCCTTGAAAATGGTTTTATCGGCCTTCCAACGGATTGTAGTTCCATGCAGACCTGTTTCACCAATGCATTCAACTTTTGACTTAGGTTTACCTTCTGCATATTTCTGCTGATAGCGTTTTCCTTCCCGGTTAACAAAAGCTTCCATCCAGGTTGAAAGTGCGTTAACACAGCTTACACCAACACCGTGCAAACCACCGGAAACTTTGTAGTTTGATTTATCAAATTTACCACCGGCATGAAGTCTTGTAAGAACCAATTCCAAAGCTGAAATATGGGTCTTTGGGTGAATATCAACAGGGATTCCGCGACCATTATCTTCAACACGGCATATGTCATCTTTTTCAAGTACCACAAGCACCGTATCACAGTATCCAGCCATAGCTTCATCTATACTGTTATCAACAACTTCATAAACCAAATGATGAAGTCCCTTTGGTCCAGTTGAACCAATATACATACCAGGTCTCTTACGAACTGCTTCTAGTCCTTCCAAAACCTGAATGCTGCTGGCTGAGTATTGATTATTTAATTCGTCAGACATTGATTTCCCCATGAAAAAACCCCTTAAAATTCAAAAGGGGATTTAATCCCTATAATAGAATATTTTATCAAAATATTATAGACTTATTGAAGAAAAAATACAAGACAAGGTATAATACCCCCTATGAGTGAACAAAATTATCAAGCATTTTGGAATGAAGTACTAAATATAATCCACGAAGAATATAAACAAAAGGGCCAGGAAAATGAATTTAAACTCTGGTTCAACATGGAATATGTTGAAGATACCTTATCCGAAATTACAGTTGAAGTCCCATCAGAATTTATGTGGAAATCCATGGTTCAAAGAGGCTATGTAGATGCTGTTCAAACAAAAATCCTTGAATTAACTGGTCAAAATGTAAATATAAACCATATCTCTAAAAATTCATTTCCACTTCCTACATCGCCAGTACCTTCAACCAAAAGTTCCTCAAAAGAAGTATTGACAGAAAACGAAGGTCAAAAAACTTCCAAACCAATATCTGTCCCCCAATCAGAAACACCTCAGGTCAACATACCTGTATCTGATATACATAAAAAACAAACAAAACTCGATGAACGATTTACATTCACATCATTCGTCCTTGGTGAAAATGCAGAATTAGCATACAAAGCATCTCAGGCTGTAGCTGATAATCCTGGACAAGCATACAATCCATTACTCATCTACGGCGACTCTGGTTTAGGAAAAACCCATTTGATGCAAGCAATAGGCAACTATATCTATGAAAAAAATAATGGTGACGTAAAAATCAAATATCTTACGGCTGAAAACTTCACCAACGAATTTACGTCATCTATAAGGGACAACAGCACAGAAAAATTTAAGGCAAAATACAGAAAACTGGATGTTTTACTGCTTGATGATATACACTTTTTACAGGGAAAAACACAGACTCAAGAGGAATTGTTCTACACTTTTGAAGCTTTGGACTCTATAAAAAGCCAGATGGTATTTACCTGTGACCGTCCTATATCAGAATTGAAAGATATGACAGCTAGATTGCAAACCCGCTTCACAAAAGGTATGACAGTAAACCTGAATCCTCCAAACTATGAAACCAGGGTTGCCATTTTGCAAAAAAAATTGGAACTCATGGGAAAAACTATATCTCCAGAAGTGATTTTCTACATTGCAAAAAATGTTCAAAATAATGTACGCGAACTGGAAGCTTGCTTAACAAAACTTTTAGCTTATGCAGACTTGTTGGACAAACCTGTTACACTTGAAATAGCACAGAAAGAGCTAAGCGATACGGTATCACAGGCTTCAATGGGAGCTGTGACTATTGATACAATACAGAAAGTTGTAGCAGAACATTACAACATATCAATCAGTGACTTAAAAAGCAGGCACCGTTCTAAAAAAGTTCTCATACCGCGTCAAATTGCGATTTATATAACAAGAGAACTTTGTGATTATTCCTATCCAGAACTAGGGGACGAATTCGGCGGTAAAGACCACACCACAATGCTCCATAGCTATGAAAAAATTGTAGATCAATTGAAAACAGATACAGTATTGAATTCTACAATACAGATGCTAATAAGAAATATAAAGGGTTATAAAAAATAATATTTCCAATCTTTCATAAAAAGGGTACAGAAAAAAGATTTGTACCCTTTTTTTTATAACGATATTTTACTACCGACCAGTAGTTAATGGAATATCATTTAGTATAAGTCTGTAGAATTCCTGTGGAAAACCGTTTGATATTTTAATAAACTAACGATAGTTTATATCATTTGTAAAAGCACATAAATGATATATAATGGAAGAAATCTCTTGAAATATCACTCAAGTTTTTGATATTTATCACTTGCAACGTACAAAATTCATGTTATGAATTTGATAAATTCCTGTGGAAAACTGGTTGATATCTTTTAAATCTGTGAATTTGTGTGAATTCTGTGAATTCAAGTGGCTCAGTTATCCATAGGCTAAATACAGATATTATAAATAATAAAATCGAAATTCACAGAATTCACAGGCCTTATTATTATTACTACTAAAATTTATAAATTCATAAATTTAATAAAAAAAACATCTCAAAATCTTGTTTTAACGAATAAAAATTCAGGCTCAATTTCTAAATTTAATATTTATGCAATTAATAAATTTTGTCGAATTCAAATTCAGAGTGGTTTATAATATTCTAAAAAAAGTGTATAAATATACATTGGAGGAATTATGAAATTTACTTTTGATAAAGATGCTATGATAAAAGAAATAGCAGTAGCCCAGGAAATTATTTCTACCAAACAGGTAGCTGAAATTCGTTCTAATGTTGCATTGTACGCCTATAATAATACTCTTACAATAAAAGCCACTGACAGCAAAGTAAATTTTGAAACAAATCTCCCTGTCCAAATCCAAGAAGAAGGTGAAACAACTGTTTACTGTGATAAATTTATGGGAATCTTGACTTCACTTCCAGAAGGTGAAATTGAGTTTAATCAACCAGCAAATAATGGTTCTGACCAAGCTATAACAGTAATTATTAAGCCGCTAACAAAAAAAATAAAATTTCAAATTAAAAGTATGTCAGTGGATAAGTATCCTGATTTTAGTTCTGCTGATAATGTGCCTTATTTTGATGTACCTTCAAGAGACATCAAAGAAATGATTGAACAAACATCTTTTGCTGTAAGTGACGATATTACACGTTTGTTTATGAATGGCGTATTTTTTGAAAAAAAAGGTGACAGTTTGCTTTTAGTAGCAACTGATGGTCGTAGACTTAGTTATGCATCAAAAAATCTTTTAGCTGGTGTTGCTGATTTTCCATCTGTCATTATTCCACCAAAGATTTTGAACATCATTTCAAAAAGAGCTCCTGATGAAGGAAATATTTCCATTGCAGTTGTTGATAAAATGATTTTCTTTAGGTTTGGAAATTATAAATTTGGCTCTGTTTTGCTGGATGGTGTTTTCCCAAATTATGATAGAGTTATACCTGAAAAACAGGAGTATTCATTCCAGGTTCAGAAATCAGATTTGATAGGAGCGCTTAAACGTGTGGCTCTCATGGTCGATAAAAAAGCCGGTCGTATTTTCTTTGAAATTTCTGACGGTGTACTGAGGATTACATCGCCACAGTCTGACATGGGAAGTGCGGATGAAGAGATTCCTTGTGAATATGCTGGACAGAATTGTACACTAGCTTTTAATTATCGCTATGTTGATGAACCTTTGAAGGTTATTCCAACAGAAAGAATCACTTTTGAATTTACAGAGGAACTAAAGCAGGTAACTATGAGACCTGAGCCTGCTGGAGATTATTTCCATATCATTATGCCAATGCATAAAGAATAATGCCATTTTTATCTCTTTCTCCTGTAAACTATAGAAATCTCAAAAATATGCCCATTGATCTTTTAGCAAAAGAGGTCTTTTTCTTGGGAGAAAATGGGCAAGGCAAAAGTAATCTACTTGAGGCTTTGTATTTTTCCTCTTATGGTTCATCTTTTAGAACAAGGACCGATACCGAATTAATCAAAAACGGAGAAAAAGCGATGAGTCTTCGGACTCTTTATCGTGAAGAAAATGGTAATGTCCATACGACTTTCTTTGTTTTGGAAAATGGGCAAAAAAAGATTGAAAAAGATGGGAAAATACTTCATGACCGTAAAGAGCTGATTAATACAATGCCTTGTGTCCTTTATAGTCATGATGATTTAGATTTTGCAGAAGGAAGTCCTGAAAGACGAAGATTTTTTATAGATCAGTCATTGAGTATGTACGACGTCATGTATATTGATGTCTTGCGGCGGTACAAAAAAATACTTAAGAACAGAAATCTGTGCTTGAAAGAAAAAAAATTCGAACTTTTTGATACCTATGACATTCAGCTAATAATGAATGGTCTGGAAATACAAAAGAAACGTAAGGATGCAATTTTTCGGTTCAATCAGATTTTTGAAAGACTATATGAAAATATTTCTGGCATATCCGGAGTTAATATTCGATATTTGCCATCCTGGAAGAATGATAGGGATGATAATGGATTATCTGATTCTGCCCTACCCCAGATTGATGACATAATGGCTTTGTTGAAAAGTAAAAGAGATATTGAACGTAGCATGGGGACAACAGTTACTGGTCCTCATAGAGATAGAATTGTGTTTGTAAAAGATGGTTCTGCTTTTATACCAAAAGCATCCACCGGGCAACGCCGTTTGGTTGCATTAATTTTACGAACTGCACAGGCTGTGTTTTATACCCAGGTAGCGAACAAGAAACCTATTCTTTTGATGGACGATGTTTTGTTGGAACTGGATCCTGATAAGCGAAGGAAATTGACTGCCTTATTACCAGAATATGATCAATTGTTTTGTACGTTCTTGCCAGGCGAACCGTATGAAAATTATATGCATGATACCACAAGAATTTATAAAATCGAAAATGGCACATGGGATGAATTAAAATGAAAGACGATATTGTTAACATTAATGAAATAATTCATAAGGCCTTTGATTCTATAAGTGTTGAGTCCACAAAAAATGCCAGCAAGATTGTTGAAGCCTGGAGAAATGTTCTTTCAAAAATCAAGGCCATAAATACTGTGGATAATCCAAATGTGGGCCAAAATTTGATTGACCATAGTCGTGTTGTGGACTTAAAAAATGGAATTTTGCTTATTGAAGTAGACCATCCGGGGTGGATTTCAATATTGCAGTTTCATAAAAAGTTTATTTTAAAAGGCCTGCAGATGAATGTTGCTGATGTTAAGATAAATTCATTGGCATTCAGGGTAAAAGGTAGCACGGTTGGTATTTCAGCTCCTGATAATCAGAAAGCTGCGACCGAGGAAATCGAAAAAAGGATAGAAACTGAGGAAAATAATCTAAAAAAGATAAATTTTTCCTCTCCAACCGAGACAAAAAACTATAAAACTGACGAATTGGCACCAGAACTTGCACAAATTTTTAAAGATTTAAAAAAGAGTATGTTGACCAATTCAAAAAAATAATGGTATCATCTGCCCTACTACATGTTGGGAATTATTTTTAAAGATAGGAGTCGTTCATTATGTTACGTACATATCAACCAAGTAAAGTAAAGCGCAATAGAAAGTTTGGATTCCGCGCACGCATGGCTACTCGTGGTGGTCGTATGGTTCTTTCTCGCCGTAGAGCAAAGGGTCGCTGGAAGTTGACAATTTCTGATGAGAAGAAGCCTTATCAGAATGGTCGTAACCAGACTGCAAAGATGTAATTTTTGCAAGAAAATTTTTGTGGGATGGAAGCAGACTTGTTAAAAACAGGACGTTTTACTCGTGATGAACACATAAAACGTCCTGCTGACATCCAGAAACTTTTTAAGACAGGCAAGAGAGTCAGCGTTTCCGGAGCAAAACTCTTCTACATGCTGAATAATCGAGATATTAATCGTATCGGTTTTCCTCTTCCTCGCGGATATGGCAATGCTGTTGAAAGAAACAGATCTAAGCGCTATAGCCGTGAAACATATCGCATTTTTAAAACACACCTGAACACCGGCTATGACATGCTATTATTGGTATACCCCGGAAATGACTCGTTCCAATCGCGGTGTGAACAATTTCGAGTATTATGTCAAAAGGCTGGTTTATTAAAGGATTAAGAGATTTTCTAGTACGGATTTTTTGTCTTTTAATTCGATTTTATCAAGTTTTTATCTCTCCCCTTTTTCCTGCATGTTGCAGATACACACCTACATGTTCTCAATATGCTTTGGAAGCAATCAAAAAACATGGTCCTATAAAAGGACTTTATCTTTCAATCAAACGGATTTTGCGATGCAATCCTTACCACAAAGGTGGATATGATCCGGTCCCGGATTGAGATTAATCTTCGATAAAATTAAGGATGCGATTTATGGAAAGAAACACCATTTTGGCAATTTTGCTAAGCGCACTTGTTTTAATTGTCTCTGTTACGGTCGAATTAACTGTTATTCTTCCGAAACAACAGGCCGCTATCGAACAGCAGAGAATTGAGCAGGCTCAGCAAGAAAAAGAAAAAGCTGAATTGGCAAAAGCTGCTGATGAAGCGATTTCGACATACACAAAAGATTCTTCGGAATCTGCGTCAGAGACTGTTTTGGAACAGCAGTACACGATAAAAACTGATAAGGTTGAAGCCGTATTTACTAATCGTGGCGGAGACTTGATTAGCTATACTTTGTTGGATCATATTGATAAGGAAACCGGCAAAGGCGTCCAGATGGTAGATAATGTTACCTCTACAAATCGTGCTTTTGCTTTAGCTTTCGGTGATGCCAATTCTTCAATCGTTAACGAAGTTTTTAATGTAAGACAGGAAAACGAAAATACAATTGTTTTTACGAGAGATTTTGAAAATAAAGATTCTTCAGGAAAATCTCATAAATTTACACTTCTCAAGAGATATGAATTTCATCCAGGCGAGTATGTATTCAAGTTGGGAATTGGTATAAAGACATATGACAGCAATGGTTTGGATCTTAATAATGCTGCTTATACCTTGAGATCCTCTCCTCAGATTGGACCTCACTTTGATAGGAAGAAGGACCGCTATGAAGTTAGACAGTATTTATCTGCTAATGACAAAAAGCGTGTAAGAAAGAACTTAGGTGACCATGAATATAATAAGCCGTATGAATGGGCCGGTGTAGGTGGAAAATATTTTGCTATTCTTATAAAGCCGGAAGATATTTCGACTATGAATACATCGGTTCGTACTACGTCTAAGAATGGCTCTGATTATCCGGATTCTCAGGTGTTAGTGTCACGTGCACCTATTACTGGGGATGCTGCTACTACTGTTCAGGATGTATATTATGTTTACATCGGTCCTAGAAGTGAATCAGAACTTAATAAGTACAGCAAAGCGGATTCAAATACATGGGGCTTATCAAATGCAAAGTTTAATTTGGCCCTGCAGACAAGTGGTTTCTTCACGCTCATAGAAGTAGCTTTGAAGTGGTCACTTGAAATGATTTACAAGCTTGTGAAGAACTGGGGTGTTGCTATTATTGTGCTGACCCTTGTTTTAAGGTTGATTTTGTTCCCATTGAGCCGTAACAGTGCTATCGGTTCGTTGAAGATGCAGCAGCTTCAACCTAAAATGAAAGAAATTCAGGATAAATATCAAAACGATAAACAGAAGCTTAGTGAAGAAACATCAAAATTGTATAGGGAAGCTGGTTATAATCCTGTGTCTGGATGTTTACCAATGATTCTGCAGATGTTTATTTTGCTTGCTCTTTACAATGTGTTTAACAATTATTTTGAATTCCGCGGTGCAACATTTGTCAAAGGATGGATAGACGATCTTTCTGTTGGTGATAGCATTTGGTCTTGGGAGCGCAATATCCCTGTCCTTTCTTCATTTACGCAGAACAACATAAGACTTTTGCCAATTATTTACCTGGTATCACAGTTGCTTAACGGTAAGGTTACCCAATTTGGTGCTGCTCCTGGTCAGAGTAAAGGCCAGATGGCATTTATGATGTATGGACTTCCAGTCTTGTTCTTCTTTATGTTCTATAGCGTACCAAGTGGACTTTTGCTTTATTGGACAGTAAGTAATATTTTCCAGATTGGTCAGCAGGTAATAATAAATAACTCAATGAAGAAGAAACGTGCAGAGATGGAAAAAAATAAGCCTGTCGTGAATAAAAATGTTGCCAAGTTTAAGGGTGGAAAGAAAAAGACCCGTTAAAACGAAAATTAATTTTTAGAGGTGGATATATATGACATACGAATTTGAAGCGGAATCAGAAAAAGACGCTATTGAAAAGGCCGCCCAGGAATTGGGCCTGGAAAGAGATCAATTTGATGTAGAAACTCTTGAACTTCAGAAAAAGTCTCTTTTCAAGAAAGGTTATGCTAAGATTCGTGTTATCCCTGTGGATAATGCAGACCATATGGCTCCAGAATTTGAAGGACGCATTCCAAAATCTGTTTCTTCAAGTATTGCAGCCGGGGCAGTTGCAAATCCTGTTCCTCAGGATGAATTTGAACAGAAATTGTTGGATTTCGTGACCCAGATGATTGAAAAAATGGGCTATGATATTACAACTGAAATTATGTTCCGTGAAGAAAAAAAGATTGGAATCAAGCTTACAAGTTCTCATTCATCAATTTTGATTGGTAGAAAAGGTAAGAATCTTGATGCCCTTCAGCTTTTGGCTAATGTATATGCAGGTCATCTGGGAAAAGAAGATGTAAGAATCATTCTGGACAGTGAGAATTATAGAATTCGCCGCGAAGAAACACTTGTGCGCCTTGCATATGTAACTGCTGATAAGGTTCGCTCAAATAGGAATTCTATACTCCTTGAACCAATGAATCCATTTGAGAGACGTCTTATCCACACAACATTAAATGATATCCAAGATATTGAAACCAAAAGCGAGGGAGATGGTTTATATAAGCAAGTACGCGTAATCTACAAAGGAGTACGCTAATTCTTAACCTTTTTTGGAGGGGATGATGAAATTTGCTAGAACCATTACTTTAATAGTCAGTTTGGTCTCTCTGTCGGTAACAAGTTTATTTGCTGTGGATGCAAAAAAGATTGTTAGTCCGGATGTGTATGCGGAAGTAAAGAAGAATGGCAATGCTGAAAGAACTTATTTTAAGCAACCTAATGCCACTCTTGCTTTAGCTCCGGATACAAAATTAACAAATGCTGCAAAGGGGCTATGGACTAGTACTCAGAAACCTGTTTTTATTTGGGAAAAACTATATTTAGTTCCAAAATCTCAGTTAGGAACAGGAGATGTATCAGCTGTAAATATTGATAAGGTTTCAAAAATATTGCGTTCTCTGAGTACTCTTGAGGGAATACAGTATTATTCCAGCAAAAAAAAGATGGAAGTTCTTTACAAGGAAGCCTACTGTATTAAAGGTCCAAAAGACAGAACCAGGGTTCCTGATGATTTATCAGGTTCTGCTGATGGAAAAGTTTTGTATTGTCTTCAAAATGATAATTCATTTGGCAAGATCAATTACAAAATTGAATATCATCAGAACAATCAGGAACTGAGCGCCATTTTTTCAAATACAACAGGTCTTTTTGTTGGTCCTGTAAAAGGAATCAGTGAAGATAATTTGAAAATAAGCGTTGTTACTGTTGATTGTGATTCAGAAATGCTGGTTTATTTGCTTGTTAAAGCTAATTTTCCATCTGTAGGATTTCTTGAAGATACTATGAAACAGTCATTGAGTACTAGACTTGATGCTCTTTATAAGTGGATGATTAGTAAGTTCTAAAGGATTGTGAAATGAAAAAGTCTATATTTGCACTGCTTTTTGGATGTGTCATATTGTCGTTTGGTGGTTGTAAACCAGCTGTAAATAAAAGAGCTGTAACAAATGGAAATAAAGTCTCTGTCAATGAAACAAACAAATCGGTGGAGACTACAACAAATAAAAATCTGGAGCATTCTATGAATAAATCATTGGAAGGTAAAGAAGGTCTGTTTGCTGTAATCGAAACAGCAAATGGTGATATTGCTGTGGAACTGTTTTATAAGCAGACTCCATTGACTGTAACTAATTTTGTAGGACTTGCGGAAGGTTCTTTTGATGCTGCAAAAGGAAAACCATTTTATGATGGATTGAAATTCCATCGTGTAATCAGCAGAGCCAATGGTGATTCTCAGGACTTCATGATTCAGGGTGGTGATCCTCGCGGAACAGGAAGCGGCGGTCCAGGATATCAGTTTCCAGATGAAATAGTTGATGAACTAACGTTCGATAAACCTGGCTATTTGGCTATGGCTAATGCAGGTCCAGGAACTAACGGTAGTCAGTTTTTTATTACCATCGTACCTACAGAATGGCTTAATGGTCATCATACAATTTTTGGTAAAGTTGTTGATTCTGATAGCCAGAAAGTTGTAAACAGTTTGAAACAGAATACAGTTATGAAGTCTGTAAAAATTTATCGTCTTGGAGATGAAGCTCAGAAGTTTACTGCTTCACAGGCTGATTTTGATAAATTGTTGACAAATCTGAAGAAGGCTGAAGAAGAGAAAAAAGCTGCTTTGATGAAGGCTCAGATAGATTTGATTCAGAAGAACTACGGCGATTTCAAAAAAGATTCAAATGGAATCTATTATAAAATCACTAAAGAAGGTGCTGGTGGAAAAGCTGGTTCTTTCAAGAATGTTTCAACCAATTATAAAGGTTATTTCCTTGATGGACAGGTGTTTGATCAGTCTAAGGGCCGTGGTCCATTGGATTTCATGACAGGCGCTGGTCGTATGATTCCGGGTTATGATATTATGACACAGGACATGAAAGTTGGAGAAAAGAGAACGGTTATTCTTCCTCCAGAATATGCATACGGCGAAGAAGGTGCCGGTGGAGTAATTCCAGGAAATACATATATCGTATTTGATATTGAGCTTCTGGATGTAAAATAAAATCCTTAAAATAAACGTGGGTATCACAAGATGATTTTTTGGTCATTTTGTGATACCCTTTTTTTATGTCGGATAACAAAAAAAATTCATTAAATCAAGTTGCATTTTTATCTGCCCTTTGTATGTTCCTTTCTGCAGTCGAATATGCAATTCCTAAACCACTACCATTTTTGCGATTGGGATTAGCGAATCTCCCTATTTTAATTTCATTAAAAAAAATGTCTACGAAAGAAGTTTTTCTTTTGATTTTACTTAAAATTGTATGCCAGGCATTGATAAGTGGAACTTTGGTTAGCTACGTATTTTTGTTTAGTCTATCCGGAAGTATTGCAAGCGGATTGATAATGTTTTTTGGACATTTGGTGTTTTATAAAACACGTTTAGTATCGAATATAGGATTGTCTCTGCTTGGTGCTTTAGGAAACAGTTTTGCCCAGTTGGTATGTTCCAAATATATTATGTTCGGGGACAATGTAAAATATATTGTACCAATTCTGTTAATCTCATCATTTGTGACTGGATTACTTCTAGGAGTATTTGCAAATGTTTTTGAAAATAAATCTGTTTGGTACAGTAAATACTGTGGAAAAAATGAGATGTTTGATTTCAAAAACGAGAAATCTGCAGAGTTTTTCCACAGCAATTCCACAAGCGGGATTGAGAAAAATATAACTGTGGAAAACTTGTGGAAAAATTCTTTATTTCGTTTTGTTTTATCTTTGGTTTTTATGATTATCCTCATTGCTGTTCACAACGTTTGGATAAAACCTGGAATCGTTTTAATTTTTTTAGTGCTGGTAGCCATTAAGAAAAAAGGCAGAATTAGAATATTGATGCCTATTACTATTATATTGTCCATAACAATTTTTAATTTAATTTTGCCATTCGGTAAAGTTTTGTTTTCGATTGGAAGATGGAAAATTACGTTAGGAGCTTTGTTAAATGGCTTGGATAGGAGTTTTTTGCTGGTTGGAATGACTTTTATATCTCAGTTTGCTATTGATAAGGATATCCGAATTCCGGGAAAAATAGGTTCTTTTTTGAGTTATATATTCTTAATCTTCAATCGTCTTTCCAGTGAACGATTGTTAGTTAAGCCTGGTAAAATAATAGAAAGTATTGATTCTAAATTAATTGGAATCTTAGAACGGTAAAAGTTATGGAATATCCTGTTGAAATAAGTGAACTACCGATAGTTAATCATTTGGATTCTATATGTGAAAATCTTAAAAACTCAAAAAGTCGATTCTTGGTTCTGTCAGCAAATACTGGTGCCGGAAAATCAACTTCAATTCCTTTGGCTCTACTAAAGCATTTTACCGGTGATATTCTGATGCTAGAACCTCGCAGGATTGCTGTTTTAAACATTGCGCATAGGGTTTCAGCTTTACTGAAAGAAAATGTAGGGGAAACTTGTGGCTATTCGATTCATCTTGATAACAAAACTAGTTCAAAAACTCGTTTTACAGTTTTAACGGAAGCAATTTTGACTCGTAAAATGCAAAGTGACCCTTCGCTGGATGGTGTATCTGTTGTTGTGTTAGATGAATTCCATGAGCGTTCGATACATGCAGATTTGGCTTTAGCTTTTTTGAAAGAGGTTATGTCCATCAGGGATGATTTATATGTCCTAATTATGTCTGCTACCATTAACACAAGGAAATTGCAAGGTTATTTAGGGGGTACAGATTTGTGCCCTTTTTATTCTGTTCCTGGAAAACTTTATCCTGTGGAAGTTTTATATGAGAATAATCTTAGCATGGAAAAATGCATACAGGATTGTTTAAAATCTCAAACAACTGGCACTATTCTAGCATTTTTACCTGGAATTGGTGAAATAAGACGAGTTCAAAATCAATTAGAGGATTATAGGGATGTTGATATAGAAATCCTTCATAGTTCTGTACCTATCGAAAAACAAAAAAAGGTTTTAGAAAAGGTGACAGATGGAAGAAGAAGAGTTGTTCTAAGTTCAGCAATCGCTGAAACTTCTTTAACTATTCCTGATGTTACTGTTGTTATAGATTCTGGGCTTTCTCGGGTAAATGAATATGATAAAAAACTAGGGATGGAACGTTTAGTTACTAGGCAAGTTTCTGTGTTTAACGCGAATCAAAGAGCCGGACGTGCTGGAAGAACTTGCAATGGTAAATGTATTCGGTTGTGGAGCGAAAATGAAACGCTTTTACTGGAACAAACTCCTGAAATTTTGAGAACCGATTTGACTTCTCTCGTTTTAGAATGTGCAGAATGGGGAGCTACGGATTTTTCAAAATTAAGTTGGCTTGATTCTCCTACAAAAGGAAGTTGGGAATCTGCTGTGGAAACGTTAACAATGCTGGGGTGTTTAAAAGACAGAAAGATAACAGATATTGGAAGAGCGGCATTAATGCTCGGTGTTCATCCAAGGATTGCATTGGTAATATTTAGTGGAATTCCAGTTAAAAAAATAGAGTTATCCACAGAAATTGCTGTTGATAAGTTACTAACAGACCAGATTAATCAACGGACCCGTGATTTTTATGTGGAAAACCTGAAAAATAGGGTACAGATTTGTATCAAAAATTTAGGTTTATCCACTAGTTTTCCACAGCAGTCAACAAAATTTTCCACAGGTTATGCACTTCTTTGTGGATATCCTGATAGACTTGCTGTTCAGGATTCAATAAATTCTTCAAAATATAAATTTCCTTCTGGGCGCTATGCTTCGATTTTTGATACAAAAAATTCTTTGGCGAAATATATTGTTGCCCCAGAAGTTGATGCGGGTATAACCGAAGGTAAAATTTACTCTTTTGAGAATTTGGATTGTGATTTTGCTGAACAGTTTATGAGGGACAGATTAAAAACGGAGGTACAGATTGTTTTTGATTCTGGAAATAACATACGAAAAACTGAAGTTAAGTCCTATGGAAAGATTGTCCTTAAGGAAACAAAATTGTCAGTACTTGAAGAGGATTATGTAAAAGCTCTGTGCTCTAAAGTTAAGAAAGATGGGTTGTCGTGTTTACCGCAAAGTGTCACCGTGGAAGATTTTTTGAGAAGGGTACAGTTTTATATAAGCAATTGTTCGCTAGATTCAGATGAGACTAGAGAAATTTACGAAAGATATCAAAATATTCAGGAATCGGTTGAAGAGTGGCTGCCACCTTTTTTGCCAGCAAAACAGAAAATTTCTGGAGAGATTGTTTATAATGCAATTTTTTATTATTTGTCAGGAGAAACAATAAATAAAAAGGTTCCGAAAGAACTTATGCTTGCAAATGGAAGAAAAAGAAAAATTGTGTATGAAAAGCAGTCTGATGAAATTGTTCCTGTGATTGAAATTATAATTCAGCAGCTGTTTGGATGCTTTGAAACTCCTAAAATTATGGGAGTGCCGGTTTTATTTAAAATGCTTTCCCCTGCGCGGCGTCCTTTACAAATTACAAAAGATTTGGAAAATTTTTGGATTAACACTTGGCCAGAGATTTGTGCTGAGATGAAAGGTCGATACCCTAAACATAATTGGGACTATCGAAAAATAGTTGAAGATAACTGATTCTGGAGATGGGATTAATTAAAGAATAATCGCGGTCTTGGCTATTTTTGTTGATAGATAAGATTTCATCTGTTATAATAGAAAGTAATTTAAATTATTGTCGGATTGCATTATAAAAGTTTTTTATTGTGTTTTCCTTTCTGTGAATCTAAAGAGGTGTGATTATGAAATATTCTCTTAAAAGTTTCATTGTGGGTGGGGTGTTTATTGCTTCACTTACAGGAGTAGTAATTTCGTGTGAAACAGTTGATCCTGCTGAAATGAGAACTGTTCAAACAACAGATTACAGTCCAATTCGTTTGATTGACGTAAACAAGGGAGCCCCTGGACAGACTGTTGTTATTAACGTTCCAAATATGAATATCCAGCCAAATGATCAATCAGAAAATGAAAATCTCCCAACAGATGGACAGGGAATCCTTGAGGAAGACGAGCAGAATGAAAATGCTGAAGGAACAAATACTGTAACTGATGCATCTGATGAAAATTCTGAAAATGGAGCCGCTGAATCAGAGAATGGAGCAGGCCAGGAGGCAACGGATACAGGTTCTGGTAAGGGAGCAGCGGATACTGCAACTGATCCAACAAGAAGTTCTGCAGTTTTGTCTAATGGACCAAACAGGAATTCCATTTCAGAGACAGAACCTGATACTTCTGATGTGAATAAGGCTACAGAATCTGCAAGAGATAAATTGTTGGCTCAGTCACGGGATTATATTGACAATGGAAAGTATAGTCAGGCAATTACGTTGTTGAATGGTTGGCTAAAGACAAATCCAGATGACGCAGAAGCAAAGTCAATGCTCAAGGAAGCGCAGGACAAGCAGACAAAGGCAAACGAAGAGGCCTCGGCAAAAGCTCGTCAGGATAAGCTGGACCAGGCAAGAGCCTTTATTGATAGTGGAAAATATGCAAACGCAATCACAACGTTGAACGGCCTGCTGAAGACAAATCCTGATGACGCAGAAGCAAAAGCAATGCTCAAGGAAGCACAAGACAAGCAAGCAAAGGCAAACGAGGATGCCGCCGCAAAAGCTCGTCAGGATAAGCTGGACCAGGCAAGAGCCTTTATTGATAGTGGAAAATATGCAAATGCAATCACAACATTGAATGGCCTGCTGAAGACAAATCCGGATGACGCAGAAGCAAAGGCAATGCTCAAGGAAGCGCAGGACAAGCAGGCAAAGGCAAACGAAGAGGCTGCCGCAAAAGCCCGTCAGGATAAGCTGGACCAGGCGAGAGCCTTTATTGATAGTGGAAAATATTCAAATGCAATCACAACATTGAACGGCCTGCTGAAGACAAATCCGGATGACGCAGAAGCGAAGGCAATGCTCAAGGAAGCACAGGACAAGCAGACAAAGGCAAACGAAGAGGCTGCCGCAAAGGCTCGTCAGGATAAATTGGACCAGGCAAGAAGTTTGATTGATAGTGGAAAATATGCAAACGCAATCACAATACTGAACGGCCTGCTGAAGACAAATCCGGATGACGCGGAAGCAAAGGCAATGCTCAAGGAAGCGCAGGACAAGCAGACAAAGGCAAACGAAGAGGCCGCGGCAAAGGCTCGTCAGGATAAGCTTGCACAGGCAAGAAGTTTGATTGATGGTGGAAAATATTCAAATGCAATCACAATACTGAACGGCCTGCTGAAGACAAATCCGGATGACGCAGAAGCGAAGGCAATGCTCAAGGAAGCACAGGACAAGCAGACAAAGGCAAACGAAGAGGCTGCCGCAAAGGC